>NZ_JBALVR010000001.1:0-816626 GCF_036960315.1 Psychroserpens sp. | reverse complement strand
GCCGATGGAGGGACTCGAACCCACGACCTGCTGATTACAAATCAGCTGCTCTAGCCAGCTGAGCTACATCGGCTTTTATATAACTTTTTGGCTATAAAAAAAGCCCGCTATTTCTAACGGACTGCAAATGTAAAGATTTATTTATTTATTCAAAACATTTTTTGAAAAATTTTACTACATATGTGCTCTTAATTTCTCTTTTCGCCTTTTAAGTTGTCTTTCTAATGACGAAATTGCCATATCTGTGCCTTCTTCAAAAGTTTTACATTGTTTTTTTACTATAAAACTATCGCCAGGAACTTTTACTCTTGCTTCAAAAATTTTATTTTCTTTATCGCTTGTGTTCTCAACTTTCAAATACACATCAGATTGTATGACCTTATCATAGAACATATCTAATTTATCCATTCGTTTTTGGATAAAATCAATTAACTTCTTGTCTGCATTAAAATTTACAGATTGTGTGTTTACCTTCATAATCTTTCTTTATTGGTTAGACAATATTACTTTTTACTTCTTGGATGTGTATTTGAATACACTTTTTTTAATTCGGCTATACTATTATGCGTATAGACTTGTGTAGCTGCTAAACTTGAATGACCAAGAAGTTCTTTAACAGCATTTAGGTTTGCACCTTGATTGAGTAAATGAGTCGCAAATGAGTGCCTTAATATGTGTGGACTCCTTTTTACTTTTGTAGATACCTTACTAAAGTAGTTATTTATAATTCTGTAAACAAGAGTTTCATAAATTTTAACTCCTTTTTTCGTAAGAAACAAATATGGCTTATCGGTAATTGTTTCCAATTTATTCCTTTGTTCCATATAGTCTTTAATTGTTTTTAAGACTGAATCAATTAGTGGTATAAATCGTTCTTTGTTCCGTTTACCTAAAACCTTTAAAATTTTATTTGATAAATCGACATCGGTTAGTTTAAGTTGTACTAATTCTATGCGTCTAATTCCTGTAGCATAAAAAAGTTCGATGATTAATCGGTTTCGTAGTCCTTCAAAATCTCTAGCAGAATTTAGTTCGTCCAAAACGAATTGCATTTCTTTTTCCGAAAACGGGACTTGTATTTTCTTGCTAACCTTTAATGCTCTATGCTTAGTTAATGGATTGACCTCAATGGTATTCGTTTTCAACAGGAACTTATAATAGGTATTAAGTGAAGACACTTTCCTATTTATACTTCGGTTTGATATTTCACTTTCAACCAAACTCACAATCCAATTTCGTATTTGTTGATAGTTAACTTGCTCTACGCTGTCTGTTTGAAATTCTGAAACTATGAATACCTGAAATGCTTCTAAGTCGGCAACATAAGCTTTCAGCGTAAGCTTTGAATAGTTTTTTTCTAGCAAGAGATAATCTGAAAATGCTTTAAAAGCCATGTTGTATAATTTCCGAAGTAAGATACTATTTACTACTTGAATGTAGTGTAAAATTAAAAGTACAACCTTTTTTAATTACTATTTCAGATAAGCACAAAAAAAATCCCATTATTTCTAATGGGATTTAATATTTTGAAAAAGCTTAAATTATACGGCTTCTTGATCTCTTAGACCTTGAACGTATTGTGCTTTTTGAACTTGAACTCTACGTGCTATAGAAGGTTTTGTAAACTGCTTACGTTCTTGCAACTGATTTTTAACCGTTGTCTTCACAAACTTACGTTTGTAACGTTTTAGCGCTCTATCTATATTTTCTCCTGCTTTTACTGGAATTATTAACATAGTTCTTAACCTCCTCTCTTTTAAAATTTTTAAGGCTGCAAATATAGAAACTAATTTAAAATGTTCAATTAATTTTTTTAAAAAATTTTAACTAATCTTTAAATAGAGAAGAACGAGTACTTAAATCTTCAATAAGTTTTTCATCTTCCTCACTTTCTAAAAGGATATTGTAGTTTTTCCAGAATGCCTTGTTGTATGGCTTTGGTGAAAAGATATCCATATCCCATTCACTATCAAGTGTCATATTTATAACTTCTTTGTCTAAAATGATTTCTGAAAATAATATTTCTTGTACAGTATAATAATAACGTTCCTCTTTATTGTAACGTTCTTTTTCTTCGTCACTAACTTTTTCATCTGCCTTAAAACCGACATTGACCAATTTTGGCGTTTCATAATAAATATAATTGGGATACATCTTATCCTTATATTCCATATAGTTAATAACCAGTTTATGATTTACTTGAGTATCAAATAATCGCTTACTTCTCACTTTTTGCGCATCGGAAGCAGCAACAAGTTCATACTCTACCTTCTTAATCGCATAGTTATCATAATATATATAAAGCCATCCTTTTGCGACATAACCTTCATTAAAAATCCCTTTGGTGCCTAAGCCTACAAAATCTTTTCCTTCGGAGATTTTAATTTTATAGATTTTACGGTCATTATCTACCAAAATCGTATCCAGCTCAAACTTATGTCTGTCTAAAATATCTTCACCAAACAAAGCTTTGGTATCATCTGCATTACGAAGTAAATTTAATTTTCCTTGAAATATATTCTGAAGTCCGTTAACACGGTTATCATTCCATTTGATTGCTTTCACTAATTGAGATGTCTTAAGCCCATTTCTATTTACATCTTTAGGTTTAATTCGACTACGAGAGTTTTGATTTTTATAAGACACATAAGAAAATATACTATCCACATCTCGCAAATCATAGCTTTTACGCATTTGATCAACATTAATCTTTAAATACTCTGAACTTTTAGATCCGTAACCAGAATCGTAAACCGTAATCGCACTTTCTATTAGCCATTTAAATTCGATCTTATTACGTTCTTTATGTCTTAAGAATCCTTTTTGGATGTATGCTGAATCTGGTAAATTAACCTCCAGTTTTTTGATGGCTTTCAATACGATCTCATTTCCTGTTTTTGGTCGCGCTTCAGCAATGAGAACAATCTCATCTAGTGAAGCAATATCTTCTTCGAGATAAATTTCGGTAGTATTATCAAATTCATTTACAGGTATTCTAAAACTCTTGTAACCTATTGAAGAAATAATCAATGTGTCTGCAGAAAATTCTTTGGCCACTTGAAGCACAAACTTTCCGTCAGAATTACTCACGGTACCCATAGTTGTATTCTTGATATAGATACTCGCACTTTCGATAGGAATTAAAGTTCCGAAATCGACAATTTTGTTTTTGAGTTCGGTTTGAGAATAGCCGACAATTGCAAAAAGCAGAACAAATACTACTAGAAGCTGTTTTAGGTTTTTATGTACCATACTAGGTGTTCTTTTAAATTATTGGGAACAGTTTGGTTAGCCGTTTTCCGAAGAAAAATTATGTTGCAGGTTTGTAATCTTTGTCATCGATTACCATCTTCGCTATTATTTCTCTGAGGATCTCAGAAGTTCCACCACCAATTGGCCCCAATCTGCTATCACGCAATAACCTTGCCAATGGATATTCTTCCATATAACCATAACCTCCTAAAAACTGAAGGCATTGGTAAATCACTTCGTCTGCCATTTTAGTCGAACGCAATTTAGAAATTGTCGCTTCTTTAACTACATATTCACCTTTATCTAATCGTTCGGCAACCGTATAATTAAATTCCTTACACATGACCATATCTGCATAACAATCGGCAAATGAATGACGCAAAGCCTGGAACTTATCTATCGATTTTCCAAATGCTTGTCTTTCGCTCATATATTGTTTTGCATAATCTAAAGCAAATTCAGCTCTAGCATGTGCATTTATTCCCATTATCAAGCGTTCTAATGCGAAATGCTGCATAATGTATGGAAATCCTTTGTCTTCCTCTCCCATTAAGTTAGAAGCAGGAATTATTACATTGTCAAAGGCAATTTCGCCAGTATCTGAAGCTCGCCATCCTAATTTGTCAAGTTTGGTTGCAGAGATTCCTGGTGTATCACGATCCATGATAAAAATACTAATCCCTTTGTTGCCTAGTTCAGGTGTTGTTTTAGCTGCAACGACCAAATAATCGCTGTAAATACCATTTGTAATAAATGTTTTTGAACCATTAAGCACATAGGTATCTCCTTTTTTAACTGCAGTAGTTCGCATTCCGGCAACATCACTACCCCCAAAAGGTTCTGTAATACATAAGCATCCTATTTTTTCTCCTGTAATACTTGGAGCAAGATATTTTTCTTTGAGCGCATGATCTCCTTCTTTATTGACATGTGTCATGGCCAAATAGGCATGTGCCCAAATCGCTGCTGAAAAACCACCGGAATTAATTTTTTGAAGTTCCTCGAGTAAAATAACCGTATAAAATAAGTCAAGGTTCAATCCTCCATACTCCTCAGGATAAGCTATTCCGAAAAAGCCCATTTCACCAAACTTCTCCCAAATGAAACGCTCTATATGTCCTGTTTCCTCCCATTTTTCAATATGCGGAACAACTTCTTTTTGTAAAAAATCTTTTAAACTTTGTCTGAATAATTCGTGCTCTTCGGTGAAGTACCTACTGCTCATAACCTGTCTTTTTTGTAGTTTTAATCAAAGGTCAAATATAACTTAATTATCTCACTTCTTTTCACGGGAAAACCTTTAACTTTTGTTAATTCATCTAACGATTTAAAACCTTCTCTAAGTGTGCGTTGTTCGATGATATTTTGAGCAATTTCGTAATCAATATATTTTATCGTTACCAATTGATTTAAAGTTGCTTTATTTATATTGATTTTAGTAATGAGTTTTGCTGTTTTTACTGTGAACTCGTTCAGTACACGTTGGATGACTTCGAGAGATAATCCATAAACTTCTTGAAGCTGTACATCTGCGACAAAACCATCAGATTTTGTTCTGTAATTCACGATACGCTCTGATAGTTTTTCACCTATTCCATAAACACGTTTTAGTTGAGCTGCGGAAGCTGTATTCAGATCTTGTTTTTGAGCAAAAGTTTTAGGTTTTGAATTAGCAGAATAGCCAGAATTATAAGTTGATCTAGGTTTCGGATTTGTCACCCAATCTGGGAACTTAAAATAAGGCGATATTCCAGTTAAAAGTGAATCGGAAACCTGGGTTACAATTTGAAATTCTTCAGCAGAGTTTACCCATTTGTTTGTTTTTCTAAAAACATGTAATCTATCAATTTCTTCATTAGACATTCCAAGCGTATAGCCTTTATAATCTGTGATGAAATTAGGGTTAAACGGATAGATTTTCAGCTGGTTCTCTTTTGATTTTATCTGTTTTAGAGAATCGACTTCTGCTCTAAACTTAGCAACCAATAGTGTGTCGCTTTCAAATTTTTCCGAAGAAAAATCAATAAAATAATACGCACATTGAACAATTAAGATCAGTATTAGCAATAAAAAAATCCCACTTCGTTGTTGTTTAGTAAACGTGAAGTGGGATTTTATATGTTTCATAATATCGTTTATGCTTTTTTAGCTTTTATAGCATCCTTATATTTTTTCAACTCGTCTCTAACTTTAGGTGCTAAAATGACCAAACCAATCATGTTTGGTACCATCATCGCAAAAATCATCGCGTCTGAAAAACCAATTACAGAACCAAGACTAATTGATGCTCCAACTATAACGAATAAACAGAATACTATTTTGTAAGTATATTCCATTTTCTTTGTTCTTCCAAACAAATATGCCCAACCTTGGTATCCGTAATATGACCAAGAAATCATTGTACTAAATGCAAATAATACTACTGCAACAGTTAATACATATGGGAACCATGAAATCGCAGATTGGAATGCTCCTGAGGTTAATAAAATTGCTCCAGCATCATCTAAACCTGAGTTTGCCGCTGTAACATTTCCTGTTATAATTAATACTAAAGCAGTCATTGTACAAACAACTACAGTATCAATAAATGGTTCTAATAAGGCCACCAAACCTTCACTCGCTGCATACTTAGTTTTTACTGCTGAATGCGCAATTGATGCAGAACCAATACCAGCTTCATTTGAAAAAGCGGCTCGTCTAAATCCTTGTACTAATACTCCAATTGCTCCACCTGCTACTCCTTCTGGGCTAAATGCACCATTAAATATTTGGGCAAATGCATCGCCAATCATATTATAATTTATAAAAATCACAAATAATGAAGCTGCTACATATATAACGACCATAAATGGAACAATCTTATCGGTTACTTTAGCGATTTTTTTGATTCCTCCAATAATTACGATACCAACGAAAATGGCCATAACTAAACCAAACACCCATCTATAACCATGAATAAATGATTCTTCACCTCCAGTCATGTGTTCAAACAACTGTGCCGCTTGATTAACCTGAAACATGTTTCCACCTCCAAACGATCCACCAATAACAAAAACAGCAAATACTGCAGCTAATACTTTACCTAAACCTGCAAGGCCTTTAGATTTCAATCCTTTGGTTAAATAATACATTGGTCCGCCAAAAACGGTTCCATTTTCATCAATATCTCTATACTTTACACCTAACGTACACTCCACAAATTTTGAAGCCATACCTAAAAACCCAGCAACAATCATCCAGAATGTTGCTCCAGCTCCACCAATTGAAACCGCAATAGCAACACCTGCAATATTTCCTAAACCTACAGTTGCCGATAAAGCAGCAGTCAAAGCTTGAAAATGAGATACTTCTCCAACATGACCTTCAATAGCTATCGTCTCTATCGCATCACCTCCAGGGGTTGAATCTCCTGCGCCTACCATTGATTCGTGATGATCTATATCATCATACTTTCCTCGAACAATGTTTATAGATGTCCAAAAGCCTCTAAAATTAATACCCTTAAAATAAAATGTAAAATAAAGGGCTCCAATAATTAATGGAAATAATACCCAAAAGACTTTAACGCCTCCTCCAAAATCAATTTGATAAAAAATGAAGTTTACAAACCATCCTGTAGCATCTCCAAAGGCTTGATCAATTTTTTGATCAACACCCATTTCTTGGGCATCTTGAGCAAAGGATAAAATTGGTAATACGAGTGCAAAAAGTGAAAGAAGATATTTCTTCATACTTGAGTTATTTAAGTTAGTTAGTTTTTTTACAAGGTCACAAGATGCTAAAAAAAAACGACTTTTTAAAAAACACCTTGTTAAAATGAAACTTGATTTAAGTAATGTCGTAAAGCGAATTGAGTTTTTGAATTTGCTCAGGTCGTCCTAAAACGATGACTTTCGAATTCGGCACCAATTTTAAATCAGCTTCAGGGTTTACAATATAGTCTCCTTGATCATCCTTAAAACCAATCACTGTACAACCCGTTTTTTTTCTAAGGTCTAAATCTCTAATCGTTTTTATTTCAGAAGACTTATAAAGCTTATCAACCGCTATTTCTTCTATATTGATATTTGTTTCACCAACAATAGATAGATTATCGATAAACTCTATTAAATCTGGCACAACCACCAATGATGCCATGTGATCACCACCAATTCTATCTGGCAAAATCACGTTGTTAGCACCTGCTAGTTTTAATTTTTGATATGACGTTTCCTGTGACGCGCGACTTATGATACTCATTTTACCATTGATTTGTCTTGCTGACAGCACAACAAACAAATTATCTGCATCATTGGGCAACGCAGAAATTAAGGTACTTGCTCTATCTATACCTGCTTGAAATAGAACTTCGTCTTCATTAGCATTTCCAAAAACAAAAGGCACCATCTCACTTTGAAATTTATCAATGGTCACCTTGTTTTTCTCAATCACTACAAAAGGTTTTTTATAAGCCAGTAATTTTTTCGCCGCTTGCTTTCCATTTCTTCCGTAGCCACAAATAATAATGTGATTTTTGAAGCCGTCAATTTTCTTTTGCATCTTTCTTTGTTTTAGTTCTTCAAAATTATTCTTACTTAAAATATATTCGGTGATTACTGCAATCGCGTACCCAAGAATAACAACACTAGCCAAAATTAATAAAATGGTAAATATTTTTCCATTGTCATCTAAGGGATGTACTTCTTTAAAACCAACAGTAGTAATTGTAATAACTGTCATATATATCGAATCCACCCACGAATAATTAGCCATGGACTTGAAGCCAGCAACACCAATAAGTATAATTAATGACAATAAAGATATTGCCGTATAAATCTTGTTTCTAAAAAGTCTAAATAGTGGATTCATAGTTTATAAATCAAATACAGATGATCGTTTAGTGTAGATAATGTCTTTGATTCTCATCCAAAATGCAAAGAACAAATACAAAGCAAAACCAAACCCTAATGTAACGAATGTGAGATACATGAATGAGGTACGAACCACTTTTGCCCTAATTCCTAAACGATCTGCAATACGTTGGCAAACGTAATACCCTCGTTTTTGAAAATAGTATAGTATTTGATAAAATAATTTCATGTGTTTGTTCTCATTGTTTTAAAAGTCATAAATCAACTTCGCTCAGGATAGGCTTATAACCTTTGATGCAAGTTGAATTCACACCGCAAGTTAAAATTTATTTGATTAAAAGAGAATTTCCAACTGCACATTTTAAACATCTATTTTTATCGCAATATTTGCTTTTAAGTTGGATAAGTGCTTGTGATTCTAAAGCAGATTCTGAACGATACTTTAATTGATTAAAACCTTTTACGATTGTATTCTTTTCTGAAGCTATTGAACTTATTAGGCTTAAGATGATTTCGTCAATAGATTGTCCATTCATCTTACCATAGCAAAACTTTAGGGGTAGAATGGTGTTTATAAGCAGTAAATCAATAAAAGGTTTCGTCGTTTTTTTTACAGATGACTTAGAAGACTTACCAAAGGTGTAATGGCTTTCCCAAAATGCCGAGGTTGACACTTCAAAAAGCGCATAAAAATCTGAAACCTTATGCATAGCTATCACCTTGGAAAACAATTGTTGTTCTCGATGATAAAGATTTGCCAATTGTGATAGTCTTATCGTTGGAAAATTTGGTGGCCGTAATCTAAAAAACTGCAAGGGTAAAACACCTTGATTTTCTAATTGAAATTTCTGTTTTAAAAACACGTATTCCTCTTCAAGCTGAAAGTAGTACAAATTGTCACACTCCTTATCTAACAATCCCGATTGTCCGAATAACAAGGCTTCAAGTGTTTCAGCTTTTAGTCTTGATTTTCTCAAAACAGAGAAATCGAAGGAATTAGCCAAACTAAAAAACGAATCTGCATTGACTTTAAGTCCGAAATTTTTCGCCAACAGCTTAAATAAAACAGCTTCCCAATCGTTGTATGAGGATTTTAGTAAGCTTTCAACGGTTTCCGACTTTCGTTCCAAACGCTCAATGTACAGGCGTTCGAGCCAATTTTTCAGCATAAATTCAGAAACGTTAGGAAAATCCTGTTCGCAATTTATCCATTTCCTTTTTGCTGAAAACAGTTTGTGATAATTATCAAGCAACCCGTTATCGATATGCCTTTTGAGTTCTAGTGTTGGAATAATCGTATTATCTTTTCTGAATATTTCGGTATCATGCTCATAAACGACATGTAAAATAACATTATCATAAGCAGGGTCTTGTTCGTGATTGTGAAGAAACCAATTACTAGACTTGATATGAATCTCTATATTGTCAGCCCAAAGTTGCCCTCCAATACGCAACTTACCATTGAAAAAATCTGGACCGCTATGGAAATTTAAAATTCCTCCTGATATGATTTCCAATGGTTCATGTTGCGTAGTTTCTAATTGGAGAACATTAATTTTTTTGTGTTGCCATATGTAATGAAGAAATTCTTCTTTCATATTCAAATATATAGAAAATTTTCTATATATAACAAAAAAGAAATGACATTATTCTTTAGAAATACTAATTAAAGAAATATAGGGCTATACAAACTCAGCCTCAAACATTGCTTTAAAATGCTTTAAAAGTTTTGATTTTAGTTGATTTTCATCAACGGTTTGAACACCCAATTCGACATGTAAAGATGTGACCGCTTTTCCTCGAATTCCACATGGAATAATATTATCAAAATACCCTAAATCGGCATTGACATTAAGTGCAAATCCATGCATGGTAACCCAACGACTCGCTCGAACTCCCAAAGCGCATATTTTGCGAGCAAAAGGTGTTCCAACATCTAACCAGACTCCTGTTTCTCCAGGACTTCGTTCGGTTTTTAAACCATACTCTGCTAGAGTCAGAATAATAACTTCTTCTAAAAAACGCAGGTATTTATGAATATCGGTAAAGAAATTATCCAAGTCCAAAATAGGATAACCTACAATTTGTCCTGGACCATGATAGGTAATATCTCCGCCTCTATTTATTTTGTAGAACGTAGCACCTTTTTGGGTCAATTGTTCTTCAGATAAAAGTAAATTCGACATATCGCCACTTTTACCTAAAGTATACACATGAGGATGCTCTACAAACAGAAAATAATTATCTGTTTCTAATCCAGCATCCTCACGCCTATTTTTGATTTTAGTATCTAGAATTCCTTTAAAAATTTGCTCTTGGTAATCCCAAGTTTCTTTAAAGTCTTTAGTTCCTAGATCTTCAAGTTTTATATTTTTATTCAAAAGCTTTAGTCTTCTAATATCACATCTAAAGTCATCATCTCTGGTGACTTCATCATTTCAATAAAGTTCATTGTCAGTGTAACCGTCTTCCCATCTTTGCTTATCTCGGCATTATCATTAGTAACCGATTTTACCGTTTTTGGAAAGTTGTATACCAGCGTATAGCTCATAGATTCAAACATATCTTTTGCCTCTCCCATTTGAGTAATCTCTTTGTTTAGAGATTCAAGGTCATCAGTAGATTGTTCATAATCGGCTTTAAGGCTTCTTGAGAAGGTTTTACCATCATATGAAAAATCGATATACTTAAACATATTCTCAGATGCTTTAGCAACTTCACTCTCTCCCATTTTTGCCATACTTTGGTCATTTTTAGAATTAAATGATTTTGCCTCATCAATTTTTTCTAATGCTTCAGGAAGATCTGCTAGACTTTTAAATGTAGAACCAACACCAATACTAAAAACACCTTTGTCTTCATCCATTTTCATTTTCATGACAATATCTTCCAATGACTTAATACGATCTTGTTCTTCTTGAGGAAGTTTTGCAATGCTATCTGCCTTGTCTACCAACAAATCTTTAAAGTAAAGCACACTATCCACTTTCACCTTCTCTTTACCTTCTTTAGTTTCACCACCTCCCATTTCTTCATTCATAGTTTTCATAACCTGGCTCATATCATAACTCACTATAAACTCTCCAGAACCATCTTCATTAAATGTGATTTCTTCGGTAAAGTTGCAACTGGATAATAAAAAAAGACTTGCGATTACAAATAAATAACGTTTCATTATAAAATATAATTGAATTAGAAACACAAAGATACAATTTATCTATCAGGATTATTGAGAATTACCAAGGCAGCAATTACGCCTGGAACCCAACCGCAAATCCATAATATAAAGACAATTAAAACTGACCCGCAACCTTTTCCAATGACAGATAAAGGCGGAAAAATGATAGCCAGAACGACTCTCCAAAAACTCATAGTGTATATTTTGATGATTGATGTATTTATAGGACGCTAACTTTGTTTATTTGTTACATTTCAATAAATTATAGTAGTTTAGTGCTATGAGAAACTTATTGTACATCATTGCTTTTTTGTGCTTCGGAAATTATGCCTTTGCACAACACCTATTTAAAGGTTATATAGACAATGAGCGTTGGCAAAATGAAGTGTACTTATCAGTGATTGAAGATTACCGAACGCTTGAAGGCATTAATGACGAACAAATTATAACAAAGGTAACAACTGATGCTAATGGTTTTTTTCAGTTTACAAGAAACCAATTAGACACAGCACAAAAAATTTATAAGCTACACGTCGACAACTGCTCATCATTTAACCAAGGGAGTAATCATTTTGAAGGCCATTGCACTGATAGTAATGCTATTTTATTTATAGCAAAAAGCACAGACACCATTACATTTCCACTATCATTTGATGCAGAGATGTTTTGTGATGTAGTGTCTACCAATCCTAGAACGGCATCCTTTATAAAAGTTGATTCATTAAAAGAAGAAATGAAGTTTGCTTACTCTGAATTTAGAAGCAAAGCTAACCGACAATTAAACAATAAGAAATGGTTTAAAATGCTTCAAGATTTTGGTCAAGATCTCAACGAACCGCTTGCCGAACTCTATATCTATTCCTTTTTATCAGAGAGGAGCAATCAATTTCATAATTACTATCTCGAAGATCTCAAAAAAAATCCATATTACGATGAATTATTAGAGCGCTTACAAGACAACTATCCAAATTCATCTTATGCCAGACAGTATGAAGCAGAGTTGACTTCAGATAAATTTATTGTGTCATCTTCTTCGGAAAAGGAATCGGGTTTTAATTGGACTTATTTAGTCATTGGCTTATTAATTGCCTCGGCTTTATTGAACCTTTGGTTTGTCTTTTCAGCAAAAAGAAGAAAGACTAAGCAACATTCGGAAGCTAAAGAACAACTCACCAAACAAGAGCAAAATGTACTAGATCTTTTGTTAGGAGATAACACAAACAAGGACATAGCCGAAGCTCTTTTTGTGAGCGTTAGCACTGTAAAAACACACATTAATAACGTCTACAAGAAACTTAATGTGAGTTCGAGAGAAGAATTAAAGTCCCTGTTTTCCAATTAGTTATAAAATTCAACCTAGGTACTAGTACTCATTTCCACCCTTATTCTTACAAATTTCACATTGATAACCTTGATGTTTGCTTTCATATTAATCATTTAAAAATATCAATTATGAAACGAGCATTAAACATTGCAATCCTGTTAATCTTAGCGCTAAGCTTTTTTAACGCAGCACCTACCGAATTTGACAAATACGACACAAAAGTCGCTGTGATCAAATTTAAAACTGAAGTAGTTGATTACGGAACTATAACTCAAAACTCTGATGGCACAAGACTCTTTACATTTACTAATATAGGTGATGCGCCTTTATTAATCACAAAGGTAAAAACCAGTTGTGGTTGTACAGTACCAAGCTATTCTAAAGCAGCTATTATGCCAGGTGAATCAGGAGAACTAAGCATTAAGTACGATACTAAAAGACTTGGAGCTTTTACTAAGACTGTAACGGTAACCTCTAACGCCGAAGGCGGCAACAAAATCCTAAAAATTAAAGGGAATATTATCGCTTCGAAGTAAAACTTCTTATTTATCAGCACTGTCACAATGAGCATTACTGAGATGAAAATATATTTTCATTGAAAGTACATTACGCGGCAATACGAAATGCATTAAGAGTTAAATTCAAAATTTCTCAACTTACTGTGTTAGGTAACTTCGTTAAAAAATATTTCGAACTCGTTAATGCTCAAAAGTGCAGACTATTTACTTCTAACGAATCCCAAAATCATCACAATGAAAACGAACATTACAACCATCATAATCACACTAGTTCTTGCCATACAAATAAATGCACAAACTCTAAATCAAGAAATTATAAAAGATGGAGATACACCATATTTGCTCGGCAAAATTGACAAAAGCGGTTTAAAAGGTGACAATTACACCTCATGGTTTTCAAAAAACTATGAGGATTATGAGGTAGATGAAGCAACTATCATGGCCCTAGAATTAAACTTAAAAGAATATCAAATTACTTTATTTATGGGAACTTGGTGTGGCGACAGTAAACAAGAAGTCCCTCGCTTTTATAAAATTTTAGAAGCTTGCAATTTCCCTTTAGATCAACTTACTGTCATTGCATTAAGCAGTAAACCTTATATGTATAAACAGAGTCCTAACCACGAAGAAGTAGGCTTAAATATCCATCGCGTTCCAACTTTTATTTTTTATAAGGACAGAAAGGAAGTCAATCGTATTGTTGAGCACCCTGTTGAGACTTTAGAAAAAGATATGCTTAAAATTGTAACCACAAATGACTATGAATCTAATTATCAAATTGTCACTAAAGTCAATAGAATACTCAAAGAAGATGGATTAAACGGATTAAAAAAACAAAGCAAGAAGTTAACTAAAACCTTTGATGGAAAAGTAGCTAGCATGTTTGAACTAAATACTTACGGTCGCATTTTATATTCAACAAACAGAAGCGAAGAAGCAATAGAAGTGTTTAAACTAAACACAAACCTGTTTCCTGATAATCCTAGAACCTATATGAGTTTAGCAAATACATTAGGGATAAATGGACATTCAAAAAAAGCTATAGTCGTTATCGAAAAAGCCATCAAGTTATTTCCAGACAACAAAGACTTAGTAGAAAATCTAGAGACTTTAAAAACGAGATAAAACAAACTTCAGTTAAATATCCGATAGGTTTATAAAACCTAGTGGTTTTTTGCACTAATTATTGTAAATAATGTAATTTTGCACATCTAAAAATAGATTTAGCATGCAGCTTTCAGAACAAGAATTAGTAAGACGCGATAAACTCGCAAAATTAAGAGCCTTAGGCATTAACCCTTATCCTGCAGATTTATATCCTGTAAATCATACATCCAAACAGATTAAAGACATGTTTGAAGATGGTAAAAAGGTTATTATTGCTGGTCGATTAATGTCTCGTCGTATTCAAGGAAGTGCAAGTTTTGCAGAGTTACAAGATAGTGCTGGAAGAATACAAGTGTATTTCAATAGAGACGAAATCTGTACAGGTGAAGATAAAAGCAAGTACAACGATGTGTATAAGAAGCTTTTAGATATCGGTGATTTTATTGGTATTGAAGGCGAACTCTTTACCACCAAAGTTGGTGAAAAAACAGTCATGGTAAAAGGCTTCACATTATTAAGTAAGTCGCTAAAACCTTTGCCTTTACCAAAAACTGATAGCGAAGGCAACACCTTTGATGAGTTTAACGATCCTGAATTACGCTACAGACAACGTTATGCCGATTTGGTTGTAAATCCGCATGTTAAAGAAGTATTTGTAAAACGCACAAAGTTGTTCAATGCGATGCGTGAGTTTTTTAATAATTCAGGGTATTTCGAAGTTGAGACACCAATACTACAGCCTATTCCTGGTGGTGCAGCAGCAAGACCTTTTATGACGCATCATAATAGTTTAGATATTCCATTGTATATGAGAATTGCAAATGAGCTGTACTTAAAACGACTTATTGTTGGTGGTTTTGATGGTGTATATGAGTTCTCTAAAAACTTCAGAAATGAAGGCATGGACAGAACGCATAATCCAGAATTTACAGCCATGGAAATCTATGTATCATACAAAGATTACAACTGGATGATGGCCTTTTGCGAACGTCTTTTAGAGCATTGCGCAATGGCAGTTAACGGAACCACAGAAGCTACTTTTGGTGAACATAAGATTGATTTCAAAGCACCTTATGCTCGTATAACCATGGCAGATTCTATAAAGCATTTTACTGGGTTTGACATCACTGGCAAAACTGAAGATGAAATTAGACAAGCTGCAAAAGACCTAGGTGTCGAAGTCGACAACACCATGGGTAAAGGAAAATTAATTGATGAGATTTTTGGCGAGAAATGCGAAGGCAATTACATCCAACCAACATTCATTACAGATTACCCAAAGGAGATGAGCCCTTTATGTAAAGAGCATCGTGATAATCCAGAATTAACAGAGCGTTTTGAATTGATGGTCTGCGGAAAAGAGGTTGCCAATGCCTATTCGGAGTTGAATGATCCAATTGACCAACGCGAACGATTTGAACACCAACTGAAATTAGCTGCTAAAGGTGATGATGAAGCTACTGAATTTATAGATCACGACTTCCTAAGAGCTTTAGAATATGGAATGCCACCAACTTCAGGAATGGGAATAGGAATGGATCGTTTAATCATGTTCTTAACGAATAATCAATCGATACAAGAAGTGTTATTCTTCCCACAAATGCGACCAGAACGAAAGCAAGTTGAAATGAGTGAAGAGGAAAAAACGGTATTTAATTTACTGAAATCTAATTCGCCAATCAACCTCAATGAACTTAAAACTCAATCTGGATTAAGCAATAAAAAATGGGATAAGGCGATTAAAGGCTTAACTAGCAAAACAATTGCTAAGGTGGTGAAGACTGATGACGGATTGTTTGTTGAAGTGATTTAATAAAGCATCATGCCTTGCTTATCTCAGAATTAGTATTAAATCAAAAATAATTTTGAATTAATCTAAATTGCTTTATTTCAAGGGTTAAAACGAACTTCACATCGAAATAATGTTTGGTTAAAAAAGATTTTTATTACATTCGCTACTAGCTATAAATCTGAAAAAAACACCCAAATGTTTAAAAAGACCTGTCTACTACTCTTATTCGTAAGTGTTATCTTTTCTTGTAACAATGATGATGATCTTGTTGCAGCTTGCGATAACGTGACCAATGTGTCATCAAATTCAATTACTAATAATTCTGCAACCATTACTTGGGACGCATCTAATGCAACAGCATTATATACTTTAGAGTATGGTGTTTCCGGATTTGCCCTAGGCAGTGGAACGATAATTTCAGAATCTGATGCAGATGCTCAGCTTTTAGAGCTAACAGCCAACACAACTTATCAAGTCTATATTCAAACCATTTGTAGCACCAATAATGTGAGTATGTATACTGATGTCTACAGCTTTACAACTTTAGCGCCAAATGTAATTCCGGAGTTTAGGACTAATATGTCTGAAATGAATCTATTCGTAGGTGATCTTGGAGATTTACAAATTACACCTTATGCTTTCGAATATGATTTAAATACACGATTGTTTTCAGATTATGCCCATAAACAACGTTTTATGGTTTTACCTGAAGGTGAAACATTAACCTATGATGGTGAAGGTTTACCCCTTTTTCCAAATAACTCCCTAATTGCAAAAACATTCTATTACAATAACAACGAAACCGATTTATCTTCAGGAAAGAATATTATTGAAACAAGAATACTTATCAAAATTGATGGGTCATGGGAAACTGGAGATTACAGATGGAATGACGCTCAAACTGATGCTGTTTTAGATTTAGATGGTGGTATTGTTCCAGTGACTTGGATTGATGCTGAAGGTGAATCTAACTCTATTGATTATGAAATCCCTTCTGATACAGATTGTTTAACATGCCATAGTACGTTTGGCGAAAAAACACCTATCGGACCAAAGCTAAGAACACTAAACTTTAGTGTTGAAGGCACGAATCAATTACAACAGTTAATTGATAGTAATCTTCTTGACGGACTTACAGATCCAACAACAGTAAGCGTATTACCAAATTGGGATGATGATAGTAATACTAGAGAAGAACGCGCTAGAGCTTACTTTGATGTTAATTGTGCACATTGTCATATAGAAGGTGGGTTTTGCGAAGAACAATCGACCTTAAGATTATCTTTTGAAACAGCATTTGATGACACAAATATCTTCCAAAGAAAAAATAGTATCCTAACTAGAATACAAAGCACAATACCAGAATACGGAATGCCATATATAGGCACTACAATTCTTCATGATGAAGGGGTTGCTTTTCTTATGGCATATCTGGAGTCTCTCTAATAACAAATCTATATAAAAACAAAAAGAACCACTTGATAGTGGTTCTTTTTGTTTTTAGCCGTTATTTTTAAGTTAAAATAGTCTTAACCTTATTCATCACAGAATTAGAATTCTTATTTTAGAAGACTAACTCAAAAAACCCAACCACATTGAAACACTATTCTATCAAACTACTACTTGTAGTTTCAGTTTTCTTTGTTGCTGTATCATGTTCAACAGCAAAAAAAGCAAGTAAAGCAAAAGCAGCCGCCTCAGCTGTAAAACCACCAGCAAAAAAACCTGGAAAAAATGACATTAAGCCTTATAAAAAGGTCATTACTAAAGACGCAAAAACCGATCCAGGTTTGTTTGCCGTTCATAAAGTAGAAGATAAATACTTCTATGAAATACCAGACTCGCTTTTCAATAGAGAAATGCTTATGGTGACTCGTATTTCTAAAACCGCTTCAGGACTTAATTTTGGTGGAGAAAAATTGAGCGAGCAAGTGCTTCGCTGGGAAAGAAAAGATAAGAAAGTTTTGTTACGTATGGTATCTCACCAAGTCGTTGCTGCAGATTCTTTACCTATTCATGAAGCCGTTATTAATTCTAATTTTGAACCAGTAATAGCTACATTTTTTATTAAGGCATTTAGTAAAGATTCACTAAATACTGTAATCGATGTAACCGATTTATTTTCTAAAGATGTTAAGCCTCTTGGGTTTCCCCAACGCAGACGACAACAGTATCGAATTACACGATTGGATGGCCAATTGTCTTATATAGAAAGTCTTAAATCTTACCCAACAAATATTGAATCTCGTACAGTAAAAACCTATTCTGCAGGAAGACCTCCTTCAAATTCAAATACAGGAGCGATTTCGTTAGAAATCAACAACTCCATGATTCTTCTTCCAAAAGTACCAATGAAGCGTCGTATGTTTGATCAACGTGTTGGATGGTTTACAAGTGGACAAACTGATTATGGTTTAACAGCTCAAAAAAGCAAACGAACCACTTATTTAAATCGCTGGAAGCTAGAGGTAAGAGATGAAGACATCGAGAAATTTAAAAGAGGTGAGTTAGTTGTTCCTAAGAAACAAATCATCTATTATGTTGATAGAGCAACACCAGACCAATGGAAAAAATACATCAAACAAGGGATCGAAGATTGGCAAGTTGCTTTTGAAGCTGCTGGTTTTAAAGATGCCATTATAGCTAAAGACCCTCCAACTCGAGAAGAAGATCCAGAATGGTCTGCAGATGATGCACGTTACTCTGTTGTGCGTTATTTAGCATCATCAGTTCAAAATGCAATGGGTCCGCACGTAAATGATCCGCGCTCTGGTGAAATATTAGAAAGTGATATTTACTGGTACCACAATATAATGACCTTATTACGCAACTGGTTCTTTATACAAACTTCTGCTATTAATCCAGATGCACGTAGTGTCGCTTTTGAAGACGAAGTTATGGGACGTTTAATTCGTTTTGTATCGGCTCACGAAGTTGGGCATACATTAGGCTTACCACATAATATGGGAAGTAGCACTGCTTATCCAGTTGAAAAATTACGTGATGCAGAGTTCACTCAAAAATATGGTACGGCTCCATCCATTATGGATTATGCTCGTTTTAACTATGTTGCGCAACCAGGTGATGAAGGCGTATCTCTCATGCCAAATATTGGAATTTATGACAAATATGCTATTGCATGGGGATATAGACCAATTTTAGATGCTAAAACAGAGAAAGATGAGAAGAAAACATTGGATAGCTGGATTTTAAAGCACGCTGGTGACCCAATGTACAGATTTGGAAGACAGCAACGTGGTGTTATCGATCCAAGTTCACAAACTGAAGATTTAGGTGATGATGCCGTTTTAGCTAGTGACTACGGAATTAAAAACTTAAAGCGCATCGTTCCAAATTTAATTGAGTGGACTGCTGAAGACGGTAAAGACTATCGTGATTTACAGACTATGTATAGTCAAGTACTTGGACAATTTAGCAGATATATGGGACATGTTGGTTCCAACATTGGTGGTGTTTACGAAAACTATAAAACGTACGATCAAGAAGGCGCTGTTTACACACATGTTGCTAAAGATTATCAGAAAAAAGCAATGAACTTCATTCAAGATCAATTATTTACGACTCCTACTTGGATCTTAGATGAAAATATCTTCAATAAAATTGAAAATTCAGGTAGCGTAGAACGCTTAAGAAGTTTACAAACTAGAACTTTAAATGCCATGCTAGATTTTGGTAGAATGGCTCGTATGCTGGAAAACGAAACACTTAATAGTACTGATGCTTATGGCATGTATGACATGATGAAAGATTTACGTCGTGGATTATTTAGTGAATTACGTACAGGTAAGAAAATTGATATCTACAGAAGAAATCTTCAACGCGCTTATATTGAGCGAATGGAGTTTATTATGACTAATGAACAAACTTCTAATATCCCACCACAATTCAGACGTTTGTTTGGTGGTACTCAAGTTAATGTAAGTCAATCTGATATTAGAGCTGTTGTAAGAGCAGAATTAAAATCATTACGTAGTTCTTTAAGAACTGCTGGTGGTGGAGACGCAATGAGCAGAATACATATAGCAGATGCTATTGAGCGCGTAAATACTATTTTAGATCCTAAATAGGGAATTATTTTAGACCTAGTGTAAAGCAAAAAAGCTTCAGAGTAATCTGGAGCTTTTTCTATTTTAGTTTATATCTTTATCCGATAGTTTTAAGCAATGAAAATCACACACACAAAATATCCAGAACATAACTTAGCCAACGAAACTGAACGTGGTGAAAATTTAGGTATCGATTTTATTTTATCTTCTATTTTAGGCATTTTAGTAGTATCTATTATTTACATAATAACACCTTATGCAAATCTTGGTTTTGAAGAATACTTAAAAGGTTTTGGTGTTTATTTATCTGTTAGATTTGTGTATTATTTTGGCTTTGAATTACTATACAGTAGAACTCCAGGGAAATTTCAAACACAAACAAAAGTCGTCAATAAAGATGGTGTCAAACCCAATATTTTTCAATTACTCATAAGAAACATTAGTAGATTTATTAGTGTGTTTTCTGGAATTTCAGATGATGAAAGAGCTATTCATGATACGATATCAAATACGTTTGTTATTCAAGACAGTAAACTCAAAAGGATAGCATCTAGACAGACCATGATATTGTTATTCAATTTATTGTTAGGTGTTTTTTGGATTTACTTTTTCACTAAGAAATCTGGTAAATCATCTGCAGAATTGGCATTGCTAATTGCCTTAATCCTTGCAACAATTTATGCATTAATAGTTGGAATTAGAAGAATTGGATCTAAAGTGAATATAAAAAAATACAGATAAAAAATCTTAGAGAATCTTATTAATTCCGTTGACATAGTCTTCAAAGTCAATCAAATCATTATGATTTCCACCCTCAATGGTAATAAACGTTGTTGTGTCATTTGGAGCAATTACTTTTAATTTTTCTGCGGAAGAATAAGGCACTATACCATCATCGGTTCCATGGAACATAGTAATTGGACATTTCACATTCACTACAAATTCATTTGAAGGAAATTTATATTTCAGCAATGTCGATACCGGAAAAAATGGAAATCGATGTTTTGCCACATCCAAAATACTGAAATATGGTGTTTCCAAAATGAGCTGTTTCGGATTATTTTTTGAAGCAAGACATGTAGAAATTCCAGTTCCTAATGAACGTCCATAAATGGTAATTTCATTTTCAGAATATTGTTTCAGCAAATAATCATAACAATACTGAGCATCGTCATAAAATGCTTTCTCACTTAACTTACCTTTACTTTTTCCGTAGGTACGATAATCCATAATCAACACATCATAACCTTTAGTCACAAAATATTCAGCAATTTTACCCCAACGACTCAAGTCACCTGCATTTCCGTGAAAATATAGAATAACACCTTTTGGGTTTTCTGTTTTGAAATGAATGGCATTAATCGACACATCTTCTGCAGGTTTCAAAAACAACTCTTCAAAAGGAGTTACAAATTCATATTGATAATCCAGAGATAAAACTGTTGGGAAAAATAATAATTTTTCTTGTAAAAAGTATAGTGATGCGCTTATCATAACATATAGAATCAAAAGTACCTTAAGTACTTTTTTAAGCCTTTGTTTTAGTTGGTTTTGAGGAATGGATGACATTGATACTTGTGGTTTCTAAATCGATGGTTTTGGGTGTTTTGTTTAAAATATCGTCCAACATACTATGGTAGGACTCAAAATTATTTAAGTCTTTGTGTCCGCCGCCAATAACGGTATGTAGTATAGTTAATTTCGGATTAACCTTAGACAATTTTATACTCGATTTAAACGGAATTAGTTTATCATGCGTCCCATGAATGATATGAATTGGACATTGCACATATTTTAACCATTTATATGTTGGCAGTGGATATTTCATTAGTAAAGATAACGGCATAAATGGTGCATAACGTGCAGTCACTTTTGTTAAACTGTAATAAGGTGCATCTAAGACAAGCATTTTAGGATGATTCATTGATGCTAGTTTTGCAGCAAACCCAGAACCGAGTGATCTTCCGTAAAGAATGATGCGATCTTCAGTAGTTTGCTCCTTCAATTTATTATAAACCAATTGTAAATCGCGCTTTATCGCTTTCTGAGAGCGTCTGCCTGTACTTTTTCCGAAGCCTCGATAATCAACCATCAATACATTATAACCATGTCTTGTAAAATCTACAGCAAACTTCCCCCAACCTTTAATGCTTTTAGAATTTCCTTTGAGATATAAAACGACACCTTTACTTTCTCCCTTCGGAAAAAATCGCAAACCATTAATAGTAGCACCATCGCGAGTTTCGAGATTATACTCTTTAGTTTCCTGATTTTCGTAATCAAACTGAAAATCGGCAGGCAACTTTTCAGGCTTAAACAACATATAGTCTTGCAAATAGTACAACGCGATACTAATGGCAATATATATAACAAGAACAAGAATAACTATAGATAACCAATATGGCATATTGAGGGTTTTACTGTAACAAGATAAGGAAAAATAATAATGAACTATAAATTACTACTCCTCAACAAATGTTGCAATTGGTATCTCATTGATAAATACATTATTCAATACAGCTTCACCATCCCTAACATATATTAAAGCATAGGTATTATTAGGGAGCGAATCACGTTGCGCTTTTCTATGAGCTACTTCTGCATTATAAGCCTTACTTTCTTCCATATAAAACTCATTAAATTGAAATGAAAACTGCAAAGTCCTTTCATCAGTAGCATACCAGTCTACTTTTGCTTTTACAAAATCTCCTGTTTTAGGTACTTCTAAGCTAGCTGAAGTCGCCCTAACAAAACCCAAATTATCATTAGCTATTGAAATGTATACCTCTTGATTTCTCACCCAATTCTTGTCTTCTGCTTTCACCCTGTCGACCTCATAATTTAGAAAAATATATTTCCCTTTGAAAGGATCTGAAGGATCTACAGGTTCGGTTTTAAATTTATAAGCGGTTCCAGATTCTAAAATAGATTCTCTATTAAAAATCATTTGCGCAGGTATAGCAATTTGAGCAACTGCTAATATGATGAACAAAATAAATATATGTGTGCGTTTCATTACTTAATTCTTTAATGATTTAACTTTTAATTTCTGTTTTTTAAACATAATGTAATTGGTTAAAAAGAAGCCTAAACCAACAAACACAAATAACAAACCTCTAATTACAAAACTCATATTGGTGTCAAAGAATCTACAGGTTACCAAGGCTGTTATGATTAGGAGTCCGTAATTTAACACGCCAAAATGAAATTTATCTGCTCCAATTTTAATAGTTGTGATTCCTAAAGCCAAAACAATCAAATTAACAGTTATAGTCCCAACAACAGGAATATTTAATCCTAGAATATAAAGCGCTGAGAATAGAATAAATAGGTATTGAAACAAATTAAACAGTTTCAACCATTTTTTAGAATATGAATAAGCCAAAATTCCTAAATTGGCAATAAAAAGAAATGTCGAAATATAAGTTTCTTGGGCATTTAAGAAGAAACGTTCCATATCCCAAAAGCCATCAAAACTCATCGTTAATACCATAATTACAATTCCTAAAGAGCCGAAAATCAAAAAGCCATTTCGTCGCAATTTTTGATCATCAAAAAACGGAATCTTGCCAATATTATAGAACAAACTAAACAGTAGGAGATACATTAAAAACCCTAACTCGGATAAGTCATTTACAAAGGTTCCTAAAACGATAGTAAAACTTATTGGAATCAACCAATTAAATATGGAAGTAATATTTGCAACTTTATGATATTTAAGCAATCTATAATAATGAGGAACAACTAAAGCCATCAATGCGAGATACAACCATGGCGTCTCGTTAATTGTGTAATAACTGTAACCAACTTCCACAGCGTAATAAGTGATGAAAATGACATTCAATATCGCAACAGCATTTGACTTTAGCAGATATATTAAAGGTAAGCTCAAAACAATCCAAGTCAATACATAAGTACTAAGATTGCCAGGAATATTATATATCTGACTTACAAGTGCAATACTAGATCCAATAGCAAAAAACAGAAATGTTCCTGAAGCTTCTTTCCAAGCGACGCTTTTCTTTTTCAGAATTGAAAACCCAACAAAACACTGACCAATCACCAAGGGCAAAAAGGCAAAAATAGTTTTTGTCGTTCTTGCAAAATTATCCCAATTATGTGCTAGAATAAGAATGATTCCTAAACCAACTAATAGTGATCCTAAAACACCAAAAACGGCGAATAACCTATTAGGCGTATTTTCCTGTTTGGAGAGATAATACTGTTCGATTTTTGAAGCAATTTCCTGAGAAATCACATCATTTGTGACTAAATCAGGTAATTCTTTAACAAGTTTTGAGATCATAACAAATTAATTTAAAAAATTTAAAAACACATCCGCAAATGGGTCTTGATTAACAACGGTATAATAAAACAAAGCGCCTAACCAACCATGGAATAAACCCAACACATAAAGGTTTTTAGATTTCAGATAAATATAGCCATAAAATAAGGCTAAAATAAACGTACCAATTAATAACCAAACTGATGGATAATGCACTAATGAAAACAAAATAGACGTGATAAAAATGACACTCCTTTTTTTGAGTTTTACCGATTTTAATGTGCTTAAATTTCCAGCTACCAAACCAATAGTAAGAAACTGTTGAACCGTTCCCCAAATGGGATACGTGATGAGTAATGGTAAAATGTGCCATGTTGGATTAAGTGTCCCTTGAATGTATCCAATACCTATAAACGAAACAATTGAAATCACAGCAAAAGGCAGTATTAATCGTAAAACCGATTTAAAATTATCACGTCTAAATCCCCAATCTCTTAAAACTTGGCTGTCTTTTTTATAGCGATATCGCACATATACCGACCACAATAAAATTGCAACAATAACGAATGGCAATCGCCAATTGAGGTAATCCATAAAGATAAATTTCCCAATTCCTGTGAGTGCAACTGCCAGAATTTCGAGCAGTCTCACTTTATCTGAAATTGGTCTTGTCAAATTAACATTCGAGTAGTCTATTAAATATTTGGTGAGTTTTGGTTTCATAATATTTAACTTAAAAAGAAACTAGACCAAGTAATAGACATGGATGCTAACAGCATAACAACAGACAAAAATGAATAACTTAGAACATTATAAGATTCCTTTATCAAACCTTTAAAAGCTAATACTAATAATACAGGCTGAATCAATAAAAAAGGTATAGTCAATAACTCTTGAAATACGCCAATCAAAGCAAAAGTTGATTTAAAATACACAGTATTAAAGTATAGCATCAAGAAAAAGAGTGAGGTGATCATGCTTCCGTATAGAACAAGCTTTTTGGCATTTATAGAATTAGTATTCATGATATTTCGGTATTAAAAATTAAGATTTAAAACCCTTCAGGCGTTAAACACCTGAAAGGTTTTGGGTTACTAACTAACCATCAAAATAAAAAAATCATATAGACGATAATTCCTTCGGCGATTCCTGTGATGATACTCATTCCTAAAATATCTTTGATCTTACTTCTTAAGAAAAACACAGTACTCAATATGGCCATAATGGCTGCTAATAAAATCTCCAAAGCACCAATTTGCGACAATAGATAAGTAACATATGTAAACGCAGCTGTTATAGCCACAGTAATAAGACAGAATTTGATAATTTCATCTTTTGTGTAATTCCCTTCTTTAAAGCCTTGACGTAAATCTCTAAGAATGGATAAAATAAATAGTAGAGGGACAACTGATAAAAATGGTGCAAAAATGACTTTAATCCCTTTTACAATGGTTAAATCATAGTAGAGGAAAAATGCAATAGCCGTAAAGGCTAATAAAGCGGTTACAATTATAGATTGAAATGTAAATAACAATTCCCTTTTGTTAGAATTGGTTCTCGGTTTCGGAGGTTGAACAATTGGGTTCATAATTTTAAATTTTTGATGATTTATTAATTTTGATTTAAATAGTTTTAACTGAATTTTTCTTTTTTAATGCACTATTTTTTTCTTCTCTGGGTATTCTGTTTTTATAATAAACATATAACGCAAACAAACCAATTGCAGAAATTATATGCTTTAATGAATGTCCACTTATCTTAAAAATAGCATAAGCTTGAGCATCAAAATATTCAAGTAGTTTAGCTACTATATAAGCCAATAGTAAAAACCAATAACCGCTCACAGAACTGTACTTCGACTCAAAACAAACAAGAATAATAGGCATTATGATAATAGGACAAAACTGTATTAAAACATAAGGCCTTAGATCATTTTTTAGCAACCAATATATTACTGATGCTAATCCTAAAACCAATAATGGAAGCAGTATTTTTCTACCAATTTTATCGTTCACGTTTTCGCTAATTAGTATAGAAAACAAGGCCATAAAAGCGACTGTCATCGGGAGTCTATCCCAAACCAATGTGTCATTGTTTGGGTTTAAATGATAATAACTTGATCCAATAGACACTAATAAAATACCAATAAATAATATGGAGTATTGAATATGTAACTTGGTGAAAAGATTCAACTTCATCAATCCCAACAGACCCACTATAAAAAAAGGAACATTGGATACTACATTCCAAAAATTAGAGATATCGAAGTGCTTTTTTGAATCTATAAAATCATGGTACTGCAAGCTCTGTTCTATCGGTGGATAACTAAACACAATACACAACAAAGCGACTATAATTATTACTATCAACACCTCTCCTAGTTGTTCTAATCTTGTCTTCATTACTTTTTGTTATTGAGTTAAAAAAAACACATGTATCGCTAATGAAAGTAGAACACCACTTAATATTCCATTGACTCTCAAATTATTATACAAAATGTAATTTAGCACATAGCTACTTATGGTTGTGGAGTTGATGAGATGTGCAAAAATGAGATGATCCTCTAGTTTCTCACCTGTAAGCCATTCTATAAATTGCATACTCCCAACACCAATAATAACACTCACTACTAGCAATATGGTTGCTGGTTTTTGGTTTTTCAGCTTGTATTCATCTGTATTTTGCGGCAAAAAATGTTCTATTAACACAAAGCGCACAAAAAACAGCATGGGGATTGGGAATAAAATGGATGCAATGATTTTTATCACATCCTTTAAGGTTTTGATTTCGTCATATCCCAAAAACACTAAATAAATAAACACAACTACCGAAATCCCAGTAGTAATAATAAATGCGTTATTTAATTTTTTAAGTTGCATTTTAAAAACCGATAAGATTAGCACTCCCTAGTGTTCGACTTGTCAATTGGTCTATACAATGGTTGTAACTTTCTATAACCTCATATTGAATCTGTTTTGAAAACACAACAATTGCACTGATGGCAACTATAAAGAGGGTGATTTTAATAGTCTGTCGCATAACATTTTGTTTTGTTGATTACCCGACAAATGTGCGACAGTTTGTTGTGTTTAGAAACACATATTTTTCTAATAACTGACGATTAAATCTTTAATACTATCTTATTAAATACTATATTTACTATTAATATCATTAATTAACTGACGATTAAATGACTGATCTAAATGCCATTGTTTCAACATTTTCTTCGGAAGACGAGCAACGTTTTATCAATTACTTGGATAAAAAGAACAAACGGAATGACACCAAGAACATTGAACTATTTAAACTTTTGAAAGCGGACGAACTCACATCAAAAGAAATCTGTCAGAACATATATAACAGCAACAACAAAGATGCCTACCATGCATTGAGAAAGCGCTTATACCAATCACTCATTGATTTTATTGCCAATAATAATCTAGAGGAAGAAAATTCTATAGATATGCAAATCATCAAGTATATATTAGCATCAAGAACTTTTCTTATTCATAAAAAGCCAAAAATTGCATATCAAATTCTAGATAAAGCTGAAAACTTAGCGCAAGAACACTATCTGTTTCCTATACTAAATGAAATATATCACACCAAGATTCAGTATGCCTATATGAATCCTTCCGTAGACATCAATGACTTAATTGGCAAATTTAGAAATAATCAAAAGCAGCATTTTATAGAAGAAGAACTGAATATGGTCTACGCTAAAATTAGACAAACCCTTAGCGATATGACTTACAAAGGAAAAGTACTTGATTTTAACACGATTCTAAGCAATACTTTAAAAGAGCATAATATTGACATTTCAGAATCTTTATCCTTTAAATCATTATATCAACTTATTGGCATTGTTAGTTTATCAGCTTTAGTCACCAACGATTATTTAAAAATTGAGCCTTTTTTAATTGATACGTATAAGAGGATTCAAAATCACAAAACCAAAGGCAATCAATTGGTACATCACATCAAAGTGGTTTATATGATTGCGAATACCTTATTCAGAAACAAGAAATTTCACGAGTCGTTAGAATATCTTGATATCATGAATACGTTAATGCTTCAGCAGCGAAAAAAATACCATTCAACTTTTAAACTGAAATATGCCTTATTAACTGCACTTAACCACAATTATATTAATAAACAGGAAGATGCCATTTCAATTCTAGAATCGGTGAAGCAAACCAAGCATACAGATATAGAGTCATTGTTGGATATACATTTAGGTTTAGTTATGTTTTATATTCAAAAAGCGGATTTTAAAAATGCAAAAACCATTTTTTCTAAATTCTACCATACCGACAAATACTACATTGAAAAAGCTGGCAAAGAATGGATTATCAAAAAGAATCTAGCAGAAATCATACTGTACATTGAACTCGGTGAATTTAATTTAGCTGAATCCAGATTGCTAAGTTTTAAGCGTTCATACTTCAACTATTTAAAGCAAATTAACCAAGTACGTGTTATTACATTTATAAAACTGGTCGAGTCCTATTTCAAAAATCCAGAGCAAGTGAATTCAGGAAAATTTAAAGACAAAGTAGAGAATGCCTTTACTTGGGTTGATGAAAAACAGGAAGATATTTTTGTGATGAGTTTTTATGCCTGGTTAAAAAGTAAAATGGAAAATAAGTCACTTTACCAAACCACATTAGCATTAGTAAGAAAAGCGCAAAATGTTAATTAGAGGTTAAAATTAATTAACCAATTAAACCAAATAGAATTAGATAAGTCAAAAGGGAAATCAATTAAAAACAATCCAATATTTAATTTAAGAACATTATGAAAAAATTAATTTTAATCACATTAGCATTTGTAACATTACAAGCCGTTGCACAAGACAAAAGAAAAGGTCACATAAAAGATGACAAGCAAAGTAGAGAAATGATTAAAGACCTTTCTGCCGAAGAGATTGCAACCTTAGGTTCAAAAAAGATGACTTTAGCATTAGATTTATCTAAAAAGCAGCAAGCTCAAGTCAAAGAAATACTTTTAGAACAAGCGACCACAAGAAAACAGAAAATGGAAGAGCGCAAAAAGAAAGTCGAAAAAGAAGATGCAAAAAAACCATCAAAGGAAGAACGCGTTAAGATGATGAATGTACGACTAGATGATAAAATTGCTATAAAGCAAAAAATGAAAACCATTTTAACTGCAGAACAATATAAGAAATTCGAAAAAATGAGCGCTAAGCGTAATCGTAAACACGAAGGAAAACAAAGAAAAAAAGGAAAGCGATAATTTGAGTAGATTTAGATAGTTTTTGTTAATTAGCATCGATTTTTAGTGTCGATGCTTTTTTTTATCGTAAAAAACCTTAATTTTAAATCCTGTAGAACTATTTACAATAAAAAGACAATGAAAAAAATAATTACACTTTGCTTTTTTGCGATGGCACTAATCTTTAGTACTCAAAACGCAACAGCACAAAATACATTAGAAATTAGTAAGGTAGCATCAGCGAAAACTAAAGAACTAAGAAAGACCCTTAAGTTTGATAAAGAAAAAATGGATGTTGTTTTCAGAGCTTACCAAGACTATGGAAAAGCTTACAAAAAGATAAGCAAGAACCTTGAAGGGAATAAAGACCGCTTAGACAAAATAAATAGAGTCTTAGACGAAAAATTAAAAACGATATTAACAGAAGAGCAATTCGATAGGTATCTAGAATTCGATAGCGAACTCTAATTGTTTAAATTATAGCATAAAAAAAGCGACTTGAAAAAGTCGCTTTTTTTATGCTATAAAGTTTGAGCTACTTTCTCTACAGCTCTTATGGTCTCGTCTAAATCATCATAGGTAAGCGCATCTGTGATAAACCAAGTTTCAAATGCACTTGGAGCAATATAGATACCCTCGTTTAACATACCGTGGAAAAAGGATTTAAATCTATCATTATTCCCATTTGCTGCAGTATCAAAATCAGCTACCTCTTCTCCTGAAAAGTGAATAGATATCATCGAACCTTTCCTATTAATAGTATGTGTTATATGATGTGTGTTTAACACTTCTGCACAACCCTTATGAAGGTATTCTGTTTTTTCTGCTAATCTATCAAACAATGATTTATCATTATTAATTGCTGTTAACATTGCCAAACCAGCTGCCATTGCCAAAGGATTCCCACTTAAAGTTCCTGCCTGATACACTTTTCCTAAAGGTGCTAAATGGTTCATAATCTCATTTCTAGCTGCAAATGCACCAACAGGCAAACCTCCACCTATTACTTTTCCGAAGCAAACAATATCACAACCGACATCGTATAACTCCTGCGCTCCACCTTTAGCGAGTCTGAAACCTGTCATAACCTCATCAAAAACGAGTAGTATATCATTCTCATCACATAAGCTTCTCAATTGCTGTAAGAAATCACCTTTAGGCGGTATACAACCCATATTCCCTGCAACGGGCTCAATAATAATACAAGCAATTTCACCTTTATTGACATTAATTAATGCTTTTACATTTTCAATATCATTATAAGTGGCCAACAAAGTGTCTTTTGCTGTTCCCTCTGTAACACCAGGACTATTTGGACTACCAAATGTCACGGCTCCACTCCCAGCTTGTATTAAAAATGCATCACTATGACCATGATAACATCCTGCAAATTTTATAATCTTTTCTTTCCCAGTATAACCTCTAGCCAAACGGACAGCACTCATACAAGCCTCGGTTCCAGAATTCACAAATCGAATCTTATCTATATTTGGAACCATTGCTACTGCCAACTCTGCAATTTGAGTTTCAATTTCAGTGGGCATTCCAAAGGAAGTTCCCTGTTTTGCCCTTTCAATAACAGCATCTACAACAGGTTGATACGCATGACCAAGCAACATTGGGCCCCAGGAATTTATGTAATCGATAAATCGATTATCATCTTCATCATATACATAAGCACCTTTAGCAGATTTCGCAAAGATTGGTGTTCCTCCAACAGCTTTAAAAGCTCTAACAGGTGAATTCACACCTCCAGGAATAACATTTTGAGCTTCTTTAAATAACGCACTACTACGTAGATATAACATACTAATTTGATTTAATAATAAGGAGTTGACCTAATGAAATCTCATTGGTCTCAAGATCGTTTAGACGTTTAAGTTCTTCAACGGTTGTATTATATTTTTTTGACAAGGCATATAACGTATCCCCTTTTTCTACGACATGTTTAATAGACACCTCTTCAATAGAGGATTGATTACCCAAAACCATATCATCATACTTATAAAGTTCATAACGTTCAATTAAGCTAATCAATTTTTGAGGATATTTTCGATCTGTTGCATAGCCAGCAGCTCTTAGACCTTTTGCCCATCCTTTATAATCATTGGTTCTTAACTTAAATAGTTTGGCATACCGATTTCTGCCAGTTAAAAATTCTGAATGATCTTCAAAAGAAGAATAAGCATGGGTGTATTTTCTGAAACACTCTTGTGATTTATCATCGTCATGATATATTTTTTCCCCTTTCCATCCATGACATTTAATTCCGAAATGATTATTGGCTTCAACCGATAGTCGGCCTCTACCAGAACCAGACTCCAAAATACCTTGAGCTAAAGTGATGCTTGCTGGAATCTTAGACTTTCGCATTTCATCCTGCGCGATGGCATTATATTTCAATATGTAAATTTCGATGGAACTTAAAGAAGACGTCTTAGGGATATCTGGCGTTTCAGGTGTTGTTTTTGGCTCAGTAGTAGTTTTTGGTTTAACTATAACTTGTTCAGTCCTTTTTAGATTTTTACCCTTTTTAGTAACAATCTTTTTTTTTGAACCACAACTAAAAGCGATAAAACCTATAAGTAGTACGAAATATATTTTTCTCATAAAATTTAAACGATTAAAGGCTTTTTTTGTTGTTTCAATTTCTGATTCATCCCTTCAATACCTTGTAATCCTCCTGTATGGATTGCTAAAATTTTGGAATGCTTCGGAAAAAAGCCTTTTTCAATTAAGTCGTAAATACCAAACATCATTTTCCCTGTGTAAATAGGGTCTAAAGGAATCTTATGTAATCGCTTAAAGGTATTGATAAACGTCACTAATTCACTATTGATTTTTGCATAACCGCCAAAATGATAGTCGGTAATTAACTCCCAATTTTTATTGGTTACAAATTTAGCAATTTCTTCTCGTAAAAAATCACCTTTTAACGCAGGAAAACCAAGAATTTTTTGATGGGGTAACGCTGAATTTATCAAGCCAGAAATCGTGCCTCCAGTACCAACAGCACAACAAATAAAATCGTAAACTTCATCTGTCTTGGTTAATATTTCTTCACAACCTTTTACTGCTAATGCATTAGTACCACCTTCAGGAATCAAATAAAAATCTCCAAATTCGTTTTGTAACTCTAAGATGAATTCATCAGTTGCTTTAATCCTATAATTCTCTCTTGAAATAAACTTCAGGGTCATTCCGCAGGCTTCAGCAAAACTTAAGGTTGGATTTGATTCAATCTTTGAAGCCAATTCTTCTCCCCTTATAATTCCGATAGTTTTAAAACCAAATTCTTTGCCTGCAGAGGCAACTGCAGCTATATGATTTGAAAAAGCACCTCCAAAAGAAATCAAGGTATTTTCCCCAAATGCTTTTGCTTCTGTAAGATTATACTTCAGTTTACGATATTTATTACCAGAAATATAAGGATGTATTAAATACTCTGGCTTGATATCAACCTGATTATCAACACTCAAATTCCCCTTGTCTTCAAATTTTAACATTTAATCGAATATAGCATCTACTGACGGATAAAACAAGTTAAAAAAACTATCTTTATACTAGATATGTTATACTTATTAAAAGACAGTTTTATCTGACAAACAATAAGTTACATTTTTAAAACGAGTCCCTACAGATCGTCAATTTTAAGCCTACGCTCAAATCATAGTTTTATGATTTGGATTTGTTATGCCTAAAAGTGAATCTATGATGAAAAAATTACTATTCTTCTCGATTTTTATATTTTTTTTAAGCTTTGGTTTGCAAGCTCAGGTTACTATTGATATTGATATACCTGATGACTATACATTTATTGTTCCTTGTGACGTTACGTCCATTACCGTAGAAATTTGGGGTGCTGGTGGCGGAGGCTATGGCGACAACAATAATGACAACATCATTGGCAGAGGTGGTGGTGGCGGTGCTTACTCTACTGCTATTTTACCCGTTAATGGCGGAGATATTATAAACCTTACAGTTGGAGCTGGAGGCATTTTTGGATCACCAGTTGGTGGAGATGGCGGTAATACCTCATTTTCAACATTAATTGCTAATGGCGGAACTGGTGGTGATATAAATACTGGTGGTATTGGAGGCACAGCATCTGGTGGAGACACTAATTTACCTGGTACTAATGGAAATACCGTTGGAGGAGTCTCTCCAAATGGGTTCTCAGGCGGTAACGCAGGAGGTCCGGGTGGCGGTATTGGAGGAATTGGTGGCGGCAATGGCAATGATGGTAATCCGGGGAATATTCCTGGTGGTGGAGGTGGTGCCTCAGGAGATAGATCTGGAGGTTCTGAAAATGGAGGTGCTGGAGCTAATGGACGCGTTAGCATTACTTTTACCACAGCTTTATCTGCTTATTGTACCTCAACATTTACTATCGTTGAGCCAATAACCAATGTTACTTTTGCAGGTATTAACAACACAACATCTAACACCGTTAATGGCTCTTCAGATACTGAAAGCTTTTGTGATATTGCTACTGTAATACAAGGCAATACAACTAATCAAATAACTATTAAAGGAAATACTGCAGGTAATTTTGACAACTATATTAGAGCTTATTTTGATTGGGATCAAGACGGAACATTTGGAAATAATGCTAATGAAATATACGATTTAGGCATAATTACTAACTCTACAGGTAATGATACTGCAACGTTAACATCCAACATATCTGTTCCTGTAACTGCAACTGTTGGTAATACTAAAATGAGGATTACTAAAAATTATAATGCATATGTTACTGGACCATGTGCTAATCATGCCTACGGTCAATCAGAAGACTATATAGTAAATGTGGTTGCTCCTGCACCTTGTACAACGCCAACTGCACAACCAATAGCATTATTTTTAACACCTTCTGGCACTACAATTGTAGGATCTTTTACAGCTTCCAACCCAGTTGCGGATAACTATTTGGTTTTAGTAAGCGCTTTAAACACACCTCCTACTTTTGCTCCAGTAAATGGAAACACTTACAATATAGGAGCGGCTTATGATGTTAATTATACTGTTGTTGATAATGATACCAACACAACTTTTACAGCTACTGGATTAACACCATTAACAGCTCATTATTTTTACATATATGCTTTCAACTCTATTTGTTCAGGTGGTCCTTTATATTATACTGTTAACCCTCTTACTGGAAATACGACCACTTTAGTAGCCGATTATTGCGAGCCAACCTCTGATGATTCAGACGGTCTTTACATTAATAATGTAGCAATAGTTGGGTCTTTATCTGATCCACCTGCAAATGCTTCTACATTTAGCACATCACCAAATGGGTATCAAGATTTTACTTCATTAACTAATATTGCTGTTCAAGCACAAGGTGAAGCACTTAACGTACTTGCTTATAGTACTGGAGAAATCCTTTTAAGAGGAACTTGGAAAGCGTGGGTAGACTGGAATGTTGATGGTGATTTTGATGATGTTGGAGAAGAGGTTTATAATTTACAAGGATTCGCAGGTAGTAGTGTGACTTTTGGTTTTATTATTCCATTAACTCAAACACCAGGTAATTACAGAATTAGAATTCGAGTAAATAACGGACTCGATATTGTAGGAATTAATGGATTTGAAAACTTTGGTTTTAATTTTACGTCATGTGATAATTTTTCAACTGCAGCATCATCTCCAAAATATTGGGGAGAGACGGAAGATTATCTTATTTCTGTTATACCAACATGTAGCGGTGTTATAAATACGGTAATTGATGGTGAAACCTGTGGGCCTGGGTCAGTTAACCTAGCTGTTACTGGAAACGGAACGTCCTATAATTGGTATGATACTGAAACTCCGGGAACTGGAACATTGTTAGAGACTAATGCTGGCAGCTACACTACAGATCCATTAACCAACACAACCTCTTATTGGGTTACGGCAAACAATGGAATCTGTGAATCGGTCACTAGAACCGAAGTAATAGCAGAGGTTAATTCATTACCTACGCTAACATTTACACAGTCAGCCACTTCAATTTGCGGCAATGATATTGTTGCTATAACTGCTGGTGGCGATACTGAAGTTGTTTATCTTTTAGATGAAGATTTTGAAGGTGGAGGATTAGGTGTATTTGAAAATATAAATACTGATACTAACAATGCCGCCACTGACAATAAAACTAGATTTCAAAACCAAACTAGTGTACATATTCCTAATACTAATGTTTGGTTTCCTGCAATTTCGTCAGGATTTGGTGCTGATAATTTTGCTTTAGGTTTATCTGACGCCTCAGACCCTGACTATCCTTCTGTTCCTGTTGAGAACTCTCTAACCTTAACAAACGGTGTTGATACAAATGGATTTACAAATTTAACTTTAGAATTAGACTTTTATTATTCAAGGTTCTTTCCTACTGGAATTAACCCAACTGATGAATACGCAACCATAGAACTCTCTACTGATAATGGTGCCTCATACCCAACTGTGCTTCAAACTTTTACTGAAAACACAGGTATAGCCTCTAATTTTATTAGCCTTTCTTATAATCTGACACCTTATATTGATACTAATGATTTAAAAATTAGAGTAAGACTTTATTCCTTTGCTGGAGCAGGTTGGCTACCCGATGGAATAGCAGTTGATGACATTAAAATATATGGAGACAAACCTCTTAACACTGCATTTGATTGGAATGTAACTGTTGATGCTTTTTCAGATCCAGCTGCTACAATACCTTACATTTCAGGCACAAGTGTTCCAGTACCAACTATATATGTTAACCCAACTTCTGGGCAATTAGGAAGCAATAATACATTTACATTTACTGCCAGTGCAATCTTATCTAATGGCTGTAGTGCTAGTCAAGATATTACAGTTACTAATAACACCAAAATCTGGAATGGCTCTCAAGGCACTTCGACATGGAACGATCCAAACAATTGGTCGCCCACTGGTATTCCCACATCAGATAATTGCGTTATCGTTAAAGGTGTCGGAATTTTACCAGACCCAACCATATTAGGCCCACCTTTACCTCCTACACCAGCTTATGCAAGAAATTTAACGGTAAAAGCCGATGGGTATTTGGAATTACAATCCTCTACATCATTAACAGTGACCGATTGGATTACAATAGAACCAACTGGGACTTTAGATGTTAGAAGTAGCGCTAATTTGGTGCAAATAACCAATGTCGCTACAAACAATAATACAGGTAGTATCAATATGCAAAGGGAAGTTACTGGTTTAAGTTCTTCTGATTATGTGTATTGGGCATCAGCCGTTGAAGGCTTTGGAACTTTGGGAGTTTCTCCTGGAACCAATGCGACTCATGTTCTTGAATGGAGACCAACTGTAGGTGGTATTTATGGTGAATGGCAAACCTCCATAGAAAACATGATATCTGGAAAAGGTTATGCAATAAGAGGACTAACTGGAACTACTACTGCAAATACTGCAGAATTCTCTGGAAGACCAAGTAATGGCATTATCAATAGAGCTATTACTAGAGGTAATTATACTGGAACAGATTATCCTGGACCAGGATCAACAGTGGCGACGGCTATAGATGACAACTGGAATCTTGTGGGTAATCCATTCCCTTCATCGATTTACGCAGATACATTCATTACAATGAACGCCTCTAACATAATTGATGATTTAGATCCATCAATATCTGGAACAGTTTATCTTTGGAGACATCTATCGGCTCCAAGCAATGCTGTAACAGATCCTTTCTATGGAGATTATGTGTATAACTATAATCCAAATGACTACGTCGCTTATAATTTAACGGGATCTACTCCCATTGGGTTTGATGGTTTCATAGGTGCAGGTCAGGCATTTTTCGTATTGATGGATAATGCTGCAACTAGCCCGTCTAATCTTGTATTTGATAATACGATGAGAAGTGGCGTGTATGGCAATGATCAATTTTACCGATTAGATAATTCGGCAGATGAAGACACAACGGTAGTCGAAAAAAATAGAATTTGGTTAGATTTAATAGATAACAATAACAATGCAATTTCTATTCTTGTTGGTTATATTTCAGGAGCAACCAATGAGAAAGATCGATTATTTGATGGCAACGAGTTATCAGGAACCAGCACGCTTTTTTACTCATTAGTTGAAAATGAAAAGATGTCCATTCAAGGACGATCGCTTCCTTTCAATGTTAATGATACTGTCACTCTTGGATTTGAAATTCCTCAAAATGGTAATTACAGCATTGCTATTAATAATATTGATGGATTATTTGAAACGACTAATCAAGATATTTTCTTGGAAGACACCTTTACACATACAATCCATGACCTTAGATTAAGTGCGTATAGTTTTACATCAGAATCAGGAACTTTTAATGATCGTTTTATTCTTCTATATACGGATACTACATTATCAACAAATGAACCTGAGTCACTTGACGGACTATCTATAATAGCACCAGACGGGAAATATATAAAAATAGAATCAACACTAAGTCCTATTGAACTTACAATGATATATGATTTAATGGGTAGAGTTGTTATAGATACAAAATATGCTAATAACCCATCAGAGTTGAGAATAGAAACAAATCACCTATCTAGTGGAAGCTACGTCGTCAAAGTAACACTTACAGATGGCAAAGAAAAAACACAAAAGGTTATTCTTAAGTAGCAAATAAAAAAAATCATTCAAAGACCTTAATTAACATTAAGGTCTTTTTTTGTAAAACAATTTTTAACCGTAAGTAAATTCATACTTAAAGAATTAAATTATGTTTAAAAATATGATATTCTTCTCTTATTACCCATATACCATCTAATAGTTATAAAAAAATGTTAAATTTGAAATATATTTTCAGTATATTTTGTCATTAAATCCTAAATCAATAATAATAACTCTATTTTATATTAGTTTTTAGTTAACAGGATATAGAATAGAATCCCCAAAATTCTACTTTTGACTTTACACTATTTGTTGTGGCTAAATTTATTTAACTATTGCACCTTATTAGAGAAGAAATTTATTTCTTAATTAGCATTCAATAAGACGCTTTAATATAAATACAAATGAAACACCATTACACAAATTTTGTTTTCACATCTAAAACAAACTATAGATTTCTTATCTTCTTATTTATTTGCTCTTTTACCCAATATAGTTTTGGCCAAGGTAATACTTGTGGAGCAGCTACTCCAATAACTTTAAATGGCGCATGTCTAACACCTACAATATCAGATGCTGTAGATACAGCAGGTTACCCTACATGTGGTGGAAATAATCGAGAAGGCTGGTTTACATTTACTGTAACCGGAGGTCCTATGGATGTAACCGTAAGTGGAATACTTGCTGGGGATAGAGATTTAGTGTTACAAGTTTTCTCTGGAAATTGTGCTTCATTAGTATCAGCTGGATGTGTTAATGCAGCTGGGAATACAGGTGATGAAACATTAACTATTACTAATCTTGCTAATGGTACTTATTTTTTATTAGTAGCTGATGAAAGAGGAGGTAATTCAGATATGGATTTAACTCAACTTTGTGTAACAGGTATCACAATTGTACCAGCTAACGATACATGTAGTGGCGCAACCTCCCTTACATCTAATGCTACTTGCATACCTACTACCGGCTCTACAACAGGCGCAACAGATAATAACGAAACTGGTGACTGTACAAATGGTATCGAAAATGCTGTTTGGTTTTCTTTTATAGCGACAGCAGCTTCTCATACCGTTATAGTAGATGGAGTTGCAGGATTTAATGCTGTGGTTGGAGTAATCTCTGGCTGTGGCACTAACACAAGACCTGCTGGTGGAGCCTGTACAAACAGTACTGTTGATGATGGTATCGAAACATTAGATCTGGCAGGTCTAACAATTGGAAACACCTATTATATTCAAGTATATGATTTCAATGGTGACCAAACAGCAAATGCTTTTGATATTTGTGTTTTAGATCCTCCTCCAGGACCAGCAAATGATGAATGTGCTGGTGCCTTTGGGTTGACAGTAAATACTGATCTTAACTGTGGCGTAACGACAGCAGGAACCACTGTTTCTGCTACCCCATCAGCTCAAGCCGATGATGTAACAGGAACACCAGATAATGATGTTTGGTTTAGCTTTGTTGCAACAACTGCACAACATCGCGTTTCATTACTAAATGTTACTGCAATTATTGGCACAAGTACTGATATGGGCATTGGTGTTTATGATGGTTCTGCGGGTTGCACTGCATTAACTTTTGTAGCTACCAGTGATCCAAACACCCTAGACTTAACAGGTTTAACACCTACTAATACATATTATGTTAGAATTTATGGTTGGTTTGCAGGTCCTGGAGCTCAAACTAATTTTGATGTCTGTGTTGGATCACCACCACCACCACCACCACCACCAGGAAATGATGAATGTGCTAGCGCCCTTGGGTTGACAGTAAATACTGATCTTAACTGCGGAGCAACAACAGCAGGAACTAATGTTTCTGCAACCGCATCTTCACAGCCTGATGATGTATCAGGAACACCTGATAATGATGTGTGGTTTAGTTTTGTTGCAACAGATGCACAACATCGCGTTTCATTACTAAATGTTACTGCAATTATTGGCACAAGTACTGATATGGGCATTGGCGTTTATGATGGTTCTGCGGGTTGCGCTGCATTAACTTTTGTAGCTACCAGTGATCCAAACACCCTAGACTTAACAGGTTTAACACCTACTAATACATATTATGTTAGAATTTATGGTTGGTTTGCAGGTCCTGGAGCTCAAACTAATTTTGATGTCTGTGTTGGAACTCCTCCTCCTCCTCCTTCAAATGATACTTGCGCAACTGCTATTACGCTTGCTATAGACATATCATGTGCTTATACAACTTACACTAACGCAAGTGCGTTAGACAGTGGTGTTACTAATCCTGGATGCGGATTCTACTCAGGAGGCGATGTGTGGTTTACGATAACCGTACCACTAAGTGGTGAAATAACGGTAGATACCGAACCCGGTGTAATTACCGATAGTGGTATGGCTATTTACTCTGGCACTTGTGGTGCCCTTACATTAATTGAATGTGACGACGACGACAGTGCTAATGGACTGATGTCTAGCATTGCTTTAACGGGAAGAACACCTGGTGAAGTCTTATATATTCGTTTGTGGGAATATGGTAATAACAATAATGGAGCTTTTGGAATATGTGTCACATCGCCTACGCCTCCTGTTATTTGTGCTGGTGGAAGCGGTACCATAAATTCTGGAGTTGCCTGCTTTGGATCAACCAGTTTGGGAGATTCTATTGCTGGTAATTTAACAGCAAGTACAGATTTAACAGCTGATCGACCAATCATATTTATTGATGATACTGATGGTTGTGCCTTTATAACCGGAACTACATCAAACTACACAACTGTAGATTTTACAGTAACGGTTTCTGGCACGTATTCATTTGCCTCAGAATCCACATTTGATATCATGGGTTATATTGTCATTAATACACCTACGCCATTTATACCTGGTTCTTGTACAGATGGAACTTGGGTCACTGGTGATGACGACAATGGTATTGGTTTACAAGCAGAACTCATTGCAAACTTAACAGCAGGGACGACCTATACGTTGGTTACGACAGTATATGGTTTTTCAAGCACAACTATTACAAGCCCTTTCACATGGAATGTTACTGGTCCTGCAACAGGAACCGAATGGTATACTGCACCAACTGGCGGAACTGCTTTTGGTACAGGTACTCCATTTAATCCAGTAGGCGTTGTTGGTTCTGGTTTATTAAATACTAATACGGCTGGTACCTATACGTTCTATTCTGCTTGCTCCAGTGACCCTAATTTTAGAGTTCCAGTGGATTTTGTTATTGAACCCTTACCTACAGCAGATATTTCTGGAAGCGCAACAGCATGCGGAGGCAGCTTAGATTTAACGGTAACTCTTACAGGAACCCAACCATGGAGTTTTACTTATACCGATGGAACAACTCCAGTAACAATAACGGGAATTACGACATCACCATATGTATTTAGCGTAACACCTTCTGGATCTCCAACATACACTCTTACCGATGCTTACGACATCAATTGTACAGCAATTCCAGTTGGTTTAACAGGAAGCGTTGTAGTGACTTCTGGCAAAACTTGGGATGGTTCTGTAAATACAGATTGGAACACCGCTAACAATTGGACACCAGCTGGTGTACCTACCAGCGCAGATTGCGTATCAATACCAAACAACGGTGTGCAATGTATTGTTTCAAACACGACATCTGCTGACGCTTATAATTTAACCATACAAAATGGAGGTAACCTTTTAGTTCAACCAAGTGGCGCAATTACAGTACAAGACGTTGTTACTGTCAATGCAACTGGGACATTTGTTCTAGATGGCTTTGAAAATGATACAGGAAGCTTAATTCAAGTTAATGACGTTGCTAATTCTGGTGAGATTACTATGCGAAGAGAGTCTTTTATAAGGAGACAAGATTATGTGTATTGGTCAACTCCATTGGCTAATTTCCCTTTAGCCAGCGTGTCCCCAACGACAACTGCAACTTTAATAAGTGAATGGATCCCTTCTATTGATAGACCAGATGGTCCTCCACCTCAAAATGTCCCAAATGATTATGGAGAATGGGTAAACGCAACTGGCAATATGATTAATGGAAAAGGTTATATAATTAGAGGTCCTAGCGCATTTGATAATGACATTGCAGCTTGGTTTTCGGCAACATTTGTGGGTAATCCTAATAATGGAACTATTGGAAAACCTATTGTAAGAGGAACCTACACAGGTACTAATTATAGTGGAGTAGGTGGGCCTGTGACTAGCGATGATGACAACTGGAATTTAGTTGGAAACCCATATCCATCAGCCATAGATGCAAATGCATTTTTAGCTTTCGCTGGAAATGATGTCATTGATGGCACCGTATATTTATGGACTCATGGAACCAAAATACAATTAGGTGCTGGAAGTCCATTTTATGGTAATTATGCTTATAATTATAATGTATCAGATTATTTAGAGTATAATTTAAGTGGTGGAACGCAAAGTGGGTTTGATGGACTTATTGGTTCTGGTCAAGGGTTTTTCGTACTTATGGAAGAATCTCCTAACTCTACTATAAATGAAACGCTAACGTTTAATAATTCTATGAGAAGCAGTACATTCCGTAATGACCAATTCTTTAGAACCTCAAATGATTATGACGTAGAGGCGCAAAAAGACAGAATTTGGTTAGACTTAGTAACGCCTTCAGAAAATACGAGTACAACATTAGTTGCGTATGTGGAAGGTGCAACTAATGAGTATGATAGACTATATGACGCCTCAACTATTGGAGGAACTGGTAAAAGTTTATATTCTATTTTAGGGGATGAACCCTTAATAATTCAAGGTAGAAACTATCCTTTAGATGTCAATGATCAAGTACTTCTTGGAATGCTTATTGAAGAGCCAGGAATTCATGCCATAGCTATTCATGGCCTTGATGGCTTATTTGTAAATGATCAAAATATCTATTTAGAAGATCTGGAATTAAATATCATTCACAACTTAAAAACTTCACCGTATACCTTTACACAGACTGAATTAGGAAATTTAGATGATAGATTTATATTAAGATATACAGATGAAACTCTAGGAGTCAATGAATTTCAAAATAATCCTTATGTAACTATCATTGCTCCAAAAGGAAAGTATGTTAAAGTACAATCAAACAAAGAGTTATTAAAAACGGTAATGATTTATGATTTATTTGGCAGGGTATTAATAGAAGCAAATAACATATATCAAAATGAATTTGTTTTTGACAATTTAAATCTTTCCGATGGTGCATATATTGTTAAAGCAGTATTAAATGATAACCGAGAGAAATATCAAAAAATAATTCTCAAATTATAAATAACCAACAAATGCCCAAAAAGACCTTGATTTTAAATAATTAAGGTCTTTTTCATTTAAATACGCTTCTCGTTAAAAGGAAATTTTGAGATATGCATGATGCCAATTCTTCATCTTGATTAATCTCACTATTGGTTTTCAAATACTGAAATTTCAGAAATATAAAGGGTGAAATAGTGATTCCTACATATCCTCTTGGTACTATATGTTTTGAAATTAAAACCATATGAATCAACAATCAAAAATCTTTCCAATTTACATTATCTTTGTCATATGAAGAAGATAATTCCAGTGGAAGAAGGAGATTATTATGTAACACCTGAGGGTTACCGATGTTTTACAGAACAATACCATTTAAAAAGAGGCTATTGTTGTGAAAGCGGCTGTAGACATTGCCCTTATGGTTTCGATAAAAATACTTTAAAAAAAAAGTAATGCCAACAACAACATTATCATTTCAAGACCAAATAAAAGAAGGAATACCTAACATTCTGCCAGAACCTAAAGCATATGATGCTTCAATTAATCATGCGCCAAAGCGAAAAGCTATTTTATCTTCAGAAGAACAAAAATTAGCACTTAAAAATGCATTGCGTTATTTCGATAAGTCTCAACATGAAATTCTATTGCCGGAATTCAAACATGAATTAGACACTTACGGAAGAATTTACATGTATCGTCTGCGTCCTGATTACAAAATATATGCTAGACCAATTGATGAGTATCCTGCGAAATCAAAACAAGCAGCAGCTATCATGCTTATGATTCAGAACAATTTGGATTATGCTGTAGCTCAACATCCTCATGAACTCATTACTTATGGTGGTAACGGAGGCGTTTTTTCAAATTGGGCTCAATACAGATTAACGATGAAGTACTTATCTGAAATGACAGATGAACAAACTTTAACTATGTATTCTGGTCACCCAATGGGCTTATTTCCAAGTCACAAGCAAGCACCAAGAGTTGTTGTCACTAACGGGATGATGATACCAAATTACTCTAAACCAGATGATTGGGAAAAATTTAATGCTTTAGGCGTTACACAATATGGACAAATGACAGCCGGAAGCTATATGTATATTGGTCCGCAAGGTATCGTTCATGGTACAACGATAACTGTTTTGAATGCTTTCAGAAAAATTAAAAAATCTCCAACAGGAAATCTGTTTGTTACTTCTGGACTTGGCGGAATGTCGGGAGCGCAACCAAAAGCAGGCAATATTGCAGGCTGTATTACGGTTTGTGCAGAAGTCAACCCAAAAATTACTCAAGTCCGATTAGATCAGGGTTGGATTGACGAAAAGATTACAGATTTAGACGAATTAGTCGCTCGAGTTAATAAAGCTAAAGCAGAAAAAGAAACTATTTCTATTGCTTACTTAGGGAATATCGTAGATGTTTGGGAAAAATTTGACCAAGATAACATTCATATCGATTTGGGAAGTGACCAAACATCACTTCATAATCCTTGGGCTGGTGGTTACTATCCTTCAGACATATCTTTTGAAGAAGCAAATGATATAATGGCAAATAACCCTAAACTATTTAAAGAAAAAGTCCAAGAGACATTACGTCGCCATACATCAGCAATAAATAAACACACCGCAAAAGGCACTTATTTTTTCGACTACGGAAATGCTTTTCTACTAGAAGCTTCAAGAGCTGGAGCAGATATCATGGCTGATAATGGCATTGATTTCAAATACCCATCTTATGTTCAAGATATTATGGGCCCCATGTGTTTTGATTACGGATTTGGACCTTTCAGATGGGTTTGTGCTTCAGGAAAACCAGAAGATTTAGCAAAAACGGATACTATAGCTTGCGACGTATTAGAAGACATAAAGAAAAATTCACCTGACGAAATTCAGCAACAAATGGCTGATAACATTCAATGGATTAAAGGTGCACAAGAAAACAAGCTAGTCGTTGGCTCTCAAGCCAGGATTTTATATGCTGATGCCGAGGGACGAATGAAAATAGCGGAAGCGTTCAATATGGCTATTGCTAAAGGAGAGATAGGGACTGTGATTTTAGGTCGTGATCATCACGATGTCTCAGGAACCGATTCTCCCTATAGAGAAACCAGCAATATCTATGATGGCTCGAGGTTTACTGCTGATATGGCTATTCACAATGTAATTGGCGATAGTTTTAGAGGTGCAACTTGGGTAAGCATTCACAATGGTGGAGGAGTTGGCTGGGGAGAAGTTATTAATGGAGGTTTTGGTATGGTTCTTGATGGTAGTGAAGAGGCATCACAGCGTTTAAAATCAATGCTTTTCTGGGATGTTAACAACGGAATTGCAAGACGAAATTGGGCCAGAAACGAAGGTGCAATTTTTGCTATTAAACGTGCTATGGAAATAGAACCAAATTTAAAGGTCACCATTCCAAATAAAGTAAATGAAGACTTATTAAACTCGTTATAACCATTAAACAAAAAAGGATATGAAAAAATTACTTAAATTGTTACCAATTGTCCTGATAGTATTGGCAATCACATCATGCAGCTCTATAAGAGTTGCTGCCGACTACGACAAAAATGCTGAATTTAATAACTATAAAACTTTCGCATTCTTTAAAACGGGAATCGATAAAGCAGAAATTAGCGACCTTGATAAACGTAGAATCCTTCGTGCTATAGAAACTGAATTATTAGCTCAAGGTTATACTAAATCTGAAAATCCAGACTTACTAGTCAGTATCTTTACTAAATCCCAACAACGTGTAAACGTTTACAACAACTCTTGGGGTGTTGGTGGCTGGGGTTGGGGAGGCTGGGGAGGCTATGGACCTGGCTGGGGCTATGGTTGGAATAATCAACCATCAGTATCCACACGAACTGAAGGAGTCCTTTATGTAGATCTTATTGACGCAAATAAAAAAGAATTGGTTTGGCAAGGTATGGGAACTGGACTTTTAACGCAGAGAAGTGTTGAAAAGAAAGAGGCTAGAATCAAAGAATTTGTAACGAAAATTATGGAGAACTATCCACCTGAATTAGCACAGTAGAAACATCTAATGTATCAACATATACTGAACACCAATGTAAAACGACATTGGTGTTTTTTTATGTAAACAAGTCTATACTTCAAATTTCATTTCTAAAACGCTATATTTGCCGACTTTTAAACGGAGTGCTATGATATTAGGTCAAACAACCAGAAAAAACTTTACGCAAAACCCCAAAAACGATATCCTTTCAGGATTAACAGTAGCTTTAGCTTTGGTGCCAGAAGCCGTAGCTTTTGCATTTGTTGCTGGTATTCCTCCTCTAGTTGGACTATATGGAGCATTTATGATGGGAATAGTAACCGCGCTTTTTGGTGGACGTCCAGGAATGATCTCTGGAGCAACTGGAGCAATGGCAGTTGTAATGGTTCATTTGATTCAAAAAGGAAATGAAGTTGGTGTAAATCTAGACACACCAATTGATCAACTTGGTTTACAATGGCTTTTTATAACCCTACTATTTGTAGGCGGAATTCAAATCCTAGCAGGTATTTTAAAACTAGGAAAATTTGTCCGACTTATACCGCATTCCGTAATGATGGGGTTCGTAAATGGATTAGCTATAGTTATATTTATTTCTCAACTAGGCATGTTTCCAAACGCCGTACCAAAAGATATTTCAATTTTAAGTCATACCTCGGAATGGTTTTCTGCTTTATTTACCAATGCATCATTTTGGAAAATGATGGGCTTTATTGGATTAACCATGGGAATTATGTTTGGCCTACCTAAGCTCACAAAAAAGGTTCCTGCAGCACTAGTTGCTATTATAGTTGTGGCCTGTATTACCATTTTTGGTGGATTAGAAGTAAGCACAGTTGGTAGCTTTATAGTAGAAAAAGGCGGAAGCGGTCTTGAAGGTGGTTTACCAACCTTTCAAGATCAAATTTTTGGTTTATTTGGCACATTGGATGGTCACTTCATAAGCACAATTCTTCCTACTGCGTTTATACTTGCTGCCATTGGACTTATCGAATCTTTAATGACTCTTAATTTAATTGATGAGTTAACTGAAACAAGAGGAAACGGAAATAGAGAATGTATCGCTCAAGGTGGAGCTAATATGCTTAACGGATTCTTTGGAGGAATGGGTGGTTGTGCTATGATTGGTCAATCAATTATTAATGTAGATTCTGGTGGTCGAGGCCGATTATCTGGAGCAATTGCTGCTATAGCATTACTTTGCTTTATATTATTTGGAGCACCTCTAATTGAACAAATTCCTATTGCCGCATTAATTGGTGTTATGTTCATGGTAGTTATAGGAACATTTGCTTGGAGTAGTTTTAGAATTATTAGAAAAATTCCTTTATCTGATGCTATCGTTTTAATTGCCGTATCTGCCATTACTGTATGGAAAGATTTAGCAGTTGCAGTAATAGCTGGTGTTATTATTTCTGCTCTTGTATTCGCATGGAAAAACGCTACCATGATTAGAGCTCGCAAACGTATTCAACCCGATGGAACTAAAACATATGAAATTTGGGGTCCTTTATTTTTTGGCTCTATTCAAAATTTTAACTCCAAATTTGACATCAAAGATGATCCTAAAAATGTGGAAATAGATTTTGTAGAATCTCGAGTTAGTGACCATTCAGCAATAGAAGCAATTTTCAATTTGGTGAATAAATATGAAGCTGAAGGTAAGTCCATCAAGCTTAAACACTTAAGCTCTGATTGCAAAACATTAATGTATAAAGCTAGTCCAAAATTTATAGAGGTTATCGTTGAAGACATAGATGATCCAAGATATCATTTAGCAGCCGACCCTGAAAAGTTCACCAAGCCGCTTTCAGAATATAACATATAGAAAAAGGACCATAATAAATTAATTTATTATGGTCCTTTTAAATTTAAAGCAAAACTAATTTATTTTGCTGAAGTTTTTTTTATGTAGATATCGTATTGTTCTATAGATAAAACCTGTTTTAATTTTAGGTTAATATAAGTTTGCATTTTTTCTTTTTTTATAGCTTTATCTGCTGGATCTTTAACACTATCAATACCGTTCATTTTTCTCTCCATTGATGAAAAAATATTATATATTTTTTCTTTTTGATCAGCTTCTAATTTGTTAGTTCTTGCTAACATATTAACAATTTGATTCGTCTTCTCTTTAGGAGAATTTTGAATTGTTGTATTAGAAGATACTGTTTGAGAATCTGTTTTTGTTTGAGCAAAAGACAATTGGTTTCCAGCAAATAAAAAACATGCTACGCTTAATAATAATAGTTTTTTCATAATATTATTTAATAAATTAAAGGTTCAATATACGAAATTTGTTTTATCAAAACTATCACTTCTAAGAAATAAAAACACTGGTCTATAACAAGCCCAAAACAGGTAAATGATCAGACTGTAAAACACTAGCATCATAATTTGGCGGAATTAGTGTATTGGCAGGTTCCTTACTATCAAAAATATAGTCTCCTCCTCTGCTGCCTTTAAGAACTCCTTCTTGACCATCACTCCATTCTCCATCAGCTTGACAACAAGAATAAACAAAATTATTAATTGCTATTTGAGTATCAATTTCTGCGTCTTCAAACGGTGCCCATTCATTTTGAGACATATTATCTGTATTCCAATCCCATCCCGTTTCATTAAAATCACCAACAGCTACGATACGGTATTTTTTTTCAGAATCCCTTAGGCATAAGCCCTTTAATATATTGCTTAAATACTTTTGTAATTTATCAAAAGTATAGCCATGAGGATTATGAACATTGATGAAAATAACACCTCCATCTGTATTCTTTTCTTTTAAAATAAGAATATGAAATGGTCTATCTTCTTTAAATTCACCTTTAAACTCATCTGTTAATGAAAATCTGTTATCATTATAAAAACTAGCCATTTCGCTTCTACCAGACTTACTATGCACATTACCCATCTTCTTTAATGTGTTTTTGGCAGCAACTTGTAAAAGATACCAGTGACTAGCTTCTTGACATCCTACCAAATCTAGTTCAGAAGCATTTATTGCTTTAGGAATACCATCAATCATATGTGCCATGTTTTGCCCACAAATAGTAAGTTTAGTATCTCCTATATAAGCACACTTTCTCCCCAAGGCTCCAGCTGACCCACCAGAATAGTGGGTCATAGCTTGGAATGAAATATTGTAAGAAAGTACAATTAATCGATTAGTATGTTTAGAAAATGCCATATCCATTACCCTTTTATAGAATATAAAAGTAGGTATCGCGAGCTGAAGCATTAAAAGCACAATATCCTGAAATCAAAAACAGGTATATTTACGCCAATCAATAACTCAATAGTCGCTCAATCTTTTCTTTAACTTTTTCCGTAGAAGGAATCATAGTTTCCTCTAATATTGAGTTTAATGGAATCGCTGGCATATTCTCGCTGCCAATAGTCATAACTGGTGCATCCAAATATTTAAAGCATTCTTCTTGAATTTTTCCTGCCAAAGCTCTAGCAAAACTATTATTACTTGGCTCTTCTGTTACCACCAAACACTTTCCTGTTTTTTTAACTGATGTCATAATGGTATCCTCATCAAGAGGGAATAAGGTTCTCAAATCGATAATTTCTATCTGGCCTCGCATTCCTAATTCACCAGACGCATTATAAGCCCAATGCACACCCATCCCATAGGTTACAATCGTCAAGGTTTCAACATCTTCTTGCTTCCAAATTTCTTGTAAAACCCAAGCTTTACCAAATGGCAATACATAATCTTCAGAGGGCTCTACAGAAGTTGCTGTTAGTGTACCTGGTACTTTTGACCAATACAAGCCTTTATGTTCTAAAATCACCACTGGATTCGGGTCGTAATAAGCTGCTTTCATCAAGCCTTTTAAATCGGCTCCATTACTCGGATACGCTATTTTGATTCCGCGAATATTAGTAATCACACTTTCTACAGAAGATGAATGGTATGGCCCACCACTTCCATAAGCGCCAATTGGTACACGCAAAATCATACTTACAGGCCATTTTCCGTTAGAGAGATAACAACTACGGCTTACTTCCGTAAATAACTGATTAAGTCCTGGCCAAATATAATCGGCAAATTGGACCTCAACAATGGGCTTCAATCCAACAGCACTCATCCCAACCGTCGAACCTACAATAAAAGCTTCTTGAATTGGTGTATTGAACACTCTATCATCTCCAAATTTTTGAGCTAAAGTTGCAGCTTCCCTAAACACACCGCCAAGTCGCCCACCAACATCTTGTCCGTAAACCAGACACTCTTTATGTTTACGCATGAGTTCTTCAACTGCGAATAATGCACAGTCTACCATCACCACTTTATCAGCGCCTTCGGGAGACCGAATTCCTTTTTCTTCAGTAATTGGCGTTGGCACAAAATCGTTCGTAAACAAATCTTCAGGTTTAGGATCTTCAGCTTGCAATGCTTTTTCAAAATCGGACTGAACTTTCGCTTTCGCTAAATTTTCAATGGCATCAACCTCCTCGGAAGTAAATCCGTTATCCAATAATTGTTGCTTTATTACTGGGTAAGGATCACGAGATCTGGCTTCTTCCAAGTCATCACGATACCATTCCATACGAACACCTGACGTATGGTGATTTAATAACGGAACATTCGCATGCACCAAAAACGGTCGTCGTTCTTTACGAATAGTTGCTATAACCTTTTCAACAGCTTCATAGCTCTCTATAAAGTTAGCGCCATCTATAGAAATCGCCTCCAATCCATGAAATCCTTTTGCATATTCAAAAGCATTTTGAGCTCTGGTTTCTGCTGCATTAGCCGAAATATCCCAACCATTATCTTGCACCAAATATAAAATAGGCATTTGCTTTAAAGCCGCCATTTGAAAGGCTTCGGCAATTTCACCTTCGGTTACCGAAGCATCACCTAAACTACAAACAACTAAGGGTAAATCCTGAAGGGTTTTATCGTCTAAATCTTGTAATTCCTTATACTGCATTCCCATGGCAACGCCAGTTGCAGGAATAGTTTGCATACCAGTTGCAGAGGATTGATGTGGAATTTTAGGCTTATCATCATCTTTTAAACTCGGATGCGCATAGTAAGTTCTTCCTCCAGAAAACGGATCGGCTTTTTTTGCTAATAATTGCAACATTAAATCATAAGGTTCTAACCCAAATGATAATAACATCGCATCATCTCGATAATACGGAAATGCATAATCTTGAGGCAACAATTGCATTCCTAAAGCGGTTTGAATTGCTTCATGGCCTCTAGATGTGGCATGTACATATTTAGAAACCTGCTTGAAATTAGCTTCGTATAATTCTGCCATAGCTTTAGCAGTGCACAAGTTTGAAAATCCTTTTTTTAATATGTCTTTATTCATAATTATCTTGTCTATCATTGCGAGGAGAGAAACGACATTGCAATCTCATATTAGATGCTTCGCTTCGCTCTGAATAACAATTCCCTTATATTTTTCTATCGACATCAAATTGCTCAAAATAATCAGCAACGCGACGCACAAAACTTCCTCCAAGAAATCCATCGACAACCCTGTGATCAAATGATAACGACAAATACATCATACTTCTAATGGCAATTTCATCGCCTTTTTCCGAAGTAATAACTTCAGGTCGCTTCTTGATGATTCCTAAAGCAAGAATAGCCACTTCTGGCTGATTGATGATTGGTGTTCCCATGACACTTCCGAAGGTTCCAACATTAGAGATGGTGAATGTACCTCCTTGAATATCGTCTGCTTTTAAGTTGTTTTCTCTAGCCTTTTTTGCGAGTTCATTAACATCTGCTGCCAAAGTTTTCAAATCTTTTGTATCAGCATTTCTGACTACTGGGACAATTAAATTTCCGCTTGGCAAGGCAGTCGCCATACCAATATTAATAGGCTCTTTAACAATAATATTTTTACCATCGACTGAGGCGTTGATATTAGGAAAATCTTTCACTGCATTAGCTACAGCTTCGACAAATAAAGGCGTAAACGTTAAACGTTCTCCATGCTTTTCTTGAAAAGCAACTTTGTTAGCATTTCTCCAACTCACCATATTGGTTAAATCTGCTTCCACATAAGCTGTAACGTGAGGTGATGTGTGTTTTGAATACACCATATGATCTGCAATCATTTGACGCATACGGTCCATCTCGATCACTTTGCCCTTTCCTTTATCAAAGTTCAACTGCGGAATACGATACGCTGTTGGGTCTTTTTCTGCAACTGGTTGCGCGAATTTGTATGGCCGACCATCTTCTATATACTGAAAAACGTCACTTTTACGTAAACGATCTTCATGACCAGTCGCTGGAATTCTAGCTAATTCTTCAAAACTAATATGATGCGCTTTGGCAATTTTTAGTATTAATGGCGAAAAGAACAAATTTGAGTTTGATAGACTAAATTGGGCGGAAGATACAACAGGAGTTGGTTTTGGTCTTTTTGGCTCTTTTGGTTTTTTTGCCTTGGTTTGTTCAGCTTTGGTATCTGTTTTTTTAGATTGTTTTTTAGATTCGGAAACTTGGCCATCAGTTCTAATTATGGCAATTGTTTCTCCAATTTTAATGACATCATTAGCATCATATAAAATGGCTTCGATAACTCCTGTAACAGTTGAAGGCACTTCAGAATCTACTTTATCTGTAGCTACTTCCAAAAGCATTTCATCATCTTCAATGGTATCACCAACATTTTTAAACCATGTAATTATGGCTGCTTCAGTAATACTTTCTCCCAATTTGGGCATTTTAAATTCAACTTTCGACATAATTATTTTTTCATAAAATCACGAAGTGTTTTATAAACATCTTCTTGAATTTTCATATTTTCGGGAACCTCTCTTAAAGGTTCTACTTCTTTTAAACTCTCATGACAATCTGCTGGTAATTGTTGGTATAACTGTGTGCCTTTTGTTTTCCAAGCAATCATATCGTCGGTTACTTCTTTAATCACCTTTGCAGGATTACCGACTACTAAGCTTCGTTTCGGAATGACAGTTTCAGCTTTCACAAAAGCCATGGCTCCTATGATGCACTCATCTCCAATTTCGGCATCGTCCATAATAACGGTATTCATACCAATGAGGCAATTTCTCCCCAAATTAGCTCCATGTATAATGGCTCCATGACCAACATGTGCGCTCTCTTTAAGTGTGATTGATTTTCCTGGAAACATATGTATCGTACAGTTTTCCTGAACATTGACACCATCTTCTAAAATAATTTGTCCCCAATCTCCGCGAATCGCAGCACCTGGACCGATATAACAGTTTTTGCCAATAATGACATTTCCCGTTACAGCTGCCAAAGGATGCACGAAACTACTTTCGTGAACAACTGGTGTATAGCCTTTGAAACTGTAAATCATTCTTATTTAAATCCTTTTAATTTCTCTTTTGTAAACTCAGACAATACTAATCGTCCACTCGTTTGCGCACGTTCAGCTAGTAAGTCATCCCAATCATCTGTTCCTTTCCAGAACACTTTTTTTATTTCCAACATTGCTTCAGTATTGTAGGTACATAAATGTTCAGCTGTTGCTTTTACAGCTTCATCAAGTTCTTCTGTACTATCATAGACATGTGTAAATAGGCCTTTCTGTTTTGCCCATTCTGCAGGATAAAATGAATTCGCATCGATAGCAATTTGAGACATGGCACTCAATCCCATTTTGCGCTCAATCGCAGGTCCAACCACAAATGGTCCAATACCAATATTTAATTCACTCAATTTGATTGCAGCGAATTTTGTTCCCATACAATAATCTGTTGAAGCGGCAAGACCTACGCCGCCGCCAACAGTTTTTCCTTGGATACGACCAATGATAAACTTCGGACATTTACGCATCGCGTTAATCACATTAGCAAACCCAGAGAAGAACACTTTTCCTGTATCTGCATCATTAATGTTAATCAATTCCTTAAAGCTTGCTCCAGCGCAAAACGTTCGGTCACCTCCACTTTTTAAAACAATGACTTTAATCTCATTATTCGCTCCTGCTTCAGTAATTGTTTGCGCTAGTTCTGCTAATACATCTCCAGGCAAAGAATTGTGTGCAGGATGAAAAAACTCTATGTATCCTACTTCGTTTTCTATGTCTATTTTTACGTATGGTTGTGTCATAATTATATCAATCCAAATTGTTCAAAGTGATGATTTAAGTGTTTTCTCTCCATTAAATACCATTCATATTTATTCAATTCTCCAAAAACCATATTACTTAATGTCGCCTCTGGATTTTCTTTAAAATAATTTAAGTAAGCTTCTCTTTGTGCTTTAAACATTTCTATCGCCGTTGCCAAATCAGGATGTTTTAAAGTATCAAGTGTATTTTTTTCTAATAAAGGAAATCTTGAATTCATTGGGAACTTATTATAGTTATACAAACTATTTTTAACCTTCTCTAATATTTTTTCAGGCGTAGACACTTCAAAATCTTGTATCTCTCCAGTTGCAATTTTATAAGTAAATTCTAAATGCTCAATCATGTGCTGAGGCGTCATAATTCCCCATTTCGGTTTTGCATCCTCTGCAAGGCTAAATAAACATTCAGTAATTTTGTCTTCAGTCATTTCAACAAAGACTTCTTGTTTCTTTTGAACCATCGTTAGAATTGTTGCAATCGCTACTAGTTCATCTTCGGCATCAAACACTTCAACATACCATTTTACGATGCCGCTTGGATGTTCTGCGGAAGCCACATCACGATCAACTTTTTGCTTACAAGTCAATCTTACATAAACTGTATCATTGTGATATAATGGTCTTAAAAAACGACAATCTTCTAATCCGTAGTTTGCCGCTACAGGTCCTTTATTTGGATATACAAATAATCCAGCTGCAGCTGAAATAATGAAATAGCCATGTGCTGTCCTTTTTTCAAAAATACTTCCGTCTAAAGATGTGATATCAGTATGTGCATAGAAATGATCCCAAGTCAAATTAGCAAAGTTGATAATATCAGTATCTGTGAATGTACGCTTGTGTGTTTTAAGCGACATTCCTGGTTGGATATCTTCCCAATGGTATTTAAATGGATGCTGTTCTGCCTCTTTATATTTTGCGTTTTGCTGATAAATCCCAGTAATCTCTGTAATTGTAGTTGGAGAACCTTGAATCGCAGTACGCTGTAAGTAATGTTTAATACCTCGCATACCTCCCATTTCTTCACCTCCTCCAGCACGTCCTGGTCCACCATGAACCAAGTAAGGCAATGGCGAACCATGCCCTGTGCTTTCTTTCGCGCTTTCGCGATTGAGCACTAATATTCTTCCGTGGTGACTTGCAGCATTAATGACATAATCTTTAGCAATTTTATCATCATTAGTCGCAATTGATGACACTAAAGAACCTTTTCCCATTTGTGCCAATAAAATAGCTTCCTCTAAATTTTTATATGGCATAATGGTACTTACTGGACCAAATGCTTCACGTTCATGAATGACCGTATTTTGGAATGGATGGTCTGCTCTCAATAAAATCGGGCTAATAAAAGCGCCTTTCTTAGCATCTGCTCCAATCGTTTCAATTTTATCTAAATCGCCATAGACAATTTGTGCTTCTTTTGCCAAATCGTTTACTGAATCTCTTACCGCTTGAACTTGTTGATGACTTACTAGTGACCCCATTCTGACTTCTTTTAATCTTGGATCGCCTATCGTAACTTTGTCTAAAGCTTTCCCTAAAGCAATTTGAACATCTTCAATTAAAATTTCAGGAACGATAATACGTCTAATCGCAGTACATTTTTGCCCTGCTTTAACGGTCATTTCTTTTCTAACTTCTTTGATGAATAAATCAAATTCTGGTGTTCCAGGCACAGCATCTTCACCTAGAATAGAAGCGTTTAATGAATCGGCTTCCATTGTAAATGGTACAGATTCTTGAATTAATCTTGGATGGGCTTTAAGCAATCTTCCTATTCGTGCTGAACCCGTAAAAGTGATTACATCTTGAGATTCTACAGTATCCAATATGGTTTTAACCGTTCCGTTAATAATTTGTAATGCTCCTTCTGGTAAAATACCTGAAGCAATAATTTCACGTGCAACAGCTTCAGCCAAATATGATGATGAAGGTGCTGGCAACACTACAGCTGGAACTCCTGCCATCCAATTGACGGCACATTTCTCTAACATTCCCCAAACTGGGAAGTTAAAAGCATTGATATGCACAGCAACACCTTTTTTAGGTACCATGATATGATGTGCCATAAAGCGTCCGCCACGAGATAAATCGATAGCATCACCTTCAACGTGATAGGGTTGATTAGGAAATAGTTTTCTCAACGAAGCATTGGCAAATAAGTTCCCGAAACCACCTTCAATATCTATCCAACTATCTACTTTTGTAGCGCCTGTTCTATAACTTAATTTATAAAAGGCATCTTTGTGCTTTGTAAGATATAATGCTAACTTTTTCAGCATATTCCCTCTTTCTTGAAAGGTCATTTTACGAAGTTGCTCGCCTCCTTTTGTTCTTCCATAATGCAGAATTTCAGGAATATCTAGTCCTTCAATAGCGACACTTGTAAAAGCTTCACCTGTAACAGCATCTAGAATTGGCGTTCCTTCTTCTTTTCCTGTTGTCCAATTACCTTGGACGTAATGTTGTATTTTATTCATACTTTTTACTTTATGGTGGATCCCGCATCAAGTGCGGAATGACAAATCGTTTTTATTTACCAAAATTAAATATTGTAATATTCTTAAATGGTAAATGCGTTAGCGATTGAGGCTTTGTTGAAGCTCCTCGCAGAGAGCAACTGCCGAAAGCGCGACCAAGACGATGGTTTTGGCATGTCTTGGTACCGCCCAAATTTTAAATATTCACATTTTCTATAATTGCTGCGTAACCTTGCCCAACACCAACACACATTGTAATTAATGCATATTTCTTGTTTTGTTCTTGTAATTCTAAAGCTGCTGAATACGCTACTCTTGCTCCTGTCACTCCTAATGGATGGCCAATGGCAATCGAACCACCATTTGGATTTAATCTTGGATCGTCATCTGCTAATCCCCAAGCTCTAGTGCAGGCTAATGCTTGTGCAGCGAAAGCTTCGTTGAGTTCTATCACGTCCATATCGTCCATAGTCAATCCGGCTTTTTCTAAAGCTTTATTAGACGCCTGAACTGGTCCAATACCCATAATTCTTGGTTCTACACCAACTACAGCAGAACTTACAATTCTAGCTAAAGGTTTTAGGTTGTATTTTTTCACTGCATCTTCGGAAGCAATAATGGTAGCAGCTGCTCCATCATTTAAACCTGAAGAATTTCCTGCTGTCACGCTTCCACCTTCTTTTTTGAAAGCTGGACGTAATTTTCCTAATATTTCTAAAGAAGTTGTTGGCTTTACAAATTCATCTTTTGAAAACAGAATTGGGTCTTTTTTACGTTGGGGAATTTCAACAGTTACTATTTCTTTGGCGAGTCGTCCATTTTCTTGTGCTTTTGTCGCTTTCATTTGGCTCCAATGCGCAAACTTATCTTGGTCCTCTCTAGAGATGTTGTACTTCTCTACTAGATTTTCAGCAGTCATTCCCATGGCATCAATCCCATAGATTTTCTCCATTTTCGGATTAACAAAACGCCACCCGAAGGTCGAATCATACATTTTCGAATCACCTCCAAACCCGGTAGATGGTTTTGCAATGACGTATGGTCCGCGTGTCATATTCTCAACACCTCCAGAAATAAACACATCTCCATCTCCAGCTTTAATAGCACGATTAGCGTGTATGATTGCTGACAATCCTGAACTACATAGTCTGTTAACCGTTTCTCCAGGCACTGTAAATGGCAACCCAGCTAATAAGGATGACATTCTCGCAACGTTACGATTGTCTTCGCCAGCTTGATTAGCACAACCCATAATGACATCATCATAGGCCTCTTTTGGAATGTTTGGATTTCGTTTTACAACTTCTGAAATCACTAAAGCTCCTAAATCGTCTGTACGCACAGCAGATAATGTGCCTTTGTAACTTCCTATTGGAGTTCTAACTCCGTCTATGATGTATGCTTCTTTCATAATTAATGCCTGCGCGGGCAGGTATCTTTTTAATTCTACTCTATTTTAAATTATTGTAAACCTGTTTGCCATTCGGAGTACTACAATTTTGTTTTGTTTCTTTTTGTTTTGTGAATCCTGCTTTCGCAGGAATTTATTCCCAATCTTTTTGAGTTCTATATACAACACCTTTAAATAAGGCTACTAATTCGTCACCACGTTTCACTTCAATAATATTGAAACCTAGTTTCCTATTTACTTTTTCTATTACAGATTCTGCTACCAAATAATCCCCTTCATCTAAGGCTTCAATATGGTTGATACTTGTTTCAATTGAGACTGCAAACTTCCCATGTGTATTGGCTGCAAATCCGAAAGCAGTATCTGCTAATGAATAACTAATTCCGCCATGCGCTTTGTTCATACTATTGAGCATTTCCTTTCTTATGGTCATTGCCACTTTACAGTGACCAATTTCACATTCTAAAATTTCAATACCTAACCACTGGCTATAGGCATCTTGACTTAACATTTTATATGGAATCTGTTCTCCTTTCATTTAAAAGAACGTTTTGTTTTCTCTATTCATCTTACGCAATAATGGACTGCAACGGTAACGGTCTTCATGATATTCTCCATACAATCTATCTAATGCTTCTACACATAAATCGATTCCTATTTCGTCTGCCCAAGCTAACAATCCTTTAGGATAGTTAACACCTTTGGTCATGGCGTTATCAATATCTTCAGCGGAAGCAATATTTAAAAACAAGGCGTCTGCTGCTTCATTGATTAGCATTATTATTACACGATTGAAAATTTTCTGTGCTAGTTCTTTATCTTCTGTTGGAACTGGTTTTGTAGCGCCTTCTGCGTAATCATAATAGCCCCTTCCAGATTTTCGTCCGAGATAACCTGCTTCTGCAAAACGTTTTTGAGTAAATGCTGGCTTATATCTTGGATCGAAATAGAATGCTGTAAATACAGTTTCTGTTACTGTGTAATTGACATCATTACCTATGAAATCCATAAGCTCAAATGGTCCCATTCTGAAACCTCCTATGGTTTTTAAGCTCCAGTCGATGGTTGCAAAATCGGCAATTCCTTCTTCATATATTCTCAAAGATTCTCCGTAAAAAGGTCTGGCAACTCTATTGACAATAAAACCAGGTGTGTCTTTTGCAACAGCTACTACTTTTTTCCAATCGGAAATGATATTAACTGAAGCATCTAAAACAGCTTTTGAGGTTTGAATTGCTGGAATCACCTCAACCAATTTCATTAAAGGTGCTGGATTAAAAAAATGAATTCCTATACAACGCTCAGGCTTTTGTAATGATGCAGCTATTGATGCTATTGACAAACTAGACGTATTTGATGCGATGATACAATCGTCAGCCACATAGCTTTCCAATTCTGAAAACACCTTTTGTTTGATATCAAGGTTTTCTATAATCGCTTCGATAGTTAGGTTTGAATCTCCTAAAGCTTTTAAACTGTCTACATATGAAATATTAGATTGGATTCTAGTCTTCTCAGCAGAATCGATGCGTCCTTTTTCGATAAGGCGTAATAATACTTTTTCTAAAGCAGCTTGCGCTTTATCTAAAGCAGTTTGATTGGTGTCGTATAATTTGACTTTACAACCAGCAGTAGCAGCAACTTGTGCGATACCGCTTCCCATTGTACCACTTCCTATTATTCCTACATTCATATTTTAATTTATTGTGATGAGATCCTGAATCAAGTTCAGGATGACAACTTAATATTATCTTCCTTTGAATTCTGGTTTTCTTTTTCCTATAAATGCAGCAACGCCTTCTTCATAGTCTTCACTTTGCGCTGCTTCAATTTGTAATTTAGACTCGAGTGCTAATTGCTCTTCAAGCGTATTGGTCATGGATTGATTAAATAATTCTTTAATTAAGCCTAATGCTTTGGTAGGCATGTTTGCTAATTTCAGAGCTAGTTTATCTACGTCGTCTTCAAAACTCTCTAAAGGAATAACTTTATAAATCATACCTAATCGTTCGGCTTCTTCAGCAGAAACCTTATCACCTAACATGGCTAAAGCTAATGCTTTTTGAAACCCAATAAGACGTGGTAAAAAGAATGTTCCTGCACTATCAGGAACTAAACCTATCAAACTAAACGCTTGAATAAAACTCACTTTTTCATGAGCAACAACAATATCACATGCTAATGCAATGTTTGCTCCGGCTCCTGCAGCAACACCATTGACTGCTGCGATAACTGGTTTTTTTATAGCGCGTATTCTTGTAATTATTGGATTGTAATGTTCTTCGAGTATTTTTTTGAATCCTGGATTTAATTCTGGATCTGTAACTTCTTTTAAGTCTTGACCAGCACAAAATGCTTTACCGTTTCCTGAGAGAACGATTGCTCTTACGTCAGGATTAGTTTCACAGTCATCCATAATAGATTGGAGACTTAAAGCCATTTCACGATTGAAACTATTAAAGACTTCTGGTCTATTGAGCGTTATGTACGCGACCTTATTATCAATTCTTAATTGTATTGAATTACTCATACCTTATATTTTTCTCTCTTTTCTTTTTTCCATTGATGAAAAAAGAAACAAAAAAATCTAGACTGACTAAACCTTGACTAAATTTTTCTTTTGAATTCTAAATCTTCCGACTTTTTCAGCTAAAAAGCTGAATTCGAACAAGCGGAAGCTTTAAACAAATTCTTCAATTCAAATTTCACGTCAACCTTTAGTAGGTCAATTATTATATTTTATCTCAATTCGCGTTAAGGATTGAGGCTTTGTTGGAGCTCCTTAAAAAGAGCGACTGCCGAAAGCCTGACCCCTGGGTAACGCTATAATTAAAATTTCACAAATTCTTGATGAGATCCTGAAACAAGTTCAGGATGACAACAAGTTGTCACTTTAAACATTTAAAATAGTCGAAAGGTTCTTGGCAATCATCACACTGAAATTGTGCTTTACATGCGGTTGAACCAAACTGACTTACTAATCGCGTGTTTTGTGAACCGCAATTGGTACACTTAACGATTCGTTTTCCATTTAGCAATACATCTTTATCCGCTTCGGCATCTAAAGGTGCTGCTATACCATAATCTTCTAAGGCTTTTCGACCTCTTGGCGTAATCCAATCGGTTGTCCAAGCTGGATGCAAGATCAAATCAATTTCAGATTCGTAACCTGCATCTTTTAATGCTTTTTTAATATCCTCACCAATCACATCCATTGCTGGACAACCGCTATAGGTAGGTGTGATTTCGACTTTCACTATATCATTAACAAACACTGCAGAGCGCACAACTCCCATATCCATTATAGACAAGACTGGAATTTCCGGGTCTGAAACCTGTTCCAATATTGGGATTAATTTTTCGTTTATGTTTTGCTCTGTTGTTGTCATAATTATTTTGATGAGATCCTAAAACAAGTTCAGGATGACAAATCAAAGGTTTGTTACCATTCCATATTCGGATAGGTGCGTTGCATATATTGCAAGTCGCTTAATAAGTATCCTAAATGTTCTGTATGAATCCCTTCTTTACCTCCTTTTTGAAACCATTTAGATTCCGGAACCTGAAGGTTCGCTTCTTCTAAAAGATCATTTACTTGTTTATAGTAGTTCTCTTTTAGTTTGGTTACATCGACACCTACACCTTCTGCTACCATAGCTTTATCGGCTTCTGTTTGGTGAAATAGTTCATCAGTATAGGTCCACAAATCATTAATAGCTTCTTGCATTTTCATATTACTTTCCTCAGTACCATCACCTAAACGCTTTACCCAATCTGACGAGAAACGCTCGTGATAACTTACTTCTTTGATACACTTATTTGCAATTGCTGAAAGCGTCAAATCTGTACTCTTCTGCAATTCAGCAAGAAATGCTAAATGATAAACATCAAATAAAAATTGACGACCAATTGAGTAGGCAAAATTTGTATTAGGCTGTTCTACCAGCAACACATTTTTATACTCACGCTCTTTACGAAGCATGGCAATATCATCTTCTGTTCTATTATCTCCTGCAATTTTTGCTGCGTACTGAAAATAACTTCGTACTTGTCCGAATAAATCCAAGGAAATATTGGTACAAGCGATATCTGTTTCTAAACTTGGTCCGTGACCACAGAGTTCTCCCATTCGTTGTCCTAGAACAAGGCTGTTATCTGCAATACCAAGAAGGTAATTATATATGTTTTCGTTTTTCATTTTTCTTGTGAGACCTCTCGGCTGAGCTCGAGGTGACATTTTGAATTATTATTAATGAGATCCCGAAACAAATTCGGGATGACGCAAGCGTTACATGTGTTTTACTTCGTCTGGTAAATCGTAAAATGTTGGATGACGATAGACTTTATCTTGAGCAGGCTCAAACATTTCTCCATTATTCTCAGGATTTGAAGCTGTTATATGCTTTGATTCTACAACCCAAATACTCACGCCTTCATTGCGTCTTGTGTAGACATCACGAGCATTCTCAAGTGCCATTTCTGCATCTGCTGCATGGAGACTACCAAAGTGTCTGTGTTCTAATCCGTTTTTACTTCTTACGAAGATTTCCCAAAGTGGCCAGTTTTTTGTTGACATATTATTGCCCACGAAAGTGGGTATCTATTAAATTAAACTTCTTCTTTTCTTAATGAGATACTGAAACAAGTTCAGCATGACATATTGTATGCTAAATTGCTTGTTTTTGTTTTCTTTCTTGTTTCTTTTCGGCATGAGCCATTGCTGCATCACGAACCCATTCACCTTCTTCCCATGCACCAACTCTAGCTTTCATTCTTTCTTTGTTACAAGGTCCGTGACCTTTAACAACTTGCCAGAACTCATCCCAATCGATTTCTCCAAAATCGTAGCTACCGCGTTCTTCGTTCCATTTTAAATCTGGATCTGGAATCGTTAAGCCAATTAATTCTGCTTGAGGCACTGTTTGATCAATAAATTGCTGACGTAAATCATCATTTGACTTCCGTTTTAATTTCCATTTCATGGATTGCTCAGTATGGACTGATTCTGCATCTGTTGGTCCTAACATCATTAAGCTTGGCCACCACCAACGGTTTAATGCGTCTTGAGCCAATTCTTTTTGTTCTGGTGTTCCGTTAGCCAATTTTATCATGATTTCATAACCTTGACGTTGGTGAAAACTTTCTTCTTTACACACACGAACCATCGCTCTTGCATAAGGTCCGTAAGACGTATTGCACAAAGGCACCTGATTAATAATGGCTGCACCATCAACTAACCAACCGATAGCTCCCATATCTGCCCAAGTCACTGTTGGGTAATTAAAGATACTTGAATATTTGGCTTTTCCAGAATGTAGTTGCTCGTACAATTCGTCTCTAGACACGCCTAAAGTTTCACAAGCACTGTATAGGTATAATCCATGTCCTGCCTCATCTTGCACTTTTGCTAACAAAGCGACTTTACGTCTTAGTGAAGGTGCTCTCGTAATCCAGTTACCTTCTGGAAGCATACCTACAATTTCTGAATGTGCGTGCTGAGACATTTGCCTGATATGTGTTTTACGATACTTTTCTGGCATCCAGTCTTTAGGTTCGATTTTTTCGTCTCTTGTGATACGTTCGTCGAATTGCTTCTCCAGATTTCTAATTTGTTCTTCACTCATTATTCTAAGCTTTTGCTATTGGCTTTTGGCCTTTAGCTAGTTGAACTTCAATTTTCTTTTTCAATATATTTTGGATTCCTGCCTGCACAGGAATGACAAATCTTTTTTATTATACTATCGCTCTGCGTTAAGGATGGAGCAATTGTTGGAGCTCATCTTTGATAGCGACTTGCGAGAGCCTGACCCTTTAGGGTAACGCTATAGTAATTATTTCAATACTCTAATGAGATTCCTTTTTTCAAAGGAATTTATACATCAAAATCGACTACTACTCTATCTGCTGTTGGCACCGATTGACAACTTAAGACTAATTGTTGCGAGACTTCTTTTTCGTCTAGTGCATAATTAATTTTCATTTCCACCGAACCCTCAACGACTCTACATTTACACGTACTACAAACGCCTCCTTTACAAGCAAAAGGCAAATCGGCTCCTGCACCTAAAGCTGCGTCAAGGATGTTATCATAGTCTTTAGTCATGGTAAATTCAAATTCTTTTCCACCATCAACTATAATTATTTCAATTCCTTCAACATTTTGTTGCGCAAGACGCTCTGCTCGTTTTATATCTTCTTCAGAAAGCCCAGTAACGAATAATTCATAGTGAACTAATTCTTTTGGCAATCCGGCGTTTATTAGATACTCACTCACATAGTTTACCATTTTTTCTGGACCACAAAGGAACACTTCACTGGTATCAGGAATATCGATAAATGTTTTTGTAAGAACATCCATTTTCTCATCATCAAATCGTCCATTGAATAATTCGATATCTCGACGTTCTTTAGTTAGAAAATAATAGATTTCTAATCTTCCGAAATAGGTGTTTCTTAGTTGTTCTAGCTCTTCTTTAAAGATAATGGATTTAGCGGTCTTATTCACATAAAACAACTTGCAAGTCGAATTTGGTTCTGCCTTAAGATGTGTCTTTACCATTGATAAAACTGGTGTGACACCACTACCTGCAGCAAAGAATAAATAGTTTTTTTGCTCTTCAGGTTTAACGGGAACTCCAAACGTTCCACTTGGCGCCATCACTTCAAGCTGGTCACCCGTTTTTAATTCTTCATTTACATACGTTGAAAACTTTCCACCTGGAATTAGCTTTACAGCGACTTGCCATTGCTGTTCTATTGGACAAGAACACAAGGAATATGATCGACGCACATCTTCGCCATCTATATCCGCTTTTAAGGTCAAATGTTGTCCTTGCCTATACTTAAACACTTCTTGTAATTCTGTAGGAATTTCAAAAGTAACGACTGAAGTATCTTCTGTTTCCTTATAAATATCTGCAACTTTTAAGTTGTAAAATTCTGCCATATGTAATCCTTAAATATTAAACTAACGCTTGTTAGTTTGGTGAACAAAGATACAAAATATAATTCTTAATTAGATGTTAATTCCTCCAATGAGGACCTCGCTTAAGCTATTCGCTAAATCGTTTGCGTTAAGATCTTCTTTTTTAGGAATCCACAAATACAATGACCGTAAAGTGGTTAGCATTGAAAACATGATGATTTCGGGATTGCTATTTTTGATTTCTGAAGAGGAAATACCTTCTTTTATGATGCTAAGAAAACTAGCTTCATATTCATTTCGAAGCTGGAGATAATAGTCTAATTGATCTTCGAGATGCATCCAATCGTTATTTAAGGATGCCATTCCATTGGTATTATTTGCTGTAATATTTACATGCAAAGCTACAATACTATTCAGTTTTGAAATATTAGAGGCTTCAGATTGTATAATGGAACTCATTCCGTTGGTAAACTCTTCAGCAATAGAAATGATAATGGCTTTAAGTATCTCTTGTTTTGAATTGATATGATTATAAAGACTTGCTGCTTTAATCCCCATAGAAGTGGCCAAGTCACGCATGGTCACTGCGCTATATCCTTTTTCTTTGAAAAGCCTCGCAGCAGTACTTATGATTTCGTCTTTACGTGTTTCTTGTTTCAAACAACTTTTTTTTTGTAATTATTCGTAAATTTAAACAAAAAGAAACTATGGGATTTTTAAGTTTCATTTTTGGTGCAAAAAAGCGTCAAGTAGCATATTATATTGAACAAGGCGCACTTATTTTAGATGTGAGAACACAGCGTGAATGGGATAAAGGGCATCTTGAAAACTCAGTTCATATTCCATTAAGTGATTTGAATAATCGGGTTAATGAAGTCAAAAGTCTCAAAAAATCGATTATTGTATGCTGTGAAAGTGGCGTTCGTTCTGCAAAGGCTGCGAAGTTTTTAGTTCTTAATAATATAGATGCTATTAATGGTGGTGGTTGGGTAAAAATAAAGAATAACTTATAGTTTTAATTCTTGTAATTCTTCAGGGCTTTTTATCGGATTCTGGTTGTATTCTAAAGTCCAGCCTAAAGAATTTGTTAGAATATAAAATTTAGCAAGCTCACTTATGAGCCGGTTTTGCGCATTAGATTTTAAATCGGAAGCTTCAATTTTTTTCATTAAAGATGTCGTAACAGTTTCTTTAATTTCATTATAGTCTTTTGCTTCGAACTGATTGAGAAAATCGGCTTGAATATCGTAGTATTCAAAATCTGGATTGATTTTTATTTCTTCTTTTGGGATACTTACTATGCGAAGTGTTTTGGTAAGTTCATCAATTTCATATTCTATCAAGCTCAAATCATAACCAATAGTAACATCGGCATTTACGATGACTATGGCTCTTTTTTCGGCTTCCAATAAATCGCCAAAAACAGCTTTCGAGTTTTTATAAGTAAACACTTCACTGAAATGACCTTCGGTAACCACTAGTTTACCTACATTTTTAACTTGCTGTTTTATGAGTGCTGTATGCTCCTGAAGCGTAATTTTATCTTCCTTTTTGTCGCCACAATATTTAAATGTGAAGAGCACAATCAATGTAATTACGACTCCAAATAGTGTTTTTCGCATATGCTAATATACCAATTAAATAAAAACACTAGTCTCCTCCAACCTTGAAGGTCTAACTTTTGTTTAATATCCAATTTTAACGAAGAGCTTTTAACAAAAATCCCTCGTCCTATTTATATAGGAAGATCATTTACACGAATTAGTTGCTATACGATTTTACAAGAACACCGTTTTCCCAAAGGCCAATTTTAATACTGCCGTTACCATCTGTGAAATAGCCTTTACCATTATATGATCCATTTTTCCACTCGCCTCCATAATAGGAACCATCACTAAAGAAAAACCGTCCCATTCCGTTATACTGATTCGAGTTAAACATACCAGAATATTTATTACCGTTTGCAAAACTATACGTTCCTAAAAGCAATTTACCTCCTTTAAAAAATCCTGTAAAAGAATCTCCATTTTCCCATAGAAAGCGACCATATTCATTTGTACAATCTCCAACAGTACAACCAATATCTTCATCATTACTATAAAAATCATAGCCAGTAGATAAGCTACCTTTCGCATATATTCCTTGTACCCATTTATCTCCACTTGTAGAAATACCTAAACCATCCAAACGCCCATCTTTAAACTCTCCTTTCTGAATATCTTTATTTTTGGCTGTATATACGCCATAACCATTCATATTATCATTTTTCCATAAACCAATATAACTGCCGGCATCTTGCCAGGTGTATAAACCGTAAGAATTCCGCTTTCCGTTTTCCCAAAACCCTTCATAATACCCATTGTTAAATTCATATTTTCCCCAACCGTTTGTACAATCTCCACTAACACAACCGGTATTGCTTTTTATGTCTTCAAATTCTATCGGCTTAAAAACTAACGACGGCGTATTCGAGTAATTGAGCAGTTTATACTCTATTTCATTTTTATAGGTTACAATAAAATCGTCTCCTGAAAATTTAGAAGTCACTTCGCTATAATCAATTGCGTTACCTTTTTCAACAATACCATATTCCTTTTTCTCCACGTCTCTGTACCAATATACATTACCTGGAGATTCTTCAAGCTCAATTAAATCTTTAGCTCCCCATGATTTAAACTTTCGGATACCATTAGCGACATAAGATTTATCCAATTCAGAAAAATACATAAGGTAATTCCCATTCGTATTAAAAGTGCTTGTGCTAGTATAAACCACATCGTCTACATAGGCCTTATACCGCTGAGGATTAGTTATGTAGAAATTCTTAGAAATATTTCGTTTTAAAATATGCCCTTTAATATTTATATTTTTCAGGGAATTCTCAAAATTTGGCAATAAAACAAGTGTTCTAGAAGGCTTATGTATTACTGCCAATGTATCTGAACTCAGATACCCTAACTCTTTGAGGTCTTCAAGTTTTATATTATCTTCGTTATACAGCGTGTAATCGGTCGAAGATTGTTTATTCCATTTTACACTACTAAGATAGGTAACTGGACCTGTTTTTGGCGCAAGAGGTGCCGGAACATTTTGAGCATTTATTATAGTTAGCCAACTAAAATTTAATACGCATATTAACAGAAAACTTTTATTCATAATTATAAATTCTAAACTTAAAGATAGCTTAAAAATGTAAAAATCACAAAGACTATGTAGTCAGCTACAATATTCTTATGATTTCTTCAACTCTAATTTTTCAGCAAAATAATCACAGAAATCTTTCATAGTAGCCGTCATCTTTTCATCTTGCGTTGCTCTTTGAAAAGTATTGCTCATTTCGACTAATGTTTGATGAAAAAACTGCTTCATCTCATCCACAGGCATGTCTTTGGTCCATAAATCAATACGCAAAGCTTCCTTCGCTTTGCCATCCCAAACGGTAAGCATCATCGCTTTAGCTTCTTCGTTGGAGATTCCACCATCTTCGGCAGTCCAATGTAATTTTTCTGGAACCTTGTTTTCGTCAAGTTCGACTTTTAGTTCTATAGTTGATGTATAGTTATTTGCCATTATTTTGGTGGTTTGTAATTTGATTTATTAAATATCTCTACTGCTTCCGTTTGCAACATTTCTTTTAAAGACACATCATTATTATTCATATAAGTTCTCACAATTTGCCAACCTATATATTGCCCGAGTCTCCCTGGGGTTTGGTTATCAAGTTCTAGTTGAAATTTAGAGAAAGGTGCATCTGCAATAAATCTTGCTGGTAGGCTACTATCGGTATCATACAACATTTCGTCTTCTACAAATTTTGTCCAAATCATATTTTCATTGGCTTTTGCAAATTCTAATTGTTCTGGCGAGTACCCTATTTTTTCTGAATCAGTTTTAAACGGAATGACTTTATCCTTAAAGTATAGTTGTTTTCCGAAGTAAATCATCTCATCTAACAATGTCTTTTTTTGAGTCTGAAAAATTTGTTTTTCAGCATAAGATTTTGCTAAATCGACTACAATTTGAGAAGGCCTCATATTATCTACTAAATACCTTTGGATACCAGAATAAATCTCATGATCACTACCTAAATAATTATCAATAGCGATTAAGGCAATCGTATCGGTAACAATTAATTTTTCTCTGTAATTCACAAAATTTATCAGTGTAATTACGCGTGGTTCTTTAAATGTTTTATCATAGTATCTTAAATGCTGATAAAGGTTTTCGATATCATTGGTCACATTTTCAAAATCACCAAACTTTTCATGTGTAGCCTTGTTTAATAATATTTGATTTGAATCTTGCATTCTTTCAAACCAAATAGAATCTGGTACACGATTAGGAAACAGAAAAGGGAATGCGGTTTTCAAGTCGGTTAATTCTTCTGGCTTTGTATTTGCAAAAGCACGATCAAAACGCTCTACTACAAAATTGGTTTCGATTTTAGCAATTTCGGTCTCGATTGCATTATCATCTTTACAACTAAAAAGTGACACAAATACAAGACTAAATATGATGATTTTCTTCATATGTTTTATTTCCAAAACTAATCTTCCTAAATTTTTATTACTAACGCGTTTACGTTATTTTTGTTATACAAAGGTAGTCTTATTAGACAAAAAAACTTATTAAAATGCAAACAGAAAAAGTTGTTGACCATATTGTAAAGTGGCTTAAAGATTATGCGACTAACGCAGGTGTAAATGGATTTGTAATTGGAATATCTGGTGGAATTGATTCTGCTGTCACCTCTACACTTTGTGCAAAAACTGGTTTAGAGTTGCTTTGCATAGAAATGCCAATTCATCAAGCAGAAAGTCATGTCAATAGAGCACGAGAACATATTACACAGTTAAAGCAACGTTTTCCTAATGTACGCGACACAAGAGTAGATTTGACTCCTGTTTTTGAAGAATTCAAAACTGAAATCTCTCTTGAAGGCAAAAAAGCTACAGTAGACATGGCTTTAGCTAACACGAGAGCGAGACTGAGAATGACCACTTTATATTATCACGCTGGACTTCTTGGCCTTTTAGTTGCAGGAACTGGTAATAAAGTGGAAGATTTTGGTGTAGGGTTTTATACTAAGTATGGTGATGGAGGTGTAGATTTGAGTCCGATTGCCGATTTACTTAAATCTGAAGTATACAGCATAGGAAACCATCTAAAAGTACCCCAATCTATAATGAATGCTGCTCCAAGTGATGGTCTTTTTGGTGACTCACGTAGTGATGAAGATCAAATTGGTGCTTCATATCCAGAATTGGAATGGGCTATGAAAATGAAAGACGACGGAAAGACTGAAGATGATTTTGAAGGACGTCAAAAACAAGTATTTCGCATATTTATGAGATATAATCGTTCCAATACTCATAAAATGATTCCAATTCCAATTTGCGAAATTCCTAAAGAATTAAATTAATCTTTAGGAATTTCACTACAATAAGTTAATTATATTGTTTTTTTTTAGTAATTTTACAATACAAATCTCCACATTCATGAATTTATTTAAATAAGTTCTGGCGCTCTTTACTAACTAACCAATTAAATATGTATTATGATTAAGCTATTAGTCGTAGACAACCATCCTATCGTAACTACTGGATTTCAGTTATTGTATAACAATCACGACGAAATCGAAGTTGTTGGAACTGTGGGAACCGGTGTAGAGATATTCGAATTTGTAAGACGTCACGAAGTTGATGTTATTATATCTGAAATTGAACTTCCAGAATTAAACGGTATCACTGCCCTTAGAGCTATAAAAAAAGAACATGGCCATATTCATATTGTGATGTTTAGTTATCATCCTGAAGAAATTTATGCGATAAGCACTATTAAGGCAGGAGCTTCTGGTTATGTTTCTAAAGCAGAATCTACAGATGTCATTACCAAAGCTATAAAATTGGCACATCTAGGGGAAATTCATTTAAGTGATAAAATGTCAAAACACCTCAACTATAATGACACAAAAAATTCTAAAAGTAGAATTTATAAACGCTTATCAACACGTGAGGTAGAAGTACTCAAACTCTTATCATCTGGAAAAAAGAACAAAGAAATCGCTCAAGAACTTAATATTAACGAAAAAACGGTAAGCACTTATAAAGCGAGATTGTTTAAGAAATTAAACGTCAGTAATATTATTGATTTGGTAAATCAAGGCAAGCAGTTGGACTTAACTTAGAATATTGCGCCTATTACTTTACCTAATTTTCTTGATAAAAGACTTTTCAAATTAGCATAATCTGTAACATCTTCTAATATTGTTCTGGAATCTGCATTTTCCAACAATGTTTCATTTTTTAATTCATCAACCTTTTTATCTATGAGGTAACACCTCAGAGATAAGATTGTTTGGGTTACATTTTGAGGAATAGTATCTTTTTTTTCCTTAGGAATAATTTGATTACGCTCCCAATCATGTAAGCTATAGCGCTCATCATTCATTAAGATTGTTGTTACATCATTCGCTAACTCTTGGTCTAGCTTATTAACAAATTTCTTTGTAGAAAACTCAGGTTCTTGATGCAATGTATCTATTATCGTATAATACAATAATTTAAAACTAGGATTAGAAAACTGCATTTCATCTTCTTGTAAATCGAGATATATTTTTTCAAAAACTTTAGCATTATGTTTAACAGGCTCTAACTGCAATTCGCCATCATCAGCTTCTTTTAGAACTAGATCTTCAAAATCTTCGATTTCTGTTCCGTAGAGCAATAAAATTTCGATTATTTTTCGTTCCAATTCGTATTGCACGTCAACTTTAGCTGCTTTGGCTTCAGGTTTTACAACATCAAAAGCTTTTTGTTGCGTTTTATAAGTCTTATTGGCATCTTGAACACCCTTCTTGTTAATTTGAGCTAATGTACTAAAGAGCACATCTTCACTAATGTCCATAATGCGAGAACATTCTTGAATATATATTTCCTTTTTAATTTGATCCGGAATTTTAGAAATACTATTCACGATATCCCTAATAGTTTCAGCCTTTTTTATAGGGTCATTATTAGCCTCTTTAACCAGTAACGAAGCTTTAAACTGAATAAAATCTTTAGAATTCTCGTTGAGAAATGTCGTGAGTTCTTCAAGGGTATTTTGTTTAGCAAAGCTATCAGGATCTTCACCTTCAGGAAAGCTACACACTTTCACATTCATACCTTGTTCTAAAATCAAATCGATACCGCGAATCGACGCTCTAATTCCCGCTGCATCACCATCAAAAAGCACAGTGATATTATTGGTTAATCGATTAACAAGTCTTATTTGTTCTGGTGATAACGCTGTACCGGATGAAGCCACAACATTCTTAACTCCGGTTTGACTAAACTGAATAACATCAGTATAACCTTCAACCAAATAACAATTATCTTCTTTGGCTATAGACTGTTTTGCGTGAAAAAGTCCATAGAGAATTTTACTTTTATGATAAACCTCACTCTCAGGAGAATTAAGGTATTTAGCCGCTTTTTTATCTGAAACTAAAATACGTCCTCCAAATCCTAAAACACGCCCACTCATACTGTGAATAGGAAACATCACACGACCTTTAAATCTATCGAACTTCTTTTCTGGTTTCACAATCGTCAGTCCAGTTTTTTCAAGAAATTCCAGCTGATACCCTTTCTTAATAGCTTCATCAGTAAAGGCTTGCCATTCGTCAAGTGAATACCCTAAATTGAACTGTTTAATCGTTTCGTTTGTAAACCCACGCTCTTTAAAGTAACTCAATCCAATAGCTTGGCCTTGATCTGTTTTAAACATGATACGTTCAAAATAATCTTTTGCAAACTCATTTACCAAATACAAACTCTCACGCTCATTAGCTTCCTGCTTTTGTTCATCGGTTTGTTCGGTTTCTTCTATTTCAATATTATATTTCTTTGCGAGGTACTTTATAGCTTCAGGATAGGTAAAATGTTCATGTTCCATCAAAAATGTAACTGCATTCCCTCCTTTTCCGCTGGAAAAATCTTTCCAAATTTGTTTAACAGGAGACACCATGAAACTTGGTGAACGTTCATCACTAAAAGGACTTAAGCCTTTAAAGTTACTCCCAGCTTTTTTTAATTGCACAAAATCACCAATAACCTCCTCAACGCGAGCGGTTTCAAATACTTGTTCTATGGAGGATTTTGAAATCAATTTCAGAAATAATTACGAATTGTAAATTTAACAAAAAAGCTCCATTATTGAAGTAAATGGAGCTTTTTAATTGGATATATAATTAGACTAATCCAAATCAAATCTGAGTCCCATTGAAAGATTGTGTTGGTCAAATGATTGGTCTTTAAACATCGGACTTAAATCATATTTCGCATATAAGCCAATTCCGCCATAACCTACATAAGCACTCAAGCCATAGACAAAAGGTGTAGCGTTGTAATTACGTCTAATTTTTTGTTTCACACGGTCTCCACCTTCTTCAAATCGTAATTTTTGTTGAGTGCCAATATTGAAACCTGCATAGCCACCTATACCAACTTTAAAAAGTTTAGACGTACTATATCTAAAGTGATTTTTACGTTCTCTTTTTCTTGATGGTCCAAATTCAAAATGTATTGGAACCACAAGGTTCGTAATTCTAAACTCTGACTCTTTTAGGTCACTAGGAAATGCTTCTAGTGTTGTCGTATTGCCGTCTTGAACAAAGTACCTATCGTCTTTAGGTGTTAATTTATTCCATTGAAATGAGAACCCATATTTTAAACGTACGGCATTAGACTCTTTAAAAAGTCTTGTTTTCCAAGCCCATCCAAGCTCAACAAAACCTGAGCTTAAAAATGTATAGTCATCACCAATCTTTTGTCCGTCTCCTATTGCATTGTTAAATCCAATAGCGAAAACCAAATCACTAGTCGTACGTTTATCATATTTTCTAGGTCTGTTTTTGGAGTTAAATGTAAAACCTGTAAACTCCCCAATACTCACTCCAAAGTTGACCGACTCACTTGGATTGTCATCATAAAAGGCTTCATTACGTTTTAATAATGCAATTTTATTATCTATAATCGCCAAACGATTTTCAATATTCAATGCTCTTTTTTTTGCCGCTTCTTTTTTAAGTCTTTCAGCTTCTGTTTCTGTGATTTCTCCTTTTTCTAATTGTTGATTGATTAATTCAACTTCAGTTTTTAAAAATTCGCGTTCCTCATCTTGAATAGTCATTTTGAGTTGTTCAAATAGTTTAATTTTAGAATCAATTTTATCGATAACTATTGAATCATTTTTGGTTTCTTGTGCATTCACGTTATTTACAATAAGACATAAGGTGAGTAGCACTACATACTTTGTGATAGTGTTCATAATGTTTGTTTTAAATTGATGATTATTTAATTGTTACGCTCGGCAACAGCAGTTTTTACCGTTTTGTAACTCGATTTCAAAACTTCGAATACTTGGGTTCTAAACGACTGTTCCAGGTCTTGCTCAACGTCTTGAAGTAAGGCACCTGCGTCAACAGTTCGTGTAGTTTCATTATATATTCGTTGCTTTAAAATATCTTTTTCAGCTTGCTTTAAAAGCCCCTCTATTTCTTGATCTGTGGCAGCAATTCCATCGGCCTCTAGTTGCTTTATTTGGCTAACAACATCAAGCACTTTTACTTGTTCTGGTGTTAACTTATTAATCACAACAGCTTCATTTTTGATACTAGTTTTGTTATCAATCCAAGCAACGACCTCTTTGATTTTAAAATCGTTAATTGTTGTATTTTCTTTTTTGATAGTCACTTGCTTTTCTTCTGAAATATCTGCAACTTTAGCTTCGTTTTTTATTGATGATGCCATTGGTGACTCAAACTCTTTAGTATTTTCTTTTTCCGGAATATTATCTTGATCAGAAATTACAACGCTATTTTCAGGTGTTTCTAGATTTGTAATTTGGTCTGATTTAACTTGATTTTCTTTAATTTTTGTATCCACTATTTGAGGCGATACTGTGTGATCTTCCGAAGAACTAAAAAATTGTGTCGTTACAAATAGTGCACCCACAATACTTGCAGCGATTCCTATGTAAAAAAACAACCTTCTGGAGTTCTTTTTTTCATGCGTATCAAGTCTATCGGAAAGCGTATTCCAAGCATCACTTGATGGTTGCAATGAGCGTTTCTCTAACTTATCTTTTATAGTGTCGTCAAATTTAATTGGTGCCATAACTTGCTGTATTTATGTCCTTAATTTTTTTCTGAAGCATTTGTCTTGCTTTAAATAATTGCGATTTGGAAGTGCCTTGTGAAATATTGAGCATTTCTGCTATTTCATAGTGCTTATAGCCTTCAATCGCGTACATAACGAAAACCATTTTGTAACCTTCTGGAAGTTCATCTATGACTTGCTGAATTTGTGCTACTTCAATCTGAGATTCTACATTATTGTATTGTTCCTGATGAACAGGTTCTTCTTCAACCAAAAATTCAACATGCTTTTCTTGTCGTAAAAAAGAAATGGATTCCCTCACCATGATACGTCTCAGCCAACCTTCAAAACTTCCTTCGTTTTTAAAACTTTTCAGATGAGTAAAGGCTTTAAAAAAACCATTTAACATCACCGACTCTGCATATTGTATGTCTTTCACATAATATCTACAAACACTTAGCATTTTAGGCGCATGAATTTCAAACAACGTATGCTGAGCATCTCGTTTGCCTTTAGCTGCTTTTTTTATAAGCGTCGTATTATTTTTATGATGTAGTTGAATGACTTTCAAAATAGCTTTCGTTTGGTCTTCTATTTATAAAGACGCAAAAATTATACAAATGGTTGCCTGAAGATGAATAAAAATTCTTATTAAGGCGTTTATACGTTTAAAAAAATGATTTATAAAACAATGCAACATTATTAATCTAATTTTTTTTTAAAAGAACAAATTACATATATTTAGACACTTAAAATCTTATCATGAAAAAAATATTTCTGTTATTAATTTGCTCTCTATTTATTTTGAATTGCTCAAAAGACGACAACTCTTCTTCCGAGAACATTCCTAGCAATGCTAATCAAATATTATCGTTTAAAATTATTGACAATGCTAATAGTTTTTCTGGAAGCATCAATCAATCTACAAAGTTAATAACAGTTTTTACTTCTGAGTTAGATTTGTCTCAAACTCTGACTCCAGAGATAGAAATTTCTGAGAATGCAACAATATCTCCATCAATAAACACGCCTAGAGATTTTAGTGACATAGTTGAATATATTGTAACTGCCGAAAATGGTGACGAAACTATTTATCAAGTAGATGTGAGCAGCAATGACAATAAAATATTATCATTTAGTTTGTCCTACAACAGTACTACTTATGATGCGACAATTGATAACATATCAAAAACAATTTCTTTAGAAACATTAGGCTTAGAGAGTTATGACTCCATTGTTCCTGATATCACAATTTCTGCAATGGCATCCATATCCCCTAGCATAAATGAGGCACAAAACTTTAATGAGATTGTATCATACATTGTTTCCTCAGAAAGTGGAGAAGAGGAGACGTATTCCTTAAATATAACAAATACCCCTTTTTCAAATGAAAATAAAATTTTAAGCTTTCAATTTATAGAGGACGGAATTACTTTTGATGGTGTTATAAATCATGCGGATTTAACTATTGACATAGAATCCTATAAAAATATCATCAATATATCACCTGTGATAACAATTTCAGATGGTGCATCCATTTCACCTGACAGCAATGATATTCAAGATTTTCGATTAGATAAGGAATATACTGTAACCTCTCAAAGTGGTAGCTCAAATACTTATACCGTTTATACAAAAGGTTTCCTAATCTCTAGTATGAATAGTGCTGCAACTACATCAGACATAGTTACTAAGTACTATTCTAAGGCAACTCCTTATATTCGTTGTGAACATGTAGACCCCACACTCCCAAATTCTCAATTATTGCTCGAGAACGACATTAACAGTTATGTATTGAACATAAGTGATTTCTCTAGTTCTGTCGGTAGTACTTTTGGCCAAACGTTTACTAAGTTTTATATCGATCTACCAGATAATATTGCTACTGCTAATGATTATATCCTGCGCTTTAAAATTGACGGTATTTTAAAAGCTGAAAGTGATTTTACAATAGATTTATTGAATGAAAACGTTCCAAATATATTTTCTTCTGATCAACCTACATATAGCTATCAAGACACCTTAATACTGACGGGAGAAAACCTAACGTCTGGTTTACGCATCGCAACAAGTAATGGCAGTATCTATCAGTACAATGCTTCAAACGTTACTTTAAATGCACAGGCAACTCAATTAACCATTGAATTGAATAATAATAGTAACATGTTTCCATCTTTTTATGGCGACCCACCATTTAACACTGCAGTAATGCTGTTCGCCAATGGTCGCTATGGTGAAACCATTTGGGTAACATTTGAATAGTAAAAATAAAAAAGAGTTTTATTTTTTTCGGTCAATTACATAATTTACCATTAGTTCCAATGATGTTTTGTATTGAGATTCTGGGTAGGCATTTAAAATTTCTAATGCTTCCCCTTGGAACTGCTTCATTTTATTGATGGCATATTCTAGTCCGTTGTTATCTATTACAAATGCAATAACTTCTTTGACACGTTTTTTATCTTTATTGTGATTTTTAACCGAATTAATTAACCAAGATTTTTCTTTTTTAGAACAATTGTTAAGCACATATATTAACGGGAGCGTCATCTTTTGTTCTTTTATATCGATTCCTGTAGGTTTACCAATAGCCGCGTCACCATAATCGAATAAGTCATCCTTTATTTGAAATGCCATTCCAATGAGTTCCCCAAATTTCCGCATAGACTCGACATGATCAGAACTAGGTTTTACAGAAGCCGCACCCAAACTACAGCAGGCTGCAATGAGCGTTGCTGTTTTTTGTCTAATAATCTCGTAATAAACAGATTCATTTATATCGAGTTGTCTGGCCTTTTCTATTTGTAGGAGTTCGCCTTCGCTCATTTCTCTTACTGCCACAGATATAATTTTGAGCAGATCAAAATCATTATTATCTATGGACAATAGTAATCCCTTCGACAATAAATAATCGCCAATAAGTACAGCAATTTTATTTTTCCAAAGTGCATTAACTGAGAAAAAACCCCGTCTGCGATTACTATCATCAACAACATCATCATGAACAAGCGTTGCCGTATGTATCAATTCAATAACGGATGCGCCACGATAAGTACGTTCACTAACTTCTCCGTTATTTACCATTTTAGCTACCAAAAAAACAAACATTGGTCGCATTTGTTTCCCTTTTCGGTTAACAATGTAATGCGTAATTCTATTCAATAGCGCCACCTTACTAGACATAGAGAGCAAGAACTTTTGTTCGAAAAGCTCCATCTCATAGGCAATAGGTTGCTTTATTTGTTCAGTTATTTTCAAGTGAAGTCAACTTTTAACAAACCTAGTGAAAAAAAGAATATTCGATTGATTTAGAATGCAAAAAATGTATATATTTAAGTTAAAATTTTTTTATGATAAAAATAGTTTTTTTTGTTCTTATACTGTGCTTTTTTAGCTGTGTTAAAGATGATGATTCAGGATCTATCAATCATCTCAATTTATCATCAAACATTGAAGTATATGAAGAGAGCTTATTAGAAAACAGTTTAGTTTTAGCCATTGAAAATGGTGGCAATACTTCTTATTTATTAAACAAACAAGGACAACGTCTTTTCCAATGGGATTTTGACACCAGATTAGGTAATGACCTAGAACTTTTACCTGATGGAAAATTAATAGGTATGTTTAAAGTATTTGGTCCAGACATAAATTTTGGTGGTTCTGGTGGAACTATAAAAATATTAAATTCAAATTCTGGTGTTGATTGGCAATATACTTATGCATCAAGCAACCATATAGCGCATCACGACGTAGAATTATTACCAAATGGGAATGTGCTATTTATAGCTTGGGAACGTGTAAATGCTTTAATAGCTCAATCAAATGGAGTTAATGTTACAGATGACATTTTCCCTGAAACTTTAGTAGAAGTTAATCCAACAACAAATCAGATTGTTTGGAAATGGAATAGTTTTGATCATATTATTCAAGATTTTGATGCAACAGATTTGAATTTCGGTACTTTAAACGACAATCCACAATTAATAGACATCAATTATAACAGTAGTGCAAATGGAGGAGACATAATGCATGCCAATGGTATTGATTTTGATGAAACTAATGATATCATTTATTTAAGTGTAAATAATTACAGTGAAATTTGGGTTATAGATCATAGCACTACAACAACTGAAGCAGCCTCAAATTTGGGAGGAAATTTTAATAAAGGAGGAGATTTGTTGTATCGATTTGGTAATCCAGAAACTTATAATAGTATTGGAAATCGTTTATTCTACAATAATCATTTCCCGAATCTGATTGAAAAAGATGTTCCGGGAAAAAACAACATGCTTGTTTTTGTTAATAAGGATAATGGAATGGAACAATCTGCAGTTTATGAATTAGATTTACCTGAAATTTTCAATTTACTTCCAAACACTAATAATGAACCAAACATTATATGGGGATTTACGGACCCAAGCATGTATTCTAGAATTATTTCAGGAGCTGTAAGACTTAAAAATGGTAACACTTTAATTTGTGAAGGTGACTATGGTTTCTGGGAAATAACTCAGGATGGTTTAATTGCATGGAAGTATAATAGTCAAAACACAAATATGTGGCGTGGTTATAATTATAACTTAGATGATAATGCATTGTCATACTTCGATTTACAATAAACCGCTAAAATGCTAAAATTTACTATATTTGTTTTATAATCAATTAAAATCCAAAATTATGAAAAAAATTACTTTATTACTTTTGCTTTGTTTAACTGCGGTGTCTTGGTCTTATGGACAATGTACAAACCCAGTATATCAATACCCAGGAACTACGATTTCATTAACGGCTCTACCTGGACTGCAAACTATCGCAACTAATAACTGGGCACAAAATGAATTCTCAGTACTAGATGGACTTGTACCTGGTGAAACGTATAATGTTGTTACTGATATAGTAACATATATTACTGTAACAGAAGATGATGGCACAACAATTATAGCTTCAGGTTTCGATCCTGTATCTTTTGTTGCAACAACTTCAGGAATCATCATTTATTGGACGCTTGATGCGGCTTGTGCTGATGGACCTTCAACAAACATATTAACTCAAATTGAATGTACGACTTGTATTTGTACTGCAACTGCTGCTCCAGATTCAATAAACCCTACTCCAGCTGATGGTGATATGACTGTTCAAATCTTACCAGATGGTTTAGATTTATTAGTTGCTTTTGATTGGGATGAAGCTGTCCTTGGTAATGAAGGTGAATATACTATATCTTTAGGGATTACTGCTGCAGGTGATGATATTGGAACAATTCCATTTGGTGGTGGTAATATAATATACACTTGGACTGAAAACACGCAATATTATTGGTTTATCACAGGAACAAATTGTGTTGGAACAACTCAAAGTGCAATTTGGACATTTACAACTGCTACTTGTGCTGAAATAGCTGCTCCTGCTTGTACGACACTTATATCACCTACTGTAGATCAATTAGATGTTGCTACTGCTGAAGCTGCTGACATGACAAGAGAAGTTAATTTATCTTGGAATGCTATCTCTGGAGCTCTTGCTTATAGATTAACATTTGATGGTGCAGAACTAGGTAATGTTACTGAAACTGATATAGACCTTTTTGGCTTAGCCTATGACACGAGTTATACATGGTCTATTGCACCTGTTAACTGTTTTGGTGTTACTACTGGATGTGAAACAAGAACATTTACTACAGAACAAGATCCTGGATTAAGTGTTTCTCAATTTGAAAGCCAATTACTTTCTGTGTTCCCTAACCCTGTTATGGATCAACTTACAATTAAAACAGATTTATCAATTGAATCAGTTGAGATTTATAACATCCTTGGAAAACAAGTGAAAAGTATTTCAGGTGATTCTATCTTAAACAATAGAGTTGACATGACATCTTTACTTGATGGTATATATTTCTTAAATATTACAGCTGAAGGTAAAAAGCAAACGATAAAAGTTATCAAACAATAATTTTTATTTCATACAATAAAAAAGAGCTACAAATTGTAGCTCTTTTTTTTTTATGATTTATTTGCCAACTGCCCACAAGCAGCATCAATATCTTTCCCTCTGGACCGCCTCACAGTCACTGTAATATGATTGGTTTCCAGCATATTTACATACATATCAATTGCTTTAGAACTAGCTTGCTGAAACTCGCCATCATCAATTGGATTATATTCAATTAAATTCACTTTACTTGGAGCGAACTTACAAAAGGCAATCAATGCTTCTACATCCTTTTTGGTATCGTTAATACCCTCCCAAACCACATATTCGTAAGTAATCCTGTTTTTTGTTTTTTCATACCAATATTCTAATGCTTCTCTCAAATCTTCTAACGGAAATGTAGCATTAAATGGCATTATGGATGTTCTGATTTCATCTATAGCAGAGTGGAGTGATACTGCTAGCTTGAATTTCACCTCATCATCAGCCATTTTTTTAATCATCTTCGGAACACCAGATGTAGATACAACGATGCGTTTTGGTGACATTCCCAAACCTTCGGGTGACGTGATTTTATCAATAGCTTTAAGGACGTTATTGTAATTCATGAGTGGTTCTCCCATACCCATAAATACAATATTACTCAATGGTCTGTTATGATATAATTTACTTTCTTTATCTATAGCAACTACCTGATCATAAATTTCATCTGGATTAAGATTACGCATACGTTTTAATCGTGATGTAGCACAAAATCTGCAATCTAAGCTGCATCCAACTTGACTAGACACGCAAGCCGTTGTGCGATTTTTAACAGGAATCAAAACCGATTCTACAATCAAACCATCATGTAAGCGTACCGCATTTTTAATGGTACCATCTGAGCTTCGTTGCATTTGATCTACTTTGATATGATTAATCACAAAGTTATCTTGAAGCATCTGTCTGGTTTCTTTAGAGACATTTGTCATATCTTCAAACGTGTGGGCGCCTTTACTCCATAACCATTCATAAACTTGATTGCCTCTAAATGCCTTGTCGCCTTCCTTAACAAAAAAGTCTCTTAATTGTTCTTTGGTTAATGCGCGTATGTCTTTCTTTTTGATTTCCATAGATATTATGCATTCAAATTTTGAATGGTATTGCAAAAGTAAACAAACCTTTTTTGGTTTTAGTTTACGATTAAAGCTTGAAGCTTGAAGCTTAAAATTTCCGAAGCAAAAAAAAAGCCTTACGGGTTACATAAGGCTTTCGTTGTATATTATAATGTATTAGATGATTAACATCGCATCACCATAGGTATAGAAACGATATTTTTCTTTTACAGCAATTTCGTAGGCTTCTTTCATAAAATCATGACCTGCAAATGCTGATACCATCATTAATAACGTTGATCTTGGTGTATGAAAATTAGTAATCATACTATTAGCTATACTAAATTCGTATGGCGGAAAAATGAACTTATTTGTCCATCCGGAATATTCATTTAATGTACCACTAGAAGACACACAACTTTCAACCGCACGCATCGCTGTTGTACCCACGGCACATATTCGTCTTTTATTAGCAATTCCGTTATTAATAATATCTGTAGCTGGTTTAGTGACAAATATCTCTTCACTATCCATTTTGTGTTTTGATAAATCTTCTACCTCAACTGGGTTAAATGTTCCTAAACCAACATGTAATGTTACTTCTGGCAACTCTACTCCTTTAATTTCTAAACGCTTAAGCAAATGCTTTGAAAAATGCAAACCTGCCGTTGGTGCTGCAACAGCGCCTTCATTTTTAGCAAAAATCGTTTGGTAACGATCTGCATCTTCTGGTTCTACATCTCTTTTAATATATTTTGGAAGTGGTGTTTCTCCAAGTTCGGTTAATTTTCTTCTAAATTCACCATAAGACCCATCATATAAGAAACGTAAAGTACGCCCTCTAGATGTGGTGTTATCAATAACTTCCGCAACAAGTGTTTCATCATCACCAAAGTATAATTTGTTACCAATTCTGATCTTACGAGCAGGATCTACTAATACATCCCAAAGGCGTTGTTCTTCATTTAATTCTCTCAATAAGAATACCTCAATTCTTGCACCAGTCTTTTCCTTATTACCATATAAACGTGCAGGAAATACTTTCGTATTATTTAAAATCATCACATCGTCTTCATTGAAATAATCAATAACATCTTTAAATAGTTTATGCTCTATAGTTTGATTTTTTCTATCCAAAACCATTAGTCTAGACTCATCTCTAATATCTGATGGATGTTCTGCTAATAATTCTTCTGGAAGGTTAAAATTAAAGTGTGATAATTTCATGTGTTGTTATTTTATTAATTTTAATGGGTCTAATGGAATTTGCCGTTTACATATATCGGCTCATTTATAGGCGCTTATTTTTTTACAAGGTGCTAATATACAATCTCAACATAGGGGTTGTCAAGTAAAACGAAGTATTTATTTGGAAAACTTAAAACCCAGCAGACTTAAATCCTCCCAAAACGTAGGATAGGATTTAGAAACCACCATATAATCTTCAATAAATAAATCGGTTTTTAGAGCCAATGGTGCAAAGGCCATCGCCATTCTGTGGTCGTTATAGGTTTCTATTTTGATGTTCTCATTTATTTCAGAACACGCATATAATTTAAGTGAATCTTCAGTAATATCAACCGTTGCGCCTAGTTTTTCAAATTCATTTTGAAGCGCTACTAATCGATCTGTCTCTTTAATTTTAAGTGTGTGCAACCCTGTAAGATAACACTCCATTCCAAGTCCTAAACAGGTTACCGCAATAGTTTGTGCGATGTCTGGCGACTTATTAAGCTGAAATTCTAACGATTGGTTTTCAATCGCTTTAATCTTCTTCAATAGCACTGAATCGCCTTCAAAAGTTGTTTGAACTCCGAAAAATTTATAAATATCTATTAAAGCTGAATCGCCTTGCAACGAATCTTTTTTGTAGGATGACAATATGATTTCGGTATTCAATGGACTTAAGGCAACGATACTATAAAAATAAGATGCCGAAGACCAATCTGACTCAACCGTCAGACCATCGCATGAAAGTTCATCTGTTTTAGGAGTGACTGTAATCACCTGATTTTTAAATTCGGTTTTAATTCCGACTTGATTCAACAAGTTAAGTGTCATGTTTATATACGGAATAGACGTTATTTCGCCTTCTAAAGTTAATTCTAATCCGTTGTTCAAACTTGAAGCCACAAGCAACAATGCCGAAATATATTGGCTGCTTACATTGGCTTTTAATGCAACCTTATGCTTGGTCAACTGTTTTCCTTTTATTTTTAATGGCGGACAACCATAAGTTTCATCATATGTGATATCTGCTCCTAATTGATTAAGCGCCTCAACGAGAATTTCGATAGGACGCTCTTTCATTCGTTTAGAACCTGTAAGCACTACTTCTCTACCCTCTTGACATGCAAAATAGGAAGTTAAAAAGCGCATTGCTGTTCCTGCATGATGTATATCGATGAGATGATCTTCGGAAGCTAAAGCACTTTGCATGACTTTAGAATCATCAGAATTTGAAACATTATCAATCTTTAACTTTGGATACAAAGCTTGCAGTAACAACAACCTATTCGATTCGCTTTTAGAACCTGTAATTGTAATTTGTGTCTGTTTTTGTATTGATGATTTGTGAAGCTTAATTGTCATAAAAAATCGTGCCTTAATAGGAATGGCTTTATTTTAGTTTTTCATTATTATGATGCCTATCGTGATCTCTTTTGGTCTTTATGTCCATTTTTTTGTCGAAAGCACTTTGCAAATCTATTCCTGTTTGATTCGCTAAACACAAAACTACAAAAACCACATCTGCTAATTCTTCTCCAAGGTCTTTATCTTTATCACTTTCTTTTTCGCTTTGCTCACCATAACGTCTAGCGATTATTCGTGCGACTTCTCCAACTTCTTCAGTAAGTTGCGCCATATTGGTTAACTCATTAAAGTATCTTACACCATGTTCTTTAATCCATGTATCAACGACTAACTGTGCGTTCTCGATATTCATTTTAAACTTTTTTTAGTACTATTTGCTCACCTTGCTTTTCAACAATTTTTTCGAAAAAATCCTTAAACAATGTATAGTCTGTAGAATTGATTAAAGAAGAGTTCATTTCGAAAATAATCGTTAATTGTAGAAATTTACCATTTTCTTTGATGAAATAAGTGAATTTAGCATCATTATTTTTGAATTCAAATGCTTGACTTTCTGGTAAAGACTCAACCTGATAGTTTTCTGGCAACATGATATTGATGACATATTTATCTTCAAAAGGAAATATAAAATCGATTGGATATTTTCGCTCTTCTAATTTAAAAGGACTCTCTTTGGTTGCCAAGAAAAATAGTGGTGAAAAATATAAGTTTTCCCCAATTTCATCAACACCATCATTAAGCACATAATCATAAGTTAGCTTTACTGGCTGAGTAATGTCCTTATTATTTTCAAATTTCAATTCAGAAACCTGGATATCACCTTTATCTTTTTCAAGCTGTTTTATATGCTCTGTGTCACTAATGCCTGTAAACTTTTTCCTGTATTTTAATGCCATATGATCCGTAAGGCTCTTTCTCACTTTACCTTCAATTGAGTAATCGCCATTAACTTTCACGTTAAACATGGTTGTTTCTTTGGCTTTTTCAGTAGGCCTTAAAGACACCCATCCAGACGTTCCATCATCCTTAATAACTCTTCCTTGCCAATTAAGCACACGTTCTGGCAATACATTGACCATACTGTAGACTTCTGTAGCATCTAATAAGGCGTAACCACCTTCGCTCTCCACCATGCAAATCACATAGTTAAACCCTTTTCGTGTTGGAAACATTGGTATCCCATTATTTTTGGTACTTACTAAAACGGGGTTGGCATTAACGCCTTGTGATCGCAACATAGCGATAAGTAAAAGGTTGATATCTGCTACATTTCCTTCGCCTTCCATATATGCTTTCCGTGTACCTTTTTGGGCTCTAAAACCGTAAAGCCCATTCCATTTTACTTTAGATTTTACATAAGACTGAAGCAGAAATGCTTTTTGAAAATCATCACTAACAGAAGCTGTGATAGCAGCAACATCATCTTTAAAAAAGTTAGATCGATTTAATTGATTACCAAAATCTGAATCGTCATAAATCGATTTTGACACCTTCTCCCAAGAGGAAGAATACGACTTCTCTACAGCACCATATCGATTTAGTATGGCTGATAATTCCATACTCATTTTAGCTCTGTAGTTATCCATGTTTCCAGCAAAAGCTTCTCCTTTAAGTGCAGGAACGTTAAATTCTTCGGCCTTGATTATTTGCTCTTTGTATGAGAATGAACCACTTGACACAGTGCTACTAGAAGCTGTGTTATTGTCATTATAATCCTTTTTATTGGTGTAATTAGCGGTACCTGAACCCGTCGATTCTACTAATTTTGGGTAATAAAAGGCTTTAGGATTAATTTGTCTATTATAGCGATAATACTCAGGAGTGGCAACTCTTAAATCAAACCTATCCATTGGTATCTCATATTGAAAATAAATGTCATCAATACCTAAAAATGGAGAAACAATTTCATACTTCAATTCTATGACACAACCATCTTGGATGTTAGGCATGGTGATGGTCTTTATTTCTATAAAATCATTGACCTCTTCCTCAAAAATACCATCCTTCTTCAACTTTTCTTTTGTTATTTTTTCACCTTTCAAGTTATAGGTATATCCTTTTAACGAGCTTACCTTTTCTCTACTCCCAGCACCTGCCTCATAAAGGAAAATTTTCTCAGTTGCCCAATCATAGCCTTCTTTATTATAAATTTTTATTCGCTTGTGCACTTCTCTATGTTGTTCAAATCCGCTTTTATCAGTATAATAGAAAAAAATATTTTCATCTTTAAATAGTACCGCAGCACCGGCACTCGAGTCTAGAGCATGTTGTTTTTGGCTTAATTCTTCTTTTGATACTTTTCCAAATTTAAAATCTTGAGCGTGGCTAGATAGTGCAAAGGCAACAAAAATGAATAGGGCTAGTAGGTGTTTCATATTTAGGTTTATTTATTTAGTTGGTTAAAACTACTTTGGTTTTATCATGTTTAACAATGGCGGACATAAAAGAACGAAAATCATCATAATCTTCTTTAGGGAAGTAGCCTTTATTTAAGACCTGTGTCCTCTTATAAACCAATTCGTTTTCTGAACGCTTCTCAATAGAAAACTTATAAACTCCAAATTGGTTAGATATTTCAACAGGTTTTGGCATCGCCTCAATTTTAAGCGCAGGATCAATTTTAATTACAAATTCGTCCTCATCGGTATAACCTCTTTCTATCTCAAAATCTAAGGTTCGGGTTTCATATCGTGTTGGTATATTTGTTATTCTATTAAATAGATTTGGCTGAAACAATAAACGCTTCCCACTTTTTTTAGCAAAACTCGATGAAGATACTTTTACCTTTTCGGTAAACACAATGGCATCCTTATCATTATCAAAGACAATGTTCTCTACGGATAGATTATTTATATAATCCCAATAGTTTTTAAAATAAAGTTCCTGCTCTCTTAATGGATCGTTTTGTACGCCTTCGTGAAGTGCATATTGATACCCTTTTGTTTGAATAGTAACATTTCCTTTAATAGATCCATCCAACAACAATTGAACATCTGCATGAGTTGTTTGTAAATTATCTTCTGTTTTATAGGTTGTTGTATGCATTATTTTGCCGCCTTCTGGTGTGATCAGTAAGGCATCTCTATCATCTGTAAAACTTGCTATGAATCCGAAAGGATTGGTCTGACTGGTACATTCCAACCATATATTTTTTTCTTCATTCGGAACATAGAGTACAACGTGATTTCCTTCTGTTGCTGAAAACTCTTTATCAACACTCATGATACTACTTCCGCCATAAATCACAGCATAATGCGCTTCTACTCCAACTTCGTTTAGCAATGCTTTTGTATAATTTGAAAGCCCTTTACAATCTGCATAACCTAATCGTTCCACATCTTCGGCAAGCATAGGTTTCCAACCACCAATACCTACTTGCACACTAATATAACGTGTTTTGTCTTGCATGTAATTGTAAACAATTCGTGCTTTCTCTAGGTCTGTTGATGCATTTTTAGTCAGTTCTTTTATTTCAGTTTTAATCCCACTTGGTAATGCTTCAGTGCCAGATAAAAGTTTGTCATGCATCCATTGACCAAAATCTTCCCAGTTGTTGTTAATACCTCTTACACCTTCCATTTCAAATTCGACCATAGCCACCTTCAAAATGGGAGCAAATGTTTCGAAAGAGGGACTATAAGCTTCAGGTTTTAAAGACGATAAATTTTTTGCCGAATAATGATATTCACTATGTTTTTCAATATTATAATCTTCAAAATTGCTAGCTTTTAACTTGATTTCCGTATCAGAATTATTAATGATTCTATATTCTGAATGTTGGGTACTTGCATAAAACCCTTCAATAGGTCTCCAACCAGGAAAGAACGCCGTGCTTTTATAATCGACCTCAACTTCGAGTTCTATGGTATACGGGTAATCTATTGGTGTATAATCAAGATATTTCAATCGATTATCAGAATATAGTGTCCCGCCACTTACGGCACTTACATCTTCGAAATCACCTTTTTTATACTTTTTAATCTCATTTCCGTTTTCATCATAAATTCTAGCTTCCAAAGTTTTGATAATCCTATTCTTATTATAGGAAACCACTGTACCTTGGTCTGAAATACCTTGTTTATTAAAAATGGTAACAATACGTTTCTTTCTTAAAGTGAACCTGTTGTAATCATCAACTTCGACAACAACATCATTGTATCTAATGACAGCATTAGTTTTTACAAGTAGTTCTGAAGGCGTTTCGTAAGCTTTAAATAAATCGTCGTCTTGGGCAAAAATAATTGATGAAAATGACATCAAAAAAACTGTAATTATAGATTTTAAGCGCATAAATTGGGGTTTTAATAACTTAGTTTAGTAGTTATCTCAAATATATAAGTTTTGTAGGAAAAAGGTGTGTAAAAATTATGAAATCAATCACTTTTTTTTGATAAATATTGATTATTGAAGAGGTATAATACTAATAACACAATACCACAAGGGATAGCAATGTATTGAAGTTCGCTTAAAATGACACGAACTCCCCATTCTGAAAAGAATTTCTCAATACCAATTGGTGAGACTTTAATGACTCTCCATGGAAAAAAGTGTCTCGAGTTTTCAAACGGAATAAAGAAGCCAACACCTCTTCCGCCAGTAGTCATAGCGTCTAACAGGCCATGAGATACTGTTGACAAAAATAAGACGATCATAAATATGAACTTCCTCGTTTTTCCGAAGAAAAAAGACAAGACTCCACTCCAAATTAATGCAAATAGAATCGAATGTGTAAACCCTCTATGACCTAAAGGATGCATATAATCGATACCTAATTTAAATGCTATTACATCTAGATCTGGTAGTATTGACGAGCCAATAGCCAAAAACAATAACAAGGTATTGGTTTTAGAATCTATAACTTTTGCAGTGGTATAAGCCACTAGTCCATGGCCAAAAATTGATGCCATTATATTTTATCTTTTGTATCAATTATAATAGTCACAGGTCCATCATTGAGTAGCTCAACTTTCATATCTGTTCCAAACTCACCTGTTTGAATTGCTTTACCTAAATCTGTTTCAATCTGTTTTACAAATGCTTTGTATAGAGGAATAGAAACATCAGGTTTTGCCGCTTTAATATAGCTAGGTCTATTTCCTTTTTTTATGCTCGCCTGAAGTGTAAACTGGCTTACAACGATAGCATCACCTTGAGTTTGAATTAAGGATTCATTCATCACGCCATTGTCATCTGAAAAAACACGAAGATTCACAATTTTATTAGACAACCATTTAATATCCTCTAGAGTATCATCGTTGACGATACCAAGAAGTATGAGCAACCCAGACTTGATGTCTGCAACTTTTATTCCTTCAATAGTTACTGAAGCTTTTGATACACGTTGGATAACTGCTTTCATTCATTATCCCAGTTATCGGTTCTGTAGTTTTCCTGTTCGCCATCTAAAATTTGAAGATAACTTCTGTATCTCGAATAGGCAATTTCATCTTTATCTAATGCATTCTTAACAGCACATTTAGGTTCTTCAACATGCAAACAATTATTGAATTTGCAATCTTGTTTCAGTTCAAAAAACTCTGGGAAATAATCTCCTATTTCTTCTTTGTCCATATCAACTACACCAAAACCCTTAATTCCTGGTGTGTCAATAATTTTGGCATCAAAACTCAAATCGAACATTTCGGCAAACGTTGTGGTGTGTTGCCCTTGACTATGTTGCGTAGAAATTGCTTTAGTTTTTAAATCTAATCCAGGTTCTATAGCATTGACCAAAGTAGATTTCCCAACGCCTGAATGTCCAGCAAACATGCTCACTTTACCAATCATAAGTGCTTTTACTTTATCTACATTTTTTCCGGTTTCTGCTGAAATTCCGATACATTCATAACCTATCTTTCTGTAGACATGTGCTAAGTATCTGACTTCGTTGCGTGTGTCTTCAGAATAACTATCCACTTTATTAAACAATAAAACAGTTTTTATTGAATAGGCTTCTGCTGTAATCAAAAAACGATCTATAAAACTTGTAGATGTTGGTGGATTATCTATGGTAATTAACAAAAACACTTGGTCGATATTTGACGCAATAATATGTGTTTGTTTAGAGAGGTTGACTGATTTCCTAACGATATAATTAGAGCGATCGTGAATCTTATGAATAACACCTGTAATGTCATCATTATTGGTTTCGAGTTCAAAATCCACAACATCGCCGACTGCAATCGGATTGGTGCTTTTAATTCCTTTTAAACGAAATTTACCTTTTATTCTACATTGATAGGTAGCACCAAGGTTTGTTTTTACAGCATACCAACTTCCTGTCGATTTATAAACGATTCCTGTCATATATAACAAAGATGCTAATTATATAGCATTTACCAATAAAAAAAGACCGTCAATTGATGGTCTATTTTTATATCCTAATTTCTTTCTTTGAACCAATTTGCGTGCCATTATAAAATATATTAATGATGCCTTTAATAATATCTTGTCCAAAGGATGATAAAGTCATTAGTGATTTCATAATTGAGTTTGTTAGGTTTCTTATATCAAACCTATTGGAAAGGACAACAAACGAAAACCGATAATGAGTGAACATCAATTTTGGGTGATTAAAAGCAATTAAATAAAAATCTATAAACCGATTTTAAACTTTAAGATCTAAAAGAGACACTTCACCTTAGTTTTTAGTCGCTTCACTTCTATTTTAAAATTAAGCACTTCTATCATGTATACTTTTGTTGAAGAATCATGCAATAATGCTTGAAACAATGCAAAACATATAATGATGATTACACTAAAAAAAACACTAGGAATTAGCTTATTACTATGCTTGTTTTTATTCCCTAACCAAATAGTTGGTCAAAAAAGGAATACTACAAAAAACAGAAGTGTAAAAACAGAAAAAACACACACAAATGATAGAGTAAGTTCTACTCATAATAGACATAACGATAGATATAGAACACAGCCTATAAGAAGAAGTCCTCATTTTAGGTATCCAAGACATAGACGTGTTATAGGAGTCTTACCTAGGCATCATGTAAGACTGGTTTATGGAGGATTACCATACTACTATTATTCAGGAATTTATTACACTATGTATGGTGATCAGTATATTGTCGTTATGCCTCCTAGAGGGTTTAGAATTACCGTATTACCTGTTGGTTATACAAGAATTGTTATAGGACCATCAATTTACTTTTATCATTCAGGTGTATATTATTCTGAATCTTCCACAAACTCAACGGAAAGCGAAGGGAATTATGAAGTCTCTCAACCTCCTGTTGGAATTGTATTAAATGACATTCATGAAGACTCCGAAAAAGTTGTCATTGATGGTAAAATACTTTACGAATATAATGACGTTCTTTATAAAAAAAATACTAATCTTGAAGGAAGTATGACTTACGAAGTCGTCTATAGTAAATCAAATAATGATTAATTAAAATATAAAAGCTTAAAAAATGAAACTTTCAATTAAATTTCTATTAATCGCACTTTGCCTTAGTTTTGGGACAAATGCTCAAAACGCTAAAGAAGCGATTCAAAATACAAAACAGATTCAAGAGGGAAAGAAAAATCTAGAACGCGACACAAAAGAGCTGCAAGCATTTGCGGCTAAATTAAATATATTCAATAGTTCTTTTGACAGTAAAGATTCTGCCAAAGTCAATGAACTAAAAGCCAGTATTGTTTCTGATATGATTAGAGAGGTTGGGCAAAGTGGTGAGAAAGCAAAAAAGGCTAGAAAAGAGATTGCACAAAGTTCATCTGAAATACGTTCAGACAGGCGTGAAATACGAGATAATAAGGACGACTCAAAAAGAGGACGTTTTGATAGAAACGATGATAAAAAAGACATGTCGCGTGATCAAGCCAATAAAAGAGACGACAAACGAGACAGACGTGATGATATTAGAGACTTTGAGCAGCAAATAGCTAGAGCGGAGCAACAAGCATCGATTTTGAAAACGCTTAAAGATTTTAATTTTTCATTTGACAACATGGATTCTTCGCTCATTAATAAAACGCTCATTTCAGATTTTGTAAACACTATGAAACAAGACATAGAAGCTACCAAAAGAGAGCTTGCTGAAGATAGTAGAGAGCGTAGAGAAGACAGCAGAGAACGTCGTGATGATAGAAGCGAGAGAAATGAAAAAGACACAAAGAAAAAACGACGAGGCAATTAATTTATAAAAATTAAAATAAAACCCTTTACAGAAATGTAAGGGGTTTTTTATTAATAAATCTTATTTAATAGTTGAATAGTCTTTGATTATTACACGTTCGTTATATACTCAATTTTTGTAAAAATCTATTGTTTCCTTTAGTAAACCTGCCCAATACGTCATTACGCCTCTAGCATTTCCAAATTTACTAAAGCTCTTAAGGTAACCTCTGTTTTTACGATTATCTATAGCCTGTCCTAGTAGTTCTTTGGTCCGTGAATCAATAATTTTCATTTCTAGATATGCTCCTCCCTTATTTCTTCCTGTAGCTGTATTAACAACAACACTAGCAGGGAAAATGTTTGAAAGTAATTTTCCAGGAACAATTTCTGTTACTGCTATTTGAATTAGAGCCACATCATCTCCAGGTGTTTCTACAATTTTATAATCTGTACTTAATGTTTTTATTATTTCAGTTTTGAAAAATGAGGTTAATTCATTAAGTTTTTCTTGATCAATTTTATTTCCTTTAGCTTTTTCTCCAAATCTAGTTACAATATCTGCAATCATGAATTTATTGTATTTGCCTTTCTCAAAATCCGGACTTATGTATGACAGCATAGAGCCATTTGCTTCACTTTCTTTTAAATTATCATAATTATCCAAAAAACCTGAATGACCAATCTTTGGACCACATCCAAAACAAAAGAAGATGGATATTACACAAAACAAATATTTTAACTCCAAAGGAAATAGTTTCATAATTCAATATTATATACGTTAAGAAACAAAGTTATATCATTTCACATTACCATACAGTCACTTCACTTCTTTTTATAGTCGCCTCATCTAATTAAGAGACTTTAAAGGCTTATTGCGGTGCTACATTTGTATAAGAAATCAAGCCATACACAACTAAATATAAAATATTATGAACTTTTCAACTAAAAATTACGAATACTTAAACAATAAGAACGACGTGATTAAAACATTAAAATCAGTTTTAGGAAAACAATTCAAACAGATTATAGGGCTATTAAAAATCAAAAATCACGAAACAATAAAACATTTGATTTTAGATCCTATTTATCAAAATGACGATGAAAAGCAACTTTTCATTTAAAAGAACAATAACACTATAAAATTAAGAATCATGAAAACAATTAGTAAAGTAGTAAGCGTATTATCATTATCAATATTATTGGCAGGATGCTCATCAGTAAAAGTCACAGACTCATGGAAAGATGTTAAAACCTCTCAAATAGAAAATAAAAACATTATGGTTTTAACTGAAAGCGAAAGCACTATAATAAGAACAACATTTGAAAGAGATATTGTAGAACAACTAAGCAAAAAGGGATACAAATCTTTAGAGAGTTATAAAATGTTTCCAGTTATCAAATCTGATAAAACCTTAACAGATGAGCAACTAAGAGTTTTTAAGGAAGAACTCACAAGCTCTGGTATAGATGTCGTGATAATGACTGTATTAAAAGATGTTAACGAATACACCCAAACCTTAACTCAAGCTGGAACAATATATTATCAAAACACGTATCCAACATTATATTTTAATAGCCGCCACGGAGGATTCTATAGATCTTACAAGACAATATACGTGAATGTTGAACCCAAAACCACAACAAGTTATACGAGTAAAGATTATGTTCTAGAGACACTAGTATATGATTTGACTCAACAAGAAAACAATCAATTATCATCTGTTATTACAACAGTTATAGATAATCCTAAAGATTTAGAAAAAACGTCTGAAGACTTTTCTAAAAAATTAATAAAAGAGCTAATTAAATAAAATTAGAAATCATGAAAACAGTCCTTATAACTTTAGTAAGCGGAATATTCATTTGTCTAATCACATCTATTGGAATGGATACAGGCCTCGAAATGTATGATAACCCATCAGAACATTTAAATCAATACGGTGACTATGAAAACAACATTAGTTATCCAAACCAAGATGATGACCTACTTAATGAAAATCAATAAACCCTGAATGATTAATAGCAATTAAAGTTTGAGACTGTCTTTCAGGGTTGGACAGTCTCTTTTTAATTCAGCATTAAATACAATAAATAATATATTTTGACTAATTTACCATTCCATAAAACACTAATACACGTCTTGGTTTTGAACATTAAAAATGTAAAACAGTCTACCATATTTGCTATAGCTTTATTGGTATCTGTATTAATCAACTTACCAAGATTTTTAGAACTTTATGATGTAGTTGGAGGCCTAGGAGCATCTTTTACATCTGCTACAATTATAGATATAGTTATACGAATTTTATTTTTATTTACTTATAGTTGGATAGCGCTTCAATTTAACACAAATTGGAAACATAGATTTTTCAATTTTGGTAAATCATTAAATACAATCTTCGTTATTTTAACCAATGCTATATTATTTTTCATCACTGTATTAAGCTTTATTTTTATACATCAAAAGTTTGCTGATGACCTCATGAATTCCTCAGATAAAGGCTTACTATACTTTGTGTATTTTATTATTCTTGTCATACTCATTTTTATATCAAGAATTTTGAGATTTCAAATCACTCATCAAGAAGATATTGCAGAAAAAGAATTGCTCAAACGACAAAGCTTACAAAACGAGTTATCAGCTTTAAAAAATCAAATTAATCCGCATTTCTTATTTAACTCTTTAAACTCCTTAAATTCTTTAATTAGAGGAAATGAACAGGCTACAACTTTTGTAAACAAATTGTCTTATATGTATCGCTACATCTTACAAAGTGGGCAGCAAGACTTAGTGACACTAGATGAAGAACTCAAATTTTTAAATAGTTATATTTATTTAATTAAAACAAGATATAGAGACCGATTTAGTATTAAAATAGATATTAATGACATTTACTTAAATCAGGATATTCCAACATTGACGTTGCAACTATTAGTTGAAAATGCTATAAAGCACAATGAAATTTCTGAAGAAAAGCCATTAGAAGTAAGTATCTATATTGAGAAAGATGAGTTAGTCGTCGAAAACAAAATACAGCCAAGATTAACTTTTGTTGATAGTACAGGTCAAGGTTTAGCAAATATTGATAAAAGATATACCCTATTAAAAGAAAAGCAAATTAAAATAAGTAACGCTAACAATATGTTTAGAGTAAAACTGCCTTTAAATTAATTTTATATGAAAGTCGTCATAGTAGAAGATGAAATTGCAGCAAGTGAAAACCTTGTGTACTTATTGAACAACATAGACCCAGACATTGAGGTTATTAAAATTTTAGATTCTGTAAAATCGTCTATTGCCTATTTTTCTGAAGGAACTGAAGCTAGTTTAATTTTTATGGATATACATCTAGCAGATGGTATATCCTTTGAAATCTTCAAGCAAGTCGATATCAAAACACCTATAGTTTTCACTACGGCTTATGACCAATATGCCATTCAAGCATTTAAAGTTAATAGCGTCGATTATATACTAAAACCTATTAGTGAAGAAGAGTTATCAGAAGCTATAGATAAATTTAATACCTCTTACAATTCATCAAAAACTACAACTAGCGATATAGATGGTTTATTAGAGATGTTACAAACAAAAACAACTCAGTATAAATCGACCTACTTGGTTCAAAAGAGAGACGAACTATTGCCTATAAAAATAGCAGACATCGCCTACTTTTATATTGATACAGGAATGGTAAAAGCGACGACATTTAACAATCAATCCTATATAATCAATAAAAAACTAGAGGATATAGAACTAGAATTAAATCCAAATAATTTTCATCGAGTCAATCGACAATTCATATTGAATAGAGAGGCTATTGTCAATATGAAATTTTACTTCAATAGCAAACTTATTATAAATATCAATCCACCTTATGAAGATCGGATTGTCGTAAGTAAAGCCAAATCAAATGAGGTGAAAAATTGGATAAACTCTTAACCCATTTTACTTCACATTAGCATAAGGTCATTTCACTTTCCAATTAGGTCACTTCACTTTTATTTTTCGTTTTAAAACGTACATCCACAGTACTTTTGGTGTATAATTTAAAACAAAATATCATGAAAACTATCAAATCAATTTTAATCGGAATCTGTATTTTATCATTCATCAGTGTCAATTCACAAAGCTTAACTCAAAAACAAATAGATCGAAAAAACAATAAAGTAGAGCTATTTAGTACTAAAGAATATTCAAATCTTCATATCTGGTTTTACAATAATGTGCTTGAATTAGAACTTAGCGATGACGTTGAAGAACAGTATGGTCATATTATATCTAAATACACCCATAAAATGTCGCGTTTAGATGATAAAGATTCAAATTATTCTTATGATGAAATTGTACAAGAGATCCATTCATTAATCAATAAAGTCAACAAGGATTCAAAACCTATTCTTACTGTTAAGCAATATAATGATCATGTATATATAATGACTCGTTTCAAACAAAGAGTCCTTGATAAGCTTCAATTAAAAAACTCTCAAAACGTTAAATAATGAATAAAAACAATTTGATCAGAATAGTTGAATACATTGAAAAAGCAATCATATTAATTTTACTATTCTCTCTTTTAGTTGTTGTATTATATTCGACTATTATCTTTATTAGTTTATTATTTAATGGTATTATTTCGCAATATCAAGACTCCTTTTCTAATAATAACATACTAACCCATTTACATAAAATATTTGGAGGTTTTTTGTTAGTTCTAATTGGTATTGAATTAGTACATACTGTAAAAATGTACCTAAAAGAAGATGTTGTTCATGTCGAAATCGTATTACTCGTAGCTTTAATCGGAATTTCTAGACATGTTATTGATCTGGATTTTAAGAATCTAGAACCTATGACACTAATAGGTATAAGCTCATTAATCATCGTATTATCTGCAGGTTATTATTTGATAAAGAAAGGAATGCGATTAAGCAAATAAAAAAAAAGATATAAACTTTAAGGTCTTAAAAAGATACTTCGTTTTCCATTTAGGTCACGTCGCTTTTATTTTTTATTTTCGTACGCACATCAAGAGTATATTTGAGGTATAATTTAAAAGCAAAATATTATGAAAACTTTCAAGTTAATTTTAATCGGAATCTGTATTTTTTCCTTCACAAATATAAATGCGCAACATTTGTCTCAAAAGCAAATTGCAAGAAAAAACAATAAAGTAGCTCTATTTACCACACAGGAATTTTCAAATCTGCACATCTGGTTTTACAACCAAGTTTTGGATTTAAAACTTAGTAATGAAGTAGAAGATCAATACGCTGGCATTATATCAAAATACACGTACAGAATGTCTCGTTTAGATGATAAAGACTCAGACTATTCTTATGATGAGATTCTAAAAGAGATACCTTCATTAATTAATGAAATCAACAAGCATACTAAACCTCTTTTTACCGATAAACAATATAATGACCATTTAAAAATCATGACTAGTTTCGAACAAACTGTATTAAACAAACTTGCATTAAAGAACTCACAAGACATCAAAGACTAAATAGAAACAATAAAAAAAGCCTCACAGTTTTGTGAGGCTTTTTTTATTGTTTTAATTCTATTTATCCGTTGATAATCTTTTCTTGATGATTAATCGATTCTTGATGAATCGCTTTAAACATACGCAAGATAAACTCTTCGCTTAGTCCCTTTTCATCACCTTCTAAAACCATTTTTCCTAGAATCTCGTTCCAACGTTTGCTCTGTAAAATGGCAACGTTCTTTTGTTTTTTCAAAGAACCAATACCATCGGCAGCTTTCATTCGTTTTCCTAATAAATCTATAATTTGATTATCTACAACATCAATTTGAGCTCTTAAATTATTAAGATCAGTATTGTATTCTTTTTCTGGATCAGATTCTTTTCTAATTTTAAGATCTTCCATAATTTGAACTAAGGCACTAGGTGTGACTTGTTGCGCAGCGTCACTCCATGCATTATCAGGATCTGTATGCGTTTCAATCATTAATCCGTCAAAATTAAGATCTAAAGCTCTTTGAGACACATCTAAAATCATATCTCTCTTTCCTGTAATATGAGATGGGTCATTAATTAGAGGTAAGTCTGGAAATTTATTTTGAAATTCAATAGCGAGTTGCCATTCAGGAATATTTCTATATTTAGATTTCTCATAGGTTGAAAACCCTCGGTGTATTGCTCCCAAATTTTTAATACCAGCTGTATACAATCTTTCAATACCACCCAACCATAAGGCTAAATCTGGATTTACTGGATTCTTAACTAATACAACTTTATCTGTTCCTTGTAATGCATCAGCAATTTCTTGCATTATAAAAGGACTTACTGTTGAACGCGCTCCAATCCATAATAAATCAATGTCATGCTCTAAAGCTAATTCTACGTGATTTCTATTGGCAACTTCGGTTGCTGTTTTTAAACCTGTTTCTGCTTTTACTTTTTGTAACCATTTTAAACCTAATGCACCTACACCTTCAAAATTTCCTGGACGTGTTCTTGGCTTCCAAATACCAGCTCTATAGTAATTAACATCTGTATCTTTAAGCTCATGCGCTATTTTTAATACTTGATCTTCAGTTTCTGCACTGCATGGTCCTGCAATTACTAATGGATGATTTAACCCTAAATCATCTAACCATGTTCTCATTTCTTTTTTATTTTCCATAATTCTCTACTAAATAGGTCTCGACTGCACTTCGACTCCGCTCAGTTTGATACGTTAGACCCAACATTTTTATTGTATTCCGTTTAAAATATCTTTTATATGATTTGTGTTTTTCATTTCATTGAATATCTCCTCAAAATCATCAGCTTCCATTAAAGCTTTAAACTGTTTTAGATTGTTGATATACTCGTCAAGTGTTTCTATAACATTCGCTCTATTTTGTTTAAAAATAGGGGTCCACATTGCAGGAGAGCTTTTTGCCAAACGCACTGTACTTTCAAAACCACTACCTGCCATATCAAAAATATCGCGTTCGTTTTTTTCCTTTTCGATGACCGTCTTTCCTAGCATAAACGAACTGATATGCGATAAATGAGACACATAAGCAATATGTTTGTCATGCGCTTCTGGATTCATATATCGAATACGCATTCCTAAGTCTGAAAACATCTGTAACGCCTTCTCTTGCAGCTTAAAAGTTGTTTTTTCAACCTCGCAAATGATATTCGTTTTCTTCTGAAACAGATCTCTAATAGCCGCTTTAGGCCCAGAAAATTCGGTGCCAGAAATTGGATGTGTTGCCAAAAAATTACGCCGTTTATCATGCTTTTCTACAGCTTTACAAACTGGAAGTTTTGTAGAACCAACATCAATAACTAAGGTGTCATCTGAAATCGCATCTAATACTTTAGGTAGTTCAACAACTGCTACATCCACAGGAATAGAAAGCACTACTAAATCGGCACCTTTCAAATCCAAATAAGTCGCTTTAAAATCTATAATTTTGAGATCAAGCGCTTCATCCAAATGGCTTTCATTAGAATCAATTCCGAAGATTTTAGCATGGCCATTATTAGATTTGATATCTAATGCCAGACTTCCGCCAATTAACCCTACGCCTATGATGTATATATTATTCATTACTTATTTCAATCTTGATAGTGCTTCTTCCAAATCGTCTTGCGATGCACATAGTGATATTCTTATATGTCTTTTTCCGTTGCTACCAAAAATTGTTCCTGGTGTAATGAAAATAGACTTTTCTTTCAGTATCAAATCAATGTATTCTTCGGCATCTAAATAGTCTGGTAATTTTGCCCAAACAAATAAGCCTGTTGCCGTTTTATCGTAGGTGCATTTGAGTGCATCTGCTATTTTCCAAACAATCTCTCGACGTTGTTCATACACACTATTTAAACTTAAATACCACATATCTGAACAGTTCAAAGCTTCAATAGCACCTTTTTGAATACCTAAAAACATCCCAGAATCCATATTACTTTTCACGCGCAATACAGCATTGATATAGTCACTTCGACCAAGCAACATTCCGACACGCCAACCTGCCATATTAAAAGTTTTACTCAGCGAATTCAACTCCATACAAACATCTGAAGCGCCATTATATTTGAGAATACTTCTTGGGTATTTGTTCAAAACGAAACTATACGGATTGTCATTTACAATTAAAATATTGTTACGCTTTGCAAACGTAATTAGATCTTCAAATAACTTATTCGTGGCTTGAGCTCCTGTTGGCATATGCGGATAATTCACCCACATTAGCTTTACCTTATCTACACCTTGTTTCTCCAGTTCTAAAAGATCTGGTAACCAGTTATTCTCTTCAGTTAAATCATAATATCTTGGAACAGCGCCTACCAAATTGGTCACCGATTTATAGGTTGGATATCCCGGATTTGGAATAAGCACTTCGTCACCTTCGTTTAGAAATGCCATGGATATATGTAAAATCCCTTCTTTACTTCCCATAAGTGGAAGCACTTCTGTTAAAGGACTCAGGGGCACATTAAAATGTCTTTTATAAAACCCTGCAATAGCTTCTCTGAGCTCTGGAATCCCCTTATATCCTTGATACTTGTGGGCTCCATCTTGATTAAACGTTTCTACCAAGGCGTTGAGAACGCGTTCTGGCGGATTTAAATCTGGACTACCAATTCCTAAATTAATGATTGGTTTCCCCTGAGATTTGAGTATGCCTACTTCTCTTAATTTTTTAGAAAAGTAGTATTCTTCAACGTTTTGTAGTCGGTTAGCAATCTGTATCATAGTCTTGCATTTTTATATATTCCCAACACTTTAAAATCTTGAGCCATTATGGTCATAATGGATTTTGCTTTTTCGAAATCTGTATAGCTTTCAAAAGTTAAATCCACAAAAAAGGCATACTTCCAAGGTGTTTCAATTTTCGGGAGTGATTGTATCTTAGTTAAATTTAACTTACAATCACTTAAAACATTCAAAAAAGTTGCTAAACTTCCCCTTTTATGGTCTAATTCAAATTTAACCGACGCTTTATTTATCTGATCTTCTGAAATTTCAGAGTTTTGAGTTTTCACAACCACAAATCTAGTTTCGTTATGTTTTATGGTTTGAATACTTTCTGAAATGATTTCAAGTTCAAACAATTGAGCTGCCAATCGAGAAGCAATTGCTGCAATATGCTTTGTTTGATGCTTCTGAATACGTTGCGCTACTTCGGCCGTGTCTTTATCTTCAATTAATTTGATATGTGGATACTGCTTGAAAAACGCTTTGCATTGTAATAATGCCATTGGATGCGAATACACTTCCTTAATATCATCAATAGTTTGATGCGGCAATGCCATTAAATGATGCTGAATATCTAAATAGTGCTCACCTACAATATGCAAGTTATGACTATCAATTAACGCATAATTTGGAATAATAGAACCTGCAATAGAATTTTCTATAGCCATGATTGCAGCATCGGTTTGACTATCAAGAATGCTATCAACCACACCATCAAATGTTAAACATTCATTGACATTGACTGAATCATCAAAAAACTGTTGTGACACAATATGATGGAACGACCCTTTTATTCCTTGTATGGCGACTGATTTAATCATAAAAAAAGTCCCGATTTTCATCGAGACTCATATTTAATTTATTTATTATAAATTATACATACAACGTCTCGCTCTTTCCGCTAAAAAAGAAATAAAACCAGTTGTGATATGTATGATTTAATGTATTCATGTTCATAATTGAAGTGCTAATGTAATTATTATTTTAAGAAATCAAAATTGTTATAACATATTTTTGAGTTTTTCGTTACAGTTTTAAAGAATTCATAATTTAAAGGAGGTCATTAGTAATAATTACTATTTTTGAATAAATATATTCATATATGTCTATTGAGGTTGAAAACATTACTAAAGTGTATGGCGAGCAAAAAGCGCTAAACAGTATATCTTTTTCTATAAACAAAGGTGAAATTGTTGGATTTCTAGGGCCAAATGGCGCAGGAAAATCAACACTAATGAAAATCCTCACCACCTATATCAATGCCACTGAAGGTCTCGCTAAAGTAAGTGGTTTTAATGTTGAAGTTGATAAAAAAGAGGTACAAAACACCATTGGTTATTTACCAGAACACAACCCATTGTATCTAGATATGTTTGTGAAAGAATATCTTGCATTCAATGCCAGCGTTTACAAGACACCTAAATCGAGAATAAATGAAGTGATAGCGCTTACCGGATTGACACCTGAAGCGCATAAAAAAATTAGTCAGTTATCAAAAGGATATAGACAACGTGTTGGGCTTGCCAATGCTTTATTACACAATCCGTCTGTTTTAATTTTAGATGAACCAACAACCGGATTAGACCCAAATCAGTTGGTAGACATCAGACATTTAATCAAGAATATTGGTAAGGATAAAACGGTTTTTTTATCGACGCATATCATGCAGGAAGTTGAAGCCATTTGCGATCGTGTGATTATTATCAATAAGGGTCAGATTGTGGCCGACAAAAAACTAACAGAATTACGTGACGATAAGGAACAAACGGTTATTGTAGAATTTGACTATCGCGTTGAAGATGCTTTTTTATTGAAATTGCCTAATGCGAAAACCGTTAAGAATACGCATGACTTTATTTACGAAATCACATTTTCTGCTGGCGAAGATATGCGATCTCATGTCTTTGATTTTGCTCATGATAATCAGTTAAAAATCCTTCAGCTTAACCAAAAAAATGCAAGTTTAGAAAGTTTGTTTAGAGAACTAACTTCTGAATAAACTATTCAAAAATAAGCTGTCCAGTATAAAATTGCTCCACATCAACAATTGGAGGCGTATTAACAACAATCACATCACCAGTACTTCTAATTTCACCTGTTAAGGATTGTTGCGCATTAATAATCATGTCATTACTACTTCGCTGAAAAATATTTACATTTTGAGCGATTAAGTTTCGGCCTTCAAATCGAGCGTCACCTGCAACAAAACGAATATTTAGGTTTTCAGTTTCTCCATTTAAAAACATACTTGAAAGACCATTGACCTCAATTTTTAATATATTGCATTGCAGTTCTAAATGAAATTCTCCATCTACATTAAATGCATCTTCATTTGTGAAATCTTCTGAATATAATTGTAGTGTATCATAATTTAAAACACCTTCACTCCTAACTGGTAATCCGGATGCATTTCGTATCTCAGTTAAATTTGGCACATTTACAAAAACTTTTGTAACACCATAATTCCTTGTAAGATTACAAGAATTATTGTTATAGAGTTCTAAGCGACCATCAATTACTCTAACTTCAATATCATCCATTAAGTATTCTCCAGTTTGCACAGTAACACTTTGCGTTGGCGCATCTGTAATAATTAATTCTACCCGTTGAAAAGCAGTTATTTTAGTAAATGCTTCGACATCAAATTCCTTTTCAATAATATCACCTGCATTTTGAAAACAATCTGGTACGTTTTCCCCATTACATGACAGAAGTAAAACAGTAAATAGTATGTATAGTCCCTTTTTCATGTGTTCATATTTATTATTTCTTAATGGTCACATGCTATTCGCTATTAATAATTTTCTTGAATAATAACTCTTTTAACATGCTCGTTTCATAATCGTATTCCTATTCCAAATTCAACAGCTTCTGCTTTTGCACCATGCGATTTAAGCGTTATGGCTCCAAAAATTTTATCTCCAAAATAACGTTTCAACCCAATTCTATTATACACTTGACCTTCAAAATCATATGGATAATAGACATAATAACCCAATTGTGTAATGATCGACATTTTATTTATAAACAACTCATGACCAACAAACAGACCAACACGTTTCCAATCTTCATCACCTGTAACATCAAGCTCTGGAAACGCAACAGCATAAAAATCAATCAACTCTTCTAAAAACTTAGAAAAAAATACATCTGTCCCAAATTGTATTGCACTTTTTCGGTTTAAACGTTTATCTGCATAAGCCGAAACGATATAAAAAGGAAATTGTCCCATATCAATAATATCGCTTTCATTGAGACCTGTTCTAAACACAAAATTATACTTGATTTTCTCTTTATATGTTTTTTCATCAGAAGAAGCGATATACTCGGGTTCTTTGTCATTGTTAAACACATAATTGGTTCCTATATTAAAGGCAAATGTATTCGTGGATGTATTTGGCGCTCTAAAATTAGCATTAGAATAATGCACAATAGAAATACCAGCTTGCACTCCAAAACCTTTAAAAATATTTTCCTTTTTGTAGTTAAGCATGACATACGTTGAGCTCAACAAATCTGAGCCATAGGCATTGTTTCTAAAGTTTTCAGCCTTATCATAAGGATTCGTTGTATAGGCAATACCTTGACCAATTCTCAAATTTATATTTCGTTTAAGAAAATAAAAATTGTAGTGTGCATATAATCCGTAATTCTCACCAAGCGTTTCACTTTTCATATCCTGATAAACGAACGAAAAACCCCAATCTGGATAGTTAAATCGGCTCTCCCAATCTTTAAATCCGTAGGTTTTTTTGCTATAACTTAAAATCAATCCTGTAGGATGATCTGCTATGAGATGTGAGATATCAGGATTGTGTTCTAAAACGGTTCCGTAGAAAAAATTCACATCTAAGGTAAATAGGTTCGGGTCTTTTTCTTGAGAAGATACCAAAATGGTAAATAAGCAGAAAATGCAGGCAATTAAATGCTTCATTAAATTTAGTTATGGGACAAAAATAACAGAATATTACTATTTCTACTTTAAAACAATAGAAATACTATAATCAAAACACTTGAGATGCAATAGCATGTACATTATCACTCTTACCCATAGAATAATAGTGCAAAACAGGTACGCCTGCTGCCGCTAACTCTTTAGATTGTTGTATAGCCCAATCGACTCCTACTTGTCTCACTTTAACGTTTGTATCACATTTCTCTACTTCTTCAATTAAGATTTCGGGTAAATCAATCTTAAACACTTGTGGCAACAATTGTAAATGACGTTTCACAGCAATTGGTTTTATTCCTGGAATGATAGGTACGTTAATACCAGCCTCTCTAGCGGCTTCAACAAATTCAAAATATTTTGAGTTATCAAAAAACATTTGGGTAACTACATAATCTGCACCAGCATCAACTTTTTCTTTCAAGCGTTTTAAATCGCTACTCAAAGAAGGGGCTTCAATATGTTTTTCTGGATAACCTGCTACGCCTATACAGAAATCGGATTTGTGATCAGCTTCTAACACATCATGTAAATATTTTCCACAATTTAAGTTCTGGATTTGCTCTACTAAGTCTCTCGCAAATTGATGACCACCTTTTGTCGCTTCAAAATATTTTTGATGACTCATGGCATCTCCTCTCAATGCCATAATATTATCTATTCCTAAGTAATGACAGTCAACCAGTAAATATTCAGTTTCTTCTTTAGAAAACCCACCACATAATACATGTGGCACTGTATCTACATCGTATTTATGTTTAATTGCTGCACAAATACCTACGGTTCCAGGACGCATTCTTGTAATTCTTCTATCTAATAATCCCTCGCCTTTATCAATGTACACATACTGCTCCCTTGATGTTGTTACATCTACAAAAGGAGGATTAAATTCCATTAAAGGATTAATATTATTGTACAACTCCTGAATGTTATTTCCTTTTTTAGGCGGAATTATTTCAAACGAAAACAAGGTTTTTCCGTTGGCGTTCTTTAAATGGTCTGTTATTTTCATACTCATGCCCACGAAAGTGGGTATCTCTTTTATATCATTATTTTGAGCGTTACCTGAAGGTCGCGCTTTCCGTTATATCTTTTTACGTGTTCTCAATACAATGCTCTTTTAAAGTCGCATCACTCGAACTCACGTAAAAAGGATGCCACATCAATCACTAACGCACTAATCCACTAAATTTGGGTTTAACCATTTTCTGGCTTCATCTTCACTTATAGCGCGACGTTTAGCGTAATCTTTTAATTGGTCTTCGGTAATTTTTCCTAATCCGAAATACTTCGCTTCTGGGTTTCCAAAATAATACCCACTTACACTTGCTGCTGGCCACATGGCTAAACTTTCAGTGAGTTCTACTCCTATGTTGTCTTTAACATTCAACAATTTCCAAATGGTACTTTTCTCTAAATGGTCTGGACATGCTGGATACCCAGGAGCTGGACGAATCCCTTTATAACTTTCTTTAATCAATTCGCTATTCGTTAAAGCTTCATCTTGAGCATAACTCCAATGCTTAGTTCTCACCTCTTTATGCAAATATTCTGCAAAAGCTTCGGCTAAACGATCGGCTAATGCCTTTATCATAATCGAATTGTAATCGTCATGATCAGCTTCAAACTGCTGCGCTAATTCTTGAGTACCAAAACCTGTTGAGACACAAAACACTCCCACATAATCTTGTTTTCCAGAATCCTTAGGTGCGATAAAATCGGCCAATGCATGACTTGGAATACCTTCCCTTTTCTTCAACTGTTGTCGAAGCGTAAGGAATGTATAGGTTTCTTCCTTGTTCTCAACTCCGTTCGACCTGACAGAAGACACTTCAATATCATCATCATTAACCGTGTTTGCTGGAAACAATCCGAAAACAGCTTTAGCTTTCAACAACTTCTCATCAAAAACACGTTTCAATAACACTTTTGCATCCATGAATAGCTCCTGCGCTTGTTCTCCAACAATGTCATCCTTTAGAATATCTGGATATTTTCCGTGGAGATCCCAACTTCTAAAAAACGGACTCCAATCAATAAAGGATTCTAGTCTAGTAATATCAAAGTCTTTAATAATTTGAACACCTAATTCTTTAGGTTTTACGATTTCCGAAGTACTCCAATCGATTTGATATTTATGTTTTCTAGCCTCTTCAATAGAAATATAATCTTTTCGTTTTCCACGTGTTAAGAACTGCTCACGAAATTTATCATACTCTTCGCGAACTTGTTCTTTATAAATTGCATTATCCTTCTTCAATAAATTACCAACAACGGTCACAGCTCTGGATGCATCATTAACGTGAACAACTGTATAGTCATAATTAGGAGCAATTTTAACAGATGTATGTGCCTTAGATGTGGTTGCACCACCAATAATTAATGGGATCGTTAAATTCTTTTTTTTCATGGCTTTAGAGAGGTATACCATTTCATCTAACGATGGTGTAATTAGACCACTTAAACCAATGACATCAACCTGTTCTCTCACTGCAGCCTCGATGATTTTTTCTGGCGGAACCATGACGCCTAAATCGATGATTTGATAGTTATTACATCCTAAAACCACACTCACGATATTTTTACCAATATCATGAACGTCGCCTTTTACTGTTGCCATTAAAATTTTACCAGCAAACTCTTGCTTACCATCTTTTTCGGCTTCAATAAACGGTTGTAAATGTGCCACCGCTTTTTTCATCACACGTGCAGATTTCACTACTTGAGGTAAAAACATTTTTCCACTTCCAAAGAGGTCTCCAACCACATTCATTCCAATCATTAAATGCCCTTCAATAACTTCTATAGGTCTAGCTGAAGCTAATCGCGCTTCTTCAACATCGGCAACAATAAATGCATCTATACCTTTGACCAGACTATGTGTGATTCGATCTTGCAAAGCATCGCTTCTCCATTCTAAAATTTTTGTGACATCTTCCTTTTTATTCCCTTTAACGGTTTCAGCAAAATCAATTAATCGCTCGGTGGCATCATCACTTCTATCAAAAAGAACATCTTCAACACATTGTAATAAATCCTTTGGGATTTCATCATAAACCTCCAACATGGTTGGGTTGACAATACCCAAATTCATTCCGTGCTGTATGGCGTGATATAAAAATGCTGAGTTAATCGCTTCCCGAACCGTTGTATTTCCTCTAAATGAAAATGACACATTACTCACACCTCCTGAAACGTTAGCGTAAGGTAAATTTTCTCGAATCCATTTGGTGGCATTGAAAAAATCTAAAGCATTTAACCGATGTTCATCCATTCCTGTGGCTACAGGAAAAATATTAGGATCAAAAATGATGTCTTGTGGTGGAAATTTAACCTCGTTGACTAAGATATCATAAGAGCGTTTGCAAATGTCAATTCGTTTTTGATAGCTATCTGCTTGACCAACCTCATCAAATGCCATAACAACAACAGCTGCACCATAGCGCTTTACTAGTTTTGCTTGACGTATAAATTCGGTTTCACCCTCTTTTAAACTTATAGAATTAACGACGCATTTTCCTTGAGCGACTTGTAATCCAGCTTCTATAATTTCCCATTTAGAACTATCAATCATCAGTGGAATACGAGCAATATCTGGTTCAGAAGCAATCAGGTTCAAAAATTTAACCATCGCATACTTCCCATCGAGCATCCCTTCATCCATGTTAACATCGAGAATCTGTGCTCCACCTTCAACTTGATCTCTTGCAACACTTAAAGCTTCATCGTAGTTCTCTTCTTTGATTAATCTAAGAAATTTTCGAGAACCTGTCACGTTAGTTCGCTCACCAACATTTATGAAATTACTTTCTGGAGTGACCACTAATGGTTCTAAGCCAGATAGTGTTAAATATTTTTTACAATCACTGTCTGCCATTATGGGTATACTTTAGTTTCTCTTGGTTTGTGTTTTTTCGCAACATCTGCAATGGCTTTGATATGCTCTGGATTGGTTCCGCAACAACCACCAATAATATTTATTAATCCGTCTTGAAGATAATCTTCTATTAATACTTGCATTTGCTGTGCCGTTTGATCGTACTCACCAAACGCATTTGGTAAACCTGCATTTGGATGTGCAGAAGTATAAAACTCGGTTTCGCGTGATAACCGTTGTAAATACGGCTTAAGTTGTTCTGCTCCTAAAGCACAATTGAACCCAACACTTAATAATGGTATGTGCGAAATAGAAGCTAAAAAAGCTTCTACAGTTTGGCCAGATAATGTGCGACCTGAGGCATCGGTAATCGTTCCTGACACCATAATTGGAATTTCTATTTGACGTTCTTCTTTAACTTCTTCAATAGCAAACAAAGCCGCTTTTGCATTGAGTGTATCAAAAATTGTTTCTACTAAAAGCACATCAACACCACCATCAACCAAAGCCTCAACCTGTTGTTTGTAAGCGACTCGAAGTTCGTCAAATGTTATCGCTCTGTATTCTGGCTTATTCACATCAGGAGACATACTTGCTGTCTTGTTTGTTGGCCCAATACTTCCAGCTACAAATCTTGGTTTTTCAGGATTCGCATTAGAAAATTCATTGGCGACCTGCTTGGCTATTTTAGCAGATTCGTAATTTAATTCGTAAACTAAATCTTCCATGTTATAATCAGCCATAGCAATGGTTGTCCCTGAAAACGTATTGGTTTCCACAATATCTGCTCCTGCTTCAAAATAAAGTTTATGAATTTCGGCAATAGCTTGTGGCTGAGTTAATGACAATAAATCATTATTTCCTTTTAGTGAAGACGGATAATCCTTAAAACGTTCGCCTCTAAAGTCTTCTTCAGAAAAGTTATAGCGTTGCAACATTGTGCCCATGGCACCGTCGAGGACTAAAATTCGTTTTTGTAAAGTTTGTAAAATATCTGACATTTTAAAATTTTATATAAAAATGCCATCAGGAAAGTAAGAGAATTTACTTAAGCTTTGTATTATCTGTCCTTTACTTCTGAATTAAATCAGAACAAGGTAGAATTTAGCACCTTCTTTAAAATAAAGGGTTGCTAAGGCTTCATAGGGTCTGTTCCCTCTGCCTTTCATGATAACAAATCAATAATTGTATGAACTAAGTGGTAAAATAACGAATTAAATCTTTAATAAAAAAATTTAATCCGCTTTAACCTCATTATAATGATGTATTTAGATTACGTTTATGCTATAATATTTTCCGTTAAATAATTGCTTTTACAACAGCCTTAGGCGATTCCTTTCTAGAACCATCAAATCCATTAATACCAGTTACCGTTGTGTATTTTAAAACAAATTTTTTGTTTGGATTTAAGATTTTATAAGCTGATTGACACATTAAAGTAGCTTCATGAAATCCACAAAGAATGAGCTTCAATTTTCCTTCATAGGTATTAACATCACCAATAGCAAAAATGCCTGGAATATTAGTTTGGTAATCTATTGTGTCTACTTTTATGGCATTCTTTTCTATATCTAATCCCCAATTCCCTATCGGTCCTAACTTAGGTGAGAGTCCAAATAATGGAATAAAATAATCGGTCTCTAAATAAATTTGCTCTTCTCCTTTTTTAACCGTTATGGCTTCAACATGATCACTACCATGAACACCTGTCACTTCAGCTGGCGTTATTAGGTTGATTTTTCCTAGCAGCTTCAATTCTTGTACACTTTCAACAGAATCCAAAGCACCTCTAAATTCATTTCGCCTGTGAATTAACGTCACTTCTGAAGCAATGTCCGCCAAGAAAATACTCCAGTCTAATGCAGAATCTCCACCCCCAGAAATCACAACACGCTTGTCTCTATATACTTCAGGATCTTTTATAAAATAAGCAACACCTTTATCTTCATAATTTGTGATGTTTTCTATTAAAGGTTTTCTTGGTTCAAAACTCCCTAAACCTCCAGCTATGGCAACAATTGGCGCTTGATGTTTAGTGCCTTTATTAGTAGTTACTATAAAACTGCCATCCTTTTGTTTCTCAATCGTATCAGCCCGTTCACCCAAGGTAAATCCAGGTTGAAATTGCTTTCCTTGTTCTAAAAGGTTTTTGGTTAAGTCTCCTGCTAAAACTTCTGGTAATCCAGGAATATCATAAATAGGTTTTTTGGGATATAACTCTGAACATTGTCCTCCCGGCTGAGGCAATGCATCTATTAAATGACATCTTAGTTTTAATAAACCTGCTTCAAAAACCGTGAATAAACCTGTTGGCCCAGCACCTATGATTAGTATATCTGTTTGTATCATTTTACTTTTGTATTAGATTTTCTGTGATTTTGTTTAAAGCTGCTACTTTATCTTCAAAATTGCCTTTAATTGTTTTTCTGTAAACATTTAAATTTTCAACCAATTCATTGATGTCATCAGGAATTACAGATTCAAAAAATTGACGTAATCGCTTGGCTGTCGTTGGCGATTTTCCGTTAGTAGAAATCGCGATTTTCACATTACCTTTAGTGACGATACCACCAAGATAGAAATCACACAATTCTGGTGTATCGGCTACATTGACTAGTAAATTTCTACGTTTTGCGTCTTGGTAGACTTGATGATTAACCTCCAATTTATCGGTTGCTACAATGGCTAGATCTTTATCGCAAAGGAAAGATTCATCGTAACCTAAATTGTACAATTTGATATCGTAAGCCTGAGCCAATGCTTTTACTTCTGCTCTAAAAAATGGTGCGATCATGGTCACATTTGCAGTTGGACTCGATTTTAGCAAAAATGTCAATTTCTCCAAGGCGACATTTCCTCCTCCAACAATAAGCACTTGTAACTCATGCATTTTTAAAAATATTGGATATAAATTATTTCTTTCCATAAGATTTATGCTAATTGTGTTTCTAGTTTTTCACAAATTGAATGTAATTCGACACGTTGATTTACGACCTCTCCAATTACAATAATTGCAGGTGAAGACAGTTGCTTTTCTTCTACAATAGATTCTATGGTTGATATCTTTCCGATACCAACATTTTCACGTTCTGTTGTTCCATTTTGAATAATAGCTACTGCAGTGTCACTTTTCTGTTCCGAAGAAAAAATCTGAACAATTTCGCTCAGTTTCCCCATTCCCATTAAAATGACAACGGTTGCTGAAGATTTTGCTGCAAGTGCAATGTCTTTTGAAATTTGATGAGATTTAGTTGTTCCAGTAATCACCCAAAAACTTTCTGAAGCACCTCGTTTTGTTAATGGAATACCTTGATAAGCAGGCACTGCTATAGATGATGAAATCCCAGGCACAACATAGGTTTCAATATCAAATTGTCTAACATAATCAATCTCTTCCGCACCTCTACCAAAAATAAATGGATCACCCCCTTTTAGTCTCACAACATGTCCATGACTTTTTGCTCTACTTACAATAAGTTCATTTATCTGTTCTTGTCGATAGGCGTAACACCCTTTGCGTTTACCAACAAAAATGAGCTCAGCCTCTGATGACGCATAGTCCAATAAAGATCTATTGATGAGCGCATCGTATAAAATAACATCTGCAGTTTCAATAGCTTTAATCCCTTTAAGGGTTATTAATTCTGCATCTCCAGGTCCTGCACCAACTACGGTTAATTTTGCTATAGTTTTCATATGCTTAATATTATTTACTTACTTCTTGTTCTCTCAAAGCTCTCACAACCCCTAAAAACTCTTGTGCATTTTTAATATATGCTTTAGCAAATTTTTCAGTTGGTGCATGTGCTTTAATTTGATACACTAAATCTGAAAACGATACGCTTAAATTCAATATTTTGGTATCGATAATCAGCTCGTCAAATTGTTTAATTATTCCTGCTTGTGTATTGGTTGACACCCCTTCTGATAATAAAATTGCTTTTGCAGAATTCACCATAGAGCTATAGGCATAGTAAATAGCACTTGAGTAAACATTGTTTGAAAACGCTTCAGTCGCATCTTCAATCTTTTCTTCACTTTCTAAAAACAATGTTGCAATGAGATCGATAACAACCCCTGCACATTCTCCAATGCCAATAGCTTTTATATAGGCTTTTTCACTTCCCCAGTCTATAAAATCATCTTGTGTTAAGTTTTCAATACTTGACAGGTCTGTAAGCAACTCATAGAAATACTTTTCGCCTTTTTCAGCATAATAGTCTTCAAACTTTTTATTGTTGGCAAACTGCTCATAATCATTAAGAATTCGACGTAAAGCATCTGGACCTCTTTTACTTGGTATTTTCACAACTTTATCTGCGAATACACCATTTCCGTCACCTTTATTTCCGCCTCCAAGTAAGACCTGAAGCGCAGGCGCTACCAATTTATTTTTAGTACGAATAGACATCCCTTGAAACCCAATATTTGCCATATTATGCTGCCCGCAGGCATTCATACAGCCGCTAATTTTAATAACTAAATCTTCATTTTCTAAGTAGTGTGGATATTCGGTTTTTATGATACGTTCCAATTCTTTAGCTATTCCTGTACTGCTTGAAATCCCTAAGTTACAGGTATCGGTTCCAGGACAAGCAGTGATATCGACAGCTTTGTTATACCCCAATTCAGTGAACCCAAGTTTTTTTAATTCGGTATAGAAAAATGGAAGCAATTCTTCTTTCACAAATGGAATCAAAATGTTTTGTCGCAAACTCAATCTAATTTCTCCTGCGGCATAGTTCTCAACTAAATCTGCTAATAATCTGGCCTTATCAGTATAAAAATCTCCAAGTAAAACTTTAATTCCTATGGCTACATAACCGTCTTGTTTTTGTGGGACGATGTTCGTTGATTTCCATAATTCGAAATTGTTTGTATCATCAATATTGACTGTTCGTAAATCGACAGAAACTGGAATTGAAGCTTGATAGGTTTCAGCATCTATCTCGACGGTTTTAAATTCGATAGCATCTTGTTCGGCTTCAACTAAAATCTTAAAAGCATCTAAACCAATGTTTTTTATTAAGAATTTCAATCTTGCTTTGGCTCTACTTTTACGTTCACCATGACGATCAAACAGTCTTAAAACACCTTCCATCACTGGAATAATTTTATTGGTAGGCAAAAACTCATATAGCAAATCCGCATGTCTAGGTTGTGATCCTAAACCTCCACCTAAAAGGACTTTAAATCCTCGTTCACCATTTTGAATTTTGGCGATAAACCCTAAGTCGTGCATATAAGATAATCCAGTGTCTTCATCTGAAGCAGAAAAGGAGACTTTAAATTTCCGTCCCATTTCTTGACAAATTGGGTTTCGTAAAAAGAAACGAAATAAGGCATCAGCGTAAGGTGATACATCAAACGGTTCGTCAACATCTATTCCTGCTGTTTCACTTGCCGTTACATTACGAACGGTGTTTCCGCAGGCTTCTCGCAAGGTCACTTTATCACGTTCTAATTCTTCCCAAAGTTGAGGTGTACGATCTAAGTCGACATAATGAATTTGAATATCTTGACGTGTTGTAATATGCAAGCGTCCTCGCGAATATTCGTCTGAAACATCTGCAATTCTTCGTAATTGATTGCTCAAAACTTTCCCATAAGGCAATTTGATACGAATCATCTGAACACCTTGCTGTCGCTGACCATAAACACCTCTAGCTAAACGAAGACTTCTAAATTTTTCCTCATTGATTTTTCCATTATGAAACAGCTCAATCTTATTAGCCAATTCAATAATATCTTTCTCAACAATAGGGTTTTCTATTTCGGTTCTAAAACTTTGCATATGAATTTTTTATTGAAGATGGATTCCACATTCGCGATTTTGTAAGGCTTTTATGGGATCAAAATACTCATGGTTTTTAGGTAAATTATGTACTTCTAAATAACCATCTAAATCATAATCTGTCCAATAATAGAATGGGCTTATTTTTAAAATCCCATCCTTACTATAACTTAAAATGTCTTTTTTATTTCTTAATTCTGTTTGACGCACTCTAATATTTGTAAACCATAAATCTGGCTGATGCTCTTGTAATGCCCTTCTAAAAGGTTCTAATTTTACGACTTCAGAAAATTCGGCATGATTATCATCTTCTATACTTGGCAAACCTATGGATGCATCTATTTCTTCTTTGCTTTTTAAAGATTGATATTTATTAATTTTTAAATTATAATTTTCTATTAGGTTAGCTGCATGCTCATACGTACTTGGTTGATTATATAAGGTATCACACCAAATTACCTTAATGTCTTTATCATGCCTAGACATTGTTGTCAATAAAATTGCTGAATACATTCCAAAACTTGTAGTTACTATTCTATTTTCTGACAAAGTCAAAGCCCACTTTATGATTTCATCTGGTGTTTTATCTCTAAGAGACATATTTAATTTATCTAAATCTAAATATTTCATTTTCCCCATTTTATTTTGTTCCAAGTACGTTCATGAAAATAATAAAGCACCAATTTTGAAATGAGTTCTATAAATCCAATAGAGAAAGCCAAAGCCAACGTTCCTGTTATTAGATATGAAATAACAATTGTTGCTATTGTTCCTAAGACTCTCCAACTAATTGTTTTCACTAGTGTTCTTTTTATTTTTTCTCCAACTTGTATTGGAGTAATTTCTTCTATTTTTTTAGCGTTATTTCGGCTTAAAACTGTATCCATATATTATCTCTTTTAGTTATTTTTCTAATACCCTATAGGGTTAGTAGGATATTAATACAAACGTATAGTATATTTATTATAAAACAGTAGTTAATTTGATAAAAATTCTAGGTGTATTTTGCGAATACTCTAATTCGTTAGATCTTCTAACGTCGTATTTCTGAACACTTTAAGAGAATTATCTCTTATCTGTATCATTAGTCGATGAACGGCACATTTATCTTCGTCTGGACAATCATTACATTTTTCATAATAATTTAAACTCACACAGGGCACCATGGCAATTGGACCTTCTAAAACTCTCATGACAGTCGTCATTGGAACGTCTTTAGGTTCTTTTAGTAAATAATAACCGCCTCCCATTCCTTTTTTCGATCCCAAAATGCCATTTTTCTTAAGTGTTAGCAAAATAGTTTCTAAAAATTTAACCGAAATAGTTTCACTTTTAGAAATGGTTGCTATTGAAACAGGCTTGCGACTGTTCTGTCTTGCCAAAAAAGTTAGCGCTTTGATACCGTATTTAGTTTTCTTTGAAAGCATGTGCCCAAAGATACTTTTTTAAATCGTTATTCTAAAGCCTGACTTAAATCACTAATGACATCTTTTACGTTTTCTAATCCAACCGAAATTCTCACCAAACCATCTGTAATACCGACCTCTAATCTATCTTCTTCTGTGAGTTTTGCATGGGTTGTTGATGCTGGATGCGTGACTATGGTTCTGGTATCACCTAAATTTGCAGATAGTGAACATAGCTTAATATTATTTAAAAACGCACGACCAGCTTCTATGCCTCCTCTAACTTCAAACGCAACCACATTTCCACCTAATTTCATTTGCTTTTTAGCAATGTCATATTGAGGATGTGACTTTAGAAAAGGATATTTTACCAAGCTAATTTTAGGATGGCTTTCTAAATACTCAGCAACCTTCAACGCATTTTCACAATGCTTATCCACTCTAACGGCTAGAGTTTCTAAACTTTTCGATAACACCCAAGCATTAAATGGTGATAACGCTGGACCTGTATTTCGGGAAAATAAATAAATCTCTCTAATCAAATCTGCTTGACCAACAGTGACACCTCCCAAAACACGACCCTGACCGTCAATTAATTTTGTTGCCGAATGTATCACCAAATCTGCACCGAATTTTATTGGATTTTGTAAATATGGTGTCGCAAAACAGTTATCTATCACAAATAATATATTGTGCTTTTTAGCAATTTGTCCTAAACGTTCTAAATCAAGGATATCGACCGCTGGATTTGTCGGACTCTCAGCATATAAAATTTTAGTGTTTGGTTGAATTAAACCTTCAATAGCATCAACATCATTGACATTGAAATAGCTTGTTTCGATATTCCATTTTGGCAAAAACTTAGTAAACAATCCATGAGTCGACCCAAAAATACTACTAGCAGATACAATATGATCTCCTGCATTTAGTAATGCTGCAAATGTTGAAAACACCGCAGACATGCCTGTTGCAAATGCATAACCAGCTTCGGCACCTTCCATCTTACACATCTTTTCTACAAACTCAGAGGTATTTGGATTTGTAAATCTACTATAAATGTTACGCTGCTTTTCTTCGGAAAATGACGCTCTCATATCTTCAGCATCTTCAAAAACGAAACTTGAAGTGAGATATAATGGTGTAGAATGCTCCATAAACTGGGAACGTTCTGTCTGCGTTCTTATCGCGTTGGTTTCAAAATGTTTATCATCCATATCTTAATTTATATGATTTAAAAATTTAATCCTATCTGACTAATCAACGTACTCTTAACATCAGCTATTACGAATACGACCATGTGTGCTTTTTTTATTGTTAATACTTGTCTGTTTTTTAAAAATGGGCTTTAATATCTTTTTTAATTGTTCGTATTCTATTAAAAAGGCATCATGACCATGAATGGATTTAATTTCAGAAATACTGACGTTGTCTTTAATTAATTTTAAATCCACATAAGTATCCCAATTTTCTTCAGCTTTAAAAAACAGATCACTAGGAATTGTGACAATATGAATAGTAGAACTTATAGCCCCTACAACCTCGTTAAATGACCCTTGGTTTTTAGTGATGTCTATGGTTTTTAAAATTTGGTTCATCAATTTATAAGCTGATACATTAAAGCGTTTATTCAAGGCTTTTCCATGATAATCTAACCAGCTCTCCACATTGAAACGTGCCTTAGACACTTCCGTTCGTTGAAATTTATTGGTCAACGATTCTGGTGTTCGGTATAAGGTCATCGCATGCATTCTTGCATCTGCCAAAGGTGAAGTAGAATGATTTAAAATCGAATCTTGAATATGACAATTAGCAATGAGCCAATCTGTGGATTTCCAATCGCAAGCCACTGGAATTAAATGTTCAATTAAATTGGGTTCTAGTGCCGCAAGCTCCCACGCAATTCCACCACCAACCGATCCTCCAATGACAGCATATAATTGATTTATTTGTAAAGCTTTTAATCCAAAAGCAAAAATTTCAGCAATGGTTCTTGCCGTAAAATCTTTATAGTTATCAATAAGATGTTCTTCCTCAATATCATATCCATTTCCTGGAATATTAAAAGCCAAAATAGTGAACTGATTGGTATCGATACATTTATTTTCGCCAATTAAATCATTCCACCAACCCTCTTTTCCGCAAACATTAGAATTACCTGTCAAGGCATGATTTACCAATACAATTGGTGCTTCAAACAATGGCTGACCAAAGAGTTGATAGGATAATCCAATATTCTGGGAGACATTTGATGTGATCTCAAAATCTGAAATTTTTATGTACTTCAATGATGACATTCTAATATTTTTAATAGTTATAGATGCCCCGAAAAAAAGACGAAGCGTAGCATCTACTTGAACATTAACTATGATTTATTATGCTAAAACAGTTTTCTTGACCACATCAAAAGCTTCCTTTAAATCAGCTTTTAAGTCCTCAATATTTTCAATTCCAACAGATAAACGAATCAAATCTTTTGTTACACCTGTAGCTTCTTGAGCTTCGTCACTCAACTGTTGATGTGTTGTACTTGCTGGATGAATAATCAAAGATTTAGTATCACCAATGTTCGCTAAGAGTGAGAATAACTTTGTGGTATCTGCAATCTTTTTTGCAGACTCATAACCACCTTCAACACCAAAAGTCACGATTCCACTTTGCCCTTCTGGCAGATATTTTTCAGCTAATTCTTTGTATTTACTGGTTTCTAATCCAGGATAATTCACCCAACTGACTTCTGGTTGTTCTTGTAACCATTGGGCTAATTCGAGTGCGTTCTCACTATGTTTTTTGATACGAAGTTCTAATGTTTCTAAACCTTGAATAATTTGAAATGCATTAAACGGGCTCAAAGCGCCTCCATAATCCCGAAGTCCTTCAATTCTAGTTTTCGCAATAAATGCAGCTGCTCCAATAGCTTCACTATAAACTAAACCATGGTATCCCGCAGATGGTTCTGTAAATTCTGGAAATTTTCCATTGGTCCAATCAAAGGTTCCAGCATCAACGATGATACCGCCCAGTGATGTCCCGTTACCATTGATATACTTTGTTAAAGAATGAATCACAATGTTTGCACCATATTCGATAGGATTTAACAAATAAGGAGTTGCCACAGTATTATCAACAATAAATGGTACTTTGTGTGCTTTAGCTTGTTTAGAAATGGCTTCGATATCAAGAACGTCTAGCTTCGGATTCCCTAAAGATTCCACGAAAAATGCTCTCGTATTTTCTTGAACTGCTGTTTCAAAGTTTTCTGGATCTGAAGGATCTACAAAAGTTGTTGTAACCCCATGTCTTGGCAGTGTAACACTTAAAAGATTGTAAGTTCCACCATACAAACTGTTGGACGCTACGATGTGATCTCCCGCTTTTAAAAGTGTAAGTAATGTTGTTGAAATCGCTGCAGTTCCCGATGCTGTTGCTACGGCTGCAATACCACCTTCAAGAGCGGCAATACGTTGCTCAAGAATATCATTGGTTGGATTATTTAAACGTGTGTAAATAAAGCCTGGAACCGAAAGATTAAAACGTCCAGCTGCATCATCTGAATCATCAAAAACGTAAGCGGTAGACTGATAAATAGGAACTGCTCTTGTTCCTCCAGTTTGACTTACGTCATGTCCTGCGTGTAACGCTTTTGTTGCGAATTTTTGTGTACTCATTTTTCTAAGTTTTTAGTTAAAAAATTAAACCAAAAGCCAAATAAGCTTCTTTTAGAAGCATACTTAATAGAAAAATATTATAAAGAAAATACGTGATTACAGATGAGTAATTACGGTTGGGTTATCTATCCGAGCACACGATAAATGAATCGCGACTTCAAGTAGAATTTAGCACCTTCTTAATAAATTTAAGGGTTGCTAAGGCTTCATTGGGTCTAATCCCTCGGCCTTTCTTGATAACATTTCAGTAAGTTATTGAACTTTGTGAGCACAAATATTGCAACATAAAAATTTAATATCCAAATATTTAAGAAAAAAAATAAAATAAATCTAGTTTCGTTATTATTTCTCTACATTTGACAAATCAAATTAAAAGAGGAAAATTTGTTCTGATTGCAACCTCATAAAAAAAATGCTAAAGCAGTTAGTTTTCAACTTCTCTAGCGACCAAGCAATCTCATTTTTCTTTCAGTACTAATAATTTAAAGGGATTATATGGCATATTTATTTACTTCAGAAAGTGTTTCTGAAGGACATCCAGATAAAGTAGCAGATCAAATTAGTGATGCATTAATTGATAACTTTTTAGCCTTTGACAGCGAATCAAAAGTGGCTTGTGAAACTTTAGTCACAACAGGTCAGGTTGTACTTGCAGGTGAAGTAAAATCTAACACTTATTTAGATGTTCAAAAAATCGCACGAGATACAATTAATAAAATAGGCTATACCAAAAGCGAGTATATGTTTGATGGAAACTCATGTGGTGTATTTTCAGCAATACATGAACAATCTGAAGACATTAATCGTGGTGTAGACAGAGATAGCAAGGAAGAACAAGGTGCAGGAGATCAAGGTATGATGTTTGGTTATGCGACTAAAGAGACGGATAATTATATGCCTTTGGCTTTAGATTTATCGCATCGAATTTTAAAAGAGCTAGCCGATTTAAGGCGCGAAAATAAAGACATAACTTATTTACGTCCAGATTCTAAAAGTCAGGTAACTATAGAGTATAGTGATGATAATGTACCTCAACGTATTGATGCCATTGTCGTTTCTACTCAACATGACGATTTTGGAGCTGATGAAGAGATGTTGGCAAAAATCAGGAAAGACATCGTTGCTATTTTAATACCAAGAGTGGTTGCTAAATTACCAGAGCATATTCAAGTGTTATTTAATAATGATATCACCTATCACATCAACCCAACAGGAAAGTTTGTTATTGGTGGACCTCATGGTGATACCGGACTTACAGGACGTAAAATTATTGTAGATACTTATGGCGGAAAAGGTGCTCATGGTGGAGGCGCATTCTCAGGAAAAGACCCAAGTAAAGTCGATAGAAGTGCAGCTTATGCGACAAGACACATTGCAAAAAACATGGTTGCAGCAGGTGTTTGTGATGAACTATTGGTACAAGTAAGTTATGCGATTGGTGTTGTTGAACCGACTTCAATTTTTGTTGACACTTATGGTACTTGTCCGTTTAATATTACTGATGGTGAGATTGCAGAAAAAATTGCTAAGATTTTTGACATGCGACCAGCAGCTATTGAAGCGCGCTTAAAATTACGTCACCCTATATATAGTGAAACAGCAGCTTATGGACATATGGGACGTAAAGCTGAAACTGTTACTAAAACCTTTGAACAACCTAATGGTAAACCAATTACTCTCGATGTAGAATTATTTACATGGGAAAAATTAGATTACGTTGATAAAGTGAAAGCGGCTTTTGGGTTATCATAAGCTGAGACAATAATTAATATTTAAATCCTCGCAGAATCTATCTTCGAGGATTTTTTATTTGAAATAAACTATAAGAAACTACGCAACCTTTTTGTAGTTTTCCCATCTTAATAATAACTATTATTAAACTATCAATACTAGGTATTTTACTCCTTAATCTGTTACTTACATAACAACAAAACTTAACTCTATGAAATTTAAACGACTGTTACCCAAATCCATTTCCCTTGTTTTAGTAAGTATGCTTTTATGTGTATCATGTAATAATGATGATAGCATAACCACAACTCAAAATCAGGGTCCAGACCCAACAACGTTCTCTGAAAATTTTGGCAATGACATCTCTAGAAACTTTTTAGGAACTATAGTGGACACGAACAACAATCCTATAGAAAATGTAATGATTAGTATAGGGAGTTCTACTGCTATGACAGACAGTAATGGTGTATTTATCATAAATAATGCAACCGTTAATAAACGCTTCGGATATATAAAAGCTGAAAAAGCAGGTTATATTCATGCGTCTCGTGCAGTTGTTCCTAGTAGCGGAACTAATAAAGTTCGGATTATGATGTTGCCAGAAACTAGTGCAGGAACAACTACAAGTGGTACTCAAGAAACGATAAGTTTACCTAATGGTTCTAAAGTCGCCTTAGAAGGTGATTATATAAAACCTGATGGAACTAATTATGATGGATCTGTAAATATCATCATGCATCATCTAGATCCTGCAGATGAAAATATGCAAGATCAAATGCCAGGCATGTTATATGCCGCTAATGCTCAAAACGAAGAACGCATGTTGCAAACCTTTGGAATGCTAGCTGTCGAATTAAGAGGAGATAATGGTGAGGATTTAAATCTAGCTGAAGGCTCTACAGCAGAAATCACAGTCCCTCTAGATGCAAGTTTAGTTGCTACTGCACCAAGTTCGATTCCTCTGTGGTATTTTGATGAAGCTAATGGCTACTGGATTGAAGACGGTGAAGCGACTTTAGTTGGAAACGCTTATGTGGGAACCGTATCTCATTTCTCGTTTTGGAACTGTGATATTCCTGCAGAATACGCTGATTTTTGTGTTACTGTAAGTGATAGTGAAGGAAACTTATTAGCCAATACCCAAGTAAGTTTAACAAGTGAAAACTATGGTACTAGTTCTGGATATACTAATGAGAATGGTCAAACTTGCGGTTTAATTCCAAGCGGCGAAACCCTAGAGATTAATATTTATAATTATAATCTTTGTGGCCAAAGCCCAATATACTCAGATACAATAGGCCCATTCGTTGTGGACTCTAGCATTGGTGTTACGGTTGCTGATAATCCTGATATTATTTCTGAAACCGTTACAGGTATATTTAATGATTGTGACGGCAATCCAGTTACAGAGGGTTATGTGCAATTGTCATATGGTAACCAATATTTTACAGATGTTGTTTCGGATGGTGATTTTGAAATTAATTTGATTCGCTGTGATGCAAATAGCACATTTACGATACAAGCATTTGATTACGTTAACATCCAGGAAACGGACTCTTTAAATTACACCTTTACTACGCCTTTAACCAATTTAGGTACGATTCAATCTTGTAATACTATTGAAGAATTTATCACCTATCAAGTAGATGACTTTCCAGTAGTTGCATATAACTTCAATGTTCAAGGTGGCTTGGATGGTAATTATCTATATATATCATATTATTCTGACCTTCAAGACTATTGGTTTAATTTTAACATCAATGGTTTTAATGGCCCAAACACGTATACAAATGGTTATCTAGACTTTTTTGACGAGAGCTATGGAACATCCCTAGAGAATTTATTTATAGGCACAAGCAATGTTACTTCATTTGGTGACGTTGGCGAGTATATCGATATCAATTTCTCGGGTGTTATTAATGATTTCAATAGTGATGATGAATTACCCATCTCTGGGACAATACATGTTTTGAGAGATTTTTAAACATAAGAATAATACATAAAAAAAGCCTTCTCAATTGAGAAGGCTTTTTATTTGAGTTAGTTATTTAGAAAAGAGATTATCCTCTACTCCGCCCCATACGGTTATCACGAAATTCTTTCATTTTCTTAACAAGGGTTTCTTGGTACTCTATTTTCGTCGTTTCTTTTCCTTTGTCAGGCGCTTCAATGTCTACTTTCTCTGCTGGATTTATAACCAACTTAGAGCACAGCATTGTAGTATCTCCAGCGCTCACTTCTAGAATCAATCCAGGCAGCCCCCAATATTCTGATGGCCCATGACCTACTGGAATTTGAGGTGAGTACCATGCTTCAACTTCGGTCATTGGAATCTCTGACTTCACTGTTTCGCCTTCGGTTGTCTCTTCAGTTTCAGTCGTAGCGTTACTTCTACTTATTTTATTCCAAGAAAAAGAAAACCATGTCAATTCATCAGATGGTATCATAGCCGTTGCTTTAAAACAAGTGTAGTTACCAATTTGTTTGGTTTCGGTTTCCATAACCCATTCTATAGGCTGTAATTTATCTTTAACCAAAAAACGCTTTCCGTAGAATTCTTGATCTTGAATCTGTGTATTCGTTTTTACATTTTTATATTGATCGCCTGCAGCAAAATTTTTGCCCCAAGAATCTGTTGCTCCAGACATGGCATCTAGCTTATCGCCTTCTGTAAAGATAGATTCTTCTTTATTGAACGTTAAGATATAGGTTTTTTCTAGTCTATTTTTTAGACGTGCCATGACCTGCTTTTTTTGAGCTTCACTCATTCGTGCACCCCAAGTGCCTAAATCCATTGTCGATTTAGAAATGTAAGTGGCTTGTCCTTGAAAGTCTTGTGCACTTAGATTTAAAGTCATCAAAAGTGCGAAGGTCAAAAGACCTAATTTTGTGGTTAGCGGTTTCATTATGTTTGAATTAGTCAATGATGTGTTTAACAAATATAACAAAATGTTAAACAATTTATACATAATTATCAGAATATTAACAATTAAGACACACTAAATGATTAGAAATATTATATTTAAAAAAATATTCTATTAATATTCACACTCAAAACATGCTATTTTAATAGCTATATTTGTTTAACAATTGAATCCTAATTCTTTACAGGAAATGAGAATCAAATACATCCTTCTTTTTTTAGCCTTTACTTTTTGCTTACCATCTTGTACTGAAGATATACAAGATGTAAATGAAGAACAAGAGGTCGTCGAAGAAGAAGAAGAAGAAGAAGAAGAAGAAGAAGAGGAAGAACCGCAATCGAATTATGATCCTGTAACATTTGCAAATAACTTTGGTAACGATGTATCTAGATCTTTCATAGGTAGCATTGTAGACTCAAACAATGTCCCTCTTGAAGGTGTCGCTGTTAGCATTGGTAGCTCATCGTTTACTACAGACATTAATGGTATCTTTCTCGCTGAAAATGTAACGATAAAAGAACGTTTTACTTATATAAGAGCTTCGAAATCTGGTTATCTATTCGCCTCAAGATCTTTGGTGCCTAATGAAGGAACAAACAAAGTGCGTATTATGATGTTACCTGAAACCGTTGTAGGCTCAACTTCTAGTGGAATACAAGAAACTATTAGTTTACCAAATGAATCATCAGTGACCTTACAAGGTGATTATATCAAAGACAACGGAGGTAGTTATGATGGAAATGTTGATGTTATCATTCACTTTTTAGATCCTGTAAATGAAAATATACAAGACCAAATGCCAGGCATGTTATATGCTGCAGATACTGATAACCAAGAGCGTGTTCTTCAAACCTTTGGAATGCTTGTAGTAGAATTGAGAGGTGAAAATGGTGACCATTTAAATTTAGCCGAAAACTCTACTGCTGAAATAAAAGTCCCAATAGATACTAATCTTATAGCAGATGCACCTGATACCATTCCGCTATGGTATTTTAATGAAACACATGGCTATTGGGTACAAGAAGGAGAAGCTAACCTTGTAGGAAATTATTATGTTGGAACTGTTAGTCATTTTACAGTATGGAATTATGATATTGACGAAGAAGCTGTCGTACTTTGTTTTAATGTAGTTGATACTGATGGTAACCCAATAAATGGTTTGAATGTTGAAGTGAGCTCTGGTTTTGGAACGTTCTCTGGAACAACCGATGGCGCAAAATGTGGTTTTGTACCTGCAAATACTGCATTAGAATTGATTATACTGTTACCTTATGCCTGCTCAAATGAGGTAATTTACACCACATCTATTGGATCACTTTCTGAGGACACCACAATCCCTGATATTGAGGTAGATTCTCAAGCTCTAAATGTAGAAAACATAACTGGTTCATTGAGCACATGCACAGGCTCTCCTATAACAACAGGTTACGCTGTTGTGTCAAATGAAGGACAAAATATTTATGAATACGTTACTGATGGGACATTTAGTGTCGACATCGTAAAATGTAATAGTGATACATTTACAATAATTGCAAATGATCCTGATAATATCTTATCAACTGGTGAATTAACATTTGACTTTACTAGTCCAACTACAGATGTTGGTAATCTAAGTGCATGTAGTGATTTAGCTGAATTTATTAGTTATCAAATTAACGATGACCCCGTTTTTACACATACAATACCTGATCCAATCTGGGTAGAAAGATATATAAACGAGTCAACTAACGATGATTATTTGTGGTTTTTGATAGATTCTTGGCAATATGATGATTATAATTTCACATTCTCCCTTGCAATTAATAATTTCCCTGATAGCGTTGGTGTTTATGATTCTAACGATTATGATATATTTATATTTATAATCGATGAGATTAGAAATACCGCTAACGCAGACTATACAAATATTACAATTGAAATCACTAGTTATGGCAATGTTGGAGAACTTATTGAAGCCACTTTTAATGCTACAGGCGAAACATATAATATTACTGGTAGCCTAAAAACATATCGCGATAATTAATCTTTTTCAATTCATATAAAAAGAAGCCTTCTCTATTAGAGAAGGCTTTTTTATATGCGTTAAGGATGGAGGCTTTGTTGGAGCTCCTTGAAAAGAGCGACTGCCGAGAGCCTGCAGTTTTGATTTTTCTATCAAAACTGAACGCCCAAATCCTATAAAGTATAAATCACTCTAAAGGTTACAAATCTTGGCTGAATAAAGGTTTCTGAGTTAGATACTGAAATATTACCAGAACTATTATTTACGTTAGAATCGATATCTAATAAGTTAGACGCTTTCACTTCATATTCCCATTTTGCATCTTTATCTTTTCTATAAGCTAAACTCGCATCCCACGTTTGGAAAGATTGAGATGGTCTAATACCATCGTCTTGATTCGTATACGTATAATCTGTTCTAAAGGTTACCGATTTCCAGATGTATGCATCGAATTCAATTGAAGGTGAATTTGTAATAAATTTTGTTGATGTCGAGCCTTGGTCGTTATTTGAGATCGAATAAGAATATCTCAAACGTACATTTGGTGCTTGTCTAAAATTAGTTCGTAGTTCTGGTGTATAGGATTGAGTAAAATTTTCACTTACTGTTTGCCTGCCTTGTACAAATTGGTTTCGTTTAGAATACGAAAAACGAGCGCCTAGTCTTGCTCTAATCTTTTTAAAGGTACGCTCTACACGACCAAACACGCTAGCTGATTCATCAGCAAAGTTTGAGTTGAAAAAGGTATTTGTTCTGATCACATTATCAAAATCTGTTGAACTTCTAATTTGATCAATATTCTTACTGTAATTAGCAAAAGCAAATACATTGGTATAATTGAAAAGGTTAAAACTGAAGTATCTCAAACTCAAATTATGTGATAGTGAATTTTGCAGTTCAGGATTACCATAGCTGATGTTGCTAAAACTGTTTAAAACTAATCCTTCGGCTAAGCTCGTCACATCTGTAAATGAGTTACTCATATTATATCGAAACGTTAAGCTTTCACTCTTTTTAAATTGAATGAGTGCTTCAAATTCTGGCATTACTCTAAAGAAATTGTCTTTGTGCTCTACTCCAAACTGTGTATTCTTGTTTCCGTAAGAGTGTAATGACAACCCGGGAGTAATGGTGAATTTTCCTGTTTTAAGTCTGTATTTAAACCCTAAATACACATCACTAAAATTGTACTCTGTATCATTTTCATTTGTTAAAAGATTATCTTCGCTATCTGTTAATTCTGCTACTGGATCAAAGAACGAACCATTGTCTAAAAACTGAAAGATATTAGACTTGAACTTTTGGTTACTTAAAATAGTCCCTAAGGTCAAATTAATATTACTCTTATTATTCAAGATATAGTAGTAATCTACTTTAGCATCTAATTGATTAGACTTAATTCGTCTGTCTTGATTTAGGTTATACCCAAATTGGTCTCTATCAAATCCTAAAGCTGAAGCCGTATTATCAAAAGCATCTTGGTCTTGAGGATCATCATCATTATTAGTTGGATCATTAACTAACAACGCATTATAAAATGGATCTTCATCTTTTATTAAATGCTGCGCTTCAAGAGCAAAAATATTTTTTTCGTCTAGTGTATAATAATAGTTGAAATTTTGATTGATACTATACGGTTTTACTTCGTTTAGCTCGTTTGTAATTCCTACCACTGATGACACTTGACTTTGTCTTTCAGAGTCACTAGAAATACGACCAAGAAGATCGTAATCCATTTGATTATTAAAGTTAGGCTTGTAGGATGCACTTAACTTTGCTATTCCTTGGTTAGACGCCTCTCTTCCTGTTTGAACAGTTTCTTCATCTGGAATTCCTAAGTCAGAATCTATATATCTCACAAAACTTTCTTGACGCGTTCTTAAACGCGTACTGTTATAGATTAAAAATCCGCTAAGATCTAAAGCCTTATTTGGAGAGTAACTAAAATTACCTGCACCTAGTTTTGTTTCAATCTCTTGAGCATTTCCTAGATTGGTTAATCCACCAAGTCCGTTATCGCCTAAGTTAATGCTTGTTCCACTCCCTTGACTTGGACGTCTAAATCCGCCACCAAAATTTCTAATATCACGATTTGTCAAAGCAACTTCTCCAATGTTGTTCATATCGCCTATGACATTGACACTATATTTCGGACTATAATAAAACAGTTTAGGTTGCACTAAGTACAATTCTTTATCTGGAGCAGTCCCGACGCCAGCAGTAATATCACCGAACCAAAAGTTTTCTTTACCTTCTTTTAATTTGATATTAATGGCTACATTATCTTGATTGTTTTGAACGCCTCTTAGTTGACCAACTTCTGAATAGTTACGTAATACTTGAATTTTATCAACCGCATTAGAAGGAATATTTTTTGTTGCTAATTTAGAATCACCATCAAAAAAGTCTTTTCCGTTGACCATCAATTTAGTCACGACTTTACCCTCGACTTCTATTTGTCCGTCATCATTAATTTCGACTCCAGGCAATTTTTTGAGAACATCTTCAAGTTTCCGTTCGGAGCCATCCTTAAAAGAATCGGCATTGTAGATTAAAGTATCGCCTTTAATGGTCACTGGCATTTCGTAGGTCAACTCAATTGCATCAAGTGCATTATCATTTTGAAGAGTATAGTCTTTGGTGATATTGGTTTCTTTGGTACTAATTTCTTCAGAAAGCGTTTTCATCCCAATATAACTGACTTGGATTGTATAGGTTTTATTCTTTTCTAAATCGAGTTTAAAACGTCCTTTATCATTGGTTATAGCATAAGATGCCATTCCCTTAGTTTCTTTATTAATAGCAATAACATTTGCGAGTTCTAAAGGGCTACCAATACTGTCTTTAACAACACCTTGAACTGTAATTTGAGCACTAACAAGGCTCGTTACGAGCAGTAACGCTAGTATAAAAATATTTCTCATTTGATTGGATTTTGTTTCAATGACGCTTTTCGCTTAGAAAAACTGAAACTTTAATTGTTGATTATTTTTTTAATGTCGACCACCGCCTCTACCGCCTCGGCCGCCATACATTTCTCTCATCTCTTCAATTTTATCTTTCATGATTTTATTGTATTCATCACGAGTAACAACATCCCCTTTTTCTGGCTTCTCAATGGCTGCTTTTTCTTTAGGATTCATTACTATTTTAGTACATAACATAATCGTTTTATCGGCTTGAACTTCTAAAATCAATCCCGGAAGACCATGATAATCAGCAGGACCAGCACTAACTGGAATTTGTGGTGCATACCAAGCTGTAACTACAACAAATTTTGGAACTTCTAAATCATCGAAAATATCTTCAGATTTAGTTTTAGTAGTATCGGTAGTTTCTTCACCTTCTTTCTTCTCATCTTCTTTCTTATCATTTCCACCTCTACGACGCATACTCATAAAGTCCATCGCATTAACAGGCTTCGTAGTCGTTGCCATAAAGCAAGTATATTGACCGATCTGTTTTGTTTCGCTTCCAAGTTTCCATTCTAATTTTGGAAGGGAATCTTTAACCAAAAACGATTTCCCGAAGAATTCCTGCTCTTGTAATATGACATTTTCCTTTATATTCTTGTATTGCGGACCACCTGTAAAGCTGCTCATCATACCTCCCCAACGACTGCCTCCAGAACCTGGAGCTGCAAGTTTCTCTTCCTCCTTGTATGTTGACTCACTACGATTGAAGTTGAGTATGTAAGTTTTTTCTAACATACTTTTCATTCGTTCTGCCATTTGCTTTTTTTGTTGATCGCTCATTTGTCCTCCTCCCCAACTACTCATATCTAAAGAAGTTTTGGTTTGGTAAATAGCTTGCCCTTGAAAGTCTTGAGCACTTAAATTAAAGGATAGAAATACGGTTATAACTATCGCGCTGAGTCTAGAAATTAATGTTTTCATGATAACTTATGGTTGTTATGTTTAACAAATTTAAAAAAGTATTAAACGGAAATTATAGTTTTATAATAATATTAACGTTCAAAAATACTTTAATTATGCACATAAGACTCAAAAAACACTGAATAGTAAAATATGAAAAGGTTAAAATTTTCTTAAATTACCATTCGTGATTAACCTCCAATTCTAATCTCAATATTTTCACCATCACCTCGTCGATTATTAGATCTCATACGCTCGTCCATTTCCTTCATCTTTTTTTCCATGATCTTATCGTATGCGTCTTGAGTTAGTTCTTTTCCTTTTTCAGGCTCAACTATTTTAGATGCCTTTTTAGGGTTAATCACAATTTTGCTACATATAACTGTTTCGGAACCATCATTAACCTCAAGAATTAATCCTGGTAATCCATGATAATTCCCAGGCCCTACACTTACTGGAATTTGAGGTGTATACCAAGCCGTAATTGTAATTTCCTGCATTATTGGTTCCTTATCTGTCGTACTTAAATCTTTATCACCATTAAAGCTAATTCCGCTTTCACGGACTTCAACCTCTCGCGTTGTCGTCGCTTTAAAACAGGTGTAATCCCCTATATTTCTGGTTTCAGATTCTAATTTCCATTCAATATCTTCTAAATCATCTTTAATTAAAAAGAGTTTACTAAACGATTCGTTTTGATTGGTATAACGCTTTCCTTTAATGTTCTTATAAAGCACATCAGAACCACCTGACATAACCATTACCATATTCATTCCTTGTGGATTTGGAGCTGATAACGCTTCTTCTTCTTTATAAATGGATTCTTCTTTATTAAAGTCTAAAATATAGGTTTTCTCAAACTGTTTTTTCAACATTTCCATCATCTGATCTGCCATCCCAGTTGCCATTTGTGTGCTATCAAGTTTGATATCGATTTTACGTTTTGACTTGTAAGTCGCTTCGCCTTGAAATTCTTGGGCACTAACATTGGCACACACCAATGCAAATGACACCATAACTACTCTAATAATTGTATTCATAATTTAGATTTTTGATTTATTACATTGCAAATATTAAAATTTGAATACATTATCAAGGTTAATGAGTGTTAACGAGTGTTAAGCGATTAGTTTTTAAGTGTTTTAACATTTACTTTTGACCTATGAATGATTCAAAATACAGATATATACTCTATGTTATTATCATTGTAATTCTTTCAACTATTGGGATTCAAGCCTATTGGAACTACAAGAACTATCTTTCAAGTAAGCAACAAGTCATTAACGATGTTCAAGCTAGTTTGGATAAAGCGGTTGATGATTACTATGCAAATCTAGCCGAAAATAGTACGATTGGTTTTTCTTTTAAGGGAACGAGCCAAAATGGCTTTTTAGGTACAGGTAAGTTTGACAGTATCTTTAAGTCCATTACAAAATCTGATACTGATGGCTTTATAAGTATTGATTCTACCAGTCCTCATTTAATGGAAGGCATTTCAATCGTCAAAGGTGCTAAAGCAGATTCAATAATTGATCAAATGCATTTGAATAGTAAGTTTATTTTTTCTAATGACTCGTTAACTACAATTCAAAATATCGAAATAGATTCTTTTTCTCGGTACTCAAAACAAAGTGAGAACATCGTATTCTCTGAAAAGGATCTAAAATCCCTAACATTAAAGGTGATTACTTCTATAACTACAGATACGCTATCACTAAGAGGAATTGACACCCTTTTACAATCTGAGCTGCGTCGAAAAGACATTAATATTGATTATACGATTAAGTATCTAGATCCTTCACATGCTATTGATTATTACAATAGAATTGAAAAAAATGTAGAGACTATAGATTCAGTTCAACTAAAATCATTTTTAAGTACAACATCTAAATCTACATTTTTACCCAAAAAGAGTGAATTAAGTCTTTTGTTCAACAATGTATCAAGTGATATTTTTAAGCGCATTATTTGGGGTATTCTTATTTCTTCACTTTTAGTATTAGCTGTCATTAGTTGCTTATTTTATTTGCTGAAAGTGATAAAACATCAAAAACAACTAGCCGAAGTTAAGAACGACCTGATCAGTAATATCACTCACGAATTTAAAACACCAATAGCAACCATTGGCGTGGCATTAGAAAGTATTCAAAGTTTTAATACTCTTGATGACAAAGAAAAAACGAAAACCTATTTAGATATGTCAAGCTCACAGTTATCTAAATTAAATACTATGGTCGAAAAGCTCTTGGAAACTGCAACACTAGACAGTGAACATTTGGAGCTTAATTTTGATAGTTATAATATTTCCGAAGTGATTACAAGCATTGCCGAAAAACATAAACTTCAGTATACAGATAAATCTATAAGTTTTACGATAGAAGATGATGTATTTGCTAATGTAGATATATTTCATTTTGAAAATGCAATCAACAATATTATTGATAATGCTTATAAGTATGGAGGAAACCAAATTTCTATTGAATTAAAAAACAATAACTCACAGATAGATATCTCAATTTCTGACAATGGAAATTCGCTAACAAAAGCTAATAAAGACAAAATCTTCGAAAAGTTTTATCGCATTCCAAAAGGAAATACACACGATATAAAAGGCTTCGGAATTGGTTTGTACTACACCAAAAAAATCATTGAAAAACACAACGGAAACATTTATCTAGAACTCAAAAACAATCTCACAACATTTAAAATCAAATTATATAATGCCTAAAACCACTATTTTACTTGCTGAAGACGAGCCAGCTTTAGGATTAATCATAAAAGAAAGTTTAGAAACTCGAGACTTTACCGTCTTGCTTTGTGATAATGGCGAAAGTGCATTAGAGAGGTACCAAAATGAAAACCCGGAGCTATTGGTATTAGATGTCATGATGCCTAAAAAAGATGGATTTACTGTAGCGAAAGACATTAGAGCTATAGACCAAACGATTCCGATTATATTTTTAACTGCCAAATCCCAAACCCAAGATGTGGTAGAAGGATTTACCATTGGAGGAAACGATTATCTCAAAAAACCATTTAGTATGGAAGAGCTCATCGTAAGAATCAACAATTTATTGAACCGAACTAAGGTTCAACAAACTTCCGAAATCATTTCAATTGGTGCTTACACTTTTGATTTTCCGAAGCAGCAGTTATTTTTCAAAGAAAGCTCAGAACGATTGACACATAGAGAATCTCATTTATTATTTCATTTAATAAAAAACAAAAACCAAGTACTAGATCGATCCCTCATACTCAAAAAACTTTGGGGAAATGACGATTTTTTCTCTGCTCGAAGTATGGATGTCTTTATTACTAAGCTACGTAAGAAACTTCAAAAAGATGAGACCATTCAAATCATTAACGTAAGAGGCTTTGGTTATAAACTAGTGGATTAGAAAATAGTCATCACATTTCATCGTTTAATAGTTAGAGCTAAATAATTACTGGTTCAAATTTTGTATTTTTCAGTTCTATAAATAATCCATGGGTTTTATACGTTTTCTATTTTTACTATTCTCAACAGTTTTAGTTGCTCAAACTTCAATTGAAGTCACTGCAATAGATACAACTCCTATAAAAGCAGACCAAATTATCGCCATAGATAACTTTGATACGTTTTACTATACGGTCAATAACATACTGTACAAAAAGCCAAAAGACAAAACGCCAATCAACTATAGCAATGTACAATTGGGTACACCAACAAGTATAAATGCTTTTAATCCTTTAAAGATTAACTTATTTTATCAGGATTTTAATACCATAATTATTTTGGATAATCGTCTTGCCGAAATCTTCAAAATCGATTTCAATACCAGGCAACCTTATAAAAACGTGTCGCACATTTCTACCGGTTACGACAATACGCTTTGGATTTTTAATCAAGATCTTCAGCAGTTACAAGTGTATGATTATAAAACGGATAAAATTAGAGCAACGACTGTACCTGTTCAATCTCGTGTATTAGATTTAAAAAGCGATTACAACTATTGCTGGATGCTTACCGAAAACTATTTGTATCAGTATACGTACTTCGGAAGCTTAATTTCGAAATTTGAAAACAAAGGCTATACCTCATTAGCCATTCATAATGAAAACATTATTCTTAAAACCAATACATTACTCTTTTTTAAGTCGAAAAAAAGCGAAACTATCATTCAGTTAAAAACACCAAAATTGTTAATAAATCAGTTTTTACTAACCAATGAAACCTTGTATATTTACGATTCGGAAAAGCTTCATAAATACCAACTAAAAATCAAATAGATATGCACGTTGCAGTCGCAGGAAATATTGGTGCTGGGAAAACCACACTCACAAAGTTACTAGCAAAACATTACAGATGGGAGCCACAATTGGAAGACGTTGTGGATAATCCTTATCTCGACGATTTTTACAATCAAATGGAACGTTGGAGTTTTAATCTACAGGTGTATTTCTTAAATAGCAGATTTCGTCAGGTAGGTCAGATTCAAAAGAGTGGTAAAGACATTATTCAAGATCGCACCATTTATGAAGACGCACATATATTTGCGCCTAACCTTCATGCTATGGGTTTAATGACCAATCGTGATTTTGAAAACTACCGTTCGTTATTTGATTTAATGGAAAGTTTTGTTGAAGGTCCCGATTTATTAATCTACTTACGTAGCTCTATTCCTAATCTGGTATCCCAAATCCACAAAAGAGGTCGTGATTATGAAAACTCAATTAGTATTGATTATCTAAGCCGATTAAACGAACGTTACGAAGCTTGGATTACGAAATATGACAAAGGCAACTTATTAATTATTGATGTCGATAATTTAGATTTTGTTGCAAACCCTGAAGACCTTGGAGATATCATTAACAAAATTGATGCTCAAATTAACGGATTGTTCTAGAACTCCTTCTTTATTTATTTTTAAAATTAAAATCCCACTCGAGGGTTTTAAAACCATACAACTGCCATACGCTTGTTGTGTCGTTTTAGTTAATACCGTTATTCAAGTCTAAAGATTGTAACTTACAACATATAAACAATCAACCAAAGGACAATTGATAATGGAATTTTCTATACAATTCTGATAATTCTATTCTAAGCTTTATTAATTTCTAATAATTACATTAAAAAAGAGTCTTACTTGTCGTATGAAGTAACTCTTAAAAAATTAATGCAATTCTAAGGATACTTAATTCGCTACTTTTGATTTAATAACTATTCTATTTTGAAAGCAATCACTAAATACTGGTTTTTAGAAGGCTTCAACCTTTTTAAAAAACTCGGAATGCTCAATATGATGAAAATCTGTGAGATTCTGGAAATGGATAATATTGAAAAAGGGCAACCTATTGAGCTCACAAATGAGCATAAGGATAGTGTATTTTTTCTAAAAAAGGGTAGTGTCAAAATTGTTAACACTTCAAACAATACCGTAAAATATATAGTAAAACGAGGTCATATTTTTGGAGAACTTTCACTTTACGACAAAGAAGCAGCTACCCAAGAATTGGCTTATGCTTTAGAAGACTGCGTTATCTGTTATATAGAGTCTGAAAGAATGGAAGGACTTATGGAAAAACACAAATCATTAAAAAATGGTATTCTTAAAATTTATGGCTTACGTATCAAGAAATTAGAACGTAGGCTTCACGACTTACTATATAAAGATAGCCCAACTAGAATAAAAGAGTTTATAATAGATTATTTGGATGAGTTTGGTGAAACCAATACAAATGGTAAGCGAGTAGCAAAAAACCTTTTGTCCCATAAAGAAATTGCAAACCTCACCAATACTTCCAGGCAAACTGTTAGCAATGTGTTAAGTACAATGCGTAAAAAAGGAATAATTAATTATGATATTAAATCAATATCTATTAACGAGGACCATGAAATTCAAGAAAGAATAAAACTAACATAAAACAACAGTAACCACAAATATGAAAAAACCAGTAGTAATTGCTCAAATAAGTGAACTCATAAATAAACAACCTGTTCACGCACTTGTAAACGGATTAGATTTAGTCATTGTAAAATTTGACGAAGATATATCTGTCCTGTATGGAAGATGTCTTCACAGAGGTGCTTTGATGTCTGATGGACATATAGATGGTCATAACCTTATTTGTGGTGTTCACGGATGGGATTACAGAGTAGATTCTGGTGTTTCAGAATACAACAACAAAGAAGTATTACATAAATTTTCTACCAAGATTGATGGTGATGATTTAATGGTCGACGCCTTTGAAATCGATGCTTATTTAGTAAATAGCCCGCAACCTTTTAATCGCGACGAATACTTAGGGGCTTATGCAGATACACATCCAGAAGATACAGAGCCTTATACTGGTTATATAAAAGAATTAGCTCAAAACGGATTGAAAAATCTTGGACATCATGGTTTTTCGGCTTCAATGGGAGTCGATAGAAATACCTTACCTAAATGGAATGATATTCAATTTTTACCAGCGCAATTGGCATCAAGACCGTTATTAGATCATGAAGAGGTAGCAAGTAAAGTTGTGATTGGCCCAAATGCAAAAAAGCCATTAGAATTAGATATGCCTCTTTTTGTAAGTGATATGAGTTTTGGAGCTTTATCTCGTGAAGCTAAAATAGCATTATCGAAAGGTGCACAATTAGCAGGTACTGGAATTTGTTCTGGCGAAGGCGGAATGTTACCCGAAGAACAAGCTAATAATTCAAGATATTTTTATGAATTAGCTTCTGCACAATTTGGATTCTCTTGGGATAAATTAGATAATGTACAAGCATTCCATTTTAAAGGAGGTCAAGGTGCAAAAACAGGAACTGGAGGTCATCTTCCAGGTAACAAAGTAAGTGCGGAAATTGCGGCGGTTCGTGGATTAAAGCAAGGCGAAACAGCAATTTCACCCGCAGCAAATCCTAACTTTCATAGTGTACAGGATTTTAAGGACTTTGCTGAAAAAGTTCGTGAACGTACAGGAGGAATTCCTATTGGATTCAAAATTGCGGCAAGTCATATAGAAAAAGATATTCAGTTTGCTTTAGACGTAGGTGTCGATTACATTATTCTTGATGGTCGTGGTGGTGGAACGGGCTCTGCTCCTACTATTTTAAGAGATCATATTAATGTACCAACCATTCCTGCATTAGCAAGAGCAAGAAAATATATGGATAAAGTTGGCGCTATAGATGTTACATTGGTTATTACTGGAGGTTTACGTGTTGCGGAAGATTTTGCAAAAGCAATGATGCTAGGTGCTGATGCAATTGCAGTATCAAATTCCGCTTTACAAGCTATTGGTTGTTTAGGAATGCGAGCTTGCGGAAGTAATAACTGTCCTGTAGGAATCGCTACCCAAAAAGAATCATTGCGAAGTCGATTAATTATAGACTCTTCAGCAAAACAATTGCATAACTTTTTTGATGCCACTAATGATTTAATAAAGGTCGTTGCAAGATCTTGTGGCTATGATGATGTCACCAAATTTAATCACGATGATTTGTCCACATTCGATAGAGACCTACATTTTTTAACAGGAATAAATTACGCTGGAATATAAATAATTCGGATTATGAAAAAGCAGATGCATTTGGCCGCACAATATTTAGCCGCCGCCGGAATAAGTTTTCTAAATAAAGAAAGTGACGATAGTCATACGAATCTCGGTTTTAACACTGATAGTGGCACATTAAGCACGCATATGCTTTCTGAAAATGAGGACAGGTTATCCTTGAACTATCAAAAATTCACGCTCGATTGGAATTCATTAAGTGGTAATACATCATTTCGTTTAGACGGAGCAACTCACAAACAAGTTGTTCAATGGATATCAGATGTTTCTCAAACATATCTTAATAAGAAATACAAGTATCAACTTCACTATGACTTACCCTATTCGATAACTGATGATTATATCTTTAAATTACACAATGTAAGTGATTTGCAAAGTTTAATGCATTTAAGAATACTAGCACAATTCTCATTAGAGAGAATTTCAAAGGACAACTTGCTCGAATCACCTATTAGAGTTTGGCCACATCATTTTGATACAGGTATTTATGAAAAGATGCCTGATTCAGATGTTTCTATTGGATTAGGACTAGCAATTCCAGATACTAATTGTGATGAACACTATATGTACATATCCGGATATAAAAAGAACGAAACTATCGATACTTCGAGCTTTGGAAAACTAGAAAATGGCGAATGGCGAACTAATGAATTTAAAGGAGCAATCCTTCCTGCTACACGTTTAATAGAGTCCGAAACTGTTACATTTTTTCAAGAGGCAATCAATACTTATAAAAATCAATACTAATGGAAAACTGGTATTTACCTATAACAATAGTTCCAGGCATAGGGTTACTAATTCTATCGACCTCTAACTTAATGGTTACATTAACTAATGAATTAAGCGGATTAATAAAGGAGCAGTCTAAAGATGATTCTATTATTCATCGAAAATTAGCACAGTTAAAGACATTAAATCGAGCCATGGTATTTTTCTATATCGCTGTGGCATGCTTAGCAATTTCAGGATTGATAGGCGGCTTACAGTTCAAAGTAATAGAAAATAGCGCTACGTATATAAGTGTTTTAGGCATTGTTATTATGCTCTTAGGCTTGTTATCCTTAATCAAATATTCATATAGAGCAGTAAGTATTCGACAAGACCAATTCAATTCAAAATTCGATAAAAACTAAAAACACATGGCAATAACTAAAAAATGGTACAGTGTACTAAAAGATAAAAAGACATTACCAGAAGGACGCGTTCAAACGGTGACCGCTGGACATCAAGGCATTTGTTTAACACATTACAATGGTAAATTTTCTGCACTCGATAATAAATGTCCTCATCAAGGTGGCCCTTTAGGTGAAGGCTCTATTGAAAACGGCATGTTACGTTGCCCTTGGCATGGTTGGGATTTTGATCCGTGTACTGGAACACCTCCTGGAGGATTTGATGATGGTGTTAAAACTTTTGATGTAAAACAAGAAGGCAATGAAATTTTTGTCGCAATTGAGGAAGAGGAAACACACCAAGACACCATTTCTGATGTGATGATAGAAACCATGGTAAACTGGGGAGTCAACACTGGTTTTGGTATGGTAGGACATTCCAACTTAGGTGTTGCTAACGCCATGATGCGTCAAGAAGAACAAGGCAAATTTCAGTTTTTCGGTATTCGCCATGAAGGTGCAGCTGCATTCGCTGCCTCAGCTTATGGTAAACTAACAGGAAGACCTGCTGTTTGTTTTGGTATTGCAGGACCTGGCTCTACAAATATGTTTACAGGAATGTGGGATGCTAAGGTAGACCGCTCACCCATGTTGGCTCTTTCTGGTCAAGTAAACACTCAGGTAATGGGAACTGGTGCGTTTCAAGAAGTCGATTTAGTAGGTGCCTTTCAAACAGTTGCAAACTTTAATCATAGTGTGCAGCAAAATTCTAAACATAGCGAACTAATGAGCTTAGCTATAAAAAGTGCCTTATTGAATAGAGATGTATCACATATAACATTTCCTGATGAAGTCGCTTTTATGCCTAAACCAGCGGGAGAAAAAGCACAAACACCAGAAGGCAGAATTACACCTATGAATATTTCGCCGCCAAGGCAAATGGTGGCAAAGGCTGTTGATATGCTGAAAGATTCAAAAATGCCTGCAATAATTGTTGGTCATGGCGCACGTTTTCATATGAAAGCGATTACTGATTTCGCTGAAAAATTAAACTGTCCAGTAATTACGACGTTTAAGGCAAAAGGACAAATTTCTGATCATCATGACTTAGGTTGCGGTGTATTAGGAAGAAGCGGAACACCCATCGCCTCTTGGTTTATGAACGAAAGCGATTCGCTGATTGTATTTGGAGCTTCGTTTTCAAATCATACAGGAATCACACCTAAAAAACCAATCATACAAGTCGATTACGACCCAACTGCATTGAGTAAATTTCATAAAGTTGATGCCGCACTTTGGGGAGAAATCTCTGAAACTCTTGCTATTATTGAAGAACAAACTGAAGGAGAACTTACGACTGTAGATAGACGTCCAGAAATTGCAAAACGTTGGGCCATATGGAATGAAGAAAAAGCGAGCCGTTTAAAAGATGAAAGTGACATTGGTTTAAGTTCTATTGCTGTTTTTGAAGCGATGAACAAAGTGGTTCCAGATAATGCTGTGATTGCTGTGGATGTTGGAAATAACACCTACTCTTTTGGACGCTATTTCGAACCTAAAAATCAATCTATTTTAATGTCAGGTTATTTAGGATCTATAGGCTTTTCATTACCTGCAGCAATGGGAGCTTGGGCAGCACAAGGCAAAGACAGACCTATTTGGTCGGTTTCTGGTGATGGTGGGTTTGGTCAATACTTGGGAGAGATGATGACCTTGGTAAAATACAATATGAATATCAAACACGTCTTGTTGAACAATTCAGAATTAGGAAAAATATCTAAAGAGCAAAAAGCAGCTGAATTGGATGTATGGAAAACGTCCTTACACAACGTGAATTTTTCAAAGTATGCCGAAAACTGTGGCGCTTTAGGAATTAGAGTCACAAAAATAGAAGAATTACTACCCGCTTTAGAAAAACTAAAAGCACATAATGGTCCAGCATTATTAGAAATAATTACAGATCCAACATTAATATAAAACTAAAAATGGAAAATTCATATTTAGAAACCTTCAAAGCTGAAGCACAAGGAAGAGGTTGGCCTACTAAAGTAACCATTACAAATACAGAATGGACGCTTAATACAGATGAACCTATTGAAGATGGTGGGTCAAATACCGGACCTAACCCCATGCAGCTTTTTATTGCATCTTTAGCTGGCTGTCAAAATGAACAAGCCCAAGTTGTTGCTGATGAACTCTCCCTGAACATCATACAAATTGATATAAAGGTTGAGATAGATCTCGATCTTTCAGGTTACATGGGTACGTCAGATAATTCAAATGGCAGTTACAAGAATGTGCGATTAGAAGCTATCGTATTAGGAGAAGTAACCGATAAACAAGTTAAGGCCCTGGGTCAAAAAGTAGATGATCGTTGTCCTGTTTTAGGCTTGTTACGCACCAGTGGTTGTGAAATTAATAGTAGTTGGAGTAAAAACTAAAGAAATAGAAAATCCAATTAATATTATGACGTCACAAAATTTAACCAATTATAATTAAAAAAATATTATGAAGTATTTGGAAAAGTATAAATACCTCATTGCTTTATTAAGTGTTTTTAATTTTCTATTAACACCTATTCATATAGCAGTAACTAGTTTTAGTCCTGCTTATATTATTGTTATAAATTATACCATAGTTATTTTAAGTAGTTCTCTAATTGCCTCTAGGAGGTTGGCGAAATTTTTCACATACCTTCTAGGCTTTTTAACACTAATAGCTATTTGGTTAGAATTTTCTGATAGCAATTCTAAAGCACTTTTAATTTGTAGGCTAGTGTTTTCTTTTTTGTTATTTGCTTGCTTTTGTTTTATATTAATTAGGCAGCTATTAAAGATAAAAGACATTAACCTTCAGTTTATTTTAGGTCCTATTTTGGGGTTTCTCTATTTAGGCATTATTGGTGGTGTGCTTTTTGAATTTGTTCATTTTTTAGATGCTAATTCATTTCAATTAACCAAAGGCTTTTCAGGCTATAGTTTTTATTATTTCAGTTTTATAAGCATTACATCTGTAGGTTATGGTGACATTACTCCAATAACAGCTCCTGCACAATCATTAACACTAGTTATGAATATTATTGGCCAGTTTTATTTAGCAATTGTTATCGGTGTTTTTGTGGGAAAATATATTAATACAAAATCAAAATAATTATGTTCGAATCTTTCAGTATTATATTTACAATTGCTGCTCTTTTTAATTACATTAATTATAAGTGGCTGAAACTACCAACGACTATTGGTTTAATGATTTTAAGTTTAATCTTAATCATTCCCATTACATTAAGTGAAACAGTATTTCCAGAGTTTTACACATTCTTTTGTGACATTATTGTTAATGCAGATTTTAAAACACTGTTACTCAATGGTATTTTAAGTTTTTTATTGTTTGCAGGCGCATTGCATGTTAATCTTGGAGCGCTTGCTCAAGAAAAAAAATCAATTTTTCTCTTTGCAACTTTAGGTGTCCTCATCTCTACATTTATAGTTGGTGGTTTAGTCTTTTTTGGCGCACAACTAATTGGCTTAGAATTACCTTTTCTACACGCACTTCTATTTGGTGCTTTAATATCACCAACAGATCCAATTGCTGTTATGGCCATTTTAAAAGAAGCAAATATTGCTAAAAGCTTAGGTATAAAAATCGAAGGAGAATCCTTGTTTAATGATGGTATTGGTGTTGTTGTTTTTTCTGGAATTTTGTTAATTGCTACAGCTACAGGCGAGCACAGCACAGCAGAGATAGGAGCAGAAATAGGAACACTGTTTCTTGAAGAAGCCGTAGGCGGATTACTATTTGGATTATTAATTGGTTTTATCGGATTAAAGTTTATTAAGTCGTTAAATAAAAACCCTCAATTAGCAGTTATGATAAGTCTTGCTGTAGTAATGGGTGGAACGGCTGGAGCCTTTATTTTACATATTTCTGCTCCACTAGCAATGGTTGTAGCAGGATTATTAATTGGACATAAATTACACGTAAGTGAAGATAAAAACCCTGTACAAAAAGCCATCAACAGCTTTTGGGAGATTTTAGATGATGTATTTAATGGAATTTTATTTGTACTTATTGGGCTTGCCATTCACTTATTAGAGTATAATACAAGTTATATTTTGTTAGGTATTCTTGCCATAGTAATTGTACTTCTTGCAAGATTCATCTCTGTATTTATACCATATTCTTTATTAAAACACGAAGAAGAAAAACCAATTAAAACCATAGCTGTTTTAACTTGGGGAGGATTACGAGGTGGTATTTCCATCGCGCTAGCATTAAGTTTAAGTAAAGAACTTTCAGGAGAATTAATACTTCATATAACATATGTCATCGTGTTATTTTCTATTATTGTACAAGGTCTAAGTATTGGTCGTTTTGTTAAAAAATTATATAAATAACATGAAACACACATTTGTTTTTGTATTACTATTTTTTAGTGCTTTTTATAGTTATGCCCAATTAAGTGATTTGGCTAGAATTGATTTTACAATCATTCCAAAAAATAGTTCGGGTATTGAGTATACTAGAAATAGAGCATTATTTAATTACCCAATAAAGTTAAAAAAGGAAAAAGAGTTTTTATTATTAGGACTAGATTATAGTAATATTCATTTGAACATTGAGGAGACCAATCTTCCATTTAATAAAGAAGCACTTGATGATTTTCAGATTTTAGATTTAAATATTTCATATACAAAACCTTTAAAAAACGATTGGCGTCTTGGATTAAGGTTAACACCAGGGTTTAGCACAAATCTAACAGCGAGAAGTTTATCATTTGAAGATCTTACATTATCTGGTTTAGTCGCATTTATAAAGGATAAAAAAAATGACAAAAATGAAAGTCGCCCTTGGAAACTCACTATTGGTGTGTATTATTCAGATAATGGAGGTTTTTCTTTTCCATTACCATTTATAAGTTATTATAGGAAATTTCGAGAAAAATGGTCCTTTAATTTAGGAGTTCCCAAATCTAATTTGCAATATCATTTAAATGAAAATCATAGAATTAAATTCATAACAGAACTTGAAGGGTATAATTCTAATATTCAAGGTCGGTTAAATGTTTCTAACACTAATGATAACGCAACAACAATAAAAATGTCATTATTATTAAGTGGCTTGCAATATGAATTTCACTTTAAAAAGCATTTTCAATTTTATACTAAAGCTTCATACATACTCTCTAACAGTGTGAAATTAAGAAACAATAATGGCACTAACATTTTCACTATTGATAACGACCCTCGCCTTTATATAAGAGCAGGAATACGATTAAAAATATAGTTTATGTCACTAATCAGTAAGAATTATTACAATAGAGATTTATCCTGGTTGCGATTTAATCACCGTGTGCTTCAAGAGGCTGCGGATATTAGAAACCCATTATATGAGCGATTAAAATTTTTAGCCATTTTCTCTTCTAATTTAGATGAGTTTTTTAAAGTCCGTGTCTCTGCCATTAGGCAAATTAAAGAGTTGGACAAACCTTTACGTAAACGACTTATCACAAAACCAAATAAGCTTTTACGAAGTATAAAAAAGGAAGTTGACCTCCAACAAAAGGAGCTTGGTCGAATATTTTATACAGAAATTGTTCCTGAGCTTGAAAAAAATCATATTCACTTACTTTCGCATAAAGAGTGTGACAATACACATCAAGAATTCCTTAAAACCTATTTTAACAACCATTTACAGAACAACAATATATTGAAGGTGTTAGATGAGCCTTTTGTTGAAACCGACGCCTTATACCTTGTTGCATTAAATACGACAGGAGATTTGTTTTGGTTTAAAATTCCAGAGCAAGTCCCTAGATTTATCTCCTTACCAAAATCCAAGAATAAAAATTGTATTCTGTTTATTGATGATGTGTTAAAATCTAATCTTGAAGAAATCTATCAAACTACATTTTACGCCATTAAAATTTCAAGAGACGCCGCATTGTACATTGAGAACGAATACTCAGGAAATCTTTTAGAAAAAATAAAAGCGGCATTACCCAATAGAAGTGCTGGACAAGTTACAAGAGTTTTAATAGATGGTTTTATGCCTTCTGCATTGATTAATAAATTAAAACTGGCTTTAGACTGCAATGATACAGATATTGTAAAAGGAAGCGTTTATCATAATTTTAAAGATTTTTTTCAGTTTCCAAATCCTACTAAAAAATCATTCTCCTTTAAAAAATTACCACCTATTAGTAATAGAGAATTACAAAAATACACGAGTGTTTTAGAGGCTATAGATGACAAAGACCGTTTATTATGTTTTCCGTATGAATCTTTTAATGATGTGATTCGATTAGTTAAAGAAGCAGCAACCAACCTATCAGTAACCAAAATAAAGATTACACTTTACCGCATATCTAAAGATTCTATAATTGCAGAAACTTTGGCCAGAGCGGCTAAAAGCGGTAAAGATGTTTTTGTTTTTATTGAGACCAAAGCCCGTTTTGATGAAGAAAACAACATTAAATGGGGAAAGGCTTTAGAGGAAAGCGGCGCAAAAGTAACCTATAGTTATCCTGGTATAAAAATACATTCCAAAATTCTATATATAGAAAAGAAAGAAAACGATGTCATTAAAAGCTATACTTATATTGGTACGGGAAACTTTAATGAAAAAACCGCGAAAATTTATACCGATTTTGGTTTAATGACGAGTCATAAAAAAATCACTTCAGAAATAGTGCAAGTATTTCAGATATTAGAAGGTGCTCTTATTCTTCCTAAAACAAAAAAACTATTAGTCTCTCCATTTTCAGCAAGAAAAAAATTCATAAAATTGATTCATACCGAAATAGCTAATGCAGAAGACGGAAATATAGCTTATATTATATTAAAAATGAATAGTCTTGAAGACAAAGAGATGATTGATTTACTCTACAAAGCAAATAATGCAGGTGTAAAAATACGACTCTTAATTAGGGGGGTTTGTTGTTTAGTGTCTGGCGTAAAAGGTCAAAGTGAGCATATTACTGTTACGAGTATTGTGGATAGGTTTCTAGAACACGGAAGGGTTTATGTTTTCGGAAATAATGGTTCTGAAAAAATGTATCTTGGTTCAGCAGATTGGATGACAAGAAACTTAGACCATAGAATAGAAGTTATAACGCCTGTACTTGATTTTGATGTTTATTCTAAAATCAAAACCATTTTACAGTTGCAATTAGACGACAACGTAAAATCAAGAATTGTAGACTCAAAACAAGAAAACAAATATGTTGATACTTCATTTAATAATCACGAAAGCTCTCAACATTTAATTTACAAACAGCTATTATGAGCGATAAATTAAAAGAAAAAGCAGAAGATAAATATTTAATGGAAGAATTAAATATTGATAAAGACGCACTAAAACAATTAAAAAAGAAACTTGCAAAAGTCGCACCAAGATCTGAAAGAGGTGTTGAAACGTTGTTTAGATTATTGTCTAAAAACCAATATACATTAAATACAATGATAGATACAAAATCAAATATTTTGATATCTATAAATGCTTTAATCTTATCATTAATACTAGGTACTGTAATGAGCCAATTGAGCTCAGATCCACACCTTATTTATCCTGTTATAATGATATTAATCACCAACCTAGCATCGATAGCCTATGCGATTTTTGCAACTCGCCCAGAACTAGTTCATGGAAAAAGCGAAACAAGGAACCTCATGTTTTATGGCAATTTTCAAGATATGGAAGAAAGTGAATATGTTAGTAATATTACAAATTTAATGAATGAAGGCGATGAGCTATATAAAACCATAGCCAAAGACACTTACTATTTAGGAAAAACGATAGACCGAAAATTTAAGTTACTTCGTAAATCGTTTAATATTTTTTTAATAGGAATTATTTTATCAGTGATAGCTTTTGTTGGTTGTCACGCGTTATTTGGAAATTTAATTTAATATGGAAACAGTCATCAACGTTTTTTTAGCCGTTCTAGGAATTTACTTTGCAATAGGATTACTTTTTGGATTCTACTTCCTCTTTATAGGTGCGACTAAAATAGATCCTCTAATGCAAGACACAAAAAAGAAAGTTCGTCTTTTATTATTGCCAGGTGTAATCGCTACTTGGCCATTTTTAATAGGACGATTATTCAAATCTAAAACTGTTTAATTATGACTTCAGGATTACGTAAAGCACATAAATACATTTGGTTATTACTCATCATCGTTGTTCCTGTGATTATGGTTTTTTCAATTAAAGATTTAGACATCTTTTCTTCAGAAAACAACACAGCATCTCAACTTATGGGTTCAAAAAAAGTGAGTCTCAATTCATTTGAAAATGATATCGTAAAAACTTCTGTTTTTGAAAGTCATATAGAAATCATTTTAAAATCTACCTTAAAAAATTCATCGTCTATAGTATACGACATGGATGAAAAAGGAAACAAATCTAATGTCATCGGACAATTAACCACAGCAGGAATATACAACTTCAACATTAATAGTCTACCAAAAGGAATCATAATTTATGATGATTTAAAACACGTAGAAATAACTAAATTTTCATTTAAATGGGATTAGATTATCAACTCGTACTTTGGAATAAGCACAAGAAAACTTATGATAAAATAATAGGAGCAAGCATGTTGCTTTATATCATTTTGTTTGCCGCTATAACTTTGATTTTTAATTCGGAAACGAGCATAGAAACATTGATTATTAGAGCCTTTGGATCCTTAGCCATTACTATGCTTCATATTATTTTAGTTATTGGTCCTTTAGCTAGATTAAACACAAGTTTTCTGCCTATACTCTGCAACCGAAGACATCTAGGCGTCAGCATGTTTATTGCGGCTTTGATTCATGGTGGTTTTTCCATGTTTCAGTTTCATGCCTTAGGCGATGTAAATCCTGTGTACTCTATTTTTACATCTAATATGGATTATGGCTCGTTGACTAACTTTCCGTTTCAGGTTTTAGGTTTTTTAGCATTGCTGATCTTATTTATTATGGCTTCTACGAGTCATGATTTTTTCCTCGGAAATCTATCTGCAACCATTTGGAAACGATTACATATGATGGTCTATTTTGCCTATGCTTTAATAATTGCTCATGTCTTTTTAGGCGCTTTTCAGCAAGAAACCTCTCTATTTACAATCGGAATTATGATTATAGGGTTTTTCGTAGTTGCAAGTCTTCATTTGATTACTGCTTTTAAAGAACGTAAAATTGATAGGGCTAAAACTATAGAAAAGGAAGGTTGGCTAAACGTTTGTGACATTTCAGAAATTGAAGACGATCGCGCAAAAATATTTACCGTCGACAATGAGCGCGTTGCCATTTTTAAATACGACGGCAAATTATCTGCCATTCATAATGTGTGCAAACACCAAGGTGGCCCATTAGGTGAAGGAAAAATTATTGACGGCTGTATTACTTGTCCTTGGCATGGCTATCAATACTTACCCAGTAATGGGCAATCTCCTCCTCCATTTACTGAAAAAGTGACGACATACGAATTGAAGCTTGAAGGAGAAACAGTATATATTAATCCGAAAGCATTTGACGAAGGCACTGAAGTTAAACCCTGTAATTATTGATCTATGAAATGAGAATAACTAAAAATTTTAATATAAATATGGATTCTTACAATGCGAATTACATTTAACAATTAAAAAAACAATAAATATATCCAGATGAAAAAGAATGATGAGTTTTATGTGTCCTACCTCGAAGGAAGTTTAGGTGTGAAAACTAAAAAGGTTTTAAAACGGTTTGCGATTAGCGCTATTCTACTCCTATCTGTATCTGCATTGTTATTTAGCTTTTCTCAGAAACCTTTTAAAAACGCCTCTTTTGAATTATTGAGCGAAACCAAAATAACAGGAACCTTTCATGAAAGTCCATATCCTATGTTGCGTGTAGAAGTTGCTGAAAATACGTTTAAGAATATTCTTTTGGTGGGGTTTGGGAAATCGAGTGTAAATCCATATCTAAAAAGTATTATTGAAGAGACTAAAGACATCAAGGGTAAAACTTTAACAATTGAAGGTAATTTAATTTACTATAATGGGAAAACATTGATGCAAATTACAAATGATGAAAAGGTAACATTATCTAAAGCCAATGCTTCAAATAAAATACCTTTACAAAATGTAATAAGTAAAATGACCTTACAAGGAGAAATCATAGACCCGAAATGTTATTTTGGAGTTATGAAACCTGGTAAAGGAAAAATCCATAGAAGTTGTGCTGTACGCTGTATTTCTGGTGGCATTCCGCCAGTACTAGCAACTACGGATGATAATAATATTTCGCAATATTACTTACTAACCGATTTAACGGGAAACCCTATAAATCAAGAGGTGCTTCCTTTTATTGGAAAACCCTCAGAAATTAAAGGAACTGTTCAAAAAATGGAAGATTGGTATTTATTAAAGATTAATCCAAAGGATATAAAAGTAACCAGTGAGCTATCCAATATCTATTAAATTCATCACTTAATAAACCCATTTTGTCTCGCATGATCAATAGCTTGTGCACTACTTTCAACTAATAATACTGGTGTCTGTTTGTAATCTTTAAAAAGCGATGTTACACGACCCATTTTCTTTTTATGTTTTACACTTCTTAAATAGATAGCAGCAACTTGGGATGGGAATTCTTTCGCAACATCCATATAAATATCAGCATCACTCTCTCCGCTGTCTCCTATTAGAATAAACTTTAGCTTCGGGTAGGTTTTTAAAATATTGACGGTTTCGATATGCTTTTGAGGTCGATCGCCAGATTTCTTTTTAAATATATCCTTAAAACTTCGTAATAAGATTGGCCCTTTAGGGAAGGCATTTTGCTTTAAAAAGAATTCGAGGTAACGGTATAAATTCCACGGACTATGACTCACATAAAAAATGGGGTTGGCGTTTTCACCAGATGAACCACGATGTAATTTATGATAGAGGTCTGCTGCGCCTTCTAATGGAATTCGACTGGTAGCACTTTTAAAAATACTATTGAGCAATACTTTCCATTTGAGTGTCGACACGACTCCAGTATGAATAATGGTATCATCAATATCGCTAATCACTCCAAATTCGGCTTGAGTATTAGCTATTAATAATTCACCAGGAAATCTGTTGGAATTTTGAATACTTCGTTTGATATTAACATCATCATATGAGATCTCAAAGTTGAGCCAGCCTTTGTCATTTGCTAAAGCACTTAATCCATCTAGCTGCTCATCAATCTTAAAATAGCCATGATCGTCAGTAACAGTATTTAAAACAGTGCCATTAGGCAAAGTGATTTTGAGTTCTGTGTGTTTAATTTCATCCGTTTCAAAACGCTTCCAAGAATTAATAAACAATCCAAATAGGCCCTTTTGTTCTAAGTTAATCGTTTCATCCTCAAGAGCACGTCCACGCATATAAAAATGGGTGTTTGTACCATAACTTTGAAACGTAATAATTTGTAAAGGGTCTTTTTTGAACACTAACCGACGAAATTAGACCTTGAAGATACTAAAATCATAAAAAATAAGGACTTATAAGTTGTTGTAATTAATATTAATTTTGATAAGTCGCTCAATATCAGCTTTTATTTTTGACAGCTGATCCATAAGTGTTGTATGTTCTGTTTTCAAAAGGCGCATTGATGCCATAAGATTATCTTTTCCGCAGTCATCATTAGTCAGCTTACAAATAGCCAAATCATGTTCAAGGTTGCCAACTTTATGATCTAAAGCATAAATTTTAGTAACCACTGATTTAAATTTATTTTTGCTCTCTGAAATTTGTTTTATGGATTGCGGAAGTGCTGTTATTAAATTGTCTAGAACACGTTCAAAATTGATATTAACACCGGAATGCGCACAACCCAAACGCTTGTTTCTCTGTTTGATCTCACAAAGTTTTACGCGATTAAAAACAATAGTGTCATCTTGTAAATTATGAATAGGGTTTTCATCAACATCTGTTACTACTTTCTCATGGTGCATTTGACACTGCACAATTTGAAAAGATTGAATAGTCTCAAGTATTTGCAATATATTGTTTGTATTCTGCATTCCGTAGATAAATATAAAAGAATACAAACAGTTACCAATAGGTAGAAACACCTGTTTATTAAGCAATAAAAAAGCCACGATTAACGTGGCTTTTTTTATATATGTGAAATCGTGTTATTCTTTAATAACTTCCATTTTTTTAATCACTTTCTTAGCATCGCCTTCAACAGTAGAAACTGTCTTTTCAAAAGCCATTACTTTAGCATCAACCTCAGCTTCAGTTCCTGAGAATATTTCCTCTTTAGTCACTTCTTCTCCGTTTTCAACAGTCGTATATGTAATTGTTGCTTCAGCTAAATCTTTAGAAGAATCAATAACTCTTTCAACCTCTATTTCATTGCCAGCTACTCCTGTTTCCGAATCATGTCCACCTAAAATTGGCGCGATTACTAAACCGATCAAACACGTTAATTTGATTAAGATGTTCATTGATGGTCCAGATGTATCTTTAAAAGGATCTCCAACTGTATCTCCAGTAATTGCAGCTTCATGAGCAGCAGAACCTTTATGTGTCATCTCTCCATTAATCATCACTCCAGCTTCAAAAGACTTCTTAGCGTTGTCCCAAGCACCTCCAGCATTGTTTTGGAAGATTGCCCATAACACACCAGAAACTGTAACACCAGCCATATAACCACCTAACATTTCAGCAATAGCTAAATTGTCCATACCAAATAACATTGGTACAAAAGCAATCACTAATGGAAATCCTATAGTTAACAAACCGGGTAACATCATTTCTTTTAAAGACGCCTTAGTTGAAATCGCTACACATTTATCATATTCTGGTTTCCCAGTACCTTCCATAATTCCAGGAATCTCTCTAAACTGACGACGTACTTCTTCTACCATTTCCATAGCTGCTTTACCCACAGCATTCATTGCTAAAGCAGAGAATACTACTGGTACCATTCCACCAACAAATAACATTGCTAATACTGGTGCCTTAAAGATGTTAATTCCGTCAATTCCTGTAAACGTTACATAAGCGGCAAATAATGCTAATGACGTTAATGCTGCAGAAGCAATAGCAAATCCTTTTCCGGTAGCTGCTGTTGTGTTACCAACTGCATCTAAAATATCTGTTCTTTCTCTTACGATTGGTTCTTGTTCGCTCATTTCAGCAATACCACCTGCATTATCAGATATTGGCCCAAAAGCATCAATTGCTAATTGCATTGCAGTTGTTGCCATCATTGCAGAAGCGGCTAAAGCAACTCCATAAAATCCTGCAAAAGCATAAGAAGACCAAATTGCACCAGCAAATAATAATACTGATGGAAATGTAGAAATCATACCTGTTGCTAAACCTGCAATAATATTTGTTCCTGCTCCTGTTGAGGATTGTTGTACTATTTTTAAGATTGGAGATTTTCCTAATCCTGTATAATATTCTGTTACAGATGAAATCCCTGCTCCAACGACTAAACCAACTAAAGTTGCATAGAATACACGCATTGAAGAAATTTCTTGTAAACCTTCACCAAAGAAGTTCATTTGCATAGTTTCTGGTAACATCCAAGTTACTAATCCAAAACATGATATAGCAACTAAACCTATAGACACCCAGTTTCCTACGTTTAAAGCACCCATGACTTGAGATTCTTTAGCGTCGTTACTTTTTATTTTCACTAGCATCGTCCCAATTAAAGAAATAATAATTCCAACTCCAGCAATAGACATTGGTAATAAGATTGGACCAATACCACCAAAGGCATCAGCAATATTTCCACCCATATCTTTAATCACATAGTTTCCTAAAACCATTGCAGCCAAAACTGTAGCTACATAAGAACCAAATAAATCGGCTCCCATACCTGCAACATCTCCTACATTATCTCCAACGTTATCTGCAATAGTTGCAGGATTACGAGGATCATCTTCCGGAATACCAGCTTCTACTTTACCAACTAAATCAGCACCTACATCGGCAGCTTTGGTATAAATACCACCACCAACACGCGCAAATAATGCAATTGACTCAGCTCCTAATGAGAACCCTGCTAATGTTTCTAACACAATAGTCATTTTATCTACAGAAAAAACGCCTTCTGCTCCACCCATAAAGTAATGGTAGAAAAAGATAAAGAAACCTGTTAAACCTAATACAGCCAAACCTGCAACACCAAGACCCATTACAGTTCCACCTCCAAAAGAGACTTTAAGTGCATTTGGCAAACTCGTACGAGCAGCTTGTGTTGTTCTTACGTTGGTCTTAGTAGCAATTTTCATCCCCATGTTTCCTGCGTAAGCAGAAAATATAGCACCAAAAATAAAAGCGATTACAATAAGCCAGTGTGTTGTATCAACAAGAAGAGATACTACAAAAAGTAAAACACTTACGATAACTACAAATATTGCTAGTAATCTATATTCCGCATTTAAGAATGCTAATGCACCTTCGTAGATATGATCTGAAATTTCTTTCATTTTACCATCTCCAGCGTCTTGTTTCATAACCCATGACTTTTTAATAAGCATGTAAATTAATCCTATAAGCGCCAAAGCTATTGGCAGGTAAATCATCAATGATTCCATATTTTAATTGTATTTGATTTGTTATTTAGCTGGGCAAAAGTAGTGAAAACCATTAAAACTAAAAAACCCTACGTCTTTAATAACATAGGGTTTAATTTTAGAATTTCTATTTCTTTAAATAGTAAAGTTACCATTCGCTTTATGTTCACTGTTTTCGTATCTATCAATACACTTATTAAGGATATCGTATGCCTCTTCAGCATTTCCCCAACCACCAACGTCTACCTTCTTCTTTTCTAGGTCTTTATAAACCTGAAAGAAGTGTGTGATTTCTTTTATTCTGTGCGGATTCAAATCATTAATATCATTGTAGCTATTCCAGATTGGATCTGTTACAGGTACACAAATTAATTTTTCATCGGGTCCTTTTTCATCTGCCATATGGAATACACCAATAGGTTTCACTTCCATCACACACATTGGAAATGTTGGCTCTGTCCCCATCACCAATACATCTAATGGATCACCATCTAGGGCTAAAGTTTCAGGAATAAACCCATAATCACCAGGATACATCATAGATGAGAATAACATACGATCAAAGCGTATTTTATTGAGTTCGAAATCGTACTCATATTTGTTTCGGCTCCCTTTTGGGATTTCTATCAATACATCAAAGGTTAATTTTCCTGCTGGTGTCATAATATATATGGTTTTAGTCCTACGGAAATAGGCTTTTTATTGTCTTTGTTATTTTTTTTTTAAATTCACAATGGCTTTAACGACAGTGAATTTCGGGCTGCAAAGATAGTGCATTGTTTGAGATTGGCAATTAAAAAATAGTCGAGATTTTAAATTTAGTGAAGAAGGATAAATGTTCTTTTCTCTGGAGAATATTATGGGATATATGGTATATTCATCTCAATAAAACCTGTTACCTATAAGTAAAAAAAAGCATGTAAATCAGGCTACTTTTGGGGTGTCGTTCTTGGAATACTATTTATAACATTTAATGTTATGGCATTGCCGATCATTAGTAAATACTCTGAAAGTCAAATTCATAAAATTGATTTTTCTAGTCTAGTGCTAAAGAAGTTAAATGGTGAAACCATATCACTTAAAAAACTATCAAATTCAAAAAAGGTAGTTATTAATTTCTGGGCAACTTGGTGTAGACCGTGCCGGACTGAAATGCCAATAATGGAACAGGCTTATAAAAGCGTTAAGGATGATTACGTGTTTGTAATGATTAATGATGAAAATGTTGAGACTACGCAGAGATATATAAATGAAAATAATTATTCTTTTGAATTTGTTCAAATGAATAGAGAGGCATTCATAAAGAATGGAATTATGGAACGTCCAACTACATTACTGTTAGATTCTAATTTCAATATCAAAGAGATTCTAATTGGTGAAATTCCTCAAAAAAAAGGAGAAGAATTCGTTGATTTTATAAATGGTCTTTAGCCTATTACCTCTGCAAACACCGTGTATAGGTAATTGTTTAATAGTGTATAAAGATTATCACGGAAATTCTGCCGAACTTCCTTTACGCTGTTTCTTTTTACTATCTTAGTGCTCATGGCAACTAACCAAGCACAAAACCGTTGTGCTTCATTATGACCAACCAATAAACAATGATAAAATATGAAACGTATTATTTCAGCATTTGTTTTTACAGGAATATTGATTTCTTGTAATTCATCAGACAAAACAAAACCGACAATACAGGAATCCTCTACTACGGAAACTGTAACAGAAAGCACATCAAATGATATCAATAAACTATTAAAGACTATTGATACTGATGAAGCTTTAATTGCAACAGCATTAATGGCTGCTCCTAAAGAAAGCAGATCGGAATGTAAAGTTATTGGATATAATATGGCAGGTGAATTTGTAACGTTGCGAGAAGGAGATAATGAATTTATTGTTCTTGCAGACAATCCTAATCAGGATGGATTTAATGCCGCATGTTATCACAAAGACCTTGAGCCCTTTATGGCAAGAGGAAGAGCCTTAAGAGCAGAAGGAAAGACAGGACAAGAAATCTTTGCTATCCGTGAAGCAGAAATGAAATCAGGTCAACTTAAAATAACTCCTGGATCGACTTTGCACATCTACTTCGGGGCAAAAACAATGTTTGACTTTGAAACCTCAAAAGTTGAAGGTGCTCAACTCCGCTATGTGGTATATATGCCTTGGTCCACATCAGAATCTACTGGTTTGCCAGAAGCTCCAATGGCTCCAAATCATCCTTGGATTATGAATCCCGGAACACATAGAGCTCACATTATGATTTCACCTTTACCAGAAGATGGAGAGTAGCCTTAATGAGGAATTAAAAGAAATGATATTACTGATATAAGCAGAACTAAAAAAGCGGAAATAGCGAAAGCACGACGCTGTATATAATTAATTGGTCGTTCTGCCGACATTCAGAATCCCAAGCATTGGGATTCCTCTGGTTCGTTTTCTATTTAATAACTTAGTTCTTACCAACGTAATTAACCATACACGAACACATAAGCAAACATAAAAAGCAAATGAAAAATTCATCACCTGAGATTGTATCTATAGTGGTTTTTAATAGTATCAAAGAAAACTTTCAATTGGAATACGAAAACTGGCAAAGTCGAATTGGTGAAAAAATAAAAGAATTTAATGGTTTTATTGGAATATCTAACAAGAAGCTGGAAGGTATAACTAACGAATATTTCACTATTTTTCAATTCGATACTTCATATAATTTGAGTAAATGGCAAAATTCAGATATTCTAAAAGAATATTTAAATGAATTGAAGCAATATTCAATTTCTGAATCAAAAGTTAGTCAGCATGATGGGCTAGAAATTTTCTTTGGTAAAACTGAGACAGCAACACAATCTACTCCTTTCTACAAAAAGGTGGTTCTTGGCGTAATTGCAGTATATCCGTTAATAATAGTAGTTGGAAAGTTATATGATTGGCTTAATCCTTGGGCAGAAAAAATCCCATTTGAAATAGGATTGTTTTTTCAGGTTATTGTAATTTCTGCTTTAATGACATATCCAGTGATGCCCACATTAGCAAAAATTCTTCATAAGTGGCTGACTAATTAGAAACGATATCTAATTGAATCTATTCAAAAATGATTATGAATTTAAAGGTTAAACACAATAATACGAATTAAGACAAACAGTTGCTAACAACGTATAAAAGCAATAGCGGTTTAAAGTTAAACCTTACCTCTATTTTATTTTAATTAAGTATTTTGCAAACTAAGAGCTAGTACTATTTAACCGCAATTGCTCATATACAAACCGTTGGCAAGAATAAAATTTCAACCGAAATGAAGGAGCAAATCAAAAAACATTTTAGTCGATATGTTGAGTTTAGCGACGTAGAAATAGATGAAATCTATTCAAAATTAACTCAAAAAACTTTCGACAAAAAAGACTATTTGCTTAAAGAAGGCCAAATATGCAAGAGCAATTATTTTCTACTAAGTGGTTTAATTCGCTCATTTTATATTGACAATAAAGGAAATGAAAAAATAACTCAATTTGCACTTGAAAATTGGTGGGTAACTAATATGGAAAGCTATATAAAAAATGTTCCTTCCTATTCATCTATTCAAGCAATTGAAAAAACTACAGCTCTAATAATTGACAAAGTAGAATTAGAAAAGTTATTTAACTCCATTCCAAAACTTGAAAGATTTTTCAGAATAATTACCGAAAATATGTTAATTGCAATTCAACGTAGAAACGACATATATCTACAAATGAAAAGTAAAGATAGATATGATGATTTAATACAACACTTTCCTGTTTTCGCCCAAAGAGTTCCTCAATATATGATAGCATCATATTTAGAAATTACACCTCAATATTTAAGTGAATTAAGAAAAAAGTAATCTTTTTTCATTTCTTAAGATGCCTTAATCTCTAGGGAATTGATAGGTGATAAATTTGTGCCATAAATTAATCGTTAAAACAATTAAATATTATGGAACGGATATCGTATCAAGAAGTACCTGTAGAAATCTTTGAAAAATTAGGAGCAATTGAGGTTTATTTTGAGAACACCTCTATTGATAAACAATTTTTAGAATTGTTGAGATTAAGAATATCTCAAATGAATGGCTGTGCCTATTGTGTGGACATGCACAGCAAAGAATTGAAACACTTAGGTGAAACGGAATTAAGATTAAATTCACTATGTGTGTGGCAAGAAACACCGTATTTCTCTAAGAGAGAGAGAGCGGCATTGCACTTCGCTGAATTATTGACAAGAATTACAGATGAACCCTTAGCAGACCATTGCTATGATTCATTACTTGCTTTTTTTTCAAAAGAGGAAATATGTAATCTTACACTAGCAATCTCTCAAATTAATACTTGGAACAGGTTGATGAAAGTTTTCCGATTTACGCCTGGAAACTATAAAGTAAGTGAATAGAAAATGTTGCCAACAAGTTGTAAATAATAAGGATTCCAGTGCTCAGTCCAAAATTTACTGCATTTTATGCAGTCCACAAAATTGAAAAATAGTCAAGAATTAATAGTATAAAAAGATTTTAATAAAGTTATTGATCAAATAAAAATGTGCTGCAATAAAAGCTATATTTAATATAGTTTTTATTACTTTTCTCAAAATGAAGTGCCTTGAACAATGTTTGCCAAATTATCAGTTTCACATGTCTATTAAATAACGAAAAATTATGAGATTATTCATTTTATTACTTATTTCAATTCCAATTTTTACATACGGTCAAAATCCAATTTCTAAAGCATTTCTGAAAGACAGTCTAATTATTGTAAAAAGTAAGCCTTCCGAAGGATTTAATAATTCATATATCCTTTTTATACCGAAGGGAACTCTAAAGAATAAATTAACTTATCTATTAGTTGAGCCAAATAATACAGGCAAACTTTCTGATTCCATTGAGGTTCATAAAAGGAGCGCCATAAATTTAGCTTCTAAAAGCTCGGTTGGTAATAATGTTTCTACATATCTAAAAATCCCTCTTTTAGTCCCAATTTTCTCTCGGCCGGATTCCATACCACTTGTTTATACCCATGCATTGGATAGAGATGTTATTTTTGAAAAAGACAATAAATTAGAAAGATTAGACTTACAATTATTAGCAATGATTGAAAACGCTCAGGAGGTATTAAAAGACAATGGGATTTTAACATATGACAAAATTTTCATGAACGGATTTTCTGCTTCAGCCACATTTACAAATCGGTTTTTATTTATTCATCCCGAAAAAGTCAAAGCCGCAGCAATGGGTGGATATAATGGAGAATTAATGCTTCCATTGAAAAAATATAAAAACAAAGCATTTAATTACCCATTAGGAATCAATGATTTTGAAAAAATATTTAACAAAAAATTCAATAAAAATAGCTATCAATATATTCCACAATATATTTATATGGGTGCTTTAGATGAAAACGATGCCGTTCAGTTTGATGATGCATATGACAATATAGAACGGAATACCATAAACTCTACTCTTGGCAACAATGTTCAAGAAAGGGCGATAAATTGTCAAAATATTTATAAAAAAGAAAATATTTCAGCCCAATTTAAGACTTATGAAGAAGTAGGTCATTGGACCACATCATCAGTAAATTTAGATGTAATTAAATTCTTTTTGAAGCAATTACAAAAATAAAATCGCACACAACAACCTGTATAATAATTTGCTTTGTCCTCTCCTACTCAGAAAATCTTACTTATTAAGATGTTGCCGTTAATATTGGCACTTTAGTTTTGGTCAGTTCTATCATAGTTGGTGAGCAAGGTAAAGTTATTGGGATTGAAGCACAACCTATAACAATTACAACTTATAGATATAAATTATAGATCTATCAAATGCGAAAATCTAGTTCCTGTAATAGATGTGACTAGTTTAGAAACCGAATACCACTTCGGAGTTATTAAAAGTTAAATCCAAAACTTCCAGTAACACCAAAACGTCTGGCATCTGGATTGGTTAAGTAATTCCCTCTAAAGTTAAAATCGATACGGAGTATTTTAAAGATATTACCAATACCAAAACTGTACTCGTAATAGATATCCTCATTTGGAGCAACTAATGGTGTCTCCACTGGGTTCCCAGTCGTGTTCAATGCAATATTTCCACTAGATAAATCTCCCCAAACACCTCTTACACCAACAATAGCCCTTAAGTTGTATTTTTTAAGAAACGGAATGCGCGAGAATACGCGTCCATTAAAATTATGCTCCAGATGCAATGAGGTATAGGTATCGGTTACGAATTCATAAAAATCTAACTGCGGAAATGTGTTGTATATTGAAAAATAAGACTGGTTTCCGGGAACAACACTCAATAACGCTAATGGGACTTCACCAAAGGTTTTACCTGCTTCAACAGTCGTAGTTAAACGCCCAAAACCTCCTAATTGCCATGGCTGTCTGTAAGAAAACTGAACTTTAGTATAATTAAAATCACTATTAAATAAACTTTTATCACCTCTTGTGACTTGTGTAAACAGACTTGCAAAACCATCATTTGCTGTGCGTCGTTCTACTCCAAAACCTGTCATTTTTCGCTTTGGAAAATATGACAACGACAATGCCGTTTCAAACTGTTTCACTTCGGAAGACACACCTGTTATTGAATTTGGATCATTATAATCTAAACTAAAGGTTGGCGAAGCCGATTCCAAAGTTTTATATGTTCCACTAGTTCTTATGACAAAATTCCGTGATGGTTCAATTTCAAGAGACATGGTTGATAAATTAATGGTTGTTAATTTATCATTAGTTGCCGTACCAACTACTGCGGAAGAAGCTAAACTTCGACCCAATACGTCGGTCGATGAGGTGAGGTTTGCTCCTATTTGTTCCACGTCACGCCTATTTCCACCGGAAATGATAATCCGTCGTTTTTTATCCAACAACCATTTACCAGAAATACCGTATTTGAACTTATCATCTTTAAATCCGTAAGCTAAAAACCCTTCAACTCGCCAAAGGTCATTTGGACCAAAGTAAGTTCTTCCTCCAGTTCTTATTCTAACGCCCTCAACTTCATTGGTTCCAAACGTAGAAAATATAGGACCATAATCGAAGTTAATACTCGGAAATTCAATATAACCAGAAGCTAAAATACTACCAATGTTATACAAGCGCTTAAACTTTTTAACCGTTTTAAGCGTGTCCAACATTTTATAAACACCTCTTTCGTCTTTATTGAGTGATTCCATTCTGTTATCTTCCCAAAAGGTATCATCACGGTTGTAAGCATCTTCATTGTAGTTGTAAACTTCTTCATCATAGAATTTTTCATCCTTCGGAATATCAAATTCATAATTATCATATAGGGTTGTACGTTTTCCGTAGACACCACGCGATTTTTCCTTTTTATTAAGCGCGAAATCAGAGAGCATATAATCACGTTTAATCAAGAATAATGAATCGTTTAATACTTCAAATTCTTGCTCGATATAAATCTCTTTTACCCAGTTGATATTCGCACTTTTAGACGCTTGTAAATTAATATCTTTAATCGCATAAGTCGAATCGTTCACCCAAAAATCACCCTTAAACGTGAGTTCGTTTTTTCGTCTCGGATAATAGATAATATTGTAACACCATTTGTTATCGATGAAAGCACTATCAGACAATACATAATTATACGTTTGGACTCCTGTACGCGATAACGGACTCACAAAACTCTTGTCAAAAAACTTCAGATAGTTATCGTAGATATCAAAATCGGCATAGAGGTCATCTATAAAGTCAATGATAATTTGGTTATTGCTATACCCTGAGTTCTTATTTCCTTTGAGATCTACTTTCTCTTCTTTTAGCAAATTATCACCATACACTTTACTTACAGATTCATTAAGAAAAATAGGTAAATAGGTTTTCCCTGTAACACTAGAGGTATCAACTTCTTCAAAAACAAATTCCATCCCACGAAATAGCTTACTCTTAATAAGTGCGCTATCAATGGTATTTAAATCAAATTCTACTTTCTCGTATTTATCGTATTGGTATTGTTTAAACTGTCGTAAACCATTTTGACGTTTTCGTTCCCATATTTTTTTTAGGATTCCAATCGCAGGATTTTCGGAAGCCTTCTTAGATTGTTTTCCTGTAATAATTACCACTTCATCAAGTGCGCCAGCTTCTTCTTTTAGAATGAAATTTAAATCGTAATTGACTTTCTTTTCGAGTTTGATTTCTTTGCGTTCATAACCCAGAAATGAAATGATTAAGGTTTCCCAAGTGTTATCAGATTCTAGATAAAATCGTCCATCTTCATTAGTGATGGTGCCCTCGGTAGAGCCTTTAAACAATACATTAGCAAATGCGACAGGTTCGTTAGCTTCGTCGTAAACATGACCACTAACTTTGGTTTGGGCGAAAGACATTGCTATTCCGAAGAACAATAATAAAATAAGGAGCTTTCTTTTCATCTATATAACTATTTGCAATTTATTAGTAGTTAGGATTAATTCCGATTAGTCGAAATATAAATTGCAACCTAAATACCCAACAGGGGTTATTAATTAAAAAACTTCATCAACAATCGCTAATGAAGTTTTGATAACGCAAAAAATTGCGAGTTATTTATTTATACATCACTTTTTTTACTGCTTTAATTACCTCATCTTTATTTGGTAACCATTGCTCTAATAAAACAGGTGAATATGGTGCAGGTGTATCTGCAGTATTAATTTTTATAATTGGAGCATCTAAATAGTCAAATGCCTCAGATTGTACAAGATAAGTAATTTCTGTTGAAACGTTTCCAAAGGGCCAAGCTTCCTCAAGAACGACCAATCGATTCGTCTTCTTAACAGATTTTATAATAGCTTTTCTATCCATTGGACGAACAGTACGTAAATCGATAATCTCACAAGAGATACCTTCTTTTTCTAATTCGTCTGCCGCTTTGTATGCTTCTTTGATGATTTTTCCGAAGGATACAATCGTGACATCTGTACCTTCTCTTTTAATTTCGGCAACACCCAACGGAATCGTATACTCTCCTTCTGGCACTTCACCTTTATCACCATACATTTGCTCGCTTTCCATAAAAATCACGGGGTCGTCATCACGTATAGCCGATTTTAATAAACCTTTGGCATCATATACATTAGAAGGAATAACCACTTTTAAACCAGGTGTATTAGCGAACCAACTTTCAAAAGCTTGTGAATGCGTTGCTCCTAACTGACCTGCAGAACCGGTTGGCCCACGAAACACAATCGGACATTTCAATTGTCCGCCAGACATTTGTCTGATTTTAGCTGCATTATTTATAATTTGATCAATCCCAACTAAAGAGAAATTAAAGGTCATGTATTCAACGATTGGTCGATTACCGGTCATTGTCGATCCAATAGCAATACCCGCAAAACCTAGCTCTGCTATTGGTGTATCAATCACGCGCTTTGCACCAAACTCATCTAACATACCTTTTGAAGCCTTATAAGCTCCATTGTATTCTGCAACTTCTTCACCCATTAAGTAAATGCTTTCATCTCTGCGCATTTCTTCACTCATGGCTTCGCAAATCGCTTCTCTAAATTGAATTGTCTTCATGTATCAGTTTTTTAAACGAGTAGCAAAAATAATAATTATTGCGCATAAAATGACATAAAATTAAGGTTGAAAAATAGAATCAATTCTTAGATGCCATAATTTAACTATTATATTCATTTTTTTGACTCAAAATGATACTTAAAAACACCTTTTAAAAACTAAAGAATTGGATGATTAGTGATATGGATGATAATTCCTGAGATTTTCACAACTAAAGCTTACAAATTATAAATTTTCACAAATTTTACTATGCGTGCATAGTAAAATTCAAATTATTATAATTATCTTCGTGCACTAGAAAAAAACAACACTCAAAATAAATAATTTCGATATGAAAATATTAGTATGTATTAGTCACGTACCTGATACGACTTCAAAGATTAATTTCACTGATGACAATACAAAATTTGACACTAATGGTGTACAGTTTGTGATCAATCCTAATGACGAATTTGGTTTAACTCGTGCCATGTGGTTTAAAGAAAAACAAGGTGCAAACGTTACTGTTGCTAATGTTGGCGGACCAGAAACTGAACCAACGCTTCGTAAAGCCTTAGCTATTGGTGCAGATGCAGCCATTAGAGTTAATACAGAAGCAAAAGATGGATTTCAAGTTGCTAAGGAATTAGCAAACGTTGTAAATAATGGTGGTTACGACCTAGTCATTGCAGGTCGTGAATCTATTGATTACAATGGTGCCATGGTTCCAGGAATGATAGCCGCCTTAACCAATGCCAACTTTGTAACGAATTGTATCAATCTTGAAGTTGATGGCACAAATGCTACTGCTATACGTGAGATTGATGGTGGAAAAGAAACTGTAACTACAAGCTTACCATTAGTGATTGGCGGACAAAAAGGATTGGTAGAAGAGAGTGATCTTCGTATTCCAAACATGAGAGGTATTATGATGGCACGTAAAAAACCATTAACGATTGTAGATCCAACAAATGCAGCTGCTGAGACCAATTCGGTTAAATTTGAAAAGCCTGCTCCTAGAGGTGCAGTGACTTTAGTTGATGCAGATAATATTGATGAATTAGTGAATTTACTTCACAACGAGGCAAAAGTGATTTAATGCAACTCATACATTCCGGACTTATTTCGGAAATTTTGCCATATTTAAGAAAAGATTAATGAGATCCTGAATCAAGCTCAGGATAACAAAAAAGAAAAAACATGTCAGTTTTAGTATATACAGAATCAGATCAAGGAAAATTCAAAAAAGCAGCTTTAGAAGTTGCTTCATACGCCAAAGCAGTTGCAGACCAAATGGGAACAAGCGTTACTGCTGTAACAATTAATGCTGGAGACACTTCAGAATTAGGAAACTACGGTGTAGATAAAGTATTAAACGTTAGCAATGGTGATTTAGATACATTCAATGCGAATGCTTACGCCAGTGTTATTGAACAGGCTGCAAAGCAAGAAAACGCTAGCGTAGTTGTCCTTAGTTCAACTGCTGATAGTAAGTACTTAGCACCTTTAGTCGCTATAAAATTAGATGCCGGTTATGCCTCTAATGTTGTTGAAGCACCATCTAGCATATCGCCATTTACAGTAAAACGTACAGCATTTACAAATAAAGCATTCAACATCACATCTATTGATACAGCCAATAAAGTTGTAGGTGTTTCTAATAATTCATTTGGTTTGGTTGAATCTAACGGAAGTGCATCTTCGGAAGACTTCTCGCCTTCAGTTCCTGCATTAGGAGTAACCGTACAATCGGTTGACAAAGCGACAGACAAAGTTACTATTGCAGATGCTGAAATCGTAGTCTCTGGTGGTCGTGGATTAAAAGGCCCTGAAAACTGGGGAATGATTGAAGAATTAGCAGAAGTTTTAGGTGCAGCTACAGCGTGTTCTAAGCCTGTTTCAGATTTAGGATGGCGTCCTCACAGCGAACATGTTGGTCAAACAGGAAAGCCTGTTGCCTCAAACTTATATATCGCTATTGGTATTTCAGGAGCAATTCAACATTTAGCTGGTATTAATGCCAGTAAAGTAAAAGTCGTTATCAATTCAGACCCAGAAGCACCTTTCTTTAAGGCTGCAGATTATGGCGTTGTTGGTGATGCCTTTGAAGTTGTACCTAAACTCATTGAAAAATTAAAAGCATTTAAAGCTCAAAACGCCTAATTTTTTTTTAAATTGTAGCTTGAAAAGAGCTGTTTTGATTTGGTTCTTTATATATAATTCTGCATTTTGCAGTTTGGTAAAGTCCGCATTAAAACGGTTCTTTACGTTTTATAAATTATGAGCCTAGTTAGATTAAATATAAAAGGAATTTCATACAGCCAAACTCAAAATGGCGCGTATGCATTGATTCTGAATGAAGTAGATGGTGATCGTAAATTACCAATCGTTATTGGAGCATTTGAAGCTCAATCTATAGCGATTGCTCTAGAAAAAGAAATTAGACCTCCTAGACCCTTAACTCACGATTTATTTAAAAATTTTGCTGACCGTTTTGATATTGTTGTCAAGCAGGTTATCATTCACAAACTAGTGGATGGTGTCTTCTACTCTAGTTTAATTTGCGAGCGTGATAAAATAGAAGAAATCATAGATGCCAGAACCAGTGACGCCATTGCCCTAGCATTGCGTTTTAAAGCACCTATCTTTACCTATAAGAATATATTGGATAAAGCTGGTATTTATCTCAAAGTCAATCCGAAAAAAGAAAACGAAGATCAAGATTCCATTCTTGTTGATGATATGGTAGTTGAAGAAATTGAAGCTAGTATACAAGAAAGTTATATGGACAAATCTCTTGAAGAATTACATACACTCTTAGATGAAGCTGTAAATAATGAAGATTATGAAAAAGCAGCTAAAATTAGAGACGAAATTTCCAAACGCTAATCCCTATCACATGAGACATTTTTTACTAGCTATTGCAGCTATTTTTTTTGGAATTACAACGACAGTAGCTCAAGACCTAGAAAAAGAATGGCAATTTGAAAGTATTGAAAATGACAATGGCTCTTTGTTATTCGACATATCTGAAACTGATGGTTTAGATTTAAGTGCTGGTGAATTTAATTATTCCTTGAATGCAAAGGATGGCTTAGAAGCTTCAGGTGATTACATTTATCAAAACAATCTACTGGTGTTTTATTATTCAAAACCAAATGACACCATTAGAAGGTACAAGATTTCAGAACTTACGGATTCTACTTTAGTCTTTTCAGAAAAAGATATAGTTTATAAATTCAAAACCCAAAAACTCCAAGAATCAACAACAATAGCAGTAGGTGTTGAATCATCTAATACAACTGACATAATCATTCCAAACCAAGGATTCTCTTTCACCAGTTTATGGCGAGGTGTTTTAGGAATGATCTCACTTATATTTATTGCCTTTTTATTCAGTAGCAATCGTAAAGCTATTAATTGGAGAACAGTTGGTATTGGTCTAGCATTTCAACTCGTAATCGCTATAGGTGTTTTAAAAGTAGGATTTGTGAAAACTGCTTTTGAATGGGTTGGTAAAGGATTTATTTCTATACTTGGTTTCACTCAAGCTGGTAGTGAATTTTTATTTGGTGGTATGCTTGATGTAGATTCCTTTGGTTTTATTTTTGCTTTTCAAGTTCTACCGACCATTATTTTCTTTTCAGCACTGACGTCTGTATTATTTTACTTAGGATTAATTCAAAAAGTAGTAAAAGGTATGGGTTGGTTATTGTCGAAAATTTTAGGCATCTCCGGTGCAGAAAGTTTAAGTGTTGCTGGTAATATCTTTTTAGGTCAAACTGAGGCGCCTTTATTAATAAAGGCTTACTTAGAAAAAATGAATAAGTCTGAAATCTTATTGGTAATGATTGGAGGTATGGCAACTGTTGCAGGTGCTGTACTCGCAGCTTACATAGGGTTTTTAGGAGGTGACGACGAAGCTTTACAATTGTTCTATGCCAAACATTTACTGGCAGCTTCAGTCATGGCAGCGCCAGGTGCTATTGTAATTTCTAAAATGTTATTTCCGCAAACTGAGAAGGTTAATACTGACGTACGCGTTTCTCAAGACAAAATTGGTTCAAATATATTAGAAGCTATTGCGAATGGCACAACAGAAGGATTACGTCTAGCTGTAAACGTTGGCGCTATGCTTTTAGTATTTGTAGCTTTTATTGCGATGTTCAATGGAATACTAGGCGGCATTGCTAGCTTTGATGGATTCACAATTGAATATTTTAATATTGATTGGCACTTTACATCATTAAATGAAGTTATCGCCCAGAACACACCTTATGATTCTTTATCATTAGAATTTGTTTTAGGCTATGTTTTTGCTCCATTGATGTGGCTCATTGGTGTCGCTAAAGAAGACATGGCACTTATGGGACAGCTTCTTGGCATCAAATTGGCAGCCAGTGAATTTATTGGTTACATCCAATTAGCAGACTTAAAAGATGTCACAAGTGGTGCGCATTTAAAATATAAAAAATCGATTATCATGGCAACCTATATGCTTTGTGGTTTTGCCAACTTTGCCTCTATCGGAATTCAAATTGGAGGTATTGGCTCTTTAGCTCCAGGGCAAAGAAAACAACTCTCCAAATTCGGTATGAAAGCTCTTATTGGTGGTACTTTGGCATCATTAATATCAGCTACAATTGCTGGAATGATAATCGGCTAGTAGCAGATCGACACAGATATGTTATAATCTACGTTTCCTAAAAAGAATAGTTAATAACTTTTAATATTATAGAGGGTTGAAATCATTAAGATTCAACCCTTATTTTTATTTTTATTTTCTGAAAACTGAAGTACAATTTAAATGAGATTCCCACTTTCATGGGACATATCTATGAAACAATACCACGACTTAGTAAAGCACGTTTTAGAGCACGGAAACGAAAAAAGTGATCGCACAGGAACAGGAACCAAAAGTGTCTTTGGATACCAAATGCGTTTTGATTTAAATGAAGGTTTCCCCATGGTCACCACAAAAAAATTACACTTAAAGTCTATTATTTATGAATTGCTTTGGTTTTTAAAAGGGGATACCAATATTAATTATCTTACTGAAAACGGTGTTAAAATCTGGAACTCTTGGGCAGATAAAAATGGGGATTTAGGCCCTGTTTACGGTCACCAATGGCGCAATTGGAATAGTGATGACATTGACCAGATTAAGGACGTCATTCATACCTTAAAAAACAATCCAGACAGTCGTCGTATGATGGTTTCTGCATGGAATCCCTCGGTGATGCCTGATACTTCAAAATCCTTTGATGAAAATGTTGCCAATGGCAAAGCTGCTTTACCTCCTTGTCATGCGTTTTTTCAGTTTTATGTCGCTAATGGTAAGTTGTCTTGCCAATTATACCAACGTAGTGCAGACATCTTTTTAGGTGTTCCTTTTAATATTGGATCTTATGCCTTATTCACTATGATGATGGCACAAGTTTGTGGCTATGAAGCTGGCGAATTTATCCACACGTTTGGCGATGCCCATATTTACAGTAATCATTATGAGCAATTAGAATTACAATTGTCTAGAGACATTAGACCATTGCCTAAAATGACATTGAATCCTGAGATTAAAGATATATTCGACTTTAAATTTGAAGATTTCACCTTAGAAGATTACAATCCGCATCCACATATTAAAGGTATTGTTGCTGTTTAAATCTCCTTAATGAAAGGATTTTTAATCCTTCTATTTGTCCTCCTTGGACAAACTCTTTTTTCTCAAGACATCAAAGTTACAGATGATGATTCAACATATCCTGTCTATAGAGGTTGTGCAAAAAAATCTACAAATGGGGAACTCGAAGCCTGTTCTAAGTGAAAAATAATGGATTTTATCAAACTTAGTTATGATATCGAAATGGCAAATCGGGTGTTTCCTTTAAAGCAATCTGCTCAATTTCTTTTAGAATTTGTAATTAATAAAAAAGGCAAAACAGAACAGGTTAATGCAAAAGCCAATCATAGAGCTATCGCTATTGAAGTTGCCAAGCGTCTTCCAAAATTTAAAGCGCCAGGAACTGTAAATGGCAAACCGGTTAATACCCCTTTTAGTCTATTAATGACTATTTATTTTGAGTAATTATAATTTCTAACGCAACAAAAAAGAGCTTTCAAATATGAAAGCTCTTTTTTGTTGAAATATGAATACCTAGGACTTTGTGATAAGTAAAACCAAAGCTTCGGACAAATAAATAGCACTTTCACCCTAAATTTCTTTTGTATTACACTGATTATCAGTATATTTAAAAATAGCAAGTAGTACTCTTCCCTAAAGAGGTTATTAAAATTCGTTGTACAACTAATAATTTAACAATCAATTCAACTTTTAAAACCAACACCATGAAGAAAAGATTACTATTTAGTGCTTTGATTTTAATCACACTGATTATTATCAATCCGTTTGCAACCCAACAGGAACCTTCAAATAAAATTGAACGCAAAGTATTTGCACCAACCCAAAAAGGGGAAAAGAAAACTATGGATGAACGTGCCGAATTTAGTGACGCCAGAATGATGCACGAATACTATAGACAAGTAAACCCAATAACAGGTGAAATTTCAAAAAGTGATAAAAATCTAGAGTTTGAACAAGCTAGAAATGCAACATTAATTGGTGGAGATTTTGCAGCGAGAAACTTAGAATCTAACTATATCAATAGAGGACCAACTAATTTTGGCGGAAGAACTCGTGATTTAGTTATTGACAGAAGTGACGCAACAGGTAATACGATGATTGCAGCAGCAGTAACAGGTGGTGTCTTTAGAACAATAAACGCTGGTGCCAGTTGGACAAAAGTCTCATCATTTGATGAAATACATAATGCAACTTGTCTAGAACAAGACCCTAGAACTGGCTTTGAAAACACCTGGTATTATGGAACTGGTGAGTTTTGGTTTCCTAATGTTTCATCAGGAGGATTTGCTGGCTCTCCATATTTTGGCCAAGGTATTTGGAAATCCATAGATGGCGGAGTAACATGGGCACAAATGCCATCAACTGCATCGAATCAAGATGAGTTTGATTCTCCATTTGATTATGTAACCCGATTAGTTGTGCACCCAATATCTGGAGATCTTTATGCGGCAGCCAATGGTGAAATTTCAAGATTTGATGGTTCTGTTTGGAATACAGAAATTTCAAATCCAACAGATCTGACTAATTTTAATGGTGTCACAGATGTTGTCATTACTACTGGAGGAAGAGTATATGCTGCCCTTTCTGGCGATAGCGATGCTAGTGTAAAAGGTGTTTGGACATCAAATGATGGCATTGGTAATTGGACGCGTATAAATAATACTTTTTTTACACCAGCTAGAAGAGTGGTATTAGCATTAGCCCCTTCTAACCAAAATAAATTGTATACTTTATTTGTTAATGGTAATACAGGTGGCTGTGATGGCGTGGATTTTGTACAAGAAGCAGATTTATGGCTTTGGGATGAATCTAGTCAAATCTATACCAATTATTCCAATATATTGCCCTTTGAAGAAGACTGCTCAGATCCAGAGCCCTTTAATGTTCAATCTGGTTGGGATTTGTGTGTGAGTGTGAAACCAAACGATGAGAACTTTGTGGTGATTGGTGGCACAAGTACTTATAAAAAAGAAGACATTACAGATACAAGTAGTCGCTTCAGAAGAATAGGTGGATACTTATCATCAAGTAGTTCTAATTCAAATTATAGTGCTATTACAATTGATGAACATCATCCAGACATTCAATATCTAGTGTTTAGTCCACTAAATAACGATGTCCTTTTTTCTTCAACTGATGGCGGAATCCACAAAACCGATGATGTGAACGCAACAACAGTAGGTTGGCAAAGTTTAAATAACAACTACCAGACCTATCAGTTTTGGCATGTAGCCATAGATCCACTAGGGGGCTCAAATATAGTGCTAGGAGGAACACAAGATAATGGCACTACTGTTGGAGGCACAGATTTTGGTTTACCTGATTTAACTACACAGCAAGAAGTATTAGGAGGCGATGGAGTCGCTGTAGAAATATCAAGAGATGAAGGAAATTGCTTTGGGTTTATGGGGTTTCAAATAGGTCCAATTTTACGACTTGGCTGTGTAGCTGGCATAGACGATATAACACCTCAAGGATCTAATAGTCAATTCGTAACCTATTTTTATCTAGATCCTGACAACAATAATGCTTTGTATTACGCCGGAGAAAACACCTTGTACAAAACTACAGATGCTAATAATGTAACAACTTTAACTTGGGAAAACATGGGTGATACTTCAACGGCATTTGGTGACACTGATTATTTTCAAACGTTCTCTACCTCAAAAGGCACTTACAATCCATTTTCTAGCTACTTGTTAATGGGTGGAGATGAAGGACATATTTACAGATTAGATGACCCTTGGAACACCCCAAATATTAATGAATCTATTGATATTACACCATCTGGTGCTACACTTGCATTTCCTTCTATTGTCACAGGTTTAGCAGTACACCCTACAAATAATAATATTGTTTTAGCCACTTATGCAAACTATGGAACGAATAGTATATTCATTACGACTGATGCCATGAGTAGTAATCCTACTTGGACCTTAGTTGAACGCAATTTATCAGCACATTCTATTCGCTCAGCTGCAATCACCGAATTAAATGGTGAAGTGCTTTATTTTGTTGGAACTGCTAGAGGACTTTATAGCACAAGTGATCCAACGGCTGAAGATTGGGTACGAGAAGCTCCTGCACAAATTGGCTTTGCTCTTGTAAGTTCTTTGGCTTATAGACATTCAGACAATCATTTAGTAATTGGTACATTTGGTAACGGTATGTATGAAGCTGTACTTTCACCTTCTTTAGGTATTAATGATTTTGATGATATAAGTGATGCTATTACGCTGTATCCGAATCCTGCGAAATCTGTTCTAAATATCAAAGTATCTGGATCGCATTCTAACGTATCTTATAAAATTGTTAACTTATTAGGACAAAATGTAATGAATGGAGATCTGAATAGAGGTTCAATTGACGTTTCAAAATTAACAGCAGGTATGTATATTATTGAATTCACTGGTGATGCAAAAAAAGGAACCAAACGTTTTATAAAAAAATAAAATCCCACAAAAAAAGCGTCCCGATTATTCGGGACGCTTTTTTAATGTTTTAAAAACAGATAACTATACGTTTAGAACACCATTATCGGCTGAAGCAAAATCGCTCCATGCATAAGCATCAGCTTGGTCATCGTTTTTCCATTGACCATCTACTACATATCTAAACTCGTAAGAGTTGTCTTTTTCTAAATCTAACGTTCCTTTAAAAGTTCCGTTTTTTAATTTCTTAAGTTGAACAGCTTTTTTCTCGTTCCATTCGTTGAATGTTCCAACAACTGCTACTTTCTTAGCTTCTTCAGCAGGCACAGAAAATGTAACCTTACACACTGGCTTGCTTTTTAAGTATTGTTTTGTAATTGCCATAATAATTATGAATTAATTTCTGGGTCAAATGTATAAAAGAATTTTCCACAGTCAAATGAATAATTCCATAGAAATGAAAGAATTATCATTTTGATAAATATGTCGTTACATAAATTTAAAAAATCAAAAAAAATGTGACTTAATTTAAGGGATTCGCAATAGACAACACACATCTTAGTAGCTGATTTTCATTACATTAAATACTACATCGTTTGCGTGTTTTAGGTTTTTCCGAAGAAAAAAATAATTACAACGTTTGCGTTAAAAAGTTTAACTTTACATATAGAAATTTTTGATTTATGTTCGGAAAAAAGAAACCCACACCTCAAATTGATGCAGCACAATTAGCACAAATTAAATATGCCGAAAAACGTATCAAACAAAAGAAACGCGTCTATATTCATTTTGTCGTATTTTTAATAGGCTCCGTTTTTTTAATTCTTGCCAACACGGTTTTAGGCATTGGAAAAGATTTTACTATTGCTGGATTGGATTGGTTTGTTATTGCTATTGTATTATGGTTAGCTCTTTTTATCTATCATTTTGTTAGTGTATTTATTACACATCGTTTTATGGGTAAAGATTGGGAAGACGAACAAAGAGAGACCTTAGTTGCAAAACAACAGCAACGTATTGAAAAATTGAAACAACAGTTTTTAAAAGAAGAAACTGAGATTGCAAAATCGCAAGCCTACAATGAGACTTTAGAAAGTTCAACTTCAATTCAAAAAAAAAAATCTGAGTTAACGATTATCGTAGCTGCTGGAGAAAACAATGCTATTGGTAAGGATAATGATTTAATATGGCATTTGAGTGATGATTTAAAACGCTTTAAATCTTTGACCAACGCTCATCATATTATCATGGGTAGAAAGACTTTTGAAAGTTTCCCTAAGCCGTTACCTAATCGCACACATATTGTAATTACTAGACAAGACAATTATAATGCTCCAGACGGTGTCATCGTTGTTAATACTATGGAAGATGCTTTAGACGCGGCTCGCAGCGACAAGCAACCGTTTATTATTGGTGGAGGAGAAATTTACAAACAATCAATGTCGTTGGCTAATAAAATTGAAATCACTCGCGTACATCAAAGTTTTGAAAATGCGGATACCTTTTTTCCAGAGATAGATACTTCAATTTGGAAAGAAACCCATAGTAAGTTTCATAAAAACGATGATAAGCATGAGTTTTCCTTTACGTTTCTGACTTATGAAAGGAAATAATCTTATGAAGATTGTTTTTAAATCAGTCTTAATTTTTACTTTCCTTTTTTTTAATATTAAAGGATCTGCGCAGTCTATTTACAAAACACCTTCTGGAAAAAAATATCATCTAGCAAGTTGCAGAATGGTCGAAAACGTTTCAGAAAAAATTGATAAAGAAGACATTTCAAAGTATGGACTTTCGGCATGTAAAATTTGCAAGCCTAAAATAAAAAACGTCATTTCAAATACCATCAGTAGTTCAAATAAAGCTGTAGGCACATCTGAGTCTATTCGTTGTAAAGGAAAAACAAAAAAAGGCACAAGGTGTAAACATAAAACTAGGTTGGCTAATGGGTATTGTTATCAGCACACAAAGCAAAATAGTGCTTCAAACTCATATTCACCTTCAGCTAAAACGAAATCCTCAACATGTGGAGCTTTAACGAAATCGGGAGGATTCTGTAAAAGAAAAGTGAAAAACGGAGGCAGATGCTATCAACATTAATTAAACTATATCTTCACTACATTTATAACTTAAACGATAATCCTAAATTACACTTCAAGAATAACAATTACTAAGCTCCTTATTATTACAAAAAAAGCGAGACATCATTAAAATGATATCTCGCTTTCCACAAAACCAAATAATACCTCGATTTTACAATTTAGTTAAGACAACTACTAAAGGTATATCGGCAACTCCACAGCCACCTGATCCACCTTGAAAATCGAGCATATTAAGCGTAATACCTTCTGAATCATCACAAGGTTGTGATAGAATATTATCAGCATCTCCACCTAAAAGCAGAAGAGTTGCACATCCTATATTAGTTGATAAACCATCATCGACTATAATTTGTCCGTTTGAAAACGAAAATGTCACAGTCATTAAGTTTGCTGGCCCTCCAGGCTCATAAACAACATCAAATTGTCTGCTAAAAGCTCCATTAGCTCCTTCATCCAATGTAACCGTTTGATCTGCAAAAACAGGACCTCCAAAAAGGCTATCTCCTGATGTTACAGTTAAACTATAATCTCCAACAAAATTACCTGTTGAAGCATTTAAAGATGGACATATTTGAATTCTATAAGCTGTTGGTCTAGGTGATCCTTCAACACCTACTGTTACTCCATCTCTATCTGTAGAAGTCATAACAATATCAAAAATCATAGTTTCACTGATATTAGCCGCTAGAGCTATATCAAATTGTATTCTAGGAAATTCACTAAATGTCAATGGGTCTTTCGTACCTCCATTTGCTATATCTAAAGCACCTGCTTCCAAATCTGAAAAGAAAAAATGGGTAGAACTATTAGCTGGGTTAATTAACACACCGCTATTAGAAAAGATAGTATTTGGATCAGCTCCAGAAACCGTTACTAAATCATAACTGATAGCCAACTCGGAAGTTGAAACTGGGATATTAATAAAAACAGGTACTTCTAACAAGTTACTCGTATCATAATTATCAATTATAATATTTGTTGACTCTCCAGCTGTAACGAATTGAACCCATCCTGTTGCGGGATCATCATTAAATTTACCTTCATTATCTCCTTCACTATTATCACAACTATAAACAGTCAATAATAATGTCAAAGAAAGAAATATTGATTTATAAAGATTTTTCATATTACTTATATTATAGTTTAGTTAATGTAAAATTCTGTGTTGCCGTTGGTCCACATGATGTAAAAGGGTCTTCGGTATAATTTACTGTATGTACCGTATCGCTTGCTAAAGAATAAGTACTATTAGCACTACCTGCATTTGAAATTATGTAAAAAGGCGCGGCTCCTGCAGTACAAGACACGGAAATATCAACATCACCAATACTAAACACATTACAAGCTAAAGAAATCCTTACATCAAGCACCGTATCTACACCAGTTCCTGGTAAAAAAGTAGTTTCAAAAACTCTTTCTGTTGCGGATCCTCCTATTCTAACATTAACAACTCCATCTAACAAATTACCATTACCATTATCTACTAACATGTAGTCACCTACTAAATAAGCTTCTGGCACTGGACATACTTCAAACACATTAATTACTGTTCTATTTGCGTCGATATCAACCGTATCAGGTAAATCTGATAAAGAAAAAATAATTTGTTTAACCGCAGCATCTACTAAACCATTATCAACACCACTAACAGTTAATGTTCCCTGATAAGAATTAGCAGGAATCAAAACTGTACTTGGCAGTACATATGTCATTGGATCTGCATTACTTTCGGCGTCCAAACTGATATTAAAAACGCGATCAGTAGAACTTACTGTACTCGAATTTAAAATAAGATCAACACTACCTGTATCATCTATTGTTATAGGCAAATTGACTGTAGCATTTGTAAAAGATAAAAATGTTCTACTATCGTCAACAAAGACAGGATCAATAGTTTCATCACAAGACGTTATGCTCATCAATAAGCAGAACATAACTGCAATTTTATATATATGTTTCATATTTTTATTTTTCATTTAAATTAGTATCCAGTGTTTTGAGTAATCGTATTATTACCATCAAGTTCAGCTTGAGGAATACCTAATGTAAACCTAAAGTCATTTACTGGTAAATCACAAGGCGCATTAAAAGAAGAACAATCTACAGGGTTTCTACTTACACCCACACCGATATCTGCTCCTATACGTTTAAGATCTAAAAAGCGTTTTCCTTCAAAACAAAATTCCTTACGTCTTTCATCTAGTATATCTGTTAATGCAACATTTAATGAAGCATAAGCAGTTGCTGGCGATACTGCCCCAGTTCTGGCATTACGTAAATCCTGTACGGTTTGTGCAGCATCGGTTAACATACCATTTCTAGCTTGTATTTCTGCCTTAAGCAATTGAATTTCTGAAGATCTTATGAGTTTAATATCATTAACCAATAAACCGCCTGCTCCTCCAGGGTATTTGTTTATCAACAATTCATTTGCAGGATCATCGACCCCTACTACAGTACTAGTAGGCGCTAAATTAACAGTAGCTCTTATATCTCCGGGAAGTTCAGATAATTCGTTAAATAGTTGATTAGACATTTCTAAAAAACCATCAGATGGCATCACTTGATTGAAATAAAATAATAGACCTACACTACTATCACCATTCACTCTAGCCAATTTAAATATCGCTTCCGTATTATCTGCATCTAAGAACATTGTTAAATATTGAATCTGATTAGCCAATGGATAATCGTTCATTAATTCATTTGTTAACGCTAAAATATCAGTTCCAAAATCACCTGCATCTATAGCCAATTTAACTTTCATTGCCTTAACAAAATCTCTATTGATAAAAATAGGATTTGCAACAGTAGCATTACTAGGATCTAATAAACTATTAGCCTCATCTAAATCACCATTTATAAAAGCTACAGTTTGAGCAACAGTGTTTCTTTCAAAAGCATCAGAAGTAAGTGGTACAAAATCAACATTAATTATAGATAACGCATCAGCATCTTGATAATCTATTGTATAGTATTCGAACAAATCGAAATGAGCTAAAGCACGTAATGCTAATAATTGTCCTTTAATATGATTCACTTCTGTGATATCACTTTGTACAGTAAAAGTTAAATTACCCATAGCTCTTAACACACGATTAACGCGATTAATAGTGGCATAACGATTTGCCCATATATCATTTGAAGGACTACTGCCTGCAATATCTACAAAATAAGAGTAATCTTGAGCACCTTGCCCATTACTAGCTGCACCAGCTTTAATGTTATCTGATAAAATAGCATTAGTATAAATTGCATCTCCAGTCCCATTACCTCCAAAGTCTGGTCCGTATGCAGCATAAGCTCCATTTAATCCACTTTGTAAGTCTGCAACGGTTTGGAAAGCAGTTTCTTCATTAAGTTCACTTTCTTGCACTATTTCGGTTGCATCTTCACAAGAGACCATCATCAGTACAGCGGCAACACCTAGTGTTTTTAAAATATATTTTTTCATGTTCTTTTTTTTAAAAATTTATAGTTGCTCCAAAAGTATAAATCTTAGGAGTTGGAAATTGTCCTCTATTAGTTGGTCTAAAATTAGATTCTGGATCCCATCCTCTAAATTTAGTAAATGTTAGAAGATTTTCTCCTTGTAGATATATTCTTATTGCTGAAACAAACGTGTTTTCAAGAACCTTGCTCGGTAAAGAATACGCAAAGGTTAAATTTCTCATTCTCAAGAAAGAAGCGTCTTCCAAATAGCGATCTGTTGAGTTAATGTAACCTACACTAGAAATGGTAGAACCTACTCTTGGAATATCAGTAACATCACCTGGAGTTGTCCAAGCATTATTTACTGTAACCGATCTATTTCTACCGTTATTAACAGATCCTACTGATACTTCTTGTAAATCTGCAAAATCTAAATTGTTTAGGTACACGTCTGCCACAAAAGACCATTGTGTTGAAAATTCGAATCCTTTATATCTAATATCTGTACTAAAACCTCCTTGCCATTTTGGATAAAAAGATTTATCACTAAAAACTCTATCGTTTGCAGCATCTAAAGTTTCAGTAAGTGTTACACCATCAGCTTTGTAAAATAATGGATTACCAGTAGCTGGGTTCACACCTGCATATCTAACTAAATAAAAAGATCCTAATGCTTGTCCTTCTCCTAAGGCTGTAGATCCTCCTGCATTTACCAATCCATTAGTTGAAGGCGGCAATTGTTCAATAGTATTTTCATTATACGATCCATTAGCAGATATTTTGACTTTCCAATCATCATTATCTACAAGTCTGTAGTTTAAACCTAGCTCAATTCCTTTATTAACTAATGAACCAATATTAGACTGTAATGTAGAAGTTGCATTAATTAATGATATCTGATTATTTTGAAATAAATCATCAGTGGTTTTTTCATAGACATCTAAACTACCACTAAGCTTATTGTTTAACACTGCAAAATCAATACCTATATTCGTTTGTGTTGTTTCTTCCCATTTTAAGGTTTTATTCTCCAACTGATTCACTACAGTAGAAACAGTACCATTATAACCGGTACCAGCAACATATAGACTTCTTGTTTCATTTATACCTGCGTAATAGCCACCTTGTATTCTATCATTACCAGATAGTCCATGAGATGCTCTTAATTTTAATAAATTAATACCAGAGCCATCCATAAAGTCTTCATCACTAATATTCCAACGACCAGCAACAGACCAAAAAGTACCCCAAGCATTATCTTCAATAAATCTAAATGAATTATCACGTCTTATCCCTGCAGATATTCCATATTTACCATCATACTCATAATCTAATGTTCCAAATATTGATAAGTTACCTACTTCAGTAGTAAATGAATTTACAGTAGGAATATATGGATTAACACCTTGTTCAACAGTTGTACCAGGAATGAATGCTGCACCACTACCAACAAGTCTAGGATCTAAACCAGTTTGATCAAAATCAAGACCATCTAAAAATCCTTTAGTATATTCAAAATAAGCTGTTGCCGTGACCTCATGTTTATCTTCAAATACATTAGAATAGCTAATAGAAGGTGAGACATTAAATCTAAAGTCTCTCGTATACGTTTCCTCTTGAATTCCTCCAAACTGAGCTTGGTTACCAATTACGTTAGCTTGAAACGGTCCTAAAATACTATTAGGATGTAAAATTTCTAAACGTTTTTCGGTACTTAAATCCATACCCATTTGAACTCGAGCACTGAAGTTTTTAGCAAAATTCCAATCTGCATTGAACGACGCTAATATTTTAATTTCTTCTTCTCTATCTGTATTTAAAGCAATACTATTCAATAATACATATGGAAAATTAGTTGCTCCATTAGATAAGATAGCTCCAGCATCACCTGGTGTAATTCCGCCATCAATAGTTTGAGAACCATCTGCATCATATGTACTTAGATATGGAAGCCCTTGTAAAGCTGCACTAAATGGATTAAAGAATGTACTACCACTCCCTGAATTATCTAATTCATTCGTTTCTGAAAATGCAAGAGACAAATTAAGTCCGTAGTTAAATTTATCATCATCTGTTTTTCCATTAAAATTATTCCTTAATGAAAAACGTTGAAAATTAGATCCTATAAAAATACCATCTTGTTGAAAATACTGAAGTGATGTAAAATTACTTGAATTTTCACCACCTGATGTCATTGTAATGTCATGAGACTGTGTTTTCCCTGTTCTAAAGAACACATCTGCCCAACTTGTATTTGCTTGACGTGCAATCGCTGAAATTTCAGCATCGGACAAACCAGCACCAATTCCCGCTCCATTAGTCCTTTGAAATCCTAAAATCTCCCTAGTGTTCATCAACTCAAAAGGTTGATCTTGTAATTCAGAATTTCCGTAGGCTGCTGTATATCTAAATTTTAAGCCTTCATTAAATCGTCCTTTTTTAGTTGTAATTACGATCGCACCATTGGCAGCTCTATTTCCATAAATATTGGCAGCACCAGCATCTTTTAAAATAGTAAACGTGGCAATGTCATTTGGATTAATACTTCTGAAGTTATCTTCATCTACTGGAATTCCATCGACTATAAATAAAGGCTCAATGTTTCCATTAATAGAACCTGCACCTCTTAGTATAATTGTACTATCACTTCCTGGTTGTCCTGAACCCGTCGCAATATTTAAACCAGCAACTTGTCCCTGTAGGTTCTGCAATGCAGATGCATTAGCTCTATCCTCTAAAATTTCTGCTTTTACAGTAGTAATTGCAGCGGGATTCTTTTTTAATGATGAAACATTACCATAAGCAATAACAACAACTTCATCTAATGTGTTATCTGTTAACATAGCAACATCAATAACACTAACTGAACCTATCAGTCTCTCTATTGTCTTGTTACCTAAATAAGAAAACACTAAAGTTTCACCCTCATTTACTTTAATAGAATACATTCCATCAAAATCTGTCTGCAGACCTCTTGCAGTACCTTTTATTATTACGTTAACACCTACTAACGGTAAACCGTCATCTGCAGATGTAACTTTTCCTGTGATAGTCCTCTCTTGTGCAAAACTTGAAGTAACACTTAAAAACAAGAGCACTAGCACTAAACCATAATTTTTTACTTTCATAAACTTAAATTTTTATTATTACGAGATAGTTATAGTACAATTGAAAAAGGTAGGCAGCGTCGTTATTTTTAAAGACTAATTCAAAATAATTACTAGTATGAAATTAATGTTAACACAGATAATTCATAAGTTTAGTAAGACAACCACCGCCTTACCTTTACAATTGTTACCACAAAAAAAGAGAAGAATAACAGGAACTACGGCAATTCCGATAATAGTTTACTAGTTGCCGACTAACACTTACCACATAATCTTTCTAATTGAAGGACACATATACAAAGCCATATAAATTAAATTGATAATCAAATTGGTATGACACCTATATAGTGTACAACCAACTCCCGTATTTAGAAAAAAAGGTGACAAACTAACACGCTATAACAGTAATGAATAGAAATAAAGTCCAATAAACTGGTGCTAGAATTAAAAGGGAAAATGAGATATTGACTAGCCTTTGTTGATAGACTAGTTACCATGCTAAAAACAAAGCATCTGAAATTAGCGCTTCATTATTGGGAATTAATCGAAACCGTTAAATACTCTAAGAAAAAGGATATAGATAGATAAGAAGAAAGGAAGAACTATATAGTAGTAGTTAACTTTAATAATCAAATAGCTTGAGCTATTCGTATTCTATATTGTGTAGGTGTGACATCTGTTCTTTTCTTAAAAGCATTATTAAAAGTCACTTTATTATTAAAACCAACTTCAAATAAAATTTCAGAAATTGTCATTTTAAAATCTTCTTTTGAGGTTAATAATTCTTTAGCTTCATCAATTCTGAAGTCATTTAAAAAATCAAAAAAGTTCTCATTGAACTGTTCATTAATTATTTGTGATGTATTGTGCTTTGTTGTACCAAGCATTCCAGACAGTTCATCTAAATTCAAATTATTATTTCTATAAACTTTGTCATCAACCATCAATTCTATTAACTTTTGCTTTAACTCTTCAGCTAAGCTAGGAATCAATCCTGATTTTTCATACTTAATAGCATTAAACGCCGATCCATCAACATCAAAGCCCCAAAAAATTTGAGGTTGAATTAACCCAAATACGCCTAATAAAATTATAGAGGATGAAATAAAAAGACAAGTAATATAATCCCAACCGTCCCGAGAGAAAAAATCAAATCCACCTAATGAAGAGTATATAATCATTGAGACTACAAAACCAGCATAGGCATATACCATATAGTGTAACCATTTCACAACATTAACACCAATATTATTTTTCCCCTTCTTTAATACATTATATATAAGAAGTAGATAAATAAACATCTGAGCATTCCTTAACCATGAAAAATAAATAACATCCATTGATGCATGGAAAACAGTACTTTTTGGATTAATAAAATGAAAAGCTAAATAATAAGAAAAAGCTACAAAAAACAGAGATAAGTGTAACAGTTTGAATTTTATAGAATACTTAATTTTAAAAAGATCTTTAACATAAAACAACAGCAATGGACCTAATAGCAAAATTATTGGTACCCATAATTTGCGGAAATATACAAGTGGGAATTCATAAAGAAAACGACTTTTATACAACACATAAAATATTAATATAATCGAAAAACTTAACACAAATAGTCCTAAATTCTTATTCGCTTTAGTATTTCCTTTTTTTCTGAAAAACAATAAAAAGAAGAGTAGAATACCCTGAAGCGAGATAAACAAAAACACGCCTGTCCATACACTTAAGGTTGGCCTATATGAATCCAACAGTTTCACAAAAGCCACATCATTATTTAAACTACTAAATGCCTCAATTTCAAATTTTTGTGGCCTTGCCTTTCGCCTCAAAGATTTTTCAATATAACCTAATGAAGCTTCCTCATTTTCTAATTTCAATTCGGCTTTCGCTAAATGAAAATATAAATCTGCTTTATTGTAATATCTATTAACTTTAGATTTTATGAGACTATTTCTAGATGCTAAAAAATCGCCCGCTTGATCTTCGCACATAGCCTTTAAATACCAAAATTCGGCAGAGTTTACATGTAGTGCTACAATATCATCTGATATAGGAAGGATAGATTTTGAAGTGCCATTTTCATAATTACTTTCTAAAATGTATAGAATACCTTCATTTTGTGCATTTAGATTTGCACAAAACAAGAATACACTTATTATAGTAATTATACTTTTCATAGTCTTTAGATTAACAAATTAACAAACATAATTTTAAATCAGTTAATGATTCACAAAAAAAAGGTAATTCCCGATGTTAATTTACCTATTAACATAATTTAACACAATTTCTAAAAACACCCCTAATTAATTAAAGCCCTGCTACTTATAGTCATAAAAACAATTAATTCGCTTTTTTTTAACACCGACATGAATAGATGTTAATTTTTGTTAAATAACCAATTTTATCTAGTAAATATTCATGTATTAATACCACTAATTTGGACAAAAAACGTCTAACCTTACTAAATATAACTAATTTCGCATTATGATAAAAGAGTTACAATTGCGCATCACACTTCAAGAAGAACGACAACCGAATATGTTGGTCACCAAAGCATCGCAGTCCTTAAATGTGAAAGCAGAAGATATTTCTGCAGTAAAAGTGCTTCGGAAATCAATAGACGCACGAAAAAAACTCATCATTCTAAACTATAAAGTCGACGTTTATATTAATGAACAACCTTCTGAAGATTCTGCTTACTCTTTTGATTATAGAGATGTATCCAATGCAAAACCTATTCATATTATTGGTTTTGGTCCTGCAGGAATGTATGCCGCTTTGCGATGCATAGAACTTGGCTTTAAACCAATTGTTCTTGAACGTGGAAAAAACGTCCAAGATAGGCGTCGTGATATAAAAGCCATCAATCAAGATCATATTGTAAACGAAGATTCTAACTATTGCTTTGGAGAAGGTGGAGCAGGAACTTATAGTGACGGAAAATTATATACCAGAAGTTTGAAACGTGGTGATGTAAGAAAGATATTTGAAAACCTCGTATACCATGGAGCGACAGACCAAATTCTTGTCGATGCTCATCCACATATAGGAACCAATAAACTTCCAGAAGTGGTTAAGAATATTCGTGAAACTATTTTAAAATTTGGTGGCGAAGTCCATTTTGAAACACGCGTTACCGATTTCAATATTAAAGACAATTCGATTACCTCTATTATACTCCAAAATGGAGACGAATTAGATACCGACAAAGTGATTTTAGCCACAGGACATTCTGCTCGAGATATTTACTATTTACTCAATGAGAAAAACATCAAACTACAAGCAAAATCATTTGCTATGGGAGTTCGTGTGGAGCATCCACAGGAAATCATTGATGGTATTCAGTATCACTGTAGAGGCGAAAAACGTGACGAGTTATTACCAGCAGCTGCCTATAGTTTAGTGCAACAAGTCAATGAAAGAGGCGTCTACTCGTTTTGTATGTGTCCTGGCGGATTTATAGTTCCGGCAGCCACTGCGCATGGTGAAGTTGTTGTCAACGGCATGTCGCCATCCAAACGAAATAATGAGTATGCCAATTCTGGTATTGTGGTTGAAATCAATGCAGATAGAGATCTCTATAAATACGAACATCATGGCGCACTCAAAGGACTAGAATATCAAAAGGATTTAGAACGATTAGCATTTACAGCTGGAGGAAGAACACAAACAGCTCCTGCCCAACGACTAACAGATTTTGTTGATGGTCACTTATCTAAAGACTTAAACCCTACTTCCTACCAACCCGGATTAAAATCGGCACCACTACATTCTCTTTTACCTAAACTTATTGGAGGCTCTCTTCGGAAAGGCTTTAAAGCCTTTGGGGAAAAAATGAAAGGGTACTATACGGCTGAAGCTAATGTGATAGGTGTAGAATCTAGAACCTCATCTCCTGTAAATATTCCTAGAAACGACAATTTAGCACATCCAGAAATTTCAAATTTATTTCCTTGTGGTGAAGGTGGCGGTTATGCTGGCGGAATCGTTTCTGCTGCGATGGATGGTGAACGTTGTGCAGAGGCTGCAACTGGACATTTATAGATTTACTTAGACTTCTATAACAACACTTTATCATTAAGATATTATTCCTATTTTTGCAGCACAAAATTTGATTAAAATGAACGCATATATTTTCCCAGGTCAAGGAGCCCAATTTACGGGAATGGGTCTTGACTTATACGAAAACTCACCTTTAGCTCAAGAATTGTTTGAGAAAGCAAATGATATTTTAGGCTTTTCTATTACAGACATTATGTTTGAAGGTTCTCCTGAAGACTTAAAAGAAACGAAAGTCACGCAGCCAGCCATCTTTTTACATTCTGTAATATTAGCTAAAACCTTAGGAGATAGCTTTAAGCCAGATATGGTTGCAGGTCACTCTCTTGGAGAATTCTCTGCTTTAGTTACTGCTGGTGTATTAACATTTGAAGATGGTCTAAGATTAGTATCGCAAAGAGCTCAAGCCATGCAAAAGGCTTGCGAAATGCAACCAAGTACTATGGCAGCCGTTTTAGGATTAGATGATGACATTGTAGAAAAAGTATGTGCTACTACAGAAGGTATTGTAGTCGCCGCGAATTATAACTGTCCTGGACAGTTAGTCATATCTGGAGAAATTGATGCTATAAATAATGCTTGTGAAACTCTAAAAGAAGAAGGTGCGCGTCGTGCTTTAGTACTTCCTGTTGGTGGGGCTTTTCATTCTCCATTAATGGAACCTGCTCGCGAAGAACTTGCTGCTGCTATTGAAAACACATTATTCAGTAAACCAAATTGTCCGATTTACCAAAATGTAACAGCATCTGCTGTACTGGATGAAAACGAAATCAAAGCCAATCTCATTTCACAACTCACAGCTCCTGTGCGTTGGACACAATCTGTTCAACAAATGATTACAGATGGCGCTTTGCATTTTACTGAAGTTGGACCGGGTAAAGTATTGCAAGGACTAGTTAAAAAAATCAATAGAGAGGCCGAAACAGCTTCAGCGTCATTAGAATCTAACGTATAATCAATGAAGTTATCTAGAACTGCAGGTATTACCTTGCTTATAGCTTTCAATATAGCTATTGACCAAATTTCAAAAATAATAGTCAGAACAAACATAGATCCTAGAGAGCGTATCAACGTCATTGGTGATACCTTCTTAATGATGAATGTTGAAAACGCTGGTGCCTTTTTAGGCATGGGAAGTGATATGAATCCGACCTTAAAACTCATTTTTTTACTCATATTACCAGTAGGCGTTTTAGGATACCTTATCTACTATATCCTGAAAAACAAAACATTAGACAAACTCAGTTTAATTGCACTTTGCTGTATTGCTGGTGGAGGAATTGCAAATGTCTTTGACCGTATTGCTTTTGGATCAGTCACAGATTTTTTCCATTTAGATTTTGGAGGTGTATTTAGAACAGGAATTTTTAACGTCGCTGATATGTCTGTTACCTTCGGCATGCTCATACTATTATATACTGTAGTATTCTCCAAAAAGAAAACACAAACAGCATAACATAAAAAAGCCTTTTCGAAACGAAAAGGCTATTTTATTATATTAGATATCTATAGTTTATTGCTTGTAAATTTTTCCGCCCTTCATTACAAAAACGACATGTTCCATAGTAGAAATCTTTTTTATAGGATTGTCATTAACTGCAATAATATCAGCAAAAAAGCCTTCTTGTATTTGTCCTAACTCATTTTCCATACTTAATAACATAGCATTGGTAATTGTAGCACTTTGAATAGCTTCCATCTCAGGCATTCCAGCTTCAACCATATACCCAAACTCTTTTCCGCTAAAACCGTGTTTAAAAACTCCAGCATCTGTTCCAAAGGCAATATTTACACCTCTTTTGTATGCTTTTGCAAACGTGCCTTGTATTTGCGGACCAACAGCTAATGCTTTAGGCACCACAATATCTGGATAAAAGCCTTTTATTTTTGCTTTCTCTTCTACTTCTTTACCTGCCGTAATGGTAGGCACTAAATACGCGTCATACTTCTTCATCAAATCCATAGTTTCATCACTCATGTAAGTTCCATGCTCTATGGTTTTAACACCTCCAATAATGGCACGTTGCATCCCTTCATCTCCATGTGCATGAGCAGCAACATGCATACCATAATCTTTAGCAGCATCACAAATAGCTTTAACTTCTTCAAGTGTAAACTGCGGATTATCACCACTTTTCGCAACACTTAATACACCACCTGTTGCTGTGATTTTTATCCAATCTGCCCCATTTTTATAACGCTGTCTCACGGCTTTTTTTGCATCATCAACACTGTTCACTACACCATCTTCTGGACCTGGATCATCCAAAAGTCCTTTTTTCGCTCCATTTGTAGAATCTCCGTGTCCACCGGTTGAACTTATAGTTTTACCCGCAGTGAAAATTCTAGGACCTTCAATTTTATCAGCATTTATAGCATTTCTAATTGAAATATTGACTCCTGATCCTCCAAGATCTCTAACGGTTGTAAACCCAGACAACAAGGTTGCTTTAGCATACATTACCGAGTTAAAGGCAATCTCAGATTCATTTAAAATATAGCGTTCTAAACGTGTTCTTGGTCCAAACTCTTTCTCGATATGAACATGCATATCAATAAGTCCGGGCATGACCGTTTTATCCTTTAGATCTACGACTACATCATCTGAAGACTTTGGCGCTACATAACCATTCTCTATGGCTATAATTTTATCTCCTGAAACAATAATCGTTTTTTCAGATAAAGTTGATCCACTTTTCGTATCAATAACTTTTCCGCAGTGCAAATAAATATTTTGTCCAGTTACTGAAATTGTTAGTAAAAGGATGATGAGCTGTAATATGTTTTTCATTATAATGAATTTATAAATTCCTGATCTTCTTTTCCCATTTCCAAGCAGACAATATAGCATCATCAAGAGTAGATTTCGCTGTCCAACCAAGACTATTATTTGCTTTTTCGGTATTAGCATATGCAGATATCACATCGCCTTCTCGCCTTGGTGCAAATTTGTAGGTAAGTGACTCTCCAGATACTTTCTCAAAAGATTGTATGACTTCTAACACAGAACTCCCAACTCCTGTACCAACATTAAAAGTCTCAAAGTTTGAGCTATTCTTATTCTCAAGTAAACGTTCTAAAGCTATCACATGAGCTTTTGCAAGATCGACAACATGAATATAATCACGAACGCAAGTGCCATCAGGTGTTGGATAGTCGTTACCAAAAACAGACAAACTATCTCTTAATCCAGCAGCCGTTTGAGTAATAAAAGGAACCAAATTCTGCGGAACACCAATAGGTAACTCTCCAATTTTCGCACTAGAATGTGCGCCAATAGGATTAAAATAACGTAAGGCTATCGCATTAAAGTCTGATTTTATTTTACACGTATCTTGAATGATTTCCTCACCAATTTGTTTCGTGTTTCCGTAAGGAGATTCGGCTGGTTGCACTGGAGCATTTTCTGTAATAGGCATTTTTTCTGCCTGACCATAAACTGTACAAGATGAACTAAAGATAAAATTAGAGTCCTCTAACCCTATCATTTCTTTCAAAACATAAACAAGCGCGTTGATATTGTTTTCATAGTAATGCAATGGTTTTTCTACACTCTCACCTACGGCTTTACTAGCAGCAAAATGAATTACACCTGAAATAGTGCTATGTTTTTTAAAAAACTGTTCTACATCTGATTTTTCTCTTAAATCCAGTTTTTCGAAAATTGGCTTTTTTCCAGTAATAGCTTCTATTCCGTCTAAAACATCGATAGAAGAGTTAGATAAGTCATCAATAATCACAACCTCAAAACCTTCATTTTGTAATTCGACAACTGTATGTGAACCAATAAAACCCAGTCCACCAGTAACAAGAACTTTCTTCATTTTAAGAATTTACGAAATTTATAATTGTAGACGTAATAAAGTCAATTTGTTCATCATCTAATTCGGTATGCATAGGTAATGAAATGACTTCATGAATCAATTGATTAGTCACTTCAAAATCGGCTTCATTATATCTAGAATCCTGATATGCTTTTTGTCGATGTAACGGAATTGGATAATAAACGCCACAAGGAATTCCGCTTTCATTTAAATGTTTAGCCAATGCATCGCGATCACTATTTAAAATACGCAATGTATATTGATGAAACACATGACAATCACAAGCATCACAGATACCAGAACAGGAATCTTTTCCTGAAGGAACAATAATATTTTCTTGACCTTCAAAAGCTTTACTGTAAGCTCGCGCTGCATTTTGTCTAGCCTTATTATAACTATCCAATCGTTTTAATTTAATATCTAAAACTGCAGCTTGAACAGAATCTAATCGCGAATTTACGCCAACCACATCGTGGTGATAACGTTCATACATGCCATGATTTACGATACCTCTAATGGTATGAGCCAAATCATCATCATTAGTAAAAATCGCACCTCCATCACCATAACAACCTAAATTTTTAGAAGGAAAAAATGATGTGGACGCTACATGTCCAATCGTTCCTGCTTTTACTTTCCTTCCATCACTGTATGTATATGAAGAACCTATAGCTTGAGCATTATCTTCAATAACGTAAAGTTCATGGTCTTCAGCAATTTGCATGATTGCTTCCATATTAGCACACATTCCGAAGAGATGTACAGGAACAATTGCCTTGGTTTTAGGCGTAATGGCATTTTTAATAGCCTCGACATCAATATTAAAAGTCACAGGATCTACATCAACCAAAACCGGAGTGAGCTGTAAAAGTGCTATCACCTCAACTGTTGCTGCAAATGTGAAATCTGCAGTAATCACTTCATCACCAGGCTTGAGACCCAATCCCATCATTGCGATTTGCAAAGCATCGGTTCCATTGGCACATGGAATGACATGTTTGATATCTAAATAATTTTCTAAATTTTTCTGAAACTCATGAACCTTTGGTCCATTTATATAAGCCGTAGAATCTAAGACCTCCAAAACAGAGTTATCTACCTCAGCTTTTATTTTGCTATATTGACCTTTAAGGTCAACCATTTGGATTTTTTTCATATGTTACGAAATTACGAAATTCATCAGCATTAAGCAATGAAATTATAGCAAAGAACCCTATTTTAGCACGAACTAAACTATTTAACTATTGTACGATTTAGGAATATATCTACTTTCATTTGTTCTGAAGACTTTAGCCTTATTTAACACGAAGATAAATCTAGGTGTTAAAGGTCGTCATCAAACCTTCAGCATATTAGAAAATACCATCAATAAAGGTGACAAAACCTTTTGGTTTCATTGTGCTTCTCTTGGTGAATATGAACAAGGTCTGCCCGTTTTTGAAACTTTAAGAGAACGCTATCCAGACTACAAAATTGTACTCACTTTTTTCTCACCTTCAGGTTATGAAATTAGAAAAAATACAAAAATTGCTGATGTCGTTGTATATCTTCCGTTAGACACCAAAGCAAATGCCAAACGGTTTCTAAAATTGGTGCAACCAGAATTCACTGTATTTGTGAAATATGATATCTGGCCAAACCTATTGCACGCATTAAAAGGTCACAATGGACGTGCTATCTTAATTTCAGCTGCATTTAGAAAAAGCCAATCCTATTTTAAATCTTATGGTGGTAAACGCAAAACAGCTTTGCTTGCTTTTGAGCATATTTTCGTTCAGAATGAAAGTTCAAAATCACTATTAAATTCAATTAACTATAATTCAGTAACCGTCTCTGGAGACACAAGGTTTGACAGAGTGACTAATCAGTTATCACAAAATAATACACTTGATTTTATTTCAGAATTTAAGGATACAAGTACTTGTATGGTTATAGGAAGTTCGTGGGCCGAAGATGAAGAGATTCTCCTGCCATATATAAATGAACATGCTTCTGAAAGTCTAAAATTTATAATTGCGCCGCACGAAATCAAAGGCAGTCATATAAAGGATATCGTTTCTAAACTGAAGACAGATTCCGTTTTATTTTCTGAAAAAGAAGGCAAAAATTTAAAACCCTTTAATGTCTTTATTATTGACACTATTGGCTTACTCACAAAAATTTATAGTTATGCCGATATTTCATATGTTGGAGGAGCCATGGGAAAAACAGGCCTACATAACATATTAGAACCTGCAGTTTTTGGTTCACCAATACTTATAGGTAAGGATTATAAAAAATTCCCTGAAGCCTCTGCTATGATCGAAAAAGCGGGTGTCATTTCGGTAGTTGATAAAAACGATTTAAGAACACTACTAGATTCACTTACCGCATCTTATGAACTTCGCAACTCATTAGGCGAAAAAAATGCAGCTTTCATAAAAGAAAACAAAGGTGCTGTCGTCCAAATTATAGATTACATCCGTATATAAGGCATTAATTTAATGTATTAACACTAAAACTTTTACAATGAAAAAATTGATTTTAAACATCGCATTGGTATTGGCACTTGTTGTGACTGTGACATCATGCAGAGAAACTAAAGAAAGTACTGAAGAAGCTGGTGATGCAATAGAAAACGCAGCAAAAGAAGCTGGAAATGCTGTTAAAGATGCTGCTGAAGCAACAGGAGACGCTATCAAAGACGCTGGTGATTCTCTAAAAGAAGAAGCTGGTAATGCTCTTGATGCTGCGGGAGATGCTATCAAAGATGGTGCTGACAAAGTTAAAGAAGACGCTAAAGACATGGCTAATGATGCTAAAGACGCTGCAAACGACGCAGTAGACAAAGTTAAAGAAGAAGGCTCTAAGGCTTTAGATGATGCAGCTAGCAAGGTGAAAGTAAACAACTAATTAAAAGTTGCTTAAACAAAAAAGGACTGATAAAAATCAGTCCTTTTTTATAGAAATACTTGATTGAAGTGCAGGACTCTAGCATTTCAAAAAAAAAATATTTAAAGCAGTTTTTAAAATAATTATATTCATTATATTCGTGGTCATTTTATTACAATTTAAACTCTTAATTTTATTATGAAAAAACACATAACTATTATTCTAATTTTCTTTTTTACATCCTTAGTCTATTCTCAAAAAATGAAAGTAGTGAATGGAGATTTTGATTTCATTAAAGATCAAAAAGAAATTAATGTCGAGTTCGTATATGATAACATGAAACTCCTTAAAAAAAACCTTAGCAATGATGAATACGTAAAAGAACGATCTGGCGATTTAGAAGCAAAAGGTAAAGGAAAAGGGAAAACTTGGAAAAAAAGCTGGGTAGCTAGTCGTGAACTTATTTATGCTCCAAAATTTTTAGAGCTAATGAATAGAGATTTACTTGATAAACAGGGAATGTCGTTTGAAGAAGACCTTACAGAAGCAAAATATACGCTTATTGTGGAGACCATATGGGTATATCCAGGATGGAATGCGGCTGTCATGAGAAAACCTGCAAAACTAACCACCTTATTAAAATTTGTTGAAACAGCTAACAGAGACAATGTGATGTTAGAAATTACAAGTAAAAATGCACCAGGAAATCGATTTGGTGGAACCTTTAGTAACGAAGACCGTATTGGTGAAGGCTTTGCAAAAACGGCTAAGACCTTGTCTAAATTAATTATGAAAAAAGCATTCTAAACTAATTAGATAACTATATTAAAAAGCGAATAATTAAAAATAATTATTCGCTTTTTTGTTTTTCCATATCAATAATATGCGCAACTGCCTTTACAAGTCTATGATGATTTTTCACAAATGGGTTTGTTTCATCCCAAACATATCCTGCTAAAACAGCACATATTTGTTTTTTTATCACTGGGTTTTCTGGCTTATGAAAGAATAGTTTCTGTAGATTTCCTGTATACCATTCCTTTACATAAGTTGCAAAAACATTAACTCCTTTTTTAATATAATCAGAATATTCTACTTCCCAGTTAACAGTTTCACTTTGCAACTCTTTGGTTATTAATTTTGCTGCAAGTAAAGCCGATTCTGTTGCAAAAGTAACACCAGAAGAAAACACAGGGTCTAAAAATTCGGCACTATTACCTGTTAGGACATAACCTTTGCCATAAAGTTGTTTTACAGATTTTGAATAGTTTTTTATTTCAACAGGATTAAACAAAAAATCGACACCATTAAATCTATCGCTATAATAATCTGAAAGCTTCAGCATTTTAGCTAATTTTTCAGTCGTAGTTCCTTTAAAGGATTCTATAAATTCTGTTGAACCAACATAACCTATACTTGTTACACCATTAGAAAATGGGATTACCCATAACCAAGTTCTAGTATCAATAACATCAAATGTTATACGAGTACCCTCCCAACCTTTTGGCCGTTTTATATCTTTTACATGCGCAAATATTGAAGATTGGTTTAGAAGTTCTGATGGTTTTTCTAAATCTAAGAGTCTTGGTAAAACTCTACCATATCCACTCGAATCAATAATATATTTTGCGCCAATGGTATTACTTTGTCCATCTCCATTTCTAATAGTGGTTACAGAAGTTCCATCATTGTTAAAATTCACATCAACAACCTCATGCTCAAAAGCGATATCCACACCTTGCTTTACAAGCTCATTGGCTAGTACATTATCAAAATCAGCTCGTGGTACTTGCCATGTCCAATTCCAACCTTCAGTATGTTTCTTACTAAAATCGAAATTACAAACCTCTTTACCTCTTAAAAATCGTGCGCCTTCTTTAACCTCGAAGTTTTGAGCTTTTAAACAGTCTAACAAACCTACTTCTTCAAAATGATCCATACATCTAGGCAGTAAACTTTCGCCAATAACAAATCTTGGGAATTTACTTTTTTCAACTACTTTAACCACACAACCATTGTTTTGTAAATAAGATGCTGCAACACAACCCGATGGTCCTGCACCAATAATTAACACATCAACATTTTCATCACTCATAATCTTAGTATAAAATCATTAATTATTATAAATTTGCAATCCAAAATAACTTCATTTTTAGTTATTAAACTATTATTTTTATTAAATATTACCAATTATAGATGTTAAAACTGAATGGAACCTTAGGTATTGAAGATTTTTACAAAATAATTTTTGAAAATAATCCTATTGAAATTGATATTAGCGTTTTTCGAACTATTGAAAATAGTTTTAATTTTTTGAAAGATTTTTCAGAAAACAAAACCATCTATGGCGTTAATACTGGCTTTGGACCTATGGCGCAATACAAAATAGCAGATGCCGATCGTATTAAATTACAATATAATTTAATTAGAAGTCATGCTTCTGGAACAGGAAACGTTATTCCTCCTCAGTACGTAAAAGCTGCTATGTTAGCTCGATTGAACACCTTGTCTTTAGGTAATTCAGGAGTACACAAATCGGTAATAGAATTAATGAGTACATTAATTAACAGAGATATTATTCCATTAATTTATGAGCATGGTGGTGTTGGTGCTAGTGGCGATTTAGTACAATTAGCACACATGGCACTTGTTTTAATTGGTGAAGGCGAAGTTTATTATAAGAATGAATTAAAACCTACAAAAGAAGTTTTTGAAATTGAAAACTTAAAACCGATTACTGTTGTTTTACGTGAAGGGCTGGCCTTAATGAATGGAACTTCAGTAATGACAGGTATAGGCATTGTAAATACCATAAATACAAGACGATTATTAAATTGGGTAATTTTATGCTCATCAGCAATTAACGAAATAGTCCAGGCATACGATGATCATTTGTCATTTGAGTTAAATCAAACAAAAAAACACAAAGGACAGCGCGAAATCGCAAAACAAATGAGAACGCATTTATCTGATAGCAAACTAACCAGAAAACGCGAAGAATTCCTATATAATAAAAACCCTGAAGTAACTGTCTTTGAAGAAAAAATACAAGAATATTATTCACTACGATGTGTTCCTCAAATATTAGGGCCTGTTTTAGATACGTTGGATAATGTAGAACGCATTTTAATTGAAGAAGTGAATTCTGCAAACGATAACCCTATCGTTAATGTTGAAGAACAACACGTATACCATGGCGGAAATTTTCATGGAGATTATGTGTCGTTAGAAATGGACAAGTTAAAATTGGTAGTCACCAAAATGAGTATGCTCGCAGAGCGACAACTCAATTATTTACTAAATCCAAACCTTAACAATATTCTTCCGGCATTTGTTAATCTTGGAACCTTAGGATTAAACTTTGGTATGCAAGGTGTACAGTTTACAGCAACCTCAACAACGGCAGAAAACCAAATGTTGTCAAACCCAATGTATGTGCATAGCATTCCTAATAATAATGACAATCAAGATATTGTTAGCATGGGAACGAATGCCGCTCTTATTACAAAAAAAGTTATTGAAAATGCTTACGAAGTAGTCGCTATAGAAATGATTACCATTGTGCAAGCTATTGAATACCTCAAAGTACAGGACAAAGTATCTACAAAAACTAAAAAAATGTATGATGCTATAAGACAATTAGTCCCTATATTTACAGAAGACATTGTTATGTATCCTTATGTTAATGAGGTGAAAGCTTTTATTCTGAATCACAAAAATAACATAGTATAATGAAAACTAAATACGCATTATTACTTCTTCTTTTTCAAAATGTTTATACTATTAATGCCCAAGAGTTGGCCTTAGTTAAAGAAAATAATTTATTCGGATATATTAATACTTCAGGGGAGTATGCTATTCAGCCACAATTCAAAAAAGCTTCAAGTTTTTCAGGTAAATATGCTGCTGCAATTGAAGGCAAAAAATGGGGATTTATTAATACATCTGGAGAATGGGTGCTTAAACCTGAATATGATAGAGTAAAAGACTTTAACTCTGGCTATGTTCTTGTTCTTAAAAATGACCAGTGGAATTATATAAATGCTTCTGGGGAAATTTTAAACACCCCTGTAAAAGAGAAATATTATGATTTTAATGATGGTGTTGCTTTTTATAGAAGTCATAAAAAAATGGGACTTTTAGGAACAGATGGCAAACTAATTCTAGAACCTACTTACGATGTTATTAAACCCTTTATTAATGGATATGCAAGAGTAAGAAATGGCGATAATTGGGGTATGATTAACAAAAACGGCAAGGTTTTCATTCCATTAGAATATGCTGAGATAGGAAATTATTCTAATAAAGGTGTTTGGGCTAGAAAAGGAGAAACTTTTGGAGTTATATATAATGAGCAATTTAATATGATTACTAGTGCTGATAAAATTTGGGACTTTAATGACCATTCAAAATTAACCCATGCACGTAGCAACAAAAAAGTAGGATTTATTAATAATAAAGGAGAATGGGTTATTAAACCTATTTATGAAAAAGTAAGAGCCTTTAATAATGGATTAGCTCCTGTTTTTAATAAAAGCCTTTGGGGTTATATCAATGAAAAAGGAGAAACTATATTGGATTTTAGTTTTAGAGATGCTGAAATATTTTCGAGTAATGGATTAGCTCCAATAAAAGAGAAAAAATTATGGGGATTTATTGATAAAAAAGGGAAAGCAATAATTCCTGCTGAATATCAAATTACTGCTTCTGGATTATCTTTATTTAATAAGAATTCTATTAAAGGTTTTCATAATGGATTAGCTCGTGTAAAGAAAAATAAAAAGTGGGGATTTTTAGATAAAGAAGGCAAAGTTTTAGGTGGCAAATGGTATCAAAACGTTGAATTATTTGTAGACACAAAACAATAAGTAAGCATGTATTAAATGAACGAGAAGAAAGAAATGATTAAGTGCGCTTTAATAACAGGTGGCTCAAGAGGTATTGGGAAAGCAATTTGCATACAACTTGCTAAAGACTCTAATTACCATATTTTAATAAATTACCAAAGCAATAAACAGGCGGCTTTAAACACTTTAGAAGCAGTTAAAGAAGCTGGAGGAACTGGAGAATTATTACAATTTGATGTTGTAAATAATAAAGAGGTTAAATCTAGTATTGATAACTGGCAAGAAAACAATAAAGAGGCCATTATTGAAGTCATAGTAAACAATGCAGGAATAACAAAAGACGGTTTATTTATGTGGATGAAACCCGAAGACTGGAATAATGTAATAAACACTAGTCTTAACGGTTTTTTTAATGTCACAAACCATTTAATTCAAAAATTACTAGTCCAAAAATATGGTCGCATTATTAATATTGTTTCACTATCAGGTCTTAAAGGAACACCCGGTCAAACCAATTATTCAGCAGCTAAAGGTGCTGTAATTGCTGCGACTAAAGCTTTAGCTCAAGAAATAGCTAAACGCAACATTACTGTAAATGCCGTTGCTCCTGGGTTTATTAAAACTGATATGACAAATGACTTAAATGAAAAAGAATTAAAAAAATTGGTGCCAGCAAACCGTTTTGGTGATCCAGAAGAAGTTGCCCATCTGGTATCTTTTTTAGCTTCTAAAAAAGCATCGTACATCACAGGAGAGGTCATAAATATAAATGGAGGTATTTACTCTTAAATAAAACTACAAAAATGGGAAGAGTTGTTATAACTGGCATGGGAATATATTCCTGCATTGGCGAAAATTTAGAAGAAGTAAAAACATCGCTATATAACGGAACCTCAGGAATCATTTTTGATGAAAAAAGAAAACCTTTCGGTTATCGCTCCTGTTTAACAGGTATGGTACAAGAACCTAACCTCAAAAAACTTCTAACCAGAAGACAACGTATTAGTTTGGGTGAAGAAGCAACTTATGCCTATATGGCAACTATAGAAGCTTTGGAGAATGCCAAAATAACACAAGAGTTTTTAGATAAAACTGAAGTAGGAATTATTTACGGCAATGATAGCACAGCGAAGTCTGTTATAGAATCTGTTGATAAAATCAGAGAAAAAAAAGACACCACATTAGTAGGTTCAGGGTCTATTTTTAAAGGCATGAATTCTACGATAACCATGAACCTCTCTACTATTTTTAAATTAACTGGTATCAATTTCACTATAAGTGCTGCCTGTGCTAGTGGTTCTCATGCTATTGGTATGGCATATCAACTTATAAAAAGTGGTCTTCAAGATTGTATAATTTGTGGAGGTGCTCAGGAAATTAACGAACTTGCCATGGGAAGCTTTGATGGCTTAGGAGTTTTCTCAGCAAATACAGAACAACCCGAAAAAGCATCACGCCCTTTTGATAAAAATCGTGATGGCCTCATTCCGAGTGGTGGTGGTGCTACTTTAGTGGTTGAAAGTTATGAATCTGCGATAAAAAGAGGCGCTCCTATTTTAGGAGAAATCATAGGGTATGGCTTCTCATCAAATGGTGAACATATATCAACGCCGAATGTAGATGGACCTTCTCGCGCCATGAATAAAGCCATTAAACAAGCAAATATTCCTATTAGTAGTATTGATTATGTTAATGCTCATGCGACTTCAACACCAGTTGGTGATTCAAACGAAGCCAAAGCAATATTCGATGTTTTTGGAGAAAATGGCCCTTATGTGAGTTCTACAAAATCTATGACAGGTCACGAGTGTTGGATGGCCGGTGCTAGTGAAGTTATATATTCGATGCTTATGATGCAACATTCCTTTATTGCGCCCAATATAAATTTAGAAAATCCTGATGAAGATGCTGCTAAATTAAATTTAGTAAGCAAAACGATAGATGAAAAAATTGATGTATTTTTGTCCAATTCTTTTGGATTTGGAGGAACAAATTCAGCATTAATAATAAAAAAATTATAATACCGATATGAATAAAGAAGTTATTATTGAAAAAATAAACAACTTTCTTATAGATGAATTTGAAGTTGAAGCAGACGATATTTTGCCCGAAGCTAATTTAAAAGAAACACTAGAACTCGATAGTTTAGATTTTGTAGATTTAGTTGTCGCTATAGAAGCTAATTTTAGTGTAAAATTGGCAGGAGAGGATTTTGTAAATGTTGAAACGCTTCAAAATTTTTACGACCTTATTGAGAAAAAATTAAGCTAACTCTTTACTGAAATTAGATGACGACTGAATGGGAAGGAAAGTCAAGAGGTTCAGTTTTAGGATATAAAATATTTGTCTTTTGTATTAAAAAACTTGGATTACGCTCAGCCTATTTTGTGCTGTTCTTTGTGGCTACTTATTTTTGTTTTTTTGCCATTAGCAGCTCTAAATCTATATATTATTATTCTCGTAAAAGACGAAACTACTCAAAGTTAAAAAGCATTTTAAATATCTACAAAAGCTATTATGTCTTTGGGCAAACCATTATAGATAAAATTGCAATATCTTCTGGTTTAAGGGACAAATTCACTTACCACTTTGATGGTGTAGATCAATTGAGAAACATCCTTAAAGCAAAAAAAGGAGGTATTCTCATTAGTGCGCATGTTGGTAATTTTGAAATTGCTGAACATTTTTTTAATGAACTTGAAGAAAATGTAGCCATCAGTTTACTCACAACCGATGCCGAACATAGTAATATAAAAGCCTATATAGAAAGTGTTACCAATAAATCTAGCGTAAATTTAATCATCATTAAAGACGATCTTTCTCATGTCTTTGAAATTAATGCAGCATTGTCAAGAAATGAAATTATATGTATTACAGGTGACCGCTATATTAAAGACACAAAATCGTTAACACATGAGTTATTGGGGAAGGACGCAAAATTCCCTGCCGGCCCATTTCTATTAGGATCACGATTAAAAGTTCCTGTGCTTTTTGTTTATGTTATGAAAGAAACAAGTAAACATTACCACCTTTACGCTAGAACTACTGAGGTAAGATATAGAGACCATGAAGCCTTGCTTAAATCATATGCAGAAAGCTTAGAATGGATACTCAACAAATATCCTTTGCAGTGGTTTAATTATTTTGATTTTTGGAAGGATTTAAAAAACTAGTTAAAACATGAACTTACTAAAAGAAGCCATCACAGACCAAAATATCATCCTAAAGCTCATTCCACAACGAGCTCCAATAGTAATGGTAGATAGTTTGCTATACTTTGATGAAACTAAAGTGATTTCAGGACTAACAATTTCTGAAGACAATATGTTTTTACAAGATGATTACCTTACCGAACCTGGACTCATTGAACACATGGCACAAACTGTAGCGCTTTATACAGGTTACCATTTTTATATTAAAAAATTACTCGCACCAGAAGGTTATATTGGCGCTATAAAAGGCGTACATATCAAAAAGCTTCCTAAAGTTCATATGAAACTAGAAACCGAAGTGGAGATTTTACAAGAAGTTATGGGAATCACCTTGGTAAAAGGAATAACACGATTGGATGGTGAGATTATTATGTCTGCACAAATGAAGACTGTTTTAAAAAAGTAAAGGTTAAATGAAATCAAAAAAATTAGAACATACTGAAGAAAGCACATTAAAAGAATTTCACGATATTAGAATTCGCTTTAACGAAACGGATGCTTTAGGTATTGTATGGCATGGATACTACCTTCACTATTTTGAAGATGGTAGAGAAGCCTTTGGCAGAGAACATGGAATCTCATACCTAGACGCTAAAGCTCAAGGTTATGTAACACCTATTATTAAATCGAGTTGCGAACATAAATTACCATTGCGCTACGGAGAAATTGCAACTGTAGAAACTACGTTTATAAATACACCAGCAGCTAAAATAATTTTCAAATATAAAATTATGAATGCAAAAGGAGACACCGTTTGTACGGGTGAAACAATTCAAGTCTTTGTAGATGACAACAATGATTTATCACTTACACTTCCGCCATTCTTTAAAACTTGGAAAAACAAAAACGGATTAATATAAAAACACAATGAAGGACGTTTTTATCACTGCAAACAACATCATCTCCCCTCTTGGGTTTACTTGTGAAGCAAATATTTCACAAATTACTAAAGGAGAATCTGGGATTGCTTTGCATGATACTATAGGTTCTTCCCCTTGCTATGCGTCATTAATTAACGACGACAAATTAAACCATGAGTTTAACAAAATAGGAGACGTTGATATCTATACTAAACTAGAGAAAATGATGATTTTGTCCTTACAGGACACCATCTCTCAATCTGCTTTTCCAATTTCAGATAAGACTGCTTTAGTCATTGCAACCACAAAAGGGAATATTGATGCTTTACATAATAATTTCGCTCCAGAACGTGCTTACTTACCCGTATTGGGCGAAAAAATCAAAAAATTCTTTGGGTTTAAAAATGAGCCCATAGTAATATCCAATGCATGTGTCTCTGGGATTTTATCGGTGGCTGTTGCAAAGCGACTGATACAAAATGATTATTACGATAATGCTTTTATTGTTGGAGGTGACATTGTTTCAGAATTCACATTATCAGGTTTTCAATCGTTTCAAGCCATAAGTGAAAAACCTTGTAAACCCTTTTCAAAACATAGAAATGGGATTACTATTGGTGAAGCTGCTGCTTCAATTGCCATTACTAATCAAAGATCAAAAAAAGGAAATATTCAAGTTATTGGAGATGGATCGTGCAATGATGCCAATCATATTTCAGGACCCTCAAGAGATGGTGAAGGATTATACAAAAGTGTAGTTTCAGCTTTACAAGAAGCTAAAATTACTTCAGAAACTATCGATTATATTTCAGCACATGGTACCGCAACACAATTCAATGACGAAATGGAAGCCATCGCTTTTAATCGATTAAAACTAGAACAGACACCCTTAAATAGTTTAAAAGGCTATTACGGACATACTTTAGGCGCATCAGGATTACTAGAGGCTATTGTTGGAATACACACCATGAAAAACAATATGCTTTATACTTCTTTAGGCATGGATGAATTAGGTGTTTCAGTACCATTAAATATAATTAAACAGAATAAGAAAGCAGAAATTAATACCGTCTTAAAAACCGCATCAGGTTTTGGTGGATGTAATACAGCAATTATTTTCAAAAAATTAACTTATGAGAAATAGAATAGACGAGTATTTAGTGACGTACAAAAATTTTCACCTATCAAATATATAATATGCAGAACAGATTAATCAAACCCAAAACAGGAGGACAAAAAAAATCATTAAAAGCCATCGACGCTTTACAAGAAGCACAAAAAATTGCGTTCGCTCCTTTTGTGTTTCAAACTACAGTTTCTCTTAAAAAGTTAGGTATTTTAAATTTCATCTTTGATAATAGAAAAAAAGGCGGAGTAACAATTCATGAAATTTCAAAAGATCTGTCAATTAGCGAGTATGGCATTGGAGTATTATTAGAAATAGCAGAAAGTTCAGATATCGTAAGTAAAAATAACGACAACAAATATGAATTAACCAAAATTGGTTATTTTCTTAATTATGACAAGACCGTTAATGCGAATGTAAATTTCACACACGATGTTTGTTATAAAGGTTTATTCCATTTAAACGAATCTATAAAAAACGAAAAACCAGAAGGACTAAAAGAACTAGGTAACTGGAAAACCATATATGAAGGATTATCTGAGCTAAAACCAGAAGTGCAAAAATCCTGGTTCGAATTTGATCATCTTTATTCTGACGATGCATTTAATGAGGCTTTAAAAATAGTTTTTGCTAAAACCCCAAAAGTACTTTTTGATATTGGTGGAAATACTGGAAAATTCGCGATTAGTTCATGCTATTTCAATGATGATGTTTCTGTAAAAATAATCGACTTACCAGGACAACTAGACATGGCACTATTAAATGCTAAAAAAAATAATTTCGAGGATAGAATCTCTGTTTATGAAATTGATTGGCTAACAAAACAGCCTCAAATCCCCAATGGTGCAGATACAATATGGATGAGTCAATTTTTAGATTGTTTTAGTAAAGCAGAAATTTTAAAAATATTGAAGACTTGTGTCAAGTCTATGGATGATCAAACAGAATTACTTATCATGGAAACATTTACTGATAGACAAAGGTTTGATAATGCCAAATTTGTTTTAGAGGCTACATCGCTATATTTCACAGCATTAGCCAATGGGAATAGTAAAATGTACAGCTCGAGTGAATTAATTGAATTAATTGGTGAAGCTGGATTACAAATCAATGACGATATCAGCATTGGAGAATACCACACTATATTAGTTTGCAAAAAAAAGTAAAAACTATTGAGTAAAAAATTACACATACAGAACTATTGTAAAATTATAGACGGTAAAATAACTTTAAATGGAAAGGTTATTTATGAAGACGACTCAAATGATTCAAAATCTTTTTTAAAAAACACTTATAAAAATTTAAAAATAGAATATCCTAAATTTTTTAAAATGGATAATCTATGTAAGTTAGCTTTTCTGGCATCAGAAGTACTATTGGAGCATTCAAGTATTGATTCGAAAGCGAAAGAAGATATAGCTATTGTACTTTCAAACAAAAGTTCCAGTTTAGATACAGATAGAAAGCATCAGGAAACCATAAATGATAAAGGAAATTATTATCCAAGTCCAGCTAATTTTGTTTATACACTGCCAAACATAGCCATTGGAGAAATTAGTATTAGACATCAAATAAAAGGGGAAAATGCTTTTTTTGTTTCAAATACTTTCAATGAAAAACTTTTAGAGCAGTATGCTATAAGCCTAATTCAGAATGAAAAAAGCAATCAAATTCTTTGCGGCTGGGTAGATTTTGATGATGAGAAATATCATGCATTTATGTATCTTGTGGCGGAAGAAGGAGAATACAAATATTCACAAGAATTTATTAATAAAATATATAACGAAAATTAATGGAAGCATTAAAACAAGAACTTAAAGAGAACATTATTGAGCAATTAAATTTAGAAGATTTTAACGTTGAAGACATTGCTGATGGCGATACATTATTTGGAGATGGATTAGGTCTAGATTCTATTGATGCTTTAGAGCTTATAGTGATGTTAGACAAAGATTATGGCATAAAACTTACCGATCCTAAAGAAGGAAAAACAGTTTTTTCATCTATTGAAGTTCTAGCAACTTACATTACGGAACACCGAAAAAAGTAATATGTTCCAAAACCGTGTTGCTATAACAGGAATGGGAATTATGTCTTCTATTGGTAATACTTTAGAAGAAAATCTATTTGCGCTTTTAAATTACAAAAATGGTATTGCACCTATAGTAAATATTGAAACACGACACCGAGGAGATATTAAGGTTGGCGAAATATTACAAACCAATAAGCAACTAGCAGACAGCCTCGATTTACCAAAAGATCATAACTATTCCAGAACAGCTTTATTAGGATGCATTGCCGCAAAACAAGCTTTGGATCAAGCGAATATTGAAGCTATAAATATGTTTAGAACTGGTTTAATATCATCAACAAGTGTTGGCGGTATGGATATGACCGAAAAACATTTTCAGAACTACAATACTAATTCTGAAAGTAGAAAATTTATTAGTAGTCATCACGCTGGTGATAGTACTGATAAGATTGCAGAGCATTTAGGGATTACCGATTACACAACGACTATAAGTACAGCGTGCTCTTCAGCAGCAAATGCTATTATGCTAGGTGCGCGATTAATTAAGTCCGGACAACTCGATCGTGTTATTGTTGGAGGCACTGATGGTTTAGCAAAATTTACCATCAATGGTTTTAAAACCCTAATGATATTATCTGACACAGACTGCGCTCCTTTTGATGCCAACAGAAAAGGTCTTAATTTAGGAGAGGCCGCTGCATATTTGGTATTAGAATCTGATACACTGGTAAAACAACAAAACAAAGAAATTTTGGCGTATGTAGCTGGTTACGGTAATGCTAATGATGCATTTCATCAAACAGCATCTTCAGCAAATGGAGATGGTGCTTATTTAGCCATGCAAAAAGCTTTGACTGTTGCAAATATCCAACCTCAAGACATCAATTACATTAATGCACATGGTACGGCAACTCCTAATAACGATTTATCTGAAGGCAGGGCTATAAAGCGGGTTTTTGGAAATACAATTCCAGATTTTAGTTCAACTAAAGCGTTTACAGGCCACACACTAGCTGCTGCTGGAGCTATAGAAGCCGTATATTCTATATTAGCACTTCAAAAAAACCTAATGTTTCCTAATTTAAATTTTAATACTGCCATTCCAGAATTACAAATGGTTCCAATCACAAAAGTGACAGAGAAACCATTAGACTATGTATTATCAAATTCCTTCGGGTTTGGAGGTAATTGTTCAACAATTATTTTTTCTAAAGGCCAATGAAACCCTGTTATATAAATAGTGCAGCTTCAATCTCGGCTCAAGATACTTATGATTCAAATAGTTTCTTACAAACAGTCATTTCTCACGATACAAAAACTGTTAATGCTATTCACCCTAAATACAAAACATTTATAAGTCCAATTGCTAGCAGGCGTATGGCAACTGGGGTGAAAATGGGTATTGCTACATCAAAAATTGCTTTACAAGAAGCGCAACTTGAAATTCCTGATGCTATTATAACAGGAACAGGTATGGGCTGTATTGAGGATTCAGAAAAATTCTTAAATGCTATTATTGATAATAACGAAGAATACTTGACTCCAACATCATTTATTCAATCGACTCATAATACAGTTGGTGCCCAAATTGCATTAACGCTTAAGTGCAAAGGTTATAATGTAACATATGTCCATGGTGCTGCTTCATTTGAATCTGCGCTTGTCGATGCACAACTTATGCTACATGAAAATACAGCAAACAACATTTTAGTTGGTGGTGTTGATGAATTAGGGAAGCAATTTATTCATGATATAGTGATGGCAGAAGAAATGGCTTCACAACCAATTACTACAGCATTTGGTGAAGGTGCTCATTTTTTCACAGTATCATCTTCAAAACAAAAAAGCACCTATTGTAAATTAAACGGCGTTGAAATTATTAATAAAGCAACTCCCGAATCCATCCAGGAAAAGCTACAAGGATTTTTAAAACATCATGAGTTATTAGCATCCGATATTGATGCAGTTATACTAGGCAGTAATGGTGATGATTTTGACAAATATTACCATCAGCTACAGGACTCCATTTTTAGCTCAACACCTCAAATACATTATAAACATCTTTGTGGCGAATTTTTTACAGCTTCTGCATTTGGTTTTTGGGCAGCAACCAATATTATTAAACATCAACGTATTCCGAAAGCTTTAATGCTCAACGGCACACCAAAAGCAAGCTATAAAAAAGTATTACTCTATAATCAATTTAAAGGGCAACAACATAGTTTTTTATTACTGACTGCATGTTAACATTTAAAAACATAAATGCTCTAACCACCACACTATTTATTAGTTTATTAATCGGTGAATTATATGTAAACATTCCTGTTTTAGCGTATGTTATTCTTGTTTTATCTTGGCTACTAATTACCATTATTGGTAGCTTTAACATCCTATGGAATTATCATCTTATGGCTTTTAATTCAAATAAAAATCATAAAGAAAAGCACGTTGCTATTACATTTGACGATGGTCCAAATATCAAGTATACACCACAAATTTTAGAGCTACTAAAATCTCATCAAGCAAAAGCAACTTTTTTTTGCATTGGTAAACATGTAGAAAAACATCCAAATATTATAAAAAACATTGTAAACGATGGACATACCATTGGCAATCACTCCTATTTTCATTCGAATTACTTTGATTTTTACAGAAAACAAAAAATAGTAAACGAAATTGAAAAAACCAATAACTTAGTTGAAACTATTATAGGTAAAAAAATGACGCTGTTTCGACCGCCTTTTGGTATTACAAATCCTTCAATAGCTAGAGCACTAAAACAAACGAAACACAAGGTTATTGGGTGGGATATTAGATCGTTGGATACTGTAAAAAACGACGAACAAAAAATCCTAAATAGAATTATAAAAAAAATTTCTCCTGGATCGGTTATCTTATTACATGATTCAAAAGAAATAACCGTTAGTGTTTTGGAACAATTGTTGCTATTTTTGCAAGAGAACGGTTATCAGTCTATAACTATTGATACCTTATTTAATATTGAAGCTTATGCGTAATATTTTCATTATACTATTTCTTTTTTTTGGTAATCAGATTACATTTTCTCAAGAACCACTTAATGCAAACGAAATAAAAACGTTCAAAGAAAAGGTCTTAACACTTGACAACAACACACAGACTATTGTTAGCGATTTTACACAATATAAACATTTAAGTTTTTTAAATAATGACATTGAAACTATTGGGAAACTAGTGTTTAAAATTCCTAATGTCATAAAATGGGAATACACATCACCTTATAAATACAGCGTGATTTTTAAAGACGAAAAGATTTTAATAAATGATGAAGGCGATAAAAGTAACATCGGCATTGGATCTAACAAAATGTTTAAAAGCTTAAACAATATAATTACAAATAGTCTAAAAGGCAATATGTTTAATGATGAAGAATTTGTAATATCCTATTTTAAAGTTAATGGTAATTACTTGGTAAAGTTTATTCCAAAAGAGAAAAACTTACTTAAACTTATTGCCAGACTTGAATTGCTATTTAATATTAAGACAAGTGATGTAACCGAAGTAAAAATGATTGAGCCTTCTGATGATTATACCAAAATTGTTTTCAAAAACAAAATACGTAACACAACTGTGGATAATGCGATTTTCAATAATTAGTTTAGTAGTTGTTTTACTTTTTTCCTGTGCCATTCCAACTGTTAAAGGACTTCCTGAGTTTAACTCAACAATTAATCAATTCTCAAACCCTTATTTTACTGATGTAAACACAGATTATGTTTATAAGGCTAAAATAAGTGCATACGATAATGTTTTTGGTGGCATTCTCATCATTAAAAAAATAAAAGAGAATAATCATCGTATAGTATTTACCACAAATTTTGGCAATAAAATTTTTGATTTCGAGCTTATTAACAATGAGGTTAAGATGCATTTTATCATGGAAGAACTAAATCGGAAAATCATAACCAAAACACTTACACGTGATTTTAAAACCTTAACCCAGGAGCATAACAACATTCAAAAAAAATTTAAAAAGAGTCTACAAGAAACTATTTATCAATCAAAAACAAAAAACAGATACAACCACTATATTGTAGTGTCAAATACGAATGAGCTTAAGAAAATTATTCATACTAGCCATTCAAAAGAAAAAATTAGTATTACATTTAATAAGGTTCAAAACAACATTGCTAAAACTATTAATATTCATCATAAAAACGCTCCAATTAAAATTGATTTAGATTATTTGGGTAATAACTAATTTAACTATTTATTATTTTTTAATTATAAGACTTTTACTTACTTGCACTACCCAAAATTCCCCAAATAAATAACTATGAAAAAGATTTCTTTATTTTTTTTAATTTCACTACTATTTGTATCCCATTTAAATGCTCAAGTAGAAATAAAACCAGGAATAAAAGGAGGTCTTAACATTGCCGATTTAACAAACACAGATAATTTTGGCGGTAGTAGTAAGAGTATTACATCCTTTCATATTGGAGGAACATTATCATTCAAATTTGCCGAGTTTTATACGTTACAGCCCGAAATTTTATATTCTAAACAAGGAAGTGATATTTCTTTAGGAGGATCAAATGGTAATATTAAAATTGAACTTGACTATTTATCAATTCCAATAAACAATAAATTTCACGTTGGCAATAAGGGCCTTAATTTTCAAATAGCTCCAGTTATCGATATTTTAATAAACGATAAAAATGTAGAGGATCCTCAAGAAGTAGATATTGCTGTTGCTGTAGCCATTGGTTACGATTTAACCAACGGTGTAGTTATTTCTGTTGGGTACAAGCAAGGACTTACCGATTTATTTGGTAGAAACGTGGATACAGGAAATGGCTTTGAAACAACAGAAGTTAGTGATTTAATGCTAAACAAGGTCATTCAATTAAGTGTTGGATATCAATTTGATTTTTAATAAAAGAGATGTTAATAAAAGATTTTTATACTATACAATCGATTACCACCTTTGATGAAAACACAATTCATGCACATATACAATTGAACAAAAATCATAAGGTTTTTGATGGTCATTTCATAGGAAACCCTGTAACTCCAGGAGTGTGCATGATACAAACCATAAAAGAAATAACTCAAGATTACGTTAAAGCATCTTTGTTTTTACAACACATTTCTAATGTGAAATTTACGGCTTTAATAAATCCATTTAAAAACTCAAATCTTGTTTTAGAACTCTCAATAATTCAAGAAAATAATACAATTAAAGTAAAGAATATTACTAAATTTACAGATGGCACTATTGCTTTAAAATGTAATGGTACTTTTGTGAAAAAATAAAAGTTGGTTTATAATTTTTCTTAAATCAAATTCTTAGTAATCTATGAAGGAAGTTACAACAGAGCACAAACTTAATAGCCTGCAATGTTGTGTTATTATACCAACCTTCAATAATCATAAAACACTACAAAAAGTTATTGATAGAGCCCTAGTCTATACCAAAAATATAATTGTTATTAACGACGGTTCAACTGACTCAACACCTCAAATTCTTAAAGAATACCCTCAAATACAACAAGTCCATTTTCAAAATAACAAAGGCAAAGGACAAGCATTACGTGCTGGATTTAAACATGCCGAAAGTTTAGGCTATCATTATGCCATTACGATAGATTCGGACGGGCAACATTTCCCAGAGGATATTCCTGTTTTTGTAAATGAACTCGAAAAAACTAAAAATAAAAACCTACTCCTTATTGGCGCACGAAATATGAGTCAGGAGAGTGTTCCTAAAAAAAGTAGTTTTGGGAATAAATTCTCAAACTTTTGGTTTTGGGTAGAAACGGGCAATAGACTTCAGGATACTCAATCTGGTTATCGACTCTACCCTATTCATCAACTTAAAGACCTGAAATTTTACACATCAAAATTCGAGTTTGAAATTGAGGTCATTGTTAAAGCTGCATGGCATGGCGTGACAGTAAAAAATATACCAATAAATATTTTATATGACCAAGTGGATCGCGTATCGCACTTTAGACCATTTAAAGATTTCACGCGTATTAGTATTTTAAATACGTGGTTGGTTATACTAACTTTTTTCTACATAAAACCACGTGACTTATACCGAAAATTAAAAAAAAAAGGTATTAAACGCTTTATAGTTGAAGACTTTTTAGGAAGTCAAGATTCACCAAGAAAAAAAGCGTTTTCAATCGCTCTAGGTGTTTTTATTGGTTTATCACCTCTATGGGGTTTACAATCGGTGATTGTTATTTTTTTAGCCATCGTATTAAATCTTAATAAGACTATCGCTTTTGCCTTTTCCAATATAAGTATCCCTCCTTTTATTCCATTTATTTTTCTGGCTAGTCTTTACACTGGAAATTTTGTATTGGACATAAACCACACCTATGCTCTCAACGATATTAGTATGGATTTCGAAGCATTAAAACATCTTAAAACTTATATTATAGGAAGCCTTAGTCTAGCAGTAGTATCTTCAATAACATTAGGAATACTAAGTTATTTTCTTTTTTTATTTTTTCAGAAGAAAAAAGCAACAGTAGCAAATGCATAATTTTTTTTATAACACATATCAATATTTCAATTCGAGAAAGCTATTCGGTTTTAGCGTTTTAGTGCTTTTGTTTTTATTATTGCTATTTATAGCTTCTAGAATTCAATTTGAAGAAGACATAACTAAACTAATTCCAAGTAATGATAAAAACTCAGAAGCACAAAAAGTCTTAAAAAATGTAAATTTTACAGATAAAATAATTGTAAATATCTCTAGAGACCCAAATGGTTCAATTGATGATCTAACAGATTATGCGTCTCAATTTATTGATAGTATTTCAAAAACCTCCAACAACTATATAAAGCAAATTCAGGGTAAAATAGATACTAATGAAATTCAAAGTACCCTAAATTTTATCTATCAGAATCTACCTCTTTTTTTAGATGAGAGTGACTATAAAACGATTGCAAATAAAATTCAAAAAGACAGCGTAGATGCAATACTCTTAAAGGATTATAAAACCTTAATTTCTCCATCTGGAATTATCGCCAAAGACATCATATTAAAAGACCCTTTAGGACTTTCATTTATCGCTTTAAAAAAACTACAAGAATTAAGTTTTGGAGAGGATTTTACATTACAAAATGGGTTTCTTGTCAGCAAGGACAAGAAACATATCTTACTATTTATTACCCCTGTTTTGGACGCAGCCGAAACAGCAGAAAACGCATTATTTGTTGAAAATTTATACGCTACAAGCGATAAGCTTAATAGTACTTTTGACGGCAAAGTGAGTAGTGAATATTTTGGTGGTATTTTAATTGCTGTTGCTAATGCAAAACAAATAAAAAATGATATTAAAACAACCATTAGTATTGCATTAACCGCACTACTACTCATTTTTATAGGCTTCTATAAAAAATTAACTGTTCCAATTATTTTATTTGGACCAACACTATTTGGAGGATTATTAGCAATAGCCTTACTGTTTCTATTAAGAGAAAAAATATCAGCAATATCTTTAGGTATTGGATCAGTACTTCTTGGTGTAACGTTGGATTACTCTCTACATATATTGACACAAATTAGGAGTAATAACAATATAAAGAGCTTATATAGAGAAATCACCAAGCCTATATTAATGAGTAGTCTAACAACAGCTTTGGCTTTTTTATGTTTGTTGTTTTTAAACTCTCAAGCGCTTCAAGATCTAGGTATTTTTGCTGCAGTTAGTGTTTTAGGAGCTTCCTGCTTTGCGCTATTTTTTATTCCTCAAGTTTATAAAGATCGTTCAGAAAGGATTAAAAAAAACACCTTAATTGACAAGATTGCATCCTATAATCTACATAGAAATAAGTGGGCAATTATTGCTTTTTTCATCCTATTAATAGGAAGTTTATTCACATACAACACGGTAATTTTTAATAAAGACTTAACGCAGCTTCATTATCAACCTAAGAATTTGAAAGCGGCAGAATCACGCTTAGACAAACTCATAAACAACGCGTCAAAATCAATTTATTTAGCAGCTTATGGTGATTCTGAACAAAAAACATTGCAGGTAAATGATGACATTTTATCAAAAATTAAAAAATTAAAAGCCGAAAATAAGATTATCAATTACAGTTCGATTGGAACTTTTGTTCATTCTGAAAAGCAACAACAGCAACAAATTTCGAAATGGAATTCCTTTTGGGATGAAAACACCATTGAAAACGCCAAAAATAATATCATTGAAAGCGGAAATGCCTTAGGTTTTAAACCAAATACTTTTAATACATTCTATTCGCTTTTAAATACCCCTTTTAGCCCCTTAGAAAGTAACGATTATAAAGCCATAAAAACATTTTCTGTTGATGATTATATCACTACAAAAGATGACTTCACAACCATAACAACCTTGGTTAAAACTAAAAATGAAGCCCATGTTATTAATGCTTTTAAAAATCAATCTCAAGTTTTGGTTATTGACAGGCAACAAATGAATGAAACCTTTTTAGGCAACTTAAAAAATGACTTTAATCGCTTAATTGGGTATTCGCTAATCGTTGTACTTATCATATTGTTTTTATTTTACAAAAGCTTTTCTTTGACTTTAGTAACAAGTATCCCAATTTGCCTAACATGGCTATTGACTATTGGTGTCATGGGATTCTTTGGTTTGGAATTCAACATCTTTAACATCATAATTTCAACCTTTATTTTCGGTTTAGGTATAGACTATAGTATTTTTATAACCAATGGATTACTACATGAACTCAGAACTGGTGAAAAAGCATTAGCAACCCATAAAACGTCTATCTTATTATCTGTTATAACAACCATTTTGGGTGTTGGTGTTTTAATCTTTGCCAAACACCCAGCTTTACATTCTATATCGCTTGTATGTATAATAGGTATTTTATCTGCAGTTCTTATCGCATTTACGATACAACCCGTATTATTCAAATTATTTATTGGCAGCTCCACAAAAAGACCTATAACATTAAGGCTACTTATTCATACATTATCATCATTCACTTATTTTGGATTAGGTGGTTTTTTACTTTCTGTATTTAGTGTTACGGTAATGAAAATTATCCCAATTCCTAAAAAAACTAAGATGAAATGGTTTCATAAAACCATTTCAAATTTTATGAAATCCGTGCTCTACACCAACCCTTTTTTAATTAAAAGAATCATAAATGAAAACAATGAGGATTTCAAAAAGCAATCTATCATCATCGCAAATCACACCTCGTTTTTAGACATTCTAGCTATTGGAATGTTACACCCAAAGATTATCTTTCTGGTAAATGATTGGGTTTATAATTCTCCAATTTTCGGAAAGGCAGTACAATTAGCTGGATTTTATCCTGTGTCAAGTGGTATTGAAAATGGGCTAGAGCATTTAAAGAAAAAAATAGACCAAGGCTATACCTTAATGGCTTTTCCAGAAGGCACACGATCTAAAACCCATAAAATAAAACGCTTTCATAAAGGTGCCTTTTATCTTGCCGATCAATTTAATTTAGATGTTGTTCCTGTACTTATTCATGGAAATTCTGAAGTCATTCCAAAAGGAGAATCTATGATTAGAGATGGAAACATCACTTTAAAAATATTAAATAGAATTACACCTAATGACTCACGATTTAGTGAAAACTACTCGCAAAGAGCCAAACAAATAGGCGCTTTCTTTAGAACTGAATTTAATAATCTCAGAAAAGAGAAAGAAAGTGCTACGTACTTTCATAAAATTCTATTAGATGATTACAGATATAAAGGTGATGCATTATACAAACGCGTTAGTATTGATATTAACAACAATCAAGACACTTACCAATCCATAGTAAATGTTATTGGAAAAAAAGACACAGTTGTACACGTATCTAATGATGCAGGACAACTAGATTTTTTATTGGCTTTAAACGCAAATGATAGAACCATCATTTCTTATATTGAAAATCAGAATAACAGAACAATAGTTAAAAACAGTTTTATAACAAAAAATTATAAAGTAACTTGTGTCGACTCTATTGAGGATGCAATGAATTATAAAGCAAATGCTTTAATAATCAACACAAATAACACAACACTGGAAGAGCAAATAAAACCATTTGTGAGCAATGACTTAAATCTTATTATTTTATTAAAAGAAAGTAGAAATTCATCAATCTCAGATGTTCTTGATTTAGGATTTGAATCTAGCAATCAAAATAAAAACATTACGATTTTAACAAAACAGGTAATTAAAGAATGAAAGCACATTACGATGTTGTAATTATAGGAAGTGGTTTAGGTGGTTTAGTTTCTGCCAATATATTAGCAAAAGAAGGTTATAGTGTATGTGTTTTAGAAAAAAATAATCAATATGGAGGCAACTTACAAACCTTTGTTCGAGACAGAACCATTTTTGATACAGGTGTGCATTATATAGGTGGATTAAACAAAGGGCAAAACTTATATCAGTATTTTAAATATCTCGATATTATTGACGATTTGAATTTAAAAAAACTAGATGAAGATGGGTTTGATATTGTAACATTTGATGGTGATGATACTGAATATAAACATGCACAAGGTTATAAAAATTTTATTCAAAATTTACATGCTCAATTCCCTGAAGAAGAAAAAGCCATTATAACCTATTGCGATAAAATTGAAGATATTTGCGATAAATTCCCGTTATACAGATTAAAACATGGTAAACCTTACTATGAAAACTCAGATATTTTTAGCCTCAAAGCCAAAGATTATATCGATTCTATTACTAACAATAAAAAATTGAGAGCCGTACTTGCTGGTACTAACTTTTTATATGCTGGCGACGCAAATCGCACACCGTTTTATGTGCATGCACTAACCGTAAATTCTTATATAGAAAGCGCCCATAGATGTCTCAATGGCGGTAGTCAAATTTCTAAAATTTTAATTCGTCGCTTAAAAGAAAATGGAGGCGATGCCTTTAAGCATCATGAGGTTGTTAAGTTTGGATACGAAGACAAAAAAATTAGCTCTGTATTTACAAAAAACAATAAAGAAATTAAAGGTGATTTATTTATTTCAAATATTGAGCCTAAACTAACCGTAAAACTTGTTGGTGAAGATAGATTTAGAAAAGCTTACACTAATAGAATTAAAAATATAGAAAGCATAATTGCAGGCTTTAGTTTATACATTGTTTTAAAACCTAATTCTTTTAAATATCAAAATAAAAATTTCTACCATATAAAAGACCATAATAAAGTTTGGGACGGACAAGACTACACCCATGAAAGTTGGCCTGAAGGCTATATGGTATCCATGGGAATAAATAAAAAAACAGATACTTGGGGAGATAGCTTAACCGTTATGACCTATATGCGTTATGAGGAAGTTGAGCCTTGGGAAAACACGTTTAATACTGTAGCGAACAAAAATGATAGAGGACAAACCTATGCCGAATTTAAAGCAGAAAAAGCTGAAAAACTAATTGTAGAATTAGAAAAAAAATTCCCTAATATTCGTGATTGTATTCAAGAAATATATACCTCAACACCCTTATCTTATAGAGATTATATAGGGGCTAATAGAGGTTCTATTTATGGTTATGTTAAAGATGCCGACAACCCTTTGCGTTCTTTTATATCACCAAGAACTAAAATTAAAAATTTATTACTAACTGGACAAAGTTTAAATATGCACGGTATATTAGGCGTTACCATTGGAGCTGTACTCACTTGCTCTGAAGTTGTTGGTATGGAAACCTTATTAAACAAAATATTGGACGCTAATAAAACTGAAGAAAGCGGTTTAAATTAATTGGATGCGAGATATTAAAAAAAAGCCAACAAAGTTTTAAGCAAACTGAATTAATATGAGGTTGAAAGTAAACATACTTAAGAGAGGACTCATTTTTACCCTTTTGGTTTTTATACTAACCTCGTGTGGTATATCGAAATCGCTAAACGACATTCCAGATGTAAGCGCCTATAATACTGCTATTCCCGAAAGAATAAAGACTTCAGATTCTACATTTGTATTAGGAAATAACACATTAAAAAAGAACAAACAAGGCTTATGGGAGCTTTATGTTGAAGGTAATCCTTATGAAAGAGGGTTGATTACAGGAAGTCTCAGTAAAGAATTGTTCAACAACCAAGAGGAGGTTTTCTTATCTAAAGTTAACGACTTGGTTCCTTCAAAAGTAAAACAAACACTATTGCGCAAGTTTTTGGCATGGTTTAATCGGAAAATGTATTTGCATATCCCCTTAGAATATAAAACCGAAATTTATGGGCTTTCAAAATACGCATCTACCAAGTATAACCACATTGCAGATCCATATTTAAGAGTTCTATATTTACATGGCGCACATGATATTGGTCATGCATTACAAGATTTGGCTTTAGTAGGTTGCTCTTCGTTTGCTGCATGGGGAGAAAAAACAGAAGATGGTAGCCTAATTATAGGTCGGAATTTCGATTTTTATGCGGGTGATGATTTTGCAAAGGAAAAAATAATTGCATTTGTAAACCCTACAGAAGGGCACAAATTTATGTCTGTTACGTGGGGAGGAATGATTGGTGTTGTTTCAGGAATGAATGAACATGGCCTTACCGTTACAATCAATGCCGGAAAATCTAAAATTCCATTAATCGCTAAAACACCTATTTCTATTTTAAACAGAGAAATATTACAATATGCATCAACCATTAATGAGGCTATAGCTATTGCTAAAAAGCGAAAAGTCTTTGTATCAGAGTCTATATTAATTGGGAGTGCTAAAGATAAAAAGGCTGTTATTATTGAAGTGTCGCCAAAGAATTTTGGCGTGTACGAAGTGCCTAATTCTAATCAATTAATATGTTCTAATCATTTTCAAAGCGACGCTTATGCTGATGACGAGAAAAACATAAAACATAAAGCAGAAAGCCATTCCCAATATCGTTATCAACGTATGGAAGAACTGTTAAATCAACATCCCAAAATAACACCCCAAATTGCAGTTGATATCTTACGAAATAAAGAAGGCTTACATGATAAAACGATTGGTTATGGCAACGAAAAAGCACTCAACCAATTATTAGCACACCATGCTATTGTTTTCAAACCAGAACAGGGTTTAGTTTGGGTGTCTTCAAACCCTTATCAATTAGGAGAATTTGTAGCTTACAATTTAAATGATATTTTTAAAAACCCAAAAAAAGAATCGCTCTCTAATGATTTCTTAACTATTGAAAAGGATAGTTTTCAATTCACTAAGGCTTATAAAGATTACGAGGCATATAGAAAGCTAAGTGCTCAAGTTCTGTCTTCAATCGAAAAGGATAAGACTATTGATTCCTCTATAATTTCTGACTTACAAATCACAAATCCTGAGTATTGGGAAGCTTATTATTTAGTAGGCACATATTACTATAACAAAGGATATTATACAGCTGCTTTAATTGCCTTCGAAAAAGCAAAGACAAGAGAAATCACAACAGTTCCAGACCAAAAGAAAGTTGATAGATATATTAAAAAATTAAAAAGAAAGTTAAGTCTATGATTCCAGATATTGAAAAAGCATCAACTTCCGATATAAAAGCGTTTCAAAATGAACAATTAAAACTTCTTCTAAACTATTTAAATACGCATTCTGCTTTTTATAAACGTTTATTTAAGACTCATAACATTGATATTAACACCATTAATTCTCTCGAAGATTTAGCTGTAATTCCAACAACATCCAAGGAAGATTTACAAAATTACAACGATGATTTTATTTGTGTTCCTAGAAAAGAGATTATTGATTATGTAACAACATCTGGAACCATAGGAGAGCCCGTAACTTTTGCATTAACAGATAGCGACTTGAAACGCCTGGCATACAACGAGGCAATCTCTTTTGCTTGTGCAGGCATAAATCAAGACGATGTTATTCAGTTAATGACGACCATTGACAGACGATTTATGGCTGGATTAGCATATTTTTTGGGTGCCCGAGAACTTGGTGCTGGCATAATTCGCGTTGGTAATGGGATTCCTGAACTGCAATGGGATTCCATAATTAAATTTAAACCAACCTACATTATTGCAGTACCATCATTTTTATTGAAACTTATTGAATATGCTCATAAGCATGATATAGATTTAAATACATCAGGAATAAAAGGTGCTATTTGTATTGGCGAACCGCTTCGGGAACAAGACTTTTCGTTAAATACATTATCACAAAAAATAAAGGAAAAGTGGGACATTGAGTTATTCTCAACCTATGCATCTACCGAAATGAATACTGCCTTTACAGAGTGTGAGCAACAACAAGGTGGTCATCATCATCCTGAATTAATTATTATTGAAATTTTAGACGACGACAATCAACCAGTAGCGCAAGGTGAAGCTGGAGAATTAACAATTTCAACTTTAGGTGTAGAAGGCATGCCTTTACTGCGATTTAAAACTGGAGATATTGTAAAAGCACATAACTCAAAATGTGACTGCGGAAGAAACACATTGCGTTTAGGACCCGTTATAGGCAGAAAAAAGCAGATGATAAAATATAAAGGCACGACATTATATCCTCCAGCAATGCATAATATTCTGAATGATTTTACCAAGGTTGAATCATATATTATTGAAATTTCACATAACAATATTAATACAGACGAGATACTTATTAAAATAGGGACTTCAGATCCTTCAGACGATTTATTACAAGAAATTAAAGACCACTTTAGAGCTAAATTAAGAGTACTTCCAAAGATTGAATTTAACGATAAAAAAGAAATCCGAAAATTACAATTTCCAAAAATGAGCAGAAAACCTATGTTGGTTATTGATAAAAGAAAATGACCCCTTTTTTAACCAGATCAAAATTAAAATGTTCTTCTTGAACAAAAAAGACGAGACTAGGCTGTGTCGAGTCCCATTTCAACTTCTTGAGAAAAGCCAATCCAACGTTTTGGGTTGCTTTTTCGTTTTTAAAATGCCCTTAAAACAAACTTTCTGTGTGTTTTAAAAACAAAAAAGCCGAAACTTTCGTTTCGGCTTTTCATTTGTACTGAAGACGGGACTTGAACCCGTACGTCCTAATGGACATTGGATTTTAAGTCCAACGTGTCTACCAATTCCACCACTTCAGCATTTAGATGTACATAATGTACAAATTGGTATATTTTCTCGGTTTAGAGCGAAAGACGGGATTTGAACCCGCGACCCCCACCTTGGCAAGGTGATGCTCTACCCCTGAGCTACTTTCGCATTATAGCAATTATTTAAATGAACGTTTGTTGTAATTGCGAGGGCAAATTTAAGACTTTTATCAGAAAAGCAAAGCCTTTTTATTAAAAATTCAAACTTTTTTTATGCATGCTTCTTTTTCAATAACATACGCCTAATTTCATTGAGTTTCATAAGCGCCTCAACAGGCGTCAAAGTATCGATATCTATATTGACAATCTCCTCCTTAATCTGCTCTAACAAAGGATCATCCAAATTAAAAAAGCTTAATTGCATCTCATTATTTAAGGTCTTTACCTTATCAGTCAATTCTTCACTAGAATGTGACTTTTCTAATTGCTTCAGTATTTTATTAGCACGATGTATCACTTGCTGAGGCATTCCAGCCATTTTTGCGACGTGAATTCCGAAGCTATGCTCACTTCCACCTTCAACCAATTTTCTCAGGAATAAGACATTGTTTTTTAATTCTTTTACCGAAACATTGAAATTCTTGATGCGTTCAAAAGTTTCAGACATTTCATTGAGCTCATGATAATGTGTGGCAAATAAGGTTTTTGCCTTAGATGGATGTTCGTGTAAATACTCACTAATAGCCCAAGCAATAGAAATCCCATCATAAGTACTTGTACCTCTACCAATTTCATCAAGCAACACCAAACTTCTATCTGAAATATTATTCAAAATAGAAGCCGTTTCATTCATCTCAACCATAAATGTCGATTCTCCCATCGAAATATTATCACTCGCGCCTACTCTCGTAAAAATCTTATCGGTTAATCCAATAGTAGCCGTTTCAGCAGGCACAAAACTTCCCATTTGTGCTAATAACACAATTAAGGCCGTTTGACGTAAAATAGCCGATTTACCTGACATATTCGGACCAGTAATCATAATAATTTGCTGCTGTTCTCGATCCAAATACAAATCATTAGCAATAAAAGGTTCGCCATGAGGTAATTGCTTTTCAATCACTGGATGCCTACCATTTTTAATATCTAATTCATAACCTTCAGTAAGTGTTGGTCTGGTATATTTATTTTCGGTAGCCAATTGCGCAAATCCAGTTAAACAATCCAGCTGAGCTATTAATGCTGAGTTCTTTTGAACAGGTTGTATAAACTGAGTAATCCAATTGACCAATTCGGCAAACAATTGTTGCTCTATGGCTAATATGCGCTCTTCAGCACCTAAAATTTTGGTTTCGTATTCTTTAAGTTCTTCTGTGATGTATCGCTCTGCACTAACGAGTGTTTGCTTTCTAATCCATTCTTCAGGAACTTTATCTTTATGTGTGTGACGGACTTCAATATAATACCCAAACACATTATTGGATGCTATTTTAAGTGATGTAATTCCTGTGCGTTCGCTTTCACGTTCTAGCATTTTATCCAGATACTCTTTTCCAGAAGCCGAAAGACCTCGTAGTTCTTTTAATTCCGAAGAAAAATCAGAAGAAATCGTATTTCCTTTTAAAATATTGACAGGCGCTTCTTCATTTAATGTCGTTTTGATACGATTACGAAGTTCGTCACAGGCATCCATTTGCTCTCCTAAATATTGTAAGGCGCCATTTTCAGTTTGAAGTGCTAAAGCTTTTATTGGTATAATTGCTTCCAAAGCATTTTTTAGCTGAACGACTTCACGAGGTGAGATTTTTACCGTAGCAACTTTTGAAATGAGACGCTCAATATCACCAATTTGTTTTAATTGATCTTGAAACTTATGAAGCAATTCCGAATCATTTTTGACATATTCTACAACCTCATGACGTTTATTGATACTCTCTATGTTTACTAAAGGCAATGCCAACCAACGTTTGAGTAATCGTCCACCCATTGGAGAAATGGTTTTATCAATAACATCAACAAGGGTGACTGCATTTTGATTGGTCGATTGATACAACTCCAAGTTTTTAATGGTAAAACGATCCATCCAAACATGCTCACCTTTTGTTAAGCGCTGAATCGATGTAATATGTTGTAATTTATGATGCTGTGTTTCTCCTAAATAATGTAAAATTGCTCCAGAAGCGACAATACCTTCGTATAAATCTTCAATCCCAAAACCTTTAAGTGATTTAGTATTAAAATGTTTCAATAAAGTTTCATTCGCATAGTCATCTTGAAATACCCAATCTTCTATATAAAATGCATGGAAATCATTTCCAAAAGTATCATTATATTTTTTTCGATTGGGCTTAGAAACTAGAACTTCGCTAGGTCTAAAATTTTGGAGAAGCTTATCTACATATTCGCTATTGCCTTGAGACATAAAAAACTCGCCTGTAGAGACATCTAAAAACGATACGCCAATATGATGGATTCCGAAGAACACCGCAGCCAAAAAGTTATTCGTTTTAGAATGCAGAATATCATCATTTAAGGCAACACCTGGTGTTACTAACTCGGTCACACCACGTTTAACAATAGTTTTTGTTAGTTTAGGATCTTCAAGCTGATCACAAATAGCAACACGCTGCCCAGCTTTAACCAATTTTGGTAAATACGTATTCAACGAATGATGCGGAAAACCAGCCAACTCGGTTTCGGTTGCGCTACCTGCACCTCGTTTGGTTAAAATAATATCTAAAATTTTAGACGCCTTTACAGCATCCTGACCAAACGTTTCATAGAAATCACCAACTCTAAACAATAACAATGCATCAGGATATTTCACCTTGATGGTATTATACTGCTTCATTAACGGCGTTTCTTTTTTTACTTTTTTAGCCAATGGTTTTGCGTATTTTTGTTAAAATTGTAAGACTGCTAATGTACTTATAATTTGAAGTTTTATTAAACTCAAAAGCCATAAGTTATCTACAAAAAACGTAAGATTTTAACATGCGGAAACTAAAAAACAACGAACTCGACAGATTAGATGTTGACGAATTTAAGTCGGCAGAAAAAACACCACTTATCATTATCCTTGATAATATTAGAAGTCTAAATAATATTGGTTCGGTATTTAGAACAAGTGATGCCTTTTTAGTTGAAAAGATTTATCTCTGCGGAATTACGGCAACACCACCACATAATGATATTAGAAAAACAGCTTTAGGAAGTACTGAAACTGTGGATTGGGAATATGCTGAACACACCATAGATATCGTCAACAAGCTAAAATCTAAAAACGTTAAAGTGATTTCAATTGAGCAAGCTGAACGTGCAACCATGCTTAACGAATTTCAACCAGAACCTGACCAGAAATATGCTCTCGTATTTGGCAACGAAGTTAAAGGCGTCTCTCAAGATGTGGTTAATGCTAGTGACATCGTGATTGAAATACCTCAGTTTGGAACCAAACATTCACTAAATATTTCGGTGAGTTGTGGAGTTGTGGTTTGGGATGTGTTTAGTAAGATGAAATAAAAAATAAAACTGTCATTCTGAACTCCTTCTGAATGACATAACTTGAATCTTCAGTCTTCTAACTTTTAACTTCTCCACAAATCTCACCTAACAACCATAAATAGTCAGATCGACTATTCACAAAATCCTTATCTGAAATATCAATGATTTTCACATTGAGTTCTGATTGGTTTTTTAAGAAGTCTAAATACCCAGAATTGATTTTATCTAAATACTCATCATCAATATTTTGCTCGTAATCACGACCACGTTTTTTGATGTTTTCTTGCAATCGCGCAGTGTTTTGGTATAAGTAGACATATAAATCTGGCTTAGCAATGTCTTTATACATTAAATAAAACAATTTTCGATAGAGCTTAAATTCATCTTCTGGCAAAGTGATTTTAGAGAAAATTAAAGACTTATAAATATCATAATCGCTTACTATAAAATCCTTAAACAAATCCAATTGTGACAAGTCATCACTAATTTGCTGATAACGATCGGCAAGAAAAGACATTTCTAAGGTAAACGCATAACGCTGTGGTTCTTCGTAAAACTTAGGCAAAAACGGATTATCAGCAAAGCGCTCTAAAATAATTTTCGCATTATAATCACAAGAAATTTGATGCGCCAAACTGGTTTTCCCAGCTCCTATATTTCCTTCGATAGCAATGTAATTGTAATTTGAAAAATCAAACTGCTTAGACGGATTTTTCAACCAAATCTTAATCGCTTCAATCTCGCTTTCATCTTCACATTCAACAAGCAACTCTTCAACTGTTTTTTTAAATTTTGGATGTTCAAATTTTGGCGCAACATCCTTTAATGGCTGTAAAACGAATTGTCTATTCTGAAGTTCAGGATGAGGAACGCTCAATAGTTCTGTCTTTAGCATTTCAGCATTAAAAAAAAGAATATCTAAATCGATTGTTCTGGCTTGATACGTTTCAGAAAATGTTCGTTCTCGGCCTAACTTAAGTTCTATTGCTTGCAACTTTTGCAATACATCTTCCGCAGAAAAACGAGTTTCTATATAAATACACGTGTTTAAAAAATCGTCGCTTTCAAATCCAAAAGCAGGTGAATTATAAACCTTCGAAATACTGTTAACTTTGCCAATTTCAGCAAAAATTAAATCGACCGCCTCTTGCAGATATTTAATTCTGTCTCCCTTATTGCTCCCAAGAGCGATGTAAACGTGGTTAGTCAAATTCATATTGAACGCCAAAATAATGAAAAGAAATCCGTTTTATCTTATATTTACAGTAACTTTTTATTCACAATTTATGACCATAAAAGACAAACTTGCTGCTCAGAAAATCTATTTATTTCTTGCAGCCTTGTTTATCACGTCTTTGGTGGTTTCAAATCTTATTTTTAAAAAGTTTTTTTATTGGCATCCATTTGAAGTTGAAATTTTTGGAACTAAGCTTTTTGAAATCTCAGTTGGCATCTTACCATATCCTATCACCTTTTTAATTACCGATTTGATTAGTGAAATTTACGGAAAGAAGCGTGCTAATCAAGTTGTGATTGCTGGTATTTTTGCCTCTCTGTTTTCATTGTTAATTGTTTTTGTGTCTAATGCAGTTCCTGCAACTTCTTGGTCACCTGTAAAAGATGACATGTTCTCTACTGTTTTTGGAAACACATCAATTGCTGTTTTTGCAAGTATGATAGCTTATTTATTAGCACAATTTGTTGACATTCAAATTTATCATTTTTGGAAACGTTTGACTAAAGGAAAACATCTTTGGCTAAGAAATAACTTTTCTACATGGTTATCTCAATTTGTTGACACCTTGACTATTCTATTGCTATTGTGTTCCTTTGATATTATTGCTTGGGAACGATTTCGTGGATTGTTAGTTGCAGGATTTTTATTCAAAGTATTAGTTGCAGCCTTAGATACACCGTTTTTATATCTAGGTGTGTATCTGTTTAGGAAACGTTTCAACTTAAAAGTTAACGAAGAAATCGAACTCATCTAGATCATTACAAATCTCACCAATTGGGTTAAAATTATATTAAACTTTAATAGCCCATCAACTTTTACACAGAACTTTGCGTATATATAATTACCTACAAATATTTTATACTAAAGAGGAAAATAAAATTATTTTTTAATGAAGAAAGCACTTAAGATTACTGGAGTTACATTACTCATTATAACGACATTACTTGTTGCCATTCCGTTTGCGTTTCAAAATCAAATCAAGGATATGGTGAAGAATTTCATCAATGAAAACCTCAATGCTAAAGTAGAATTCAGTGATGTGAGTTTAAGCTTTATTCGAAGTTTTCCGCAAGCTTATGTTACAGTAGACGACTTGGTAATTACCAATTATAAGCCTTTTGAGAACGAAACCTTTGCTACTGCAAAGAAAATAGCGTTCACAATGTCTGTAAAGGAACTATTTAAAAGTGCAGACGTAGACCCAATTGTTGTCAACTCTATTACTGTAGACGAGGCTCTTTTATCACTGAAAACTAATGCTTTAGGAAACAATAATTACGACATCACTAAAGAAAATGAAAATGCTTCAGTTACAGATTCAACTAGTGGATTTGCTTTTGATATCGAAGATTATAAGATTCATAATAGCGCACTGACTTACATTGATGGAAAGTCAAACACAGAAATTTATATTTCAGAATTAAACCATTCTGGTAATGGGACATTTTCCGAAGAACAATCGCAACTCGACACCAAAACCACAGCCAATGTGAGTATGAGTATCGATAGTACGACATATCTAAACCATAATACTATAAAACTGGACGCTTTAATTGGGATTAATCTCAAGGAACAGAAATATACCTTTATGAAAAACAAAGGTTTCATCAACCAGTTACCCTTGGTTTTTGATGGTTATGTGCAACAATTGGAAGATGGTCAAATCATCGATATTACTTTTGAAAACCCTGAATCGTCTTTCAAAGATTTTCTAGCCGTTATTCCTGAAACATATTCCAAAAACATTGAAGATGTCGAAACTTCAGGTGATTTTAAAGTCAATGGGAAAATAAAAGGAAAAGTTACCGAAACTACAATCCCAACATTAGACATTAATATTTCATCTAACAACGCCTCGTTTAAATATCCAGATTTACCAAAGCGCGTCAATAATATTACCATTAATACGGCTATCAAAAACACGACAGGAAATATAGACGACACGTTTGTAGATATTAAAACACTCGACTTTAAAATCGATAATGATGTGTTTAAATCTAATGCCATTATAAAAAATATTACCGGGAATATGTTGGTAAATGCCAATATTGATGGAACGCTTAATCTAGCAAATATCACTAAAGCGTATCCCATTGATTTTGACAAACAATTGAGCGGAATTTTAAAAGGTAAAATCAATACGTCATTCGACATGAATGCGATTGAAACCAATGCTTATGAACGAATTAAAAACAATGGAAGTCTGAGTATTAGTGATTTTATATTTTCTTCGGAAGACATCGTAAACCCAATCCAAATCAAAACAGCAAGCATGACATTTAATCCTAGAAATGTATCACTCAACAACTTTGATGCTAAAACAGGATCTAGTGATTTTAAGGCTACGGGAACCATAAAAAATTTACTTGGCTTTTTGTTGAGTGATAAAAATTTACATGGAAATTTTATTGTGAACTCTAACCATTTTGTGGTGAGCGATTTTATGGTTGAAGATGAAACAGCTAATGAAAATTCTAACAAAACATCTTCTGATACTGAGTCATTGAAAATTCCTGATTTTTTAGATTGCACGATTAAGGTGAATGCAAAAACTGTAGTTTATGATAACTTACATCTTAAAGATGTTAATGGGACGTTGTTGATTAAAGATCAGGAAGCCGACTTAAAGAATTTGACGTCCAACTTATTTAATGGTGTTTTAGCCATAACAGGGAAAGTATCTACCAAAACTGACATTCCAGTTTTTGATCTTAATCTTGGCGCAGAAGATTTTGATATCTCCCAGTCTTTCCAGGCATTAGAATTACTTCAAAATTTAGCACCTATCGCCAAAATTTTAGAAGGCAAACTCAATACCGTTATTAAACTACAAGGGACACTTGACGAAGATTTCACACCAAATCTTAGTACGATTTCTGGTGATGCTTTTGCAGAATTATTAACCACAAGTCTTAAAGATAACAAAGCATCCATCTTAAATAAATTGAATGGCGCGTTGAATTTCATAGATTTTAACAAACTAGATTTAAAAGACATCAAAACACGATTAGATTTTTCGGATGGCAAAGTGAATGTAAAACCGTTGAGTTTAAAATATAATGATATTGACATCGTTGTCTCTGGATCCCACGGATTTGACAAAACACTCAACTATAATGCAGTGTTTCAAGTACCCGCTAAATACTTAGGAAGTGAAGTCAATCGTTTATTAGGAAAAATTAGCGACCCAGAAGTGAATAAAATTACTATTCCTGTTACTGCTAACATCACGGGGAGTTATACGAGTCCGAAAGTACAAACAGATTTAACTAGTGGTGTGTCCAACTTAACAAAGCAGCTTATCGACATCGAGAAGCAAATACTCATTAACAAGGGAACAGATAAGGTCAATAATTTACTTGATGATATTCTAGGCGGATCTAAAAATGAAACCACAAAAGATTCTACTGTGGTCAAAACGGATACTACAAAAGTGGATACGGTTAAGGAAAGCGTTAAAGACCTTCTTGGAGATCTGTTCAAAGACAGAAAGAAGACACAAGATTCGACTAAAAAACAATGATATTGACTTAAAGACGTTAATAAAACCTTAAAAAAACGCTATTTTTGTTTTTTTTCGCAAAGAATCACATTTTTATTTGGATTTCTCATTTTAAAAGTTACATTGAGCTCTTGCAAACTTTATAAATAATACTAGAATATATGAGGCAATTAAAGATTACCAAACAAGTTACCAACCGTGAATCTAAATCCTTAGACAAATACCTACAAGATATCAGTAAGTTACCAATGATTACTGCTGAAGAAGAAGTTGAACTCGCTCAACGAATACGTGAAGGCGATCAAGCGGCTTTAGATAAGCTCACGACTGCTAATTTACGTTTTGTGGTTTCTGTTGCTAAACAGTACCAAAATCAAGGGTTAACACTTCCAGATTTAATTAACGAAGGTAATGCTGGACTTGTAAAAGCTGCTAAACGTTTTGACGAGACTAGAGGATTTAAATTTATCTCCTATGCTGTATGGTGGATTAGACAAGCAATTTTACAAGCTTTAGCAGAACAATCTCGAATAGTTAGATTACCTTTGAACAAAATTGGTTCTATTAATAAAATCAATAAAGCGTTTTCGTTTTTAGAGCAAACACATCAACGTCCTCCTAGTGCTCAAGAAATAGCACAAGAATTAGATATGACCGTCTCAGAAGTGAAGCAGTCGTTGAAAAACTCTGGAAGACATTTATCAATGGATGCTCCTTTAAAAGAAGGTGAGACATCTAGTTTATATGATGTTGTGAAATCTGGTGAGTCACCAAATCCAGATGGAAACTTGATGAAGGAATCGCTTAATGTTGAAATTAATAGAGCTCTAGATACACTATCACAAAAAGAAAGTGATGTGATACGTTTAAATTTTGGATTGAGTGATGAGCCACCAATGACTTTAGATGAAATTGGAGCAACATTTGATTTAACTAGAGAACGTGTAAGACAAATTAGAGAAAAAGGAATTAAGCGTTTACGTCAAGATTCTAAAAGTAAAATATTAAAAACATATTTAGGATAGTCCTAAAACTGATAACCACAAGAATTACAATGATAAAGATTTTAGTTAAAGAAGGAGAAAGCATTGAACGTGCTTTAAAACGTTACAAAAGAAAACATCGTAACGTTAAAACGATGCAAAACATTCGTGAGAACCAGTTTTTCACTAAGCCATCGGTTAAAAGAAGACGTGAAATACAAAAAGCTGGTTATATCCAAAACATGAGAGATCAAGAGGATATTTAGTAGTTTTTTTACTTTAATATATATAAAAAGCCCTGACGTTATCGTCAGGGCTTTTTAAGCTTATAAGCATTCCTAAGAATTAATCAAATACTACTTCAGTATTTACTTCCGCTTTATTGATATTAATAATTGTGTTATTAGAGTTAACTAACATCGCTACAATTTCTAAGTTATTAGGATTACCAACTGAACCTGGAGGAATATTATAGTTAATCTTAGTTCTATATGTATTATTCGCAACCGCTTCTCCAGCAGGAATAACATCACCTAAAACATTTGTGAATGAATGACGCAACACATGGTTATGTACAAAATTCGGAATAGGATCTTGACCTCCATAATACTCTGGATAGTAATTTCTTTGACTTAGCACCAAGCCATTTTCTAATAAGAAAATAACAAGTTTTGCTCCATTAATAGTTTCACCAAATCCAACATTAACCATAAAAGAAAGACTACTCCCGCTTGAAGCTGAAGTAATTGAAACACCACTGGTCATATTACCTTCAGTTAAATTAGTGACTTGAGCTATATTATTAGTTTCTGGGAAAGCCCAATCTGCTTGTCTATTTACAATTGCAGTAGGCAATCCTGTTACACCAGCATTATTAGCCATTTGCACTCCATATTGATTCTGATAAGGATCACCATTAAACACGTGAGTAGCAACAATAACAACATCATCACTAGCGTCCTCAACCATCTCAATTGCCACAGCAACTCTAGTACAATAGCCACACCAATCACCGGTATAATCTTCAACCAGAGATCTTCTGTTATATGTTGCTGGCGTTGCAGCATTATCTTCAACTGTAACCATAATAGTTTCAGTCGTAAAGTTATCGAAAGTAGCATAAGCACTAATCGTTCCTACAGACTCAGGAATATATGAGCTTCCAGTTATAGATTGCTCTTCATCAATATAAATATTTGAGCCTTCTGTGACATCAATATCGTTACCTTGACTATCTGTTGCGAAAACTGTATATTTAATTCTAGATCCTAAATTAAGAGTCGTTTCATTAGCTATCATAGTTGCTGAAACAATTACAGGCAATACTTGAATTGTAATTCCAGGGCTAGTTAAATTATCATATGTAGCAGTAATTGTATAAGAACCGGCAGTTGCTGCGGTATAAACATTTCCGGAAATAGGCGCTCCATTTACTAAGACTGTTGATTCTGAAGTAACATTTACTCCATCACTAGTATTCACGTTGATAGTTACAGAATCACCAAAGTCTACAAAAAACGAACTGACATTAACCGCAATTGAATTTGGACCATTGTTACCATCACCACCATCTTCTCCGCTATCTGACGAGCTACAAGAAACTAAAGCTGCTACTGCAACGAAAAGAAAAATCTTAGTAAAATTTTTAATCTTCATAAGAATTATGTTATTTAAATGTTAAAATTAAGAGCACGAATATAAAAATATAATTCATCTTATTTTGTCATATTAGCACATTGTTTGTAAAAAAATTAAGAAACCTTTAATGTTTTTCAAAAAAAATTAACTTTGCCAACATAATATTTAAAATCTAATAATGAAAATACTAATCGCTCTTGTTCTTACCCTAACTTTTTCTTCTATTACTTATGCTCAGGATGAGCTTCCCAAGATGCAAATTAAAACGCTAAATGGAGATTATATTAATCTAGAAGACATTTCAAAAGACGATCAACTTGTTATAGTATCACTATGGGCAACATGGTGTGTTCCATGTAAAAAGGAACTTGATGCCATAAATGACGTTTATGAAGATTGGGTAGATGAAACAAAAGTGAAACTCTATGCAATTTCTGTAGACGACTCTAGAACGGTAAAAAGAGTAAAGCCCTTAGTAAGTGGGAAAGGCTGGGAGTTTGATATTCTATTAGATACCAATAGCGACCTTAAGCGACAACTAAATGCACCTACAATTCCTTTAACTTTACTGGTTAAAAATAACAAAATTGTTTACAGACACTCTGGCTATACACCTGGAAGTGAAGATGAACTTTATGAAAAAATAAAGGAACTCTCTAAATAAATCAACTAACCCCTCAACCCATAACTAAATGAATCGCTACAAATTAATAGCTATATTACTATGTGCTCCATTTTTTGTTTTTTCACAAGAAGATGAAGAAAAAAAAGACTACGGAAAACTTAGTGGAGGAATAGAATCAAACTCCCAATATTATGTTGATGATGCCAAGACTGGTGATTTTGAACAAGAAGACCCTTTTAGATCCAACAATTATTTGAGACTCAATTACAATTATAAAAACTGGTTCGCACATGTGCAATTGGAATCTTATGAACCGAATGCCATTCTTAATTTTTATCCCAAATATAAGGGCACAGACATTGGCACTTTTGCCGTTGGTTATAAAAACTCAAAAATTGAAGCGACTTTAGGACATTTCTATGAGCAATTTGGAAGTGGACTCATTTTACGTTCATGGGAAGACCGACAATTAGGAATAAATAATTCGATTCGTGGTGCAAATATAAAGTATCGACCTACGAATGATTTAGAATTCTCTGCATTATACGGAAGACAACGTGATGGTTTCGAAGTTTCAGATGGTAGTATTTATGGTTTTAATGCTGAAATTGGTCTGTCTTCTTTATTCAAATTTGAATCAACTGGCTTAGACCTAGGTTTGAGTTATGTTGGTCGAGATGAAGATTTGGATATCGATAATCCAGATTTTGAATCCTTAACCAATTCGTTTTCTGCACGATTAGATTTTACAGAGGGAAATATCTATTCTTCTATAGAATATGTTATGAAAGGAGAAGATGTCTATTCCGAATTAGGAAATATCATTGACGATAGATATTTTGACGGTAGTGCTATTCTTTTCAATATAGGATATGCCAAATCAGGATTAGGTATTGATGCTACATTTAGACGCATGGAAAACATGGCATTTTTCTCTGAAAGAGATGAATCGGCTAATGTCTTTAATCAAAACTATATCAACTTTATTCCTGCATTAACAAAACAGCATGATTATGGTCTAACCAATATTTTTGTATATCAATCACAACCGCGTCTAACGTTTAATCCGTTATTTAAATCTGGTGAAATTGGCGGACAAGTAGATATCTTTTACAACGTTAAAAAAGGAACCAAACTTGGTGGTAAATACGGAACGAAACTCGCTTTCAACTTCTCTACTTGGTCTGGTTTAAAAGGCGACTTTAATACTAACGACAGAACTTATGAAGACACCGATTTATTTGGGTTTGGCGATAAATACTTTGAAGAATTCAGTCTTGACATAAAAAAGAAGTGGTCACCTAAATGGTCTTCAATTGTTTCAGTTGTTAACACCTATTACAATGCGCGCTTTGTTGAAGACAGAACTGGTGAAGTCAATGCAACGGCATTAGTAGGTGAAGTTACTCGCAAATTTAACGGTGGAAAATCTATAAGAGCAGAATTATCACACCTATTTTCTGATGATAAAACAACAGAAAGAGCCAAAAATTGGGCTGGTGGAACTCTAGAATACAACTTTAGTAGTAGACTTAGTGTTTTTGCTACTGATATTTGGAATTATGGCAATCCAGATGAAGATCGCCAAGTCCATTACTATGCTTTTGGTGGTAGTTTCACAAAAGGTGCTACACGAGTTATGGCAAGTTATGGCAGGCAACGTGGAGGTCTAGTTTGTGTTGGAGGCATTTGTCGATTTGTTCCAGAGAATACTGGGTTTACATTAAATGTATCAACCTCTTTCTAGATTTTTTAACAACATAATATTTGAAAGCTCTGTGTATACGGAGCTTTTTTTATCTACGATATTTGAGTGGCAAATGCACCACTTTTTTTGTATCGAAAAAATCCTCTTTAAAATAATCACTTAAATTATAAACTGTCGCAGTTTTATAGGTTTTTAACTCTTCGGATAAATCACCACCTTTAAGATATAAGATTCCGTTTTTAAGTTCGTGGTTTTGTTTTTTTGCGATTTTCCCCCTTACCCAATTCACAAATGATGGCATCGCAGTCACTGCTCGGCTTACAATAAAATCAAATTGCTCGTCAATAGCCTCTACTCTACTATGTGTGGTTTTAACGTTTGTAAGACCTATAATTTCAGTAACTTCATCGACAACTTTTAGTTTTTTAGCAATACTATCTACTAGATGAAATTCGCATTCTGGATGCAAAATAGCTAAAGGGATTCCAGGAAAACCTCCACCTGTTCCAACGTCCAAAATACGAGCATTCGGTTGAAACCTCATCACTTTAGCAATGCCTAAAGAATGTAGTACATGACGTAAATACAGCTCTTCAATATCCTTACGTGACACGACATTAATTTTCATATTCCATTCCAGATACACCCCTTCAAGTTTTTCAAATTGAAGTGTTTGCTCTTCGGTTAAATCAGGAAAATACTGTTGTATAAGCTTCATGTATTTAAATTTCTACAAAAGTATACATTTTAATGTGGATATTTTTAGCATTTAATTAGGTAAATGGGAGCTTTTATTATTTATCTTTGTCCCCGAAACATAAAAATGTATTTTTTACGTTAGTATTGAAAATTTAATAGCAATGACAAAACAAACGTTATCTTTCTCAAGATCGGATTCTGCAAAATTCTTTAGAACGTTAAACAAACGTGTTAACGACTACTTCAAAGAAAACAATATTAAAAAAACAGGAAACTGGAAGCTGTACATAAAAGCTATAATAATGTTCGCATTATTACTTGGACCATTAGTATTATTATTGACCGTTGATTTACCAACCTGGCTACAGATTATATGTATGATGGTTATTGGTATTGGTATGGCGGGAGTAGGAATGAATGTGATGCACGACGCCAACCATGGCTCTTTTTCTAGCAAAAAATGGGTTAATAAATTAATGGGAAGCAGCATACACATATTAGCTGGTAACGATTACAACTGGAAAGTACAGCACAATGTGTTACACCATACATATACGAACATTCAAGGACACGATGAAGACATTGATGCTGGAAGAATAATTCGTTTTTCTAAACATTCTACATGGTTAAAAATCCATAAATATCAAAAATATTATGCCTTTTTATTATATGGTTTATTAACTGTTAATTGGGCTATAACAACAGATTTCAAACAAACCTACCAATACCTTAAAAGAAAATTGTCTTATGGCGATTTCCCTAATCCTGTTACACAATGGACGAAGTTAATTATTGGTAAAATATTATATTATTCTATTTGGGTAGTCTTACCTATAGCTTTAGGTTACGTTTGGTGGCAAGTTTTAATCGGATTTATAATTATGCATTATACTGCTGGAATTATTCTAAGTGTAGTTTTTCAATTAGCACATGTAATGCCAAATACTGAAATGCCTTTACCAGACGAAAACGGCACTATGAAAAATACTTGGGCAATTCACCAATTATTTACTACTTCTAATTTTTCTCCTAAAAGTTGGATCGTAGAGTTTTACACAGGAGGTTTAAACCGACAAGTAGAACATCATTTATTTTCTAATATAAGTCATGTACATTATAGAAAGATTGCTAAAATAGTTAAAGAAACAGCACGTGAATTTAGCTTGCCATATAATGAGTATAATACGATTTGGAAAGCAATTGCAGAGCACTATAATCAATTAAAAGTATTAGGGAAAAATCCTGCAGCACAAGCCTAACACTATTTTTTAAATGACACAACTTTCAGATAGAGTTCTTAATATGGCAACATCTGCCACATTAGCTATGGCTGCAAAAGCTAGAGAACTAAAAGCAGAAGGCAAAGATATTATTGGCTTAAGTCTGGGAGAACCAGACTTTAACACGCCAGATTTTATAAAAGATGCAGCTATTCAAGCTGTAAATGACAACTATAATTCTTACACACCTGTTGATGGTTATGTAGAATTAAAAGATGCCATTATCACTAAATTCAAAAGAGATAATAACCTTAGCTACAAACACTCACAAATCGTAGTATCCACTGGAGCAAAGCAATCCTTGGCAAATATCGCTGCAGTACTTCTAAACAAAGGTGATGAAGTTATTTTACCTTGCCCTTATTGGGTAAGTTATAGTGACATCGTCAAATTAAATGAAGGAGTCCCTGTTGAAGTTAATACATCTATAGAAAACGATTTTAAACTCACACCTCAACAGCTAGAAGCAGCTATTACACCAAAGACGAAAATGATTTGGTACAGCTCACCTTGTAATCCAAGCGGATCTGTTTACAGTAAAGAAGAACTCAGAGCTTTGGCAGATGTCCTTCAAAAGTATCCAAATATTATTGTTGTTTCAGATGAAATTTATGAGCATATCAATTTTATTGGGGGCCATGCAAGCATGGCTCAATTTGACGATATGTTTGACAGAACAGTAACAGTAAATGGTGTATCAAAAGCATTTGCAATGACGGGTTGGAGAATTGGATATATTGGCGCTCCTGAGAAGATTGCAAGAGCGTGTAACAAAATGCAAGGTCAAATCACCAGTGGAGCAAATTGCATTGCACAACGTGCTGTGATTACTGCATTAAACGCATCGCCCTCTCGTGTACAATTTATGGTTGACGAATTTAAGGTGAGACGCGAATTAATCTTAGGCTTATTAAGTGATATTGAAGGCTTTAAAACCAATGTTCCTGAAGGCGCATTTTATGTATTTCCTGATGTATCGCATTTCTTCGGAAAAACGTTTAAAGGACAGAAAATTGATAACGCTACAGACTTTTCATTATACCTGTTAGAACACGCCAATGTTGCTACTGTGACTGGCATTGCTTTTGGAAACCCTGATTGTATAAGAATTTCTTACGCAGCTTCACAAGAACAAATTATTGAAGCGATAAAAAGAATTAAGGAAGCGCTTAGTTAACAAAAATTAGATTTAAAACACAAAACCCTATTTAGTAAAAACAACTAAATAGGGTTTTGTGTTTTATATGATGCCATTCATCCATACTGAATTATATAAAACCAGTAGAAAACCACTACAAACACTACAGTTCCAATAATTATTTGTTTTTTAAGTAAGCGCCTGTTTTGTCTTCTTGTCTTAATTCTGACACGTCGCAACACGTGTGGTGATACTTTAGGTAATACATACGGTTTATAACCTTGTTTTTTTCCTGAGCCACCATTCATTTTAGTAAATGGTTTACGCCTTCCGTTTTTTAATAATTTTCTATTATTATTTAGGGTAGCATTCATTGATCCTATTGAGCTCATAATATCTTTATTTATTCTGAAATAGCTTCAGAAGTCCAACCGTTAAAATTGAAGTATATCATACCCTTCGATATAATTATTTACACCAAAATTGTATTGATTAAAAAGGTAAAAGATAGTTTTGAGTGAGAACTCAATCGTACCAGTTAAAAAGGTCTATTTGTGATAGCTTATATGATAAAGGCTAATACTGTTACAAAAACAGACAGTTTTAAAAGTGTATCGATATTTGAAGTAAATTGATAGCGTCTGCTTTTTACACGTTGCTTAATACCAAAGATTGAAGTTGAATCTGTGTTGCTTAAATTACATCTTGCAACAGACTTATAATTTGAATTTAATAAACCTTCTGGTCTAACAAATTCTGTTTCTAATCTACGTTTGTGCGAAGGCTCTAATTTTTGTGATGTTAATACTAATTCCATGATTGGTTAATTTTATTGATTATACTAATAAGACGTACATTCAGACAAAATGTTACAACGCGTTGAAGTTATAAACCCTTAAAAACCAATACAAAACTCCCGAAATACCTATAAATATTAACATTTCCGAAGAAAACTATATTTTAAAAAATCTTAAAAAAAATCAAAAAATTTATCTGTTTCGCCAGAAAAAAGGTGTCAATAAAATCAAAACTGTGAAGAGCTCTAAACGTCCAATAAGCATCAAAAATGCAGACCACCATTTTCCTAAAGCTGGTAATTCGCCATAGTTATTTACAGGTCCGAAATTACCCAATGCAGGTCCAACATTCCCTAAGCTTGAAGCCGATAAACCAATAGCAGATTCGAAATCAATTTGAAACATAGAAAACACTAAAGCCCCAACAATAAAGGATAACATATACAGTATAAAAAAGCCAAGAATATTAAACACAATACCTCCTGAAACCGCCTTTTTATTATATCTCACAGGCAGAATAGCGTTTGGATGTAATGCCCGTTTAAATTCTAAAAATGCGTTTTTAATCATTATCATATGACGCACAACTTTCACACCACCAGATGTACTACCAGCAGAACCACCTAAAAACATGAGACCAAAAAAGAGTACCACCAAAAACGGTGTCCATAAGGTATAATCTGCTGTAACAAATCCTGTTGTCGTTATAATAGCTATAACTTGAAAAAGGCCGTGTCTAAATGACGCTTCGGCTTTACCAAAAACCATTGGATGGTCTATTGAAGATATCGAAAAATCAGCTTTAAAATAAATAATCAGTGCTGCAATAATTGTAAATAAAGCAATAAACTTGAAATAGAGTTTAAACTCTTCATCACGTATGGCCTTTTGCACTTTACCTTTAAAAGCGAAGTAGCTTAAAACAAAATTTGTTCCCGCTAAGAACATAAATACGATAATAATATATTGAATCACTGGTTGCCCATTCCAATAAGCAATACTAGCGTTTTTTGTTGAGAATCCGCCGGTCGATAAGGTACACAGTGAATGGTTAATCGCATCAAAAAATGTCATACCTGCCACTTGAAGCAAAATAGTTTCAGCAGCTGTATATCCAAAATAAATGAGCCATAAACGTTTTGCAGTATCTGTAATTCTAGGATGCAACTTATCTGCATTTGGGCCTGGAGCTTCCGCCGCAAATAACTGCATACCTCCTATGCCAAGTAATGGCAAAATAGCTATCGCGAGAACAATAATTCCCATACCACCAATCCAATGTGTCATACTACGCCAAAATAAAATCCCTTTTGGAAGCGATTCTATATCGTTTAAAATACTAGCTCCGGTTGTGGTATAGCCAGACATCGTTTCAAAAAAAGCATTGGTAAAACTCGGTATGGTTCCTGTTATCAAATAAGGTAATGTTCCTGTTAATGCCATGACAATCCAACCAAAAGCAACTACAATATAACCCTCCCTTTTGTTAAGTTCTTTTCTGTGATTTTTGGTTAGTATCATAGAGACACCTCCAAGCATAAGCACTATGAGTCCGGCACTGAAAATCTCAAAAGTCACTCCATCATCATAGGCAAGACTTATTAATGTAGACAACAACATAAAGGCGCCATTGAAAAGACATAATAATCCAAAGAAATGAAAAATGATTTTGTAGTTGAGTTTCATAAGTTGAAATTATAAAAAGAATCGTTCAACCTTAGTTATGGATCTAGGCAAACAACAAACTACAACCTTATCTCCAACTTCTATTTTAAAGTCACCTAATGGAATCAGTCCAACATCATTTCTAATCACGCCTCCAATAATAGCTGAACGCGGAAAATCTAGATCCTTAATTACATTTTTAGTGATTTTTGATTTTGACGTGATTTCAAATTCAAGTAACTCGGCATTCATATTGCTCAATTTTGTCATTGCCAATACTTCACCTCGTCTAATATATCTAAATATATTGTTGGCTGCCAATAATTTTTTGTTGATTAATGTATCAATACCAATAGATTGTGATAATTGGTAATAATCCATATTCTCTACAAGTGCGATGGTTTTTTTTACACCCTTTGATTTTGCAACTAGACAGGACATGATATTGGTCTCCGAATTTCCTGTTACCGAAATAAAGGCATCCATCTCTGAGATATTTTCCTCTTCAAGTAACTCTACATTTCTTCCGTCACCATTAATAACTAATGCATTTGGTAAATCATCGGCACACTCAAAAGCGATATTCTTATCACTTTCAATGAGCTTGACCTTATATTTACTCTCACAAAGATCTCTTGCTGTTTTGTAGCCTATTTTACTTCCGCCGAGAATCATAATATTTTTGAGTTCAGCTTTGACTTTTCCAGACAATTCAAACAACTCTTCGTCACCTCCTTTGGAAGTCATAAACACAACTTTATCACCTTCTTTAAACTCTGTATCCCCTCTTGGAATAATAGTATATTGGGTACCGAAACGCTGGATAGCAATGGGTACAAAATGCAATTCAGGGAATACCTGAGCCGCCTCTCTTACCGTTTTTCCTACGAAACTTGCTGTTCTAGATAGACGCAAACTTAACATCGTTAACTTTCCTTCTTCAAACTCGTAAGTATCATTAAAACCATACTGATTTAAAAGGAGTTCTATTTCTGCTGCTGCTAATATTTCGGGAGAAATTAATTCGTCAATACCAAATTTGGCAAACCCTACATCGTCCTTTTCATCTAAAAATTCTGAATTCGATATTCTTGCAATGGTTTTTTTTGCTCCTAATTGTTTAGCCAGAACGCAAGCCGTAATATTTGTAGTTTCTGAAGAGGTCACAGCTATAAATAATCCCGAAGTATTAATTCTGGCCTCCTTTAGTATAGAAATTGAGGTAACATCACCTTTAATGACTCTAATATCTAGATGATCATTTGCATAAGCTAAGCTGTTTTTATCAGTATCTATCAAAGTAATCTCCTGAGATTCATACGACAGTAACTTCGCCAAATGAAATCCTACTTCTCCTGCACCTGCTATAATTATTTTCATTGATGTATGTATTCAAAAAAGCATACAAATATACTACATTATTATATCATAAGGCCACTTGCAAATAAGACAAACTTATTATTTAAAGCTATTAGTTTTCAGTATATTTGCAAAAAAAAGAAATGTCCTCAAAAGTTACTCCATATAAGGATAGTGATTTAAATAAAAAGCAACAAGTCACACAAATGTTTGATAATATCTCAAAAGAATACGATGGTTTAAATCGTGTTATTTCTTTTGGTATTGATATTAAATGGCGCAAAAAAGTTGTTGATATTGTTTCAAAAACAAAACCAGAACGCGTTTTAGATATTGCCACTGGAACAGGAGATTTAGCTATTAGTCTAGCAAAAACTGATGCCAAAGAGATAATTGGATTAGACATTAGCGATGGCATGTTAGAAGTGGGGCGACAAAAAATAAAAAGCAAAGATTTAGACAACCTCATTAAAATGGTTATTGGAGATTCTGAAGATTTACCATTCGAAGACAATAGCTTCGATGCGATTACTGTGGCTTTCGGTGTTCGTAATTTTGAAACTTTAGAAAAAGGCTTAGCAGAAATTTTCAGAGTACTAAAACCTAACGGCATATTTGTTATTCTTGAAACTTCTGTACCAACCAAAACGCCCTTTAAACAAGGCTATAAATTCTATACAAAATACATTTTACCTACCATAGGAAAACTCTTTTCAAAAGATCAATCTGCATACTCTTATTTATGCGAATCTGCATCTGTTTTTCCTTATGGTGAGGTTTTAAACAATATTTTACGTAAAATTGGGTTTATTAACGTGCAAGACAAACCACAAACTTTAGGTGTTGCAACCATTTATTCGGCAACTAAAGCTTAAGCGTTTCCAAGTCATTATCGTAAATTTATGAAGAAAATACTTATCGTTTTAACTTTGTTAATCATTTCGCAGAGTGCTTATGCTCAGTTGTTCAGCAAAGAGAAAATAAGAAATCAAGAAAATTTTGATAAGCAATTATTAAGTTGGGGATTTTATCTCGGACTCAATAGTTACGATTATCAATTTAACTATGAACAGGACCAGCCAGATATTTTGACAGAAACCAGTATGGGTTTTAGCGTTGGCTTAATCTCTAATCTTAGAATCAATAATCATTTAGATTTACGTTTCGAGCCTGGACTATTCATCACTACACGAAACCTTCAATACGATCCGAGTTATTTTAATGATTTGGAGTTTACTAATGTCGATTTAATACGAGAAGTGAAATCAACATATGTTCACTTTCCATTATTATTAAAAGTCTCGACCAAACGTCTAAACAATTTCAAGCCATTTATTATTGGTGGTTTTTCAATGGCATTAAATTTGTCGAGTAACGAGGAAAATCCTGATGATAATTCTGCGGGACAGTTTAGAACTAAAAAAAGTGTTCTGTTTTACGAATTAGGATTCGGTATTGATTTCTATAATCAATACTTTAAGTTCACACCTTCTATTCGAGGTGTTTTTGCGCTTAATGACGAGCTAATTAGAGATGAAGACCCTAATAGTCCTTGGACAGGAAATGTAACTACCATGAAAACTCGTGGGATTTTCTTGAATTTCACGTTTCAGTAGAAAATAGTTTTCAGTAACAGCTTCCAGCGTTTACTCTTCTGGTAAATAGTTGTGTTTCTCAGTTATTTATATGAACATTAATCGACTTCAATATGTTTCTATTCTGAAAATTGAGACGGTGACTAAAACCTGAATATTATTTCCGTTTAAATTCACTCAACACGATAGCCGTTGCCGTGGCTACATTTAGACTTTCGGTAGTTTGAAGATTTCCAAATCTTGGAATACTTAGTTTTTTGGTGACCAATTTTTCCATTGATTCTGAAACCCCATTAGCTTCATTTCCCATGACGATTACACCTTCATCTGGCAATGATTCAGAGTAAATCGATTCGCCATCCATAAAGGTCCCAAAGACATCATGAGGATAAGCTTTGATATAAGCCTCAAGGTCTACATATTGGATATCAACTCTAGCTAAAGACCCCATTGTAGCTTGAACAACTTTAGAATTGTAACAATCAACCGTCGATTTAGTACACACTAAATTGTTAATACCAAACCAATCGCAAAGTCTAATAATCGTTCCTAGATTTCCTGGATCACGAACATCATCCAGTGCTAATGTCAATCCGCTTCCTTTTATTTCGTTTTGCTTCGGAATTTTAAAAAGTGCTAGAGCTGTATTAGGTGTTTTAAGACTACTTATCTTTTGCAGTTCCATTTCAGAAACAAGTATCGTGTCAGCCTCAAAAATGGCTTCTATTGAAAACAATTGGTATAACTCAAAGGTCGAATTTAAAAACTCCTGAACACCTTTTACACCTTCTACCACGAATAATTGATGCTGTACTCTAAACTTTTTTTGGCTTAGACTCGTAATTAATTTTACGTGGTTCTTTGTTAGCATTAAAATGTATTTATTTTCGTGATTTAGTGACTAAAATACAAAGTAATACTTTTTTGGTCTATTATTTGTTATCATAAGAACTTTAGAATATAATAAAGCCTTAAATTTGGGTAGAATTAAATGCAAACACCTTTCTTTTTGAAATTTGACATTTCCAAGATATTAATCTTTGTAATCCTATGCAGCACATTTTCATGTGATGTGATGAAGCGCGTTAAAAAAGACGAGCATTTATTGACTAGCAACACCGTTTTGGTAAATGACAAAAAAAATAATACCGAAACGATTAATAGCCTCATTTATCAAAAACCAAATGGAAAACTTTTGGGTGTGCCATTAAGAGTTCATATTTTCAATTTAGCAAGACCAAATATAGACTCTATATTAAATGAAAAATATAGAAACCCAGAAGATCCTAACACCGGACTTAAAAACTTCTTATCACTTAAACAATATGAAGCGCTTATAAAATCAAAGAAAAACTTCAACAAGTGGCTTAAAAAAACTGGTGAGTCACCTACTATTTACAATGAGGCACGAGCTCAAAAAACAGCAACAGCTCTCAAGAAATATTATTTTAGTAGAGGTTGGTTTAATGTTAAAACATCTTTTGAAACCGAAAAAGACAGTAACCAAAGTGCTAGAGTAACTTTCAAGGTAGAAACTGGATCCCCTTATCTTTTAGACTCTATAAAGACCATTATAAAGACACCCATCGTCGATTCTTTGTACAGCTCTAAATTAAAGAAAGGCTCATTAATAAAAATGGGACAGCAATATGACGAAGACAATTATACTGCGGAACGTGATAGAATAACAACAGAACTTAGAAATTCTGGTTTATTTCATTTTGGTCAAGATTACATTACTTTTGATCTTGATACTATAGGAAATAATAAAAAAATAAAGACCGACTTATTAATTGCTGAAAGAGCCATTAGAACAGAAGATTCGGTAGCACGAGTACCATTTAAAATTTATAAGATTAAGGACGTTAATATATACACTGATCATAAGAATACATATCAAGACTCCATACTTACAGATTCTGTTCAATATAAAAATTTCAACCTATACAGCTACGAAAAACTAAAATACAGACCAAAAGCGATTACCGATGCCGTTTTCATCAATAAAGACGAGGTTTTTAGAGACATTGACCGAACGAGAACCTATCGTTATTTGAGCGAACTACAAGCCTTTAGATATCCAAGAATCACCTATATTGAAAATGAAAGTGATACTACATTAACAGCCAATGTATACTTGGTACCTAGAAAGAAATTTGAACTTACAACCAGCTTTGAAGTCTCTCAAAGCAATATCCAAACTATAGGTTTTGCATTTAGTACCGGACTATTAATTAGAAATATTTTTAGAGGTGCGGAAACTTTGGAAATTTCGGCTTTGGGAGCCGTTGGATCATCAAAAGATGCCTCAAACTCCAAAGATCAGTTTTTTGATATAAATGAGCTTGGTGGAAATCTGCGTTTAAACATCCCTCGCTTTTTTCTTCCTTTTGGTACCGAAAAAATTATTCCGAAGTACATGTCACCGAGCACCAGAATTGGACTCAATGCTACCAGTCAGCGAAATATTGGATTAGATAAACAAACCTTTACAGGAACTCTAAATTACAATTGGAATCCTACACCTAAAGTGACAAATAATCTAGATTTATTCAATGTTCAGTTTGTAAAAAACTTAAACATTGATAACTATTTTGGTGTCTATCAAAATTCATATGACAGATTGAATGACATTGCTCAAGATATAGGGTATTTGCCAGAGGATGAAAATCTAACCATCCCAAACGAAGCCGATATATTTATTAATGATGTTATAAATGGCAACACATCGTTAACACCAGATGATGACGATTTTGTTAGCGTCAATAATATAAATGAGCGAAAAGAGCGACTCACCGAAGACAACCTTATTTTCTCCTCGAGCTTTAACTTCGTTAAAAATCGAAGAGAAAATATATTTGATAATGATTTCTCTATTGTAAGATTTAGATTAGAACTAGCTGGAAATCTATTATCAAATTTATCAAAGGTATTAGACTTACCTAGAAATACCGATGGCAGATATGAGGTATTTGATGTCCCTTTTTCTCAATACGTCAAAACTGAAGTCGACTATGTCAAACATTGGGATTTAGGTAGAAAAAATGAGCTAGCCATACGTACCTACTTTGGAATTGCCATCCCTTACGGAAATTCTAACAGTATTCCATTTGCCGAAAGTTTCTTCGCAGGTGGACCCAATGATGTTAGAGCCTGGACAGCCTACAATTTAGGTCCTGGAAGCTCTCTTTCTACCAATGAGTTCAATGAAGCTAACATGAAAATAACGCTTAGTGCAGAACAGCGTTTTAATTTAGTAGGCCGATTTAATGGTGCTATTTTTATAGATGCAGGAAACATCTGGAATGTCTTTGATAACGTCGAAGATGAGAGAGCAACCTTTGATGGATTTAGCTCATTAAAAGATATCGCTGTTGGTTCAGGGTTTGGTATTCGTTACGACTTTAGCTTCTTTGTTTTAAGAGGTGATATAGGTTTTAAAACCTATGATCCATCGCGAGAATTAGGAAATCGTTGGTTTAAAGATTACAATTTCAGTAACGCCGTTTATAATATAGGTGTGAACTATCCTTTTTAATCCCATTCAAAATTACTTCTATTTCTTCGAGAACGATAACGTTTGCGTAGGTTTCAGTTGATTCAAAGTCTTAAAAAAACCCAAATCCTATTCAAATTTTACTTATTTTTGATTTTTATTTTCAACTTAAAACGAAACCATGAGTCATAATATTAAAGCAGGAGTTGCAACCGGACGTGAAGTACAAGATATTTTCAATCTAGCAAAAGAAAAAGGATTTGCCATACCAGCAGTAAACGTTATTGGATCTAATACTATTAACGGCGTTTTAGAAACAGCTAAAGCATTAAACGCACCAGTAATTATTCAATTTTCAAATGGTGGTGCACAATTTAACGCAGGGAAAGCATTAAGTAATGAGAATCAAAAAGCAGCAATTGCTGGTTCTGTAGCAGGTGCAAAACATGTGCATTTAATGGCAGAAGCTTATGGTGTTCCTGTAATTTTACATACAGATCATTGTGCGAAGAAATTATTGCCCTGGATAGATGGTTTATTAGATGCTAGTGAAGAACACTTTGCAGCCACTGGAAAACCACTTTATAGTTCTCATATGATTGACTTATCTGAAGAGCCTCTTGAAGAGAACATTGCGATTTGTAAAACCTACCTTGAGCGTATGAGCAAAATGGGTATGACTTTAGAAATAGAATTAGGTATTACAGGTGGTGAAGAAGATGGTGTTGATAATACAGATGTAGATGATTCTAAATTATACACTCAACCAGAAGAAGTAGCCTATGCTTATGAAGAACTAAGCAAAGTAAGTGATCAATTTTCTATCGCTGCTGCCTTTGGAAATGTACATGGAGTATACAAACCAGGGAATGTGAAGTTAACACCAAAAATTCTTAAAAACTCTCAAGAATTCTTATCTCAAAAACACAATTTACCACACAATCATATCGATTTTGTATTTCATGGTGGATCAGGCTCTACAGTTGAAGAAATTAGAGAAGCCATTGGATATGGTGTTATCAAAATGAATATTGATACAGATATGCAATATGCATTCATGAGCGGTATTCGTGATTATATGGGAGAAAAAGAAGCGTATTTGAAACAACAAATTGGAAATCCAGATGGTGGTGATGTTCCAAATAAAAAGTACTATGACCCTAGAGTATGGCTCAGAAAAGGAGAAGTTACATTCGTTGAACGTTTAAAAAAGGCATTTGAAGACCTAAATAATGTAAATACTTTATAACTTTGCAAACTAACTACTAATTAAATTTAATTTTAATGTCTTGGTTTAAAAGGAAAGATAAAGGGATACAAACCTCTACCGAAGAGAAAAAAGACACACCTAAAGGGTTGTGGTATAAATCTCCAACAGGTAAAATAATTGATACTAAAGAATTAGAGCAAAACTTTTATGTCAGTCCAGAAGATGGATATCACGTTAGAATTGGAAGTAAAGAATATTTCGAAATTCTGTTTGATGATAATAAGTTTAAAGAATTGGATGCAGCATTGACATCTAAAGATCCTTTAAATTTTGAGGACACTAAAAAATATCCTGACCGTTTAAAGGCAGCACAAGAAAAAACCAATTTGAAAGATGCCGTTAAAACTGCTGTTGGAAAATCTAAAGGAAAAGATTTAGTCATCGCTTGTATGGATTTCTCTTTTATTGGAGGTTCTATGGGAAGCGTTGTAGGCGAAAAAATCGCTAGAGCAGCAGATCATGCGTTGCAAAATAAAATTCCGTTTATGATTATCTCAAAATCTGGAGGTGCTCGTATGATGGAAGCCGCTTTATCCTTAATGCAATTAGCTAAGACTTCTGTTAGGCTCGCGCAATTGGCAGAAGCAGGAATTCCTTATATCTCTTTATGTACAGATCCAACAACAGGTGGAACTACAGCTTCATTTGCGATGTTAGGAGATATTAATATTGCAGAACCTGGCGCATTAATTGGTTTTGCTGGACCTCGTGTTGTCAAGGATACCACAGGACAAGATCTACCAGAAGGTTTCCAAACCTCTGAATTTTTATTAGAGCATGGGTTTTTAGATTTCATAACACATCGTAAAGCATTAAAAAACAAAGTAAATCTGTATATCGATTTGATTACTAATCAACCTTTAAGAGCATAAAAAAAGCGAGCCATTTGGCTCGCTTTTTAATTGACTCCAACTAAACAACCAACCTAATTTAAAGTCACGTCAATTACGTTTCCGTTATTAAAAGTAAATGTTGCTTGATTATCACAATCTCCATTACCATAATCAAATGTTCCTCCAAAGTTAGTACGCTGAACGTCTACGCTTCCACTTACAAAAAAGAAGCAAATAACTTCACGTCGTAAAGGCGTAATTACTTCATAAGAATGTGTGTTACCGTTAACAAAAGTTGTCGACCAATTCCCCATGATTTCAAATACATTATCACTAAAAACGCCACTTCCAAAACCTTCAACCCATTCTCTAATTCTTAACCCTTCTCTGCTCGCTTGCGCACCATTAGGCCAAATAACAGTCATGTCTAATGTGTGAGTGAATTGTGGGTTACCATTGTCGTTTGACAATTCTTTTAATAATGTTTTACTTCCAATAATGTTCTTGGCATCAAAGAAAAAATTAATCAAATCATAAGTAATTAAGACTTGTTGCGCTTCGGGATCCCTAGTGTAAGAAAATACGATTTGACCTTTAAGCAAATGTCCATGAACCACGCAGCCCTCTGTACCAAAATCCACCGTAACTTCTCTAAAACCTTGTTGTGCTACAATTGTAATCGTCACACAATCTGGTAATCCATTACGTGATTGTCCTTCAGCAAGTCTATCAGAATCACTAAGCTCTTGACCTTCATAAGCATCGATAATAATGTCACCTACGACACTCGCCGCTTTATCAATTTCAGAAGAGAGTCTTACTTCCGAAATATCTTCATTTTGTTCTTCTTGTGCAACAGAATCTTCGTTGCTACAACCTGTAAATGTCAAACCTAAAACCACTAAGGCTAACATTAATTTTGTCATTGCTTTCATAATTGAATTATTTGATGTTAATATGATGTTAAGACTATCCAAAAATGAAAACGTTTAATTTTCAGTTTAAAAAAATAAAAGCGACACTGTAAATGCTTGCAAATCATCAAAAATTACTATATTTGCCGCTTGAAAGAAAGACTTTCAACGTACATAAAAATCATTTACAATAATATTAGCATGTATTTAGATCAAAAGGAAAAAGAAGCCATCTTTAAAAAACACGGCAAAAGCGTAAAAGACACTGGAAGTGCAGAAGGTCAAATCGCATTATTCACTTACAGAATTAACTACTTAACTGGGCACTTAAAGGAAAATCGTAAAGATTATAACACAGAGCGTTCTTTAGTAAAATTAGTAGGTAAAAGAAGAAGTTTACTAGATTACTTAACTAAGAAAGATGTCTTAAGATATCGTGCGATAGTTAAAGAATTAGGATTAAGAAAATAATATCAAAGAGGCTTCGTGCCTCTTTTTTTATACAATTAACTCTTACGATAGAGTATAACAATCGTAAATAAGAAGCTAATTATAGTTTTTCATTGGTCAAGACATTACGTCTCACAACAACAACTACAACAACACAACGACCATTGTTTAACATTGTTCTGGCATGGAATATATTGCCTGAACTAGAATTAAAAAATTTATGATTCCAAAAGTTTTTAGAGAGGTCATTGACCTAGGTGACGGTAGAGAAATTTCTATCGAAACTGGAAAATTAGCAAAACAAGCTCATGGTAGCGTTGTTGTGCAATCTGGAAAATGTATGTTATTATGTACAGTAGTTTCCAATTACGAACAAAAAGATCTTGGTTTTCTACCATTGACAGTAGATTACAGAGAAAAATTTGCTGCAGCAGGTCGTTATCCTGGAGGTTTCTTCAAAAGAGAAGCAAGACCAAGTGACGGTGAAGTATTAACAATGCGTTTAGTGGATCGTGTTTTACGTCCATTATTCCCAAAAGATTATACCGCAGAAACTCAGGTGATGATACAGTTAATGTCTCATGACGATGACGTTATGCCAGATGCTATGGCAGGATTAGCGGCTTCTGCTGCTATTCAATTATCAGATTTCCCTTTTGAATGTGCTATCTCTGAAGCTAGAGTTGGTCGTGTGAATGGTGAATTTGTAATCAACCCAACACGTGCGCAATTATTAGAATCTGATTTAGATATGATGATTGGTGCTTCTGCCGATTCAGTAATGATGGTAGAAGGTGAAATGGACGAGATTTCTGAAGAAGAAATGGCTGATGCTATTAAGTTTGCACACGAAGCTATTAAAGTTCAATGTGCTGCTCAATTAAGATTAGCAGAAGCATTCGGAAAGAAAGAAGTTCGTGAATATGAAGGGGACAGACAAGAAGAAGATTTAGCCAAAAAAATTCATGATATGGCTTATGATAAAGTGTATGCTATCGCAAAAGCTGGATCTGCTAAACATGAAAGAAGTGCTGCATTTAAGGAAATAAAAGAAGATATTAAAGCGACGTTTTCCGAAGAAGAAATGGAAGATTATGGTGGTTTAGTTTCTGATTATTACCGTAAAGCTGAAAAAGCTGCAATTAGAGATTTAACCTTAAATGAAGGTTTACGTTTAGATGGTCGTAAGACTGACGAGATTAGACCAATTTGGTGTGAAGTAGATTACTTACCATCAACTCACGGGTCTTCAATCTTTACACGTGGAGAAACTCAAGCATTAGCAACAGTTACTTTAGGAACATCTAGAGACGCAAACAAAATAGATATGCCATCTCATGAAGGTGAAGAAAATTTCTATTTACATTATAACTTCCCTCCTTTTTGTACTGGAGAAGCTAGACCAATTCGTGGAACCTCTCGTAGAGAAGTTGGACATGGTAATCTAGCACAACGTGGTTTAAAAGGAATGATTCCTGACGATTGTCCTTACACTGTAAGAATTGTATCTGAAGTATTAGAATCTAACGGTTCGTCTTCTATGGCTACTGTATGTGCAGGAACTATGGCTTTAATGGATGCTGGTGTGCAAATGATAAAACCAGTTTCTGGTATTGCTATGGGATTAATCTCTGATGCTGATTCTGGAAAGTACGCTGTATTATCTGATATTTTAGGTGATGAAGATCATCTTGGAGATATGGATTTTAAAGTGACTGGTACTGCAGATGGTATCACAGCTTGCCAAATGGATATTAAAGTAAAAGGATTATCATATGAGATTTTAGTGAATGCACTACAACAAGCTCGTGCTGGTCGTTTACATATCTTAGAAAAATTGACAGATACGATTGCTACACCAAACGCAGATGTTAAGGATCATGCGCCTACAATGGTAACAAGACGTGTTCCTAACGAATTTATTGGAGCCTTAATTGGACCTGGTGGAAAAGTAATTCAGGAAATGCAAAAGGAAACTGAGACGACTATCGTAATAAACGAAGATCCAGTAACTGAAGAAGGTATTGTTGAAATATTAGGTGTAGGAAGAGAAGGTATTGATGCTGTAATGGCAAAAATAGATTCTATACTATTTAAACCAACAGTTGGTAGCGTTTACGAAGTAAAAGTTATTAAAATGTTAGATTTTGGCGCAGTTGTAGAATATATGGATGCTCCAGGAAACGAAGTTTTATTACACGTAAGTGAATTAGCTTGGGAACGTACAGAAAATGTATCTGACGTTGTAAATATGGGAGATGTTTTTGATGTGAAGTATTTTGGACAAGATCCAAGAACTCGTAAAGAAAAGGTATCTCGTAAAGCTATTTTACCAAAACCAGAAGGTTATGTAGCAAGACCACCAAGAGATGATAAACGTTCTGGTGGACGTGATAACAGAGGCAGTAGAGATAATCGTGGACGTGATAATCGTCGTGATGATCGCAAACCAAGAGAAGATAAGAAAGAAGAATAATTTCTTTTCTCAATAATAAAAAAGCCTCACAATTAACTTGTGAGGCTTTTTTTATATTTTACTTTATTACTTTTTCACCACCTAAACCTGCATTAACTATTAGAAATAGTATGCCAATTCCAAGTATTGAAACTATTAATGTCTTTCTAATAGATGCTTTTTTATCTCTTAGTTCAATAGACTCAATATCTTTTTCAAAAATTAAGATTCGTTTTGAACTATTTTTTTTCACACCGTAATAACGACCATCAATAAACTCAATTTGTTTAAATTTTAAAGCACTCTTATCATTTGTTTTAATCATCACTTTACCATCTGTTTCTGATAATTGCTCTAATGTTAAATACGTTGGTTTATAAACTGAACAACTTTGAAAAAAAATTAGGAAACAAAAGATTAAGGCCAAAGGTTTTATTTTTTTCATAACTAATAATTTTAGTTGGCTTAATTATTTGTTAATAATTCCATTGAAATAGAAGTCCAAATGATGCCAAATTTGAAACTGAGTTAAAATTCCCTGCTACCCTAATACCTAATGAAAAGTGTTCCCTAAACAAGTACCTGAACTTCATAACAACCGGAAACCCTATAGCCGAAGCTGATTCATCCATTTTTTCAGAACCAAGACCTAAAAAACCAGTACCATTGAATATCTGTTCTTTTTTATCATAATTTAAAAAACCTATCCCTGCATAAATGTCAATAAAAAAATGTTCTGATGACCTGAATTCTCTCCCGTACAAAAAATTAGATTGCACAAATCTTATAGATGAAGAGTCCTCAAACCAGCCATCACTAGAACTTTTATCGACCACAGAGTATGCAAATGCAAAAACATGATTATTATATGAGACACTCGCATCTAAAGTCACCCCTAGACCAATATTAAGTCCTTTTGCAATAGAGAATTCTGGGAGTGTAAATGAAAATGAATTGAATTTTAATTTATTTTTTCTTTCAGCGTTTTGGCTAAATGCTGCGATTCCCATAAACGCAACAAATAAAAGAGTTAGAATGTTTTTTGTTTTCATAATTCATATTTTTTAATTAAGGGTTAGATGTACTATAAGTCCCCATCAGTCGATCCCAACACGTAAAATACAATCCAAAATTATACTTCGAATTTCTATGATGCACATCATGATCTTTAGGTGTGTTTTGCCATTTAAATACTTTTAGCTGTTTAATATTATACCCAAGATGCACAAAGGTGTCATAGGCAATTATAATTGTAATAAATACGATTAAGGCCAAGTTATGCCATGGGATTAAAAACATAACGACTGGAATAATGCCAAGCGTTAAAAGGGATTCAAAAGGATGAAAGGCAAAAGCACTCCAAGGGGAAGGATTCTTAAACTTGTGATGCAATAAATGCACGTATTTAAAGAGTGATTTATGATGTATTAATCTATGAATCCAGTAAGAGTAGGCATCATGAACTATAATCATTAATACTATACTAAACATAAAATAAGGCCATCCAAACTCATTAATCTCTGTGTAATTTCTAGTATAACCCTGTTTAAGCCAATAGAGAAATAGCCAAATACCTGAACTATAGATACATAGTGTTATGAGAGAATACTTCATTTCTTTAAGAATTTGTTTTTTCTCTGGAAGCTCATTTTGAAGCTTTAAGTCTTTGTATTTATTTTTTCCAAAAACATATAACCACAAATATGGAATACCGGCAACTAATACATATCTTAAGACTAATACTAGCAACAATAGTATCCACAAATAAAACGACGGTATATTAAGTAAACTTTCCATAATGCGTTAATATATTGGACAACCTAGTTTGGTCATCGCTCTTAATTGATTTTCAAAAGAATCATCTAGCATATTTCCTGAATTTGTATGACAAAACGGACACGCATTTAAATTCCCATCGGTATCCACATACATGCTTCTATTTCCGCCAGCATAACATCCTTGTCTTCGCTGATAATAACCATGATAATTAATTATTGGGAAGTCTAAATAATCATCAGAAAAATTCATTTTAACATAGAATGACTCTAATATTTCTATCTTTTCGCTACTAATTGAAACTTGTTTTCCGTCGAAATGCCCAACCTCTTTCGGTTCTAAAAACTGAACAAACGGTACTCCCAAATCTTTAGCCAATTTCATATAAGTCATTAGGTTTTCTTCACTAATAAAATCCTCTAGAACACATAAAGACAATGCGACAACCAAATTGTTAGCAACTGCATTTCCGGCACCATTAACAGCCCAATAGTAAGCGTCTTTATACTTTCTGAAATTATTGTGGGTTTCTTCATCAAAATGATCTAAGCTTATAAATAATCCTGTCAGCCCAGCATTTTTTAAATCTTTAGCTCTTTCATTAGTTAACTTATAACCGGAAGTATTAATCCAAAAATTAGTGTTTGGTTGAGATGTTGCCAGTAATTCAAATAATAACCTAGGTTTAATTAATGGTTCTCCACCTGTTAAATGTATTTGAGCCGTTCCCATATCTTGTAATTTCCCTATAATACATTTTAAATCTTCAGGGCTTAATTGCTCCTTCTTATTTAAAATATCCCAAGCATAACAATGATCACATTGCAAAGGGCATTTTTTTGTCACAGCGACATAGACATGATTAAACCTGAGTACATCGCTTTTAACGACCTTAAAATTATTAAGTTCTGAAGTAATAAATCTTTTGTAGATATCATCATTCCAACCTGGCGTGTAAAGTCCCATGTAATATTTACTATCCACTTTTATCATTTTTTTAAGCTTAAAATCTCCTAAGAAATTTTTACGCAGTCGTATTAAATATTTAAGTGCTAAAACCCAATGCAAAGGATTAGAATAAGCTTTAATAATAATTCGCATTAAACTTATACGAAGTCTAAAATGACACCAGTTCATCTTTAGTCCGCTAATTATTTTAACAGAAGCGTTCAAACTATTGGATGATGTTACAGGCAATTGTTCATCAATAACTGTTGTTGCAATAGTCGCTTTGAGTGTTGTTGATCTATTCATTTTGAGCCAAATTATTTAAACTAAAGTTGACAAATTCGAAATAGGACTTTTCAGAAAATATAGTAAAGGCACCATCGTCTCTAAAAGACTCTAATTTCTGCTGATCTGGAATACCTTTATAATCTCTTAAATAATTATAATAGCCTCTATTTTTGAGAAAAACTGTAGTCTCAAGATCATCTATTGATGGTGTAGAAGGAAAACTTACAGTAACCTCATCTCCAATATTTGGTTGTACAAAGTACTTTTCATCCCTATTATTTAGTAAATGGGTTACATCGTTTTCGTTTTGATCTAAGGCCGAAACAGGATTAATATAAGTAAGGCTTAAATTTAAATTTTCAGAGAAATCTACACCAACGTAATCCACTTCCCAAAACATAAAACCTGTTTCTAGTTTGATTTGTAAAATCTCTTCGGTAGTCGAATCCAAATGTATGGGTACCACCAAATCTCTCATTGCCAAAGGCCCAACAGAATTTAATCGTTCAACCAACTCCCAACCACTTTTTGTTTTTACATATACCGAGAGTGGTATGTTCTGTCCGTTTGCCCATTTGCTTAATTGTTCTTTATCAACAGTTTGTTGTTTCTTCTGAAAGGTGTTGTAGTAGGCTCCAAACTGTTCGTTAAATTTTCCGAAGACATAATCTAACCATACCGAATTCTTAGCAGTCAAATAGAGTTTTACCTCTTCAGCATTTTCTGGTTTATCGAATTCAAAGATTATACTTCTTATACTATTTGATGTAGATTTCAAGGAATTGAATGCATAATAGTTATTGTCCTTTTTTAATGCTAAATCCAATTTTTGAGTATCACTTTCATCTAAAATTTTAATTGGCGAATTAATACTCTCAAATGTTTGAAACGCACCTTTACTGTCGATAAGCACTTCGATATTCTTAGGATGATTTACTGAAATTAGCTGTAGCTGATCTGTATATTGAATTTCTTTTAATTGGTTGGATACTTTAAGCGTATACCATTCATTTTCAGGACAAAAATTGGGTAAGGCTAGATAATCATTTCTCTGAAGGTTTGGCGTTATGGCTCCTGGATATAACTCGCCCACAAATTGATATTCTTGGCCATCTTTTATATACACGAATGGACACGAACTTTTTAAAGCTAAGTAAACTGCACTAACAAAAAAAACGGCTCCTACGGTTGTGAGTAACACATTAGCAACAGTTCGACCTGTATTTTTATCATTAACTGAAATTCTATTAATGTCACTAAGTGATATATTTACCGTTTCTGCATCATGAAAATTAGCGGCTGTTTTTAGATAGAAATGGACTTCATTTAAAGGATTTGTTTTTTTATTTACATAACGATGCACACGTTTTTTATCTCTAGGCTTTTTATAATTATGAGCTTCATTTACTGGTTCGATAGTTCCAGAAATCATTTGTTCATCATCATTGAGTATCATATCGCGAAGATGCCAGAATAAAATACCGGAATGCACAATAACATACTTTTCAGAAGTATTAAATGTATCAACTTGCTTCGCAATGTTTTCCTCTGTTGTAGGTACATCTCTTACCGAAAAATAAGAGCATGATACCGAAAGGTTTAAAACTGCTATTGCAATGCCAATAGATATATACTTTGATAAGGTTTTAGGTAATTTATAAAATGACTTGGAGGTTTTAGTTATTGGTTGTGGTTTCATTATGACACTTTTTTAAAAACAGATTATTATTAAAGGTTAATACAACTAAACATTTCGCTTAGTGCTAAAAGAAGAAATAGCCCACTGACAATTGAAACACTCCATTTCTTACTTCAAAATCATCACTCTCGTCATCAACATTTGAAATTCCAATGTTATATCTAAGTTCAAAGTTCAATCCATTATTCATGGCATACCCTATTCCAAAGTTTAATCCAAAATCTAAATCATTAAGGAATTCTTTAATGTCTTCTTCTTCTCCATCAAATTCAGAATTTGCGGATAGCAGCAACCCTATCTGAGGGCCAGCTTGTATACTAACTCCGTCAGCGATATAGTACTTTAACATTAAGGGCAGATATAAGTAATTCGTTTTCAGTTCTTCATCAAATTTAGAATCTTTAGCCCCTTGAGATGAATACAAAAGTTCTGGCTGAAATGAAAATTTCTCTGAGATTTTAATCTCAGTAATGACTCCAATATGGAATGCAGTTCTAGAATCTAAATCGCCTGCATCTCCTGTTAGTGTCGCGAAATTTACTCCTCCTTTAATCCCAAAATTAATTTCTTGTGCTTCCGTTGTATTCCAGAAGTAAATCATAAATAATACAAATAATACATTTTTCATAATACGTTGTTTTAAAACACAATAGCAAAAGTTAATGTGCGTATGGTGTAATGATTAGTTTGGTAAACTTAATTGCAAAATCTGCATCTTGCTTTTTGAAATTGTCTAAAAATATGAGGCTTTTTTATCTACATAAATCAAGGTGATAATTGAAATGTGTTGGATTTCCATTCAAAAGAGTCTTTAAACGCCAAACCTATTCCTGCCAATATCCCTAATGGTAAAACAATGGTTAAAATGGTTGAAAGTGTTTTGTCTTTTATTTTAATATTATTTATATGTTCTTGATTCAATAATATTTTATCAAGCTTGCCCTTCGTTTTTTTTATTCCGTAATAGTTTTCGTTTTCAAAAACAATATTCTTAAACTTAATATTAACACCATTATTTGTTTCTACTTTTACTTTTACATCTTCTAATGCTGCTTGTTCTAATGCAACAGATGCAGATTTATACACTGTACAACTTTGAAAAACAACAAGCATAGATAAAGTAATAGACAAATTTTTTAATTGATTTTTAATTGTTTTCATATTGGTTGGTTTTAATTGGTTTAACTTAATTTCAAAATTTTCATAATAGGATTATCGTTTTAATAGTATTGATGTTTAAAAGGACTTTCTTCATTTTGCCTTTAAACCGTTTGAGGCCAAAAAATCTACCAGAATCAATTCCAACGTTTTCAAGTTTCAAAATCTCATTTTTATACGTTATAACCTCAACCCTTTTTAAATTATCCTTTGCTCGATTGAGCTTATTACATTTTTCTTTGTAGGCATCAATCATAGAGATACTTGGTATAGACCAAAAAAGCAGAATATGAGTTTTCGTGTTTTTTTCTGAAGATTTCATAATTCAATTGTTAAAAGATTATGATCAAACTTACTTTGCAATAATTGATAATCGTTTGACTAGAATACGGAAATAATAATTTATTTTTTGTAATTTTCACAAACCAGCTATGTATCCTACTTGTAATTTTTAAAAAAATGCAAGAACAATTTATTAAGTATCTAAAGGCAAAATTTCAAGACAACACCTCCTTTGTTGAAGAGATAGCGTCTATCTTGGATATAGGTTATGATGCAGCCTACAGAAGAATAAACTCAAAAACTATCCTTTCATTAGAAGAAAGTGTCACCTTAGCCAAACACTTTAAAATTTCGCTCAATAAATTGTATGAGGTTGGAAATCAATCTTCAATTTTAACAGAGCTATCACCAAGACCATCAGATGAACAAGGACTCGAACAATGGTTTAAGCAATCTTTACAAAACGTTATACCATTAACGAAACTAAAACAAGCAGAAATAATCTGGTCTGGTAAAGACATTTCACTTTTTAGAACACTTACCGATTCGTATTTAACGCGTTACAAAATGTATGTATGGCTTAAAGATTTGAATGTAGACATGGCTAAAAGTAAAATCTCTTTTGATGATTGGGTGAAACGCATTCCGCAATCTTTACTAGATAGTGCTTTCGAACTAAGCGAGGTATATAAACACATAAATATTACTGAATTATGGAATGACAATACCGTAAATGGCACATTACAACAAGTCCTTTATTATTATGAAGCAGGTTTGGTTTCTAGAGATTTGGCTTTATTGATATGTGATGATATTCATGATGTTATAAACCAAATTGAAGGTCACACCATCAACCAAAGTATTGATAAGCAAGAAAACAAAACCTTTTTCCGACTCTATAAATGTGATTTACATACCTTAACCAATACTGTAATGATAGTCACTCCAAGTCAAAAAGTATTTTTCTCTCCATTCACAGTTTTGAGTTATTTTAAAATAGAACATAAGCCAACATGTGATATGATGTACGAGTTTTTACAAAAACAGATGTCAATTTCTAAGCTTTTGGTTACTGCTGGTGAAAAGGATCGTAGCTTATTTTTTAAAACTATTCATGATAAAATTTCACTCACAAAAGAACGGATCAACTTAGATTATAAAATGAATTTTTTGTAAAAGTTTAGTTTCCCACGCAACCTTTTGGAGATATGTAAAACTATAGGGAAACAAGTCTTATGAATCTCTCAAAATTTTCACATTTCCTGATGCCTATTATAGTTAGCTCTTGTGCTTACGATTTGGATGAACATTTAAAAATCAATCCCATTCTAGAAACACAAGACGCTATTGGTGCAGATTCTGATTTATTCGACAATCTAAAAGATATTGGAATCGCTGCAAAAAGCAGATTAAAACCCTTTAAGGATAGTCCAGATCATATAATTTGGAGCATAAAGCTACAATGTCTTTAAATCTAGGTTTAGGATTAGAAACGAAATTGTTCTAAGAGATATACTTCAATGTGGAAACTAATTTTAATTATCAACTCAAACCATTCGCTCAAAAAAATAGCATAGACCTTTTTATTATCTCAATACATACAGGTATCGAATATCGATTTTAGAATGAAATGAAGTCGTCAAACATTTGCTTTTCTCGTCTTTTTTTCGTATACTATTAGTTATGATACATGAGGACAAAGAAAAATACAAAGATATTTTAAAAGATTCTGTTGATTACTTAGAACAACATGGTTTTGAAAACATCAAAGCCGACGCTGAAGGTTATGAAACGCCCAAATCTTTCATAAAAAAAGGTAGCGATATTACTATCACACCAGATATCGTAGCCGAAAAAGAAGGGAGACAACATTATTTTGATATTAGTCTTAAAAGTGAAAAGCCAAAACTACTAAAATCAAAATGGCTGTTTCTCAACACTTTAAGCGTTATAAAGTCACGTCCTTTCAGATTAATCACAACAAAAGGGCATTACAAATTCACTAGCGAAATGCTTGATGACATTAACCTCAACAACAAAAAGTTAATCAAAATTTAAATTAATTTTAATTATCTTGTAACATTTTCAGTACTTGTTACGTATAACTATGTAGTACAATACATTTGCCCAAATTTTTAAAGGAGATAATTAAATGAGACAACTAAAAATCACCAAGCAGGTTACCAATAGAGAAACTGCATCATTAGATAAATATTTACAAGAAATTGGAAAGGTTGATTTGATTACTGCTGATGAAGAAGTAGAATTAGCTCAACGCATCAAAGCAGGTGATCAATTAGCTTTAGAAAAATTAACTAAAGCTAACTTACGTTTCGTTGTTTCTGTAGCAAAACAATATCAAAACCAAGGTTTAACTTTACCAGATTTAATTAATGAAGGTAATTTAGGTTTAATTAAAGCTGCACAACGTTTTGATGAGACACGTGGATTTAAATTCATATCTTACGCTGTTTGGTGGATTCGTCAATCGATTCTTCAGGCTTTAGCTGAACAATCTCGTATTGTACGTTTGCCATTAAACAAGATTGGATCAATTAATAAAATTAATAAGACCTTTGCCTTTTTAGAGCAAAGTCATGAGCGTCCACCAAGTGCTGAGGAAATTGCCAAAGAGTTAGACATGACAATTAGCGATGTAAAAGAGTCGATGAAAAACTCTGGACGTCATGTATCAATGGATGCACCTTTAGTTGAAGGAGAAGATTCTAACCTTTACGATGTATTACGTAGTGGAGAATCTCCAAATCCTGATAGAGATTTATTACATGAATCTTTACGTACGGAAATAGAACGTGCATTAGAAACATTAACACCTCGTGAAGCAGATGTTATTCGTTTATATTTCGGACTAGGAAATCAACATCCTATGACTTTAGAAGAAATAGGAGAAACATTTGATTTAACTCGTGAGCGGGTAAGACAAATTAAAGAAAAAGCGATTCGTAGGTTAAAACATACATCTCGTAGTAAAATATTGAAAACATATTTAGGATAGTAATTTTTTTAATAAATTACGACTAAATTACGGCAACAACAGTTACAAAACATAACTGTTCGTTTTTTGATTGATGAAAGAACCCAGAGCTGATTACTCTGGGTTCACTCATTTTATAAAGTCAAGTAATTGTAAATGAATAACTTAATTTTTGCGAAAACACCATTTTAACAACACTTTGCACCCCTTTTTGTACCCCCGAGTAATCAAAACTCTTTATAAGTGTTGATTTTATTGACGTTTTATAATAGTCGAATTTTATTAAATGACCCTAAAACCGATTTCTCAAGGTTCACTCATTTTACAAAGTCTCTTGATCTAAGACCTACATCCAACCCATTAATACAAACAAGCCATATAGCACAGCTGTCGCAATCAATAAAACTAGTAGTGAAGGTATTAAGAGTTTAAATAACTCAGCAAAAAATAATTTTATCTTTTCGTCCATTTAACTAATATCGTATAATATAAAGTGATTACAAAATAAGACTGTATCTTTGTGCAAACCAAGTATACTTATATAAAAATGTCTAAAGTACTTATAGCTCCTTCAATGCTAGCTGCCGATTTCGGCAATCTTCAACGCGATATAGAAATGGTAAATAACAGTGAAGCCGATTGGTTTCATATTGATGTTATGGATGGTCATTTTGTTCCAAACATTTCTTACGGAATGCCTGTCATACAAGCCATAAAAAAACATGCAACCAAACCGCTTGATGTGCATCTAATGATAGAAAAGCCTGAGCGTTATATTGAAGAATTCGCTAGAGTTGGGGCAGATATTATTACTGTTCATCACGAATCTACTGTGCATTTACACCGCACACTAACTCAAATTGAAGATGCGGGATGTAAAGCTGGAGTTGTTTTAAATTTAACTACACCAGTATCGGTTTTAGAAGATATCTTACCAAAGTGTTATATGGTTTTATTGATGTCTATCAACCCCGGATTTGGGGGTCAGACATTTGAAGACATGACCTACAATCGTGTAAAGAAATTGCGTAAAATGGCTAACGACCAAGGATTAAACACACGTATTGAAATTGATGGCGGTGTCACCGATAAAAACGCAAAAGCACTTGTTGATGCTGGTGCAGATGTTCTTGTAGCAGGTAGTTATATCTTTAAAAGTGAGAACCAAACAGAAACCACAAAGTACTTAAAATCGATAGCTAACAGTTAAATAAGACTAGTCGTTTTTACTTCCGTAACCATAACCATAGCCATAGTTATAAGAATAGCCGTAAGACCGACTTGCTCCTACATCATTGATAACATAAGCCATATTTTTAATTTTTCCGCTATCAGATAAATTCTTAGAAAACTCTAATAAATTTTTCTCTGTATGGTCAGCTCTCAATAAATAAATTGTAGCATCTGCATATTTGGAAATTAACAGGGTATCGGTTACTAAAATCGTTGGAGCTGTATCAATAATGATATAGTCATATTGTTGCTTTGCTTCATTCAATAACGTTTCGAACCTCCCATTGGTAAGCAATTGCGTAGGATTAGGAGGGATATCACCTGATAAGAGTATCTCATGATTAGGGTGTTTTTCAAACCCTTTTACAACTATATCTTTCCATTCTACTGATTCATCATGCAAGTAATTGGATAATCCTTGCAGGTTCTTATCCTGAGATATGTAAGAGTGAATTTGTGGATTTCTTAAATCTGCTCCTATAAGCAATACTTTTTTATTAATGCTAGATAGAGCCAAAGACAGATTAATACCTACATAGGTTTTACCTTCTCCTTTGATTGTTGACGTACAGTAAATTACTTTACCATCGGAACTACCTGTAGTCGGCAATATATAGTTCACATTTGCGCTTAATATTCTAAAGGCTTCAGACTGTACAGAGCGATCTGTTGGGTTATCAAATACAAGATTCTGTCCTTTTATTCTAGGTAATTCAGCTAAAACCGGAATATTACCAACACGTGAGGTGACATCCTCCTTCCCTTTGATCTTAGTATCCAATAAATTACGAGAATAAATAACTCCAAAAGGGATTAATAATCCAGCGACCAAAGCCATTAAGTAAATATTTTTAGGGTTTGGTGAAATTGGACCTCCACCAGATAAGGCATACTCAACCACTTTAATAGACGGCTCTGTAACAGCCAAATTAATGGCAGCTTCTTCCTTTTTCTGCAGTAAGAATAAGTACAAGCTCTGCTTAATAGCTTGTTGGCGCTCTATTGAACGTAACAGCTTTTCTTTTAAAGGTAAGCTCGATACTTGAGACGCATACTTTTGGTTTTTTCCAACCAATTGCTGCTTGGTTACCTTCAATTGTGCTTGATAGGAGTTAATCGAGCTGATGATATTAGATTTAACGCTAGATATCTTATCATTTAGAACTGTAAATGTTGGATTGTTTTGTCCAGCACTTGTAATTAACTTATCGCGTTCAAACACCAAATCATTGTATTGAGTAATAAGTCCATTGATATTTGCATCGTCTAAACCAATATTAGAAGGTAATAATTCGGAATCTACACTTTCAGGACGTAAACTCTCCTTTAATAACCCTGAAATCACAATTTGATTTTCGATACTAAAGACCTGATTTTCTGATAAAGTACGCTGCGAAAGCCCTAGCTCTGCATCGGATTCTATATTTATAAAATTATTGGACTTTTTAAAATCTTTAATCCCTACTTCAATAGAATCTAACTCTTTCGTTAAAAGCTTAAAACGAAGCTTAATAAAATCAATAGTCCGCTCTGAAACTTTCTGCCGATCTTTAACACCATCGTCATCAAAGACCTTAATAACGGTATTAATTATGGCACTTGACCTAGCCTTACTTTGACTTGTATGTTTTAGCTTCAGTAAATCGCTGCTTTTACCTAGCATGGTAATATTAAGTTGTCCTTTTAGTTTTCGGGTAGCACTAGACACCGGAACAAACTTTAGTATATAGGTTTTCCCAATACTTTCTGATATTTTTGAGACATTCTCAAATTGCAGCTCAAAAGGTAAATTGTGATCGACATTGTAAGAGTTAAAATCAGGAATTATAATCGTCCTATCTGAATCACCTTTAGAGATACTAAAATTAGTGTCTTCAACTCTTATTTTATAGGATGAGACATTTTTAATACTATCGTTAGACAACGTTTTAACAAGCTTAAATGGAAACTTAGCAATTTCAGTTGTCAGTATATTTCCTTCTTCATAAAACGCCATCGTGAGGTTCAAAGTATCAACCACTTTCTCAATAATACGATAGGATTTTAATATTTCAATTTCATTCTCTAGGTTAATATTTGACCTATTAAATACGAACGCAGAAGATGGTAATTCTAAGCCTTTAGTTTTATTGAGGATTTTAATCTTGGCCGAAGATGAATATATTTTAGGTGTATATCTCAAATATACATAAGCACCAATTAATGCCAATAAAATTCCAAAAGCAAACCAATACCAATAGCGGCCATACTTTTTGATTTCATGCTTTATAGTTTCTCCTTGATCGTTCTTTTTTAGAGAAGCTACATTTGACTCTTGATTCATAACTATCTTGTAATTAGGACAACTGTCGTTAATAGAATTGAGATAACTGAAATAACAGTTGAAGTATTACCCACAAAACCAGCACTCTTTACTTTAGGGTTGTTTGGATTTACAATGATGACATCATTTGGCCTAATTTGATAAAAAGCGGTATTAATAAAATTAGTAGACGTCAAATCGATGTGCGAGATAACGCGATTACCTTCCGTTTCTCGTAATACAATAATATCTTCTCGTTTCCCATTGATGGTTAAATCACCCGCATAGCCCAAGGCTTGTAGTAAGGTAATATTATACTCTGTAAAATTAAAAGTACCTGGCTGATTCACCTCTCCCAAAATTGTCACTTTAGCATTGAGCAAACGCACATTAACTGAGGGGTCTTTTAAATGACCACCATCCTCAAGTAAGACTTTAATATGCTCTTGAAGTTCTAAAACTGTTTTATTGTTAGTAGAAATTGGTCCTAACTGAGGAAAATTAATGGTATTGTCTTCGGAAACCAAATAGCCCTCCAACTGCATCAATGCGACACCTCCAGTATTTCCGCCATTAGTTAACTTATTATAGGGTAATGCAGACTCTTGAACTAAAGCTCCAACAACTATTTTTAAAATGTCATTAGGCTGTATTTTAGGGCTTGAAAACTCTAAGGCTGTTTGAGGATAATCTATAGAATCTTGCATATACAAAATTTCCTTCTTAGTCGCACATGAACTTACCAAAATAAAAATTACACAAACACGAACAATGTTCTTCATTACCATAGAGTTTTAAAACGATTACAAATATAGTTGCAATTAAATGATTGACAAAAGTTAAGCCAATTTAAGTCATTTGAGGTGTTTAGTCCTTCAAGGATTTTGGTAACCATTTCTTTGAGGTCAGCCAATTGTATATAAATAAAGAAGCATATAAAAAAGTACCAACAATAACCAATAAAATAACCTGAAATAGAATATCAAAATCACGTATTTGGTATATAAATGCTATAAGTAATAAGTTTAGAACCACAATGAAAATTGTCGTTTGAGCATGAGAGAAGCCTAATTTCAAAAACCCATGATGAATATGATTTTGATCGGCTGAAAATGGACTTTTTCTGAGTATAATTAATCTTATCAAAAATATTCTTAAGGTATCCAACAGCGGAAAAAAGACAATAGCGAGCACTAAAATTGGGGCAGAATCATAAAATTCTGAAGACGAATTCATTTGAGTTTTACTTAAAAAACGCACAGCACAAAAGGCAATCAAAAAGCCAACGATCATTGACCCAGTATCTCCCATAAATATTTTCTTTCGCTTCGAAAAGTTTAATCGTAAGAATGGGATTAAAGCACCTATGGTAGCCACAGTCAACGTTGACATCGTAATATCATTGGTTTTTACAAATAAAAATGCAAATGCCGCGGAACCTGCAGCAGCAAGGCAACCAGCTAATCCATCAACACCATCAATAAGATTATAGGCATTGATAACCAGCACATAAACAAAAAGTGTAAATGCCACAGATAACCAGTACGGTATAATAGTTATTCCAAATATTCCTGATAGCCCTAAAATTCGTGTATCTGTAAAAATAATGAGTAAAGACGCAGCCAATATTTGCCCTAAAAACTTCTTTTTGGGAGACAGTATTAACAAATCATCTTTTAAGCCAAGAAAAAAAAGCAAGGTCAAACTCCCAAGTACTAAGAGCAATATTTTTGTATCTAGCAAGGCACCAACCGTAGTAATAACCACCATCAAACTTAGATAAATACCAACGCCACCAAGTGTTGGAGTCATTTTATCATGCACGCTACGGTCACCAGGCTCATCCATTAAACGCTTAGCTATAGCCACTTTAAAAATAGCAGGGAAACTAGAAAGAGAAACAATAAAAGCAATTACAAACGTAATTGCTAGCCATACTCCTAGGTAATCTAAAGGATTAAAATACTTTAGTAATTCTTGTATCATATCATGTACTTATGTTTCGCATCATAAAATTACTACTGCGAACTACAACTGCAAATATAGTTTATAGGATCAAGTTTAGGTCGAAAAATTGTTAAAAAGTAAGTAGTCGATTATTATTAACAGCCATTGAATATCATGTTGTTAGCAATTATTTCTTAAACCACTGTGGGATTTTTGAAAGGTTCTTTTGCAGTATCACTTTAAAAGGGAAACGCAGTCCATTTGTTTTGGCTGCTCTATAATCTTCTTTGGTTTTCGTTAGTACATTTTTAAGGCTTCTATTACTCGCACCTCCAACACGCATTTTAATTATGGTTTCAGACAAATAGTGAAATGTGTATTTACGCTTACCAAATATCCTAAGGATAAAATCATAATCTGCAGCAATGTCATAGTTCAAGTCGAAGTCTCCATTATCATTATAGACGTCGTTCTTTAGAAACAAGGTAGGATGCGCAGGCATCCAACCGCGATTCAAAAGCTTATTACGAAATGGCTGACTTACCCAATTTCTGACAATTTGGTTTACATCATCAAAATTCACATAATGCAAATTCCCGTAGACGCCGTCAACCTTATGCTTATCAAAGGCATTTACTATTTTTTCTATAGTCGTCATTTCAGCTAAATAATCATCACTATGAACAAATCCAACAACATCACCTGTTACTCTGGACAAGCCTTTGTTTAAAGCATCATAAATCCCTTTGTCTTTTTCAGAAATCCATTTGATCTGATGATGCGTTTCAGATTTAGATGCAATCAACTCTAAAGTACCATCATTAGACTTCCCATCAATAATGATGTATTCGATATTTGAATACGTTTGGTTTAAAACCGAACTCATGCACATGTCCAAAGTTTTGGCACTATTGTAAGTTGCAGTAATCAAAGACACTTTTAAAGACATTAATCTATGGTTCTAGTTTTAATTTTCAACGCAGGATTACCACGATAAATACCGTAAGGATCTAAATCAGTACTGGTTACAGATCCTAGGGATAATACGGCATGACTTCCAACAGTAACACCAGGGCCAACAATACTTTTGGCTCCAATCCATGATCCCGATGCAATACTAATGGGTTTTACTATGAGGTCAAATGCTGGAGATTTATAATTATGATTTCCGCAGATTAAAAACGCCCCTTGAGATATACAAACGTTATCGGCTATGGTCACGTCATCCAAATTATCGATCCACACCTCTTCTCCAATCCATGAATGGTGACCAATGGTCAATTTCCATGGGTACTTTATATTTACTGAAGGTTTTATAACGACTCCCGAACCAATTTTGGCTCCAAACCGTTTTAGCCAAAAAATTTTGAGAGATGATGATGGATTAAAACGATTTTTTAAAAATAACTCGTTAACAAAATACCATAAGAATCGTTTTAATTTAGATCCAGGTTGGTACCAGTTATTGTTATATGTTGATAAATCTGTTTTCAATTATTTAGCTATTAGAGATTCGAAATAAGCAATAGTTTTTGTTAAACCTTCATCAAGTTCTACTTTTGGTGACCATCCGTTAAGCTCTTTTTCTGCCAAGTCAATTACGGGTTTACGTTGTAACGGATCATCTTTCGGCAAAGGTAAGTATAACAATTTTGACTTAGAATTTGTAAGGTCAAGTACTTTTTCAGCCAATTCTAGCATCGTAAACTCATGTGGATTCCCAATATTTACAGGGCCTACAAAACCATCTCTACTATTCATCATTCTTATAGTTCCTTCTACTAAATCATCTACATACTGAAAACTTCGGGTTTGTGTGCCAGCTCCAAATATTGTTATATCTTCTCCTTTTAATGCCTGAACGATAAAGTTTGAAACTACTCTCCCATCGTTTGGATTCATATTTGGCCCATAAGTATTAAAAATTCTAATGATCTTAATTTTAACTTCATTTTGAATATGGTAGTCCATAAACAAAGTTTCAGCACAACGTTTTCCTTCATCATAACAAGAACGTAAACCAATAGGATTGACATTTCCCCAATACGTCTCTGGCTGAGGATGTACTGCTGGATCCCCATAGACTTCACTTGTAGAGGCTTGTAAAATTTTAGCTTTAACACGTTTTGCAAGACCCAACATGTTAATCGCGCCCATAACAGAAGTTTTAATTGTCTTTATCGGGTTATATTGATAGTGAACAGGTGATGCAGGACAAGCCAAGTTATAAATTTCATCGACCTCAACCATATAGGGATTAGTAACATCATGACGAACCAATTCAAAATAATGACTATCCATTAAATGTTCAATATTTTTTTTGCTCCCGGTAAAGTAATTATCTAAGCATATCACCTCGTTACCTTCATTTAACAAACGTTCACATAAGTGTGAACCCACAAAACCAGCGCCTCCTGTGATTAAAATTCTTTTCATGTGTATTATTTTTATTTATTAATTGTCACATGCTGTTCGCTATTGACCATCTCCTTAAATGATAACACTTTTAGCACGCTCGGTTCATGGTCCTATTTAATTTTTATAAAAACAAGTTTTTGTTTTGGTTAAGTAGCTCTTGATCCTCCGAAAAATTCTTTGCAAATATAAAGGCTCGATTCGCCATTTCATTATACTCATCTTGATTAACTTTTGAGATTTCAGAAAAAACCTCAGAAATCTTTTTCGAATCATTAATATCTACATCCCAACCAACACCTTTTGATTCTAAATTTTTCCATGGTGTTTTATCTGAAATAATAACAGGGCAACCCACAGAAAGCGCTTCTAAGATTGAATGTCCAAAATTCTCTCCTTCAGAAAGCAAAATGAAAAAATCGTAAGCTTTTATTGTATCTATGACTAATTCACTTTCTATAAACCCTCTATAATTAACAGTCACATTCTTGGGTAATTCCCGGATTGATATTTGGCATTTTTCCCAATAGTTTAAATCATAAACAGGTCCGAAAATATCTATTACCAATTCCGTTTTTACATTTTGAAGAGATTCAATCATTTTCAAGGTTCCCTTTTCTATCGATACCCTCGCTACATTCACTAATCTCAAAGGCTGATTTAGAACTCTTTTTTCTACTCTAAAATTTTCGATTTTCCTTGGAAGGTTAGCTGCTATTTTTACCTGACTTCTTTTACCAAATATAGCCTTAATATGCCCCGCTTCTTCCTTATTAGTGGCATGAAATTTTATATTTTTATAAAGACCAAGAGCTTTAGCTATAGTTAAGTATACTCTCTTTTTAGTTCCTTTTACTGAGAAAGCTTGTGGATTTAACATCCCTCTTGCAGAGACAATAACATTTGATTTTTTCTTTGAGAGCCAAACTGGTAATATTGAAAAATAAAAACTATAAATTCCATTAATCATAATAGCATCATAGTCGTGCTCATTAATAAGGGATTTCATGTTTCCTTTATTTAATTGATCCTTAGAAATATAATAGATTGATGTATGATCATTATACTTATTCCAAGCATTAGACGTGATATTCTCATAAACCTCATCTGAACAATAATCGGTATCACGCGTAATGACATAAAAATCATAATACGCACCTAAATAATCAATGATATTCTTGTATGAACGCACAGGACCACCTGATTTTGTGCCAGGCAAAAACCAATCTATGGTGATGAGTATTTTAGGACGTATGTTTGACATTAAAACTATAGTTGATTATAAATTGATAAATACTGTTTTACAATAGTTTCCAAATGAAATCGTTTCACATTTTCAAAACCATTATTAATTAAGGTATCGCGATAATTAGCATTAGAAATCAATTGTTCAATACCAACTTTAATAGCTTCGATATTATATGGATCGACCAAACATGCAGACTCTTTCGCCACTTCTAACAAGGCTCCATAGTTTGATGTTAAAACAGGTCTGCCTACCGACTGTGCTTCAATTATAGGCATTCCAAAACCTTCATATGTAGACGGAAAACATAGCATATCACATGCTTCATATGCTTTCACTATGTCTTCTTGCTCCAAATTTGAGCTATTCTGATAATTTATTTTAAAATGATTTAATAATTCTAACTGCTTAGATGTTAACTCGCCAATAATATGAAGCTTACAATTGATATCTACAACGCCCGTAATAATACGTTCTAAGTTTTTATTTGACTTTGTACCAACACAGAGTATTGTTGGGCATTGCTGATTGAATGTATAATGCTTTTGACTAAATGATGTGCTCACTGAGTTTGGTATCACCTCTATTTTATGCTTTGCAAACGGAATAATTTGGGTTAGTTCTTGCTTTGTGAATTCTGAAATTACTGTAATACGTTTAACAACTAGTGCAGGTAACCAAAACCAAAACAACTTGATATACAATCGTTTTAAAATAGTTCCTTCTAGTGCTGAGCCAATATCATGTACAGTCAAAACTGTTCGTTTTCCAGTGACTAAGGCCATATAATGTACATCTCCAGTAATGTGGTAAATAGTGTTTTTTGCCTTATCAAATGCCAAGTAATTCTTTAACATAGTTAAGGGCGAACCACCTGAATGTTTTGTATAAACTAAATCTGTTTCATTCGATTTAGACACCTCAGTTTTAATAGAATTAAACAAACCTTCAATACTATGATAGTGCGGCAGTGACTTTCGTTTTATGTAAGTTATCGTTTTATCCATTTTGACTTACTCTAAAATATCTATCAAAACTTTTATAAAGTATATTACGTAATAAATAAACAGGGACCATATACGTGATAAAGTTACCAATGACTTTAATCATATTAAAACTATAAACACTAATTAAAAAATAGAATGGTGTGATAAATATAATTGCCCAAAACATGTTTGGTGATTTTATAATTAAAAAATTCATTGACCATCCAAAGACATAGCCAATAACTAATAACAAAATCATCATGCCATATGGTCCGAAATCTATATAGGCATCTGTCATAAAACCAATACTATGAGATGCTTTACCATCATCCATTAAATCGAGGTTTGTGTATTTATTCGTGTGATCGGAGTCGTCAATAACTGGTTTATCTGGAAAAAATATTCTTGGCCTAAAATAATATAGTGTAGACTCTTTTATAATAGAACCATCCTCATAAGGCATATAATTAGGCACATTTCTTAATACAATAGAAAAAAACTCAATATAACTCACCCTATCTAATAACGCTTCTGAAGCAAAACTAACTTCTTCTAATGTAACGTCAGACATTTGGTTTATCATTTCGTTAATCGCCTCTGTCTTACTTACAACTACTTTTTGGGAGTACTCTCCTCCAGCCAAATAAGATCTATAATCCATTTTTATAGCAGACCATAACAAACCTAAGGATAAGCCAATTATAAAAATAAATGAAAATTTAGCTAAAGCCCTTGAATTCAACTCTTTTTGCATAGATAAAAGCGCTAAAACAATTACAAGAATAATATCTTTAAAAGCTGAGAAATACCCTGTAAACCCCAAAAACACCTCAGCGGCTATTACGGTGTAAAGTAATTTCTTTTTTTTGTCAAATACATTACAATAAACAACCGTCAACAATAATAATCCCCATTTTAATTTAGAAAATGCGACAACTATTGTATTTATCCCTGGAATACTATTACGAACTAGAAATAGAAAGGAAATACCTATTGAGAATATGATATAAATCTTTAAAATTTTTTTCGGACTATAATCTGCGTTGAGGGCATGTAGTAAGTCAAAGTCTTTAAAGCGTTTTTTGAGCGGGAAATATAGACCTATGGCAAAGAATATTAAACCAATATTGCTAAGAGAATTTGCGGAGTATAGAAAATCCACATCCTGATGGAAACTAAATTGAAGGTCTAATGGAATATTGGCCAGGTTTCCATAAATAATTTTAATATTTATTTGAAACCATTGAAATATCAAGGCCAAAAAAATAGTTAGAAAAATAGGATTTCTTAACTTAAAGAATAAGGTGATAATTACGACAATTGGCACCAAAGCAAAAAGTGTATTTAAAAAATGAGGACCAATAGCTGCAGAAACTAAAGACACTACACTAATGATAGTAATTAGCCTTTTTTGACTTAAATCCATAGTGACTCATCATTTAGTTTACCCAAAACTGAGTCTAATCGTTTTTTAGAAAACACTCTAATTTTCAGTCCATTGCCATCGCTATTTTTGAGTAGCGACTTTTCAAAAATCTTGTCAACATCTATCTGTTGTAATTCAGTTTTAAATTGTTTATTAACGTTTACAATGATATTATTATAATTGTTTAAAAAATGATTAAGCTCCACAACAATAACAGCATCTGTATGTTGTTTTTTGAACTCTAGAATATTTTCATTATAAATGCACCAAGCCTTATAAGCTTCATATTTCTTAATAAATATATTAATAGGATATAGCAATATATGTTTTAGTCTCACTGTAAAACTCATACCTACACCATACTTTAATTTACGCCGATAGCGTCTTATCAAAGAGTCTTCAACCTCATCATAATGCCTGTATATGGCGATACACTTTGCATTTGGCAGTTTTTGTTTCCAAGCTTGCAAATATAATGTAGTTCTTGGCTCTTTCCAGCCCCAAATAACTTGATTCTTACGTTTTGACAAAAACGCATCAACTAACACATTGGTTTCTTGTTCAAAGTTTAAACTACCTTTAATATTACCTGTAAGTCCTCTGGTATCTAATTGCTTTAGTTTTAAGTCCTTTTCATGTAAACTCAAAATTTCTAAATCTTCAAAGTGTCCTTTTTTATTATCAAAACCACCAGATAATAAGCGTTCCCCAATAAATAATCCTGATTGCTCAAGAAGATTTCCAGATAAAGAGGTTCCAGACCTATGCATTCCCGCTATGATGATACTTTGATTCACAATTTCTATTTATTCGGTATTCTAATTGTTTTGTTTTAAACTTCGTATTTTTTTATAAAACCTAAATTCATAAAATTTTTGTTCTAATCTAAAAAATCTTAAAAGTCTAATTATAATCCATTTAAAAAATATTGAATTAATATTATCATATTTCTTAAGTTCCTCAACATACCTTTTTGCCAAATCAAACTTTTTACTCTTTAGAATGAAAAGATATTGATTAACATATGTCGTATATATTTTCCATTTTATGGTTTTATTTAATTGCTTTCTCAATTCTGGATTTAAAGTAGATAAAAAACACTGGTATACTCCATAATTTTCTTTTAACCTGTAGAACGAAGCATCCAAATTTCTACTCAGCTGACCTGTATGTTGCCTTACATTTACCAAGATATTCCCATTCATACCAATTGGAGTCTCTTTAGAAAGCACACACCACATTTTAAAATCACCTACATAAATCATCGATTCATCAAAATAACCAACCTCTTTACAATCCTCTTTCACTAAGCATACGTTAGCAATGTTTCCTGCAATACTCCCATATAACAAAGAACTCACGGCATGATCCTGAACCGATAAGGTTTTATTTTTAAAAGTATCTGGGCGTTTTAACAAATTACCGCTAGCATCAATTCCTTGTAAACGGGAGAAGCTAAACTTTACTTCAGGAAATTCTTGATGAAATTTAATGGTTTCTTTTAAGCAATTTTTAAGCATAACATCATCTTGTGCCCAAAGATGTAATAAATCTGCGCTAGCATTTTTTATCAAAAAGTTTAAAGTTGGAAACAACCCCTTGTTTTTCTCATTTCTAAATAGCTTAACTCTAGTATCTGTTATTGAACTTAAATATGTATAACTATCATCTTTAGAACAGTCATCACATATTAAAAACTCAAAGTCAAAGTCAGAATCATCTTGATTAAGAACAGACTCTACAGATTGTTGCAAGTAGGCCATACCTGTATAAACAGGTAACACAATACTTATATGCGGTTTTGTTTTGGTATCCATCTATAAATTCGCTTCTATAGGTTCTACAATACTTAAAAAGTTATAATTCTTAATCTTCTTTTGTGCCGTTTCTCCCATTCGATCAAGTAAGGATTTGTTCAAATTTACAAGTATATCTGTTAATTCTTCCAAACTGTTATGTTTAAAAACAAAACCTGATTTATTATAGTCTATCAAATCATATGAACAACCTACTTTGTCCGAAACAATAGCCGCTTTACCACAAGCCATAGCTTCATTAACTGCGAGTCCCCAAGTTTCTCCTGGTCCTTTTGAGGGCAAGCAAAGAACATCACCTAACCTATAAACTATTGGCATTTTTGTTTGATTTTGAAACGGAACAAATTTAATATTTGGATTAACGTCTTCCTTTAAATCTTCTTCCATTGGTCCATTCCCTACAATTAACAACTTTAAAGAACTGGACTTATTTTTCAGAATTTTTTTAAACGCATTAATTAAAAAGTCGGGCTGTTTCTTTGTTTCCAATTTTCCTGCAAACACAATAACTATGTCTTTAGGGTTATAACCAAGTTCTGTTCGCCATTGTATTGCTTCTTCCGAATATTTCTTCACAGAATCATCACTAAATCTATCGTTATCAATAGCATGTGGTGCAGAAACTAATTGACTCCCTTTTAAACCATGTTTTAAAAAATAAGCCTTATTTGCCCCACCTACGTAAAAAGCTTTATCCACATACTTATAAACTTTAGTTAATATTAGACGTCTTAGCTTTGTTTTAAGACCCCCTGTTTCATCTAATAATGTTGAATCCCCTCGAAACCAAACAGGTATTTTTCCATGAAAATGACGCATGGCTTTAAGGTGGCTCTTAAAATTCCAACCAAAAAATAATATCGCTTGTGGGTTATAATTTTTAAGTTCTTCTATCAATTCAGGGTTATCAATTCCAAAGAAACTATGTGAACCTGGTTTTTTTGAAATATTTTCTACAAACTCATGATTATAGCCATCTAGTAACGGAATATCCCATTGAATGTCTTTTCCAAAAACCTTATCTTTTACTGTAGTTTTAGATTGTGACCATGTGTAAAACACTTTCAACTCAACTTTTCCACGCTCTGCCAGTAACTTAAACCAAGGTGCATTATACTGTATAGGATGTGTTGAAACAATGGCTATTTTTTTCATCATCCTTATTTTACTAATTGCTGTTTACTTAAAGCTTCATCCATGGCATCCGCCAAAACTTTCGCAGATTGCTTCGACGTGTATTTATCCAAAGGTTTTAAATCTAGATTCCAAGTCACCTCTTCTTGAAACTGCTCAATAATAGGTTTCAACTTATTGATAATATCTGTTTTTGAATCGTTGTCTTGATATGGCATTAAAAAAGCATCTGCATTTACTTGTTTAATCACGTCAACAGCAGAACTTTCATTATGTAACATTGATAACAGTGGTCTCTCACTCAACAAACATTGAAATGTTTTGGATGCCGTGTAATGTTTTTCGGTACTGCCAAAAAGCATTACTCGATCTGCTTTTGACAAAAAATTGAGGATGTGTAAAAACGGAAAACGCTCGCGTCGCTCTATAACGATCTCTTCTAATCCGCAATCTTTAGCATAAGACGTAATGCGCTTTGCGGGATACAACCCTGTTCCAACAAAATACAACTTTATTTTATCATCCCACTTACCCGCTTTTTTTAGCTGAGCAATGGTTTCAAAAAAGGATTGTACAAAGAGATGCGAATTAGGCAAAAATGCACCTGCATAAATCCATGGTTTACCATCTATATCATTATCCCACGGGTATTTTAAATCTGAAAGTTCAATCTTATGATCATTAGGATCGAAGCCATAAGGCATACCTGCATGTGTTGGTTCTACTTTAAAATTTCTATCCATAACGGATTGATAATATGGTGTAGACACTCCTGTTATCAACGCTGCTTTTTTAACAGCATAGGGCTCTAATGTTCTAGCTACGGACTGACTTAGTTTTGCTCTGACGTTATTTTGATTGGTAATATCTCTTACCCAAGGATCAATATAATCTATACCATAAGGGATTTTCGTTTTATTATGAATTATTCGTCCCAGAATAGCGGTATAGAATGAAGGTATTGGAATCCATATGAAATCAATTTGTCGTTCTTTACAAATTTTAAGTGCCTCTTTTTTTAGAAATGGAAACGCTCTTAGACCTATATCTCCAATAATTCTAGGCTTAGTGATTTTATATGCTTTGGTATAAATGACTTCAATATCATTAGAAGCTGTTTTTGCCATTAATGGATCTAGAGTTTCTTCATAGTACTGCGAGTCTGCGGTAAGCAAAAGCGGTTTCCAACCAAATTGCTTTAAGTAATTACCTATGAGTCTGGGTCTTTGAACACCTGCTAAATTCGCCGGAACCCATTGCGGATATATAATCAGTACCGTTTTCATTATATCGCTTTAAATAATTTGAGTTGTTCAGTTTCCCATGAAAAAGATTTAGCATTTTCCCAGCGCATCATTCGGCTTTCATGATTTATAACAGTCACATCAAAATTTGATAATGACTCTAATACATTTAAGTTTATAATTTCACCGGCCTTATAATGTAACTCCTTTAAGAAATCGCGCTGCCCAAAAGTATCAGTGGCAAAAATATATAATCCTGCTTGGGCATAAGCCAAAATCTTATTAGTCAAACAAATGTTCCTATTAAAATCAGCATCCCTATTTTCTAGTGCCAAACCAATATCCATCTCACTTAAAAATTCATGCAATTGGGTTTGGGACATAACATCATGACACTTAACATTTGGACTTAAATCAATAGTTTTTAAATAATCGGGATTAGAATTACCAATAATATGAAATTCTATCCCTTGAAGTACTTTAGCTGCATCAAAAACCTGTTCCAAGCCTCTATTTGGACCAATATTTTGAGAAAACCAAACACATTTAACAATCTCATCATTGCGTTTTTGAGGTTTTATAAAATCTGAGCTTTCAAAGGTATTAATAATGGTGATATGATTGATTTTTGCATTTGTTTTAAACGCTTTTTTACATTCAACTTCTATGCCTTTTGATGCATAAGTAATACTCTCAGCATGACTAAAACTAGCCTGCATCGTATGGTATCTATTCGCTTTTTCATAGGTTCTATTAAAATACAAAGCTTCGCCTGGATAAAAATCTTCAATATCTAATTGCAATTTTGTTTTTTGAAATTGAGAGAGCTTCACAGCTGGATAAAAGGCCCCCAAATTATGTGCTATCACTTTATCAAATTGATATTTTCTTCGGGCTTTTTTTATTCTGGATGTCAACTGAGGTGTTTTGTCATTACTGGCAAACGCACAAACTTTAAATCGTTTTTGAAATAGTGGATTTACTATAATAGCTAGTTTGTGTAAGAGTTTTGACATGACGGTTTCAAATACACTTTGCCGCCTGTCAATTTCAATAAAATGAACTTCTTTATTTTTAGCTTTAATAGCTTCAGACAATGACAAGCTCCAATCGTGATGTTTGAAACATATAACATAACATGAATAGCCTTCTTTCAGGCATTCAAATTCCTTTACTAACCTTGGATTAGATGCTAAACTAGATGTTGTTATGAAAAGCAAGCTAGGTCTATTAGACATTATTAATATTTGTTTTCAAAGGTAAAACATCTTCGGAGTACAATCTAAAATCAAAAGCCTCAAATATTTTTATTCCATCCTTAATATCTTGTTTCGTGGCTACTTTCTTCCATTTTGACAACTGAGCTAATCCCTCCTTTTCTGTATGATCTTTCTTAGAACTAAAACTTTGTTTATCTAACATTTTAAGGAACAAATCATAATCTATATGTAGGTCTACGAGTTTTTGAATAGAAGAATAAGCCTCTTTAGGCTCTACAACTAAATCTTCATAAAAGACAATGATAGTGTTTTCATGATCAAGATTATTTAAAGCATATGAAAACTGGGTCACAGCCTGAAACACAAGTAAACTGAATCCTGAAACAATTAAACTGTAGTTGTCATCATAACTTTTAAAAAAGTCATCACTTTTTGGAGTGTCTGGATAGTTCCAGTTTGTATAATTCTCTTTATGCCAATTAAAATTATCTCCAAAACCTAAAGATGATGCAGCTATTGCAAATGGATGTCTTAGTAAAAGTATAGACTTGAATCCATATCTTTTTTGAAAATAGGGATACATAAAATTCCCAAAACAAAATTTATGAATGGTATGTTGACTTTCACTAAACGAGTTCTGATTGGTAAATCTAAGAAAACGTATATTCCTTATCTTCAATGCAAAATACTTATCAAAATAATTATGAACCTGCTTATCGTCGTGAGACGCAACGTAAGGATGCCAACCCAATTTAAATTTAGCATAAGGTTCTACTGAAAAAGGATTAATTTTATGAAACTTCACATCTCCATATGGAAACAAGGGCTCCCAAACTAATCTAGCTTTTAATACTGACACGAGTGTCTCTGCTAAAAGCGTCGTACCACCACGTGATATGCCATAAATTAGAATATTCTCGTTTTTTTTGATTTTGGAAAATTTAATATTTACCAAAAAATTAGAGACTTCTTTTATTTTGGTTAGGTAGAAAGTTTTACGGTTTAAATTCAAATCTATTTAGTATTAATGACAAATTTACACAAACCAAATGTGCTGTACGAACTATTATTTTTTCCAATGGGACAAATCACGATTGACTAATTGTTCAAGTTCTTTTATAGAATTCGCATATATATTAATATTTATGTTTTTCTCGCTTCAGGCTTAAATTTTGTTTTCTTTTCTGTAAAAAACGAACCTTTAATTTTAGCAAATTTCTCAATACCCTATTTTATGAACCCAATAAGACAACAACTTCGCAGTTCTCCATCCCATTTTACGCTTTACAATTTCTATTATTTTACCACCCAATACTGGCAGATAATTGCTACCTCCAAAGGTCTTGGATAAATGAATCGCTTGTTTTGATAAGGCCTTAAACTCAGGATACGCATTGATTGCTATAATTTTATATTGCAAGGCCATTGCCTTTTTGTAACCATCCGTTTGTTCCAATCCTATGAATTGTTGAGATTTTGAATACAGTGCTTTTAATTGACTTTCTAAATGCCTTTTTTGCCTTTGGTTAGCGATATTAGTACCTTTAATATGTTTTCTATAATAATTTAAAACTTCAGGTGTGTAAATAACCTGTGTTCCAGCTGCAACCACTCTACAGAAAAACTCACCATCCTGATCTTTACTCAAGGTTTCATCCCAAGGACCAGCCTTTTCAATAAGGGCTTTAGGGGTTAACCAAGCACTAGTCCCCACCATGTTGTGTGTCTTACCATCTGAACCATATAAATTCAGCAAGAAATCCTTAGTATTGCTAGTGGTAAACAAAAATTCATGATCTGTAATTTTACCGTTGTCAATGCTATCGTAAAAATGCTTAGTACTGCAAACCCCAATACCACTTCGGTTTTTGTCTAATGCCTCAACCTGTATTTGTAATTTGTCCTTATCTAACAAATCATCGGCATCTAAAAACTGAATATAATCTCCTGTTGCCAACTCCATCCCATAATTGCGTGCGGCACATGCGCCTTTACCTTTATTATGTTTTACAACTAAATTTGGCAGGCTTAAACTTTCTAGATAGTGTAAAGACTCATCTGTTGAACCATCATCAATAATAATTATTTCAATATTAGAATACGTTTGTTCAATGACACAAGTCATCGTTTCCTTAAAAAAAGGCATGGCATTGTAAACTGGTATAATAACTGAAACTAATTGCATTCTAATAATGATTTTTAGTAGATTGTATAAGTTGATATCCGAAAAAATTCAAGGTATCTATATTTTTTATAAATACCGAATTTATAGCTTCTCGTTCCTTAAGCGTTAAATTATCTATTTTTTCTTGATTCAAATTTGAAATCTTCATTTCTTTTGAATGTGAATTTTTAGCAGTAAACTCTTTTTCATAATTCATATCGCTCAATTCAGGTAATAAATCTGTCATCATTTTAACTGTAGACTCAGTTTGTTCAGTAAGTAATTCATACGAAACTTGAAGCTTTTGACTTTTCAATTCAAGAATATTTATCTTTTGATAATTTAAACATTGTATCGCAAATTCAGCGGCTTTAGCTGGATCTTTATTATTACGCCTAATCAGACTCTCGCAATGCGCATAAGGGTTTCTGTAAAAAATCAAAAAAAATGCAGGCTGAAAATATTTCTCTATCGATTTTGCTCTAACAATATTTGGCGGGCTTTTTTCAAGAAGTATAGCTGCTTTTAAATCCCAATACTTTAACCATTCTTTATTTACAAATCTCCAATCGTAATCTAATGTGCTATCCCATCGTCTAGTATGATCAAACATGAGTTTAGACAATGTTGGTACTCGTTGTCCTTCTCTTGTATTTACCTGATTATTTACTGAAACTGATTTTGAGGTTGAAATCAATTGATTTAATAGTGTTGACCCACAATAAGGAGGTGATAATATGAATAGATATTTATGTTCTTTATCTTTTAAGAAACTATTTCGCAACCTGTTTTTCCAAACCAGCAGCGCATAATTACCATACTTTGGAGTTATGATTTTACAGATTTTTGAAAGTATTCTATGTATCATAATTTTAAACTATCAGTTATATCTTTAATGCATTTTGCTGGAATCTATAAATTCTTGCAGTGCAAACCCCTTTAACTTTGTTCTACTTTACAATTAAATTGAGGAACTCTATAGAATTATAGATATTCTAAAAACCAATCAGTTGGACTGTCGTCAAAAGCTATCATTTCAATATTTGTATGCGACTGTTCAAAGACTGAAGTCACGGTTTCTTTTAGAAAAGGCATAGCGATAAAAACAGGAATGATTACTGAAACTTTATTCATTTCAATCTATGTCTATTTTGAAAAACCCCATTTACTGGTGTCATAATTATATGTCTTTTGAAACAAATGCATGTCGCCTTCTAATTGTTGTTTGACCATTTTCACTTCTGATGATGTCAATTCCCAATTAGAAGTTTTACTCACACCTCTAACCATTTGCTTTACTTTCTCTTTGAAAGATACAGGAAACCATTTTAAAAGCGTTGAATAGCGTTTTATGATTTGCAACTCTAAATCACTTTTCATCTCAGTTTTATTAGAAACCTTATCCACTTTTTTAATTTCATAAGAATCTATACCTAAGAACTGACATGATGCATTGATTAATTCTTGTGGCCGCTTTTTCAAGTCATCAAAATCTAAAATTAAGATGTCTTCTTTAGAAAAAAATCCTTCGTATTGTGATAGTTGTAAATAGTAACTACTGCGCAAAATCATTTGATCTAAGTTATCTTTTGGATGGCTCCACTGTGGATAATTTCTCCAAAAATTAATTTCCGAATTTATACGATCTATAGGATGTCTTACGATAAAAATAAATTTAGGTTTCAGCCCTAAATCAAAAATACGCTTTGATACATCTTTATGTTTAGGATATTTAGCATAACCTGTTGAAGCTTCCATTTTAACACGATGTTTACTTTTATCGTATTGAAAAAGCCCATTATAGTCGTCTAGATTATGTACGATATCATCTTTATCTAAAAAATACTCTGTTTCCTTTTTTGTGCTTGCACATATTTCTGGATGATTTCTCAGATGCTCAAACAAAGTGGTCGTGCCCGCCTTCATTGCACCAATTATCATTGTATATGTTTCTTCGTCCATTTTTAAATATTCACTTTTAAACCATTCAATATTTAATACCTATTCAATATCTTTAATCCATTTTGCAGGAACTCCTCCGTAAACAGCATTTGATTTCACCAATAGTATCTCCTGGTAAAATTATCACATTTACTCCAACCTAAGCACCATTTTCTATAACGACCTCTTTAAATTTTAAGTCTCCCTTCCATGAAGGCACATCTGTATTCGAATAAATATGATCTTGGGTATAAATAGCACAGTTAGGCCCAATTGCTACTTCACTCCCTATGACAACATTGTCAATTACATCTATAATTGTAAAATCCCCATATTGAGGTGTTAACGTTCTAGTGATTTTTGAAAGTACTTTTTTAAGCATTTCTTGTTTCATTTACATTTCGAAGTTGACAGCTAATCAGACACTTTGACCGAGTATTTTTTTAGTAAAAACCTTTACTAAATCTATATATGATACGTTTCCTTTTTTCTTTAATTCTAATGCTTGCCTCAACGAATGATGTTTTGATGCAGAAATAACATCCCTTGCTTTTTTAAGCTTTAAACGCCTCAGTATATCTATCTTTTCATTATTTTCTAACGGACAATCTTCTAATTTCATTGCTTCTTCAGAATACAATAAATATTTGAAAGGCACTTGTGGATCTGTTCTATTATCATTCATTTGTTGGTCTTCATGTACACGATACCAAACGATACCTTGTGGCATTAAAACCACTGAAAATTTTTGAGACAATATATGCCACATTTCAAAATCTCCTAAATGTTGCTTTCCTGAAAAACCGCCAACTTCTTTAAAAACATCCCTCTTTATGATAGTAGATAAAGGTGCTCTGTTAAAAATTTTTAGTTCAAAATAATGCTTTCTATATGCTTCATAAGGATTCAACTTAAATGGGAACATTACAAGTTCGTCCTGAGGATAAGTACACATACCATATCCTGCATTTGGAAATTGTTCCATAAAACACACCAACTGTTCTAAGCCATGTGGATAAATCATATCATCGGCATCTACATACTTAAGGTATTTACCCTTAGCATAGGCAGCTGCTTGATTTCGATTTGGATAATCCCCCAAGTTTTTATCGTTAAGGTACACTTTAATTCTCGCGTCTTTTAACGCCAACCTATTGGCAATTTCGACTGATGTATCTGAAGACCTATCATCAACAATAATGAGTTCAAAATTGGTATAGGTCGATTTTAAAACAGACGAAATGGCTTGTTCAATATACTTTTCACGATTATAAACCGTCATTAATACAGAGACTAAAGGGTTATTGCTCATGACGTTGTTTTAGGTAGTTTTCAACTATTTTTTTCCAACTATAGGATGCTTCTATGAGTTGTCTTCCATGCCTTCTAATGGCCTCCAACTTAGAAAAGTCTTCTAATTGATTTATAATATTGGTTTTAAATGTTTCAAAATTATCAAATTCTAAATAATGAACACCATTTTTCGCATGAATACCTTCAATACCTTTAGGCGTACTTAAAACCAGTTTCCCATAAGATAGTGCTTCCAATATTTTTAACCGTGTACCACTACCTTCCAATAAAGGTACTACAAATGCATCATGGTTTTTGTAATACGCTTCCACGCTTTCGACTTGCCCAATGAGATTAATATTTGGATAATTATCTAAATATTTGAAATCTTCTTGATTTGGTGACTTCCCAACAATATTTAATTCAAATGATACTGGCAAGTGTTTGAAAATAGTGTCCACAAACCATTTGACACCATTAACATTTGGAAAATAATTAAGACTCCCAACGAATAGAAACTTTTTATAGTGGCTTGTTATGGGCTGAAATTGACGCTCTGTAACATCAGAGCCGTTAGGCAGTTCGTAGAATACTGTTTTAGTTCCTGGATTTACCGCTTTAAATTTTAATTCATCTGCAACACTACATACCCAAATTTCAGTAAAATATGTACCTATATTGTATTCATAACGTTTATAGATTTCCAAATTTTTCTTGGTGCTTTCAATTTCTACCCCACTAATTCCAGGGTTTTCAATTTTATTATCAAGATTCATTTGCACTAATTCTGAATCAAAATTATGTGCGTTTAATATCCTATTCTGAAATAAACCTGCCTTAACATTAACCACCATAGAAAGGGTGTCAAAAACAATAGTATCTATATGCTGATTTGTCCGCTTTGTTTTTAATTTGTTGAGCTGTTTTTTTAAAATATAAGTAGCGAAATTTGACTGATGAATTGGTTTTGTTGCTTCTTCTTGTTTTAAGAGTATGTTTAAAAATTTGAGCACCAAACGCGTAATCTTGTTTTTTCTTAATTTTTTTTCAAAACTTACTCCTTTATTAAGAATAAAATCGGCCTCTATATCTAGTTTATCTGCATTTGTGTATGGTGACAACACATATAAATTATAATATTTTGACAGCTCTTTAATTAAAAAGTATGTCCGTTGCTGACCACCATTTCCATCTTTACTGAAATGCAACTTGGTTACAAACAACATAGATTCCTTTTTCATAACACAAAGGTTTTAAAGGCTTCGTTTACAACCTTATTAACTTCAACTTCATTGTTATGACTAGTTTGCAACAGTTGTTTGGATATGGTTTCCTTTTGAGCTTTTAATTGTTTTATTTTTTTTGATAAAGCCTTATAATTATTCACATTTACTACAAAATTAGACAAACCGATATCCTCTAAATAATTATCTATTTTAGACGCATAGCTTATCGCTACAAATGGCACTCCCAATTGTGTGGCAAAAATTAATGAATGTAAACGCATCCCAATAAGATAATCACTTTGTTTTAAGTCATCAATATTAAATGCAATGTTTTTTTCAGCATCAAAATAAGTTTGCATCAATAAATTATCGCCATTTACGTCATTAATATGTAAAGGAAACGGCTTAATATGAGAAGTTGTAAGCGCATTAACTACTTTAGTGAATTTTTTAATATCCCACAACCTCAAAAATGTTGTTACTATGGGGAGCTTATGAACTAGCTTATTAAATCTGTGGTAGTTTTTGGTATACTGTTTAAAAAGATTGGGGCGCCAAGGTCTTAATGACACAGCAACAGCATTTTTACTGTCATGGCTAGCATCATTTTTAAAAGGATAGAGAAACGTCAAGTCTGGCGCTATGAAAAGTGCTTCTTGTCTATAATTACGAAAAATATCCAAACTAAATTGATCTCTTACGATAATAAACTTAGCGTTATTAGAAATATACGTTATAAATTTCGAATTATCTTCACCTACACTATCAATACTAACTCCAATAAAAGCCCAAGGAATCATAATTTTTTCAAATAATGAGACGAGTCTATTTGTATTACGAAGTATTAATCCGCCTCCTCCAACTAGTAAGAAATCACACGTGTTAATCTCCTCTATTTTTGAATTTAATTCGTCCCAAGCAATGAAAACACTAACTTCTGTTGCGCCTAATGTTTCACACTTCTTCTTTAGACATTCCAATATGCGGTCATCTCCAGCATTATTTTGAAAATACCATCCTAAAATTCCTATCTTCATTTAATAAAGGTTTCGTTTGGATAAAATTCATCGAATATATATTTATCCATTTTGTATACATACGCCATAAACTCTTGAGACCATTCTTTCTCAGTATTATAAGTCCCTGTATTTTGACTTTTTATCAGATCTATAGGACTAGAATCTAAGTTTGTATTAGATGCTATAAACGCAACCAGGTCTTGTGTCAGTTGTTCTTGCTTTAGAAATGTAATATTTGGTTCAATGACATCACTTAGCTTATAATTTCCTGTGAGTAGTTTTTTAGCTGATTCCTCAGGGTTTGAAGAGTAAAAAATTAAAAAAAGGCGAGTGTTATAGCCAAAATCTTTAGCAAAAGGTTTTAAAAAGTTATCTGGTGCGAGTTCAGCATCATTCAAAAACTTTGCAAAAGTTAAAAGGTCGAGTTCAGGATATGTTGGATATTTTTTTTCAATAGCATCTAAATCATATAAATGATTCTTTTTCCACCAAGCATAATGATAGCTCGAAACAACTCGTCCCAATGGGTTTCGTACTATAGAAATTACTGGTTTTTTTCGTTGCTTTTCAGGTATCTGAGAAAATACAGCGTGTTGATCTCTATAATTTTCATTAGTATTTCCATAAATTTTCGAAAAGTGTAAGTCTTCATATACTTTAGCTCTATGAAATATTCTATTAAAAGTAGTATTCTTCTTATATAATGACTTTAAACAAGTTCTTATATAAGTACTTCCCGTTTTTGGAAAATTAAGAATAACAAAATCTTTAGTAATTATCATGCTTTATCCAAATTTGAATTATTGATTTCTATAATTCTATCGCAGTGCTCTAATGTTGTCATTCTATGCGCAATAATAATAATTGTTAAATTTCCATCTGAAATATCATTAATGGAATTTGTTATTTCCTTTTCCGTTTTAGAATCTAATGCAGATGTTGCTTCATCAAAAAATAAAATTTCAGAGTCAAAATACAAAGCTCTTGCGATACCTACACGCTGTCTTTGTCCACCAGATAGTTTTGTCCCATTTTCACCTATCATTTCATGAATACCTTCTGGAAGTTTTTTAACCATTTCCCAAAGATTTGCCTTTCTCAGTACAATTTCTAATTTCTCATGATCGATTTCATTAGGCTTACAACCAAATGCAATATTTTGCCCTAAAGTGCCATCTATTAAATAAACTTGCTGTTGCACGTATCCAACTTTTTCATAGAAGGCTTTCATATGCGATTCATCAAGCTCTACGTCATCAACAAAATAGCCGCCTTTTGTCGGTTTTAAAAAGCCTAACAAAAGATTCATTAAAGTTGTTTTCCCCGCACCAGATGGGCCAACTAAACCAATAACTTCTCCTTTTTTGATCTCAATATCATAATTGTCAAAAATTGATCCGGCATCATTAGCATAAGAAAAATCTATTTGCCTTAAAGATAAACTATGTTTAAACTCAAGCGGCTTTTGTGTTGTGGGCTCAACATAATTAACGTCATGCTGCAATGGAGCTAATACATCAAAAATCCAGTGACATCTATTTAAGCCGTTAATAGCTATCATTATTTTATTTATGGACGGCATAATACGATAACCCGCTACTGCAAATAACCCAAGTAATTTCAACAACTCTATTTTAGATGGTAAAAAGTAGATTCCAAACGAAATTATTATAGCTATTGCCAACATTAAGGAGCTTTCAATAACTTTTGTTGGGGCTTGATTATAAATGGTGGTTTTGATATCTACCTCTACTAATTCGTCGAGGTTTTTCTTTATTTCATTTCTAAAAGGTTTTTCAGCACCCATAATGACCACGTCTACAAACCCATAAATACTCTGAAACATATTCTTTCCTAAAATTGGATTAATTTTATTCGTTGTAGCTCCAAGAACAATAGATTTATTTTTAACCCAACGATAAAAAATAATAAACGGCGGAACAACCGTTACGCCCAATAACAATAGTATTTTAAAATTATACAGTGCTATAAAAACGACGATTAAAAGTAAAACCACAAACTCGTTTAGCAAATTAAGGGAGCCTAATACCTGAAATTTAGCAAATTGACTGTTTGCCATTCTAAGATTTTTAACAACAACATTAGAATTTGTTGTTTTAAAATAAGAGAATCCTTTTTTGTAATAATGCTTATGTAAGCGCAATGCAAATTCCTTATAAAGCCCTAGAGCAAAGGTCGTGTTAAACTTAGCTATCCAGAGACTTAAAATATTTTTTAATACAGTAACTATGAATAGTGCAGATGCTAAAACAAGGATTAATTGCCTTTCATCCGTAAGACCAAAAATCTCACTCATCCAACTTGCCCAAGTATATTTTTCTATAACGTTATCTTCTAATAAAACAGAAAAAACTGGCAAAAGCACACCGAGACCTAATAGGTCTAAGACAGAATTCATCATTAGTAAAACCCCTACCCCAAGAAGCTTTAAATGGTACTTTTTTGGTAGAATACTAAAAATAAACTTTATGGTTTGTATTGCTATAAGCATGTGATATTTTTTTTCCTAGAATTTTATATTTGTAACAAATGCATCAAGATTGTCGCGCAGTTGAAACCCATTATTTGAAGGTTGCGAAAATACAATAATCCATTGAGCAATTATACGCTTCATATTACATAAACATTAAATAGTACTGATAATTCTTAAAATACGTTCCGTCGCCTTCCCATCCCATAATTTAGGGACTGTTCCTTTTTTATAATCTCCTAAAAAAACTTGATTAACCATATTGTAAATACTGTTTTTATCAAAATTAAGTAATGTATTGGTTCCTATCTCAATAGTACTAGGTCTTTCAGTATTTGGTCTTAATGTCAAACAAGGTATTTGTTTATAAGTTGTTTCTTCCTGTATGCCTCCACTGTCGGTTAAAACTAATGCGCTATTGTGAATCAAGTTTTGAAAACCTAAATAATCCATAGGCTCAGCAATAATCAAATTTTCAATACCATTAAAGGCTTTATCGAGATGATTAGATGTTATGTTTTTAAGTGTTCTTGGATGCATTGGAAAAATGATGCGTTTATCAGAAGGCAGACTTTTAATAAGTGATAAGAGTTCTTCCAATCCTTCTTTGTTATCCACAGTTGCTGGTCTATGAATCGTCATCAATATGTATTGCCCTTTTTCGAGATTATATTTTGAAAGTACATCTTGATTGATAATGTCCTTTTCAAAAGCAAACAGAGTATCAATCATCGTGTTTCCTACAAAATGAATTTGAGCTTCAGACTTCCCTTCCTTAAGCAAATTATCAACACCACTTTGTTCTGTCACAAAATAAAAATCTGTAATCTCGTCAACTAAAATTCGATTGATTTCTTCAGGCATTGAACGATCAAAACTCCTAAGTCCGCTTTCCAAATGCCCAAGTTTTACTCCCATTTTATAGGTTGTTAGTGCTGCAGCCAACGTCGAATTCACATCTCCTGGAACTAGAACTAAATCGGGTTTAAAGGAGGTGATGATGTTTTCCAGTTTCATCATAACCTCTCCAACTTGAGTATTTGCAGATGCCGGGCTTATATTCAAGAAAAAATCTGGCCATATATCTAATTGTTGAAAAAACACATCTGCCATAGAAGCGTCAAAATGCTGTCCTGTATGAACAATTTTAATATCGAACTCATCAGGAAACTGCTGTTCAGCAACAATTTTAAATTGTGTGATTTTAATATAGTTTGGTCTGGTACCAACAACTATTAATAGTTTCTTCATCTATAATGTGCAATAAATTTTATTCTAGATATTTAGCAAAAGTATTTTAATCCTATTGAATTAACTAATAGCTTGTAAAATTAAACCTGAGATTCTTTCGATATCGCTTTGTTCTAATGCGACATACAACGGTAAACATAATTTTCTAGGTGCAATATCTTCGGCAATACTCACATCATTAGTATTGGTCACATTTGGTGAGATCCCTTGGATGTATGTCTACAAAAATTGGTTTGCTCTAATCCCAAACAATGCTTGCGGTAGTCTCCACATAAGAAAATGGTATGGTTATAATTCCCCCTTCTTGCCCAAATGCATTTAATGCCATTTGAATTGGCAGCTTCCTATGAGTCATTGGGGTTATATAATTAACATTTAGGTGATTTATTAACTTATTAGTTAACTCAAAACCAAAGGCATATCATTGTTTTTATAAGAATTTAGCTTCTTTTTTAGTCACTTACCCGTAAACCCCCCGAATTAATTTTTATGAGTAATATCTTTCACTATATTTGACCCATCCTAATTCTACTAAACAAACTGAAAAATCAATAGCCATTCAAGATTGTAGAATAAATTTTTACGTTATGAAAAAGACATACTTTTTACTTTTAGCATTTTTCTTTTTTGCTTTTAGTTTTGCTCAAACCACAATTGTCACAATTGACAGAGCAAATGGTCCCGGACCAACCGATACAGGTAACGATCCTACAATTTCCTCGATAGGTCTCACAAGAGGTTCGGGCGTTAACCAAAGGAATGGTACAGATTTTTCATCAAACAATTGGGCAGAAACATCTCAAGCTAATGCAGAAACCAATAATGATTATTTGCAATGGTCTACGTCATCGAGTTCAAGTAATGACATTGAAATTCAAAGAATAGATATTAGACTAAGACGTAATATGAATGGACCTACAAACTGGCAATTGCATTATAGTATAGATGATTTTGCAACGGCAGGTATAGCAGTAAACGCGTCACAAAGTATAGTTGCTAATTCTAACGTTATTACTAATATTATAGGTTTAAGCATCAATTCTGGTTCCGCAGCAACAATTACTTTTAGATTATATGCTTGGGGAGCGGCAACAAATGGAGGCTTGTTACGGGTTAAAAGCCAAGCATCATGGTCTGACTTCGGAATTGCACTTCCAGGTCTTAGATTAAGCGGAAACATAACATCTACGACTACAAATAGTACCGAATCTAACATTGTTGCTACATCATTTGATCCAACAGACAATATTGATTACACATCATATAGTGCTACCTCTGGTTTAACAACTAGCAATGCCATTAAAATTGGTGAATTTACTATTCAAGATGGTGGAAATGACTTAACAGATGCTGACATATTAGGAACGACTCTAACAGATCTAGAGTTTAATATCACTAATAGTTCTAATATTGCTGCTTTAGCCGTATTTGATGGGTCAACTAACATTTCGGAAGTGACAACAGTTACAGATAACACTTCATTTACAGGAATTACAGGAATTTCTGCTATTGACGAAGGTTCTAAAACATTTGATGTTTATGCCACTTTTAATTCTACAGCTACTGATAATGAACAACTTCAACTAACAATCAGTTCTGCATCTGCAGATGGCACTGCAGGTTCTATTTTTGAAGCTTTTGATGCTGGAGGTGCGCAAACGCCTATTGCTGGTGACGATAATAGAATAGAAGTCATTGCTTCTCAATTAATATTTACAACTGAACCTTTAAACGGAAATCAATTTGAAGTCATACATCCAACACCTGTAGTTATTGCTACAGATATTAATGATAATTTGGACTTAGATTTTATTAACAGTATTTCGTTAACAACTACAGGTACTTTTGATGTCAGTGCAACAACTAGTCTTAATGCTGTCGCTGGAGAAAGCACATTTAGCAACCTAGTGTTTTCTGCTAAAGGAACAGGCTTAACAATTACTGCTACTTCATCAGGTTTAACCGATGCAACTAGTTCTAATTTTGATATCAACGGACCATTAATCACTATTGCCATTCAAGATTTTGACAACACATCTCCAGAATGGACGTACACCAATGATATCCCCTTTTTTGATAATGGCTGGGGTACTGATGGTTACTATGGTATTATTAACATAAACGATGCAAGTCCTATGAACAATCCGCAATTTTCAGGAAATATTCTAGGAGACAACGACCTTAACGATGAAGGCAATGGAACTAATACTTGGGCAACCATAACATTTAGTACAATAGATGTGAGTTCATACGAAAATGTAAAATTGAAATTTGATTGGGATATTCAAGGTTATGTATATAATAGTAATGATGCACAATACCGATTGATTTATGATGGGAGTAATGAATCGAGAGTGTTTTTATTCGATGGAAATGGTGCTATAGATTCTGATGAAGGTTCTATATCTCTTGATATTCCTGCTTCAGTAAATACAGTTGCACTCCAAATAAGAATTAGAAATAATAGATTAACTGGTTTTTCTGGTTTTGATAATTTCAGAATAGTAAGCGAATTTGATGGATTAGTGTATGCAAGTAGTACTTGGGTACCAAATGCACCTTCTGACACCACTGGAACCGATAATGTTTATGTACTTGACGGAACTTATACTGTTGGATCTAATATAGAAACTAATAATTTCTATATCGCAGATTTAGCGACTACTTCAGTAACTGCAGGAGAATCTATTGTTGTTAACTCTAACTTGGTTAATAAAGGAACTTTAGAATTAAATTCGACTTCAACAACCTATTCTAGTCTTATTGTTGAAAATACTTCCGAAGGTGATGTTATTTATAAGCGACATGTCAATATAAATACTGGTGGAAATGATCTTATTTCTGCTCCTGTAACTGGTCAAACTTTTGGTGATTTTGCAACGGTGAATACTAATATTTTTGAAAATCCATCTGATGTTTCTCAAAAATTATTTGGACCATTTAATAAAACTACTGGATTGTATCAATTGTATGACACCGATATTACTGCAGATGCAAATGCTACTTTAGATGCTGGAAATGGTTATAGAGCTGCATCCACAAATTCGAGTACATTTACTTTTGAAGGAACGGTTGAAACAACAACGATCACTAAACCGATTGTAGTCTCTGGACCTAATTCGCCAGAATGGAATCTCATAGGAAATCCTTATAGCTCTTACATTACATTATCAGATTTTTTAACTGCTAATACTAGTGAATTCGAACCAACAAATTCTGGTATTTATGGTTATGATGGTGATGCTTCTAATGGATGGGAAATATGGAATCAAGCCTACTCTGATGCAAATCCAGGAACTGTAATTACACCTGGGCAAGGATTTTTGGTCGCTTCAAAAGTTGGAGGCGGAACAATAACTTTTAACCCATCAATGCGATCTATTGGGAGTACAGATGACTTTGTCTTAGGCAGAGTTTCCAACCCAACTTTGGCGCATATAAAACTTCAAATGAGTAAAACAGACACAAGCTATAATACCGATATCTATTTTAATAATAATGCAACATTAAGCATGGATGCTGGATATGATTCAGCCCTATTTGGTAATTATGCTCCCGGATTTGCACTCTACTCTCATTTGGTGGAAAATAACTCAGGTTTAAAATTAGCTATTCAGTCTGTTCACTACAATGCCTTAAATGATGTTATTATTCCATTAGGTGTTAATGCAAGCCAAGGTGAACAACTAACGTTTAGTATTTTTGAAACTGATATTCAAAGAGGGATAGACATCTATTTAGAAGATACAGTTACAAATACCTTTACCTTATTAAATACGTCTGATTATGTATTCACACCTAACACTAATTTATCAGGAACAGGACGTTTCTTCCTTAGATTTTCTGGAGATGCTTTATCAACTTCCGAAGAAAGCTTTGAAACAGTACAAATATATACTAGCAAAACACCAAAAACATTATTTATAAAGGGTGAATTGTTAAACGATACAAAAGCAGAAATTTATGATATTCAAGGTCGATTAATTTTAACTTCAAAACTAAATAGTAATAGCATCAACAATCAAATTGATATATCCAATATTACATCTGGCATCTATATTGTGAATCTCAATAACGGAATACAGCAAAAATCACAAAAGGTTATTATCAAATAACTAAATAATCTAATCGATTATATAAAAAAGCACACTTTATAAGTGTGCTTTTTTTGTTGATATATTCAGATCATACTTCAACTAGGTGGCTTTCAGAAACAACACAGTATGGTCATTATATTAATCAAGCAGATGTCACTTTTTAAGTTTTCTTGATCTAAATTATCAATATTTATTAACACGTAGAGGTTTTTACTTTTAAGCTATTGAAACTTAACATATCTTTACATTTCTATTGTTTAGAGACTTAGATTAATACAAACAAGACATGATAAACCATTACAATTTCCCTAGAACCATTGCTCTCTTATATCTTACACTTTTAACTTCACTATTGGTAATGGGTCAAAATACCCCGAAGACTATTAGTATGAGCGGAGGTGATAATAATAGTACCGCTTTTTCTACTGAAGGTACAATTGCTACATCCATAACAACATTTTATACACATTGGGATAATACCTATTTATATATTGGTTGGTCTGAAGGGCAAACAAATTATTCATCAGACATGTACTATGTTGCTATTGACACAGATCCAAATACGGCTTCAGGCACAAGCAACGCCATAGAAGGTGTAGAGTTTACTACTGGCGATAACTTGCCAGATTATTATGCAGTATTTGAAAACAATTCTTCATTCTACGGAATTCCTACAAGCAATGGAAATGCTATTGAATTATATGACGGAACTTCTGGAGCATGGAATTTCGTTAGCCGAATCGATGGAAATGACAACACAGAATCTAAGATAGATTTCCAAGATTCACCTAATGGTGAAGTACGAATTAGAATCGCATGGTCTGCTTTAGGTTTTACTCCAGGAGATCATAAACCTATTGGCATTAGCTATTGGACAAATAACTCAAATGGTGATTTTATGTGGTCAAGGTACCCAGATGCAAACCCTTCAGCTGGACCAACATCAAAAACACTAACGCATCAAATTATATTCAACTCAACTGGATCTGGTATTGATCCGTCGACATCATTTTATGAAAATTCGTTTTCAGAAAACACTAAATACACCTCTAATGCTGATGGAAATTGGAACGACACCAATAATTGGCTATATAGCGGAATTCCAATTGAAGGTGGTGAGGTTACCGTTAATAATAATTTGATATTAGATATCGATGCTACGCTTGATTCCGCTACTGTTAATGACGGTTCTAGTGTAACGATAAATTCTAGTATCTCTTTAACAATAGCTGACGAATTAACTCTAGAATCAGTTTCTAACAGCTACTCTAGTTTAATATCTGACGGAACAATTTCTGGGACAGTGCTATACAATCGTTATGTTAATAATACTACGGCAACTGGTGGAAATGATTTAATTAGTGCACCTGTTTCAGGACAAGCTTTTAATACATTTATAATTAACAATCCAAATATAGTAGAAGAGCCAGATCCGGGTACTAGAATTCTGTTTGGCGGATTTGATATTGATACAAATACTTACGAACTCTTTGATGAATCGGATACAACACCCTTTGTTGCGGGAAAAGGTTATCGTACTGGGATTGATGCAGCTGCCAGTACTAATATCGTACAATTTGAAGGCTTAGTAAATACAACTCCTGTTGGCATACCTATCAGCCTTGGTGTGGGCACTGCTTATAATTTAATTGGAAACCCATTCCCTTCATATCTTAATTCCCAAGCCTTTTTAACTGAAAACTTAGCTTTACTGGATCCTTCCGCAACTGCTATTTATGGATATAATGACGATACTGATGTCCTCGCTGGAGGAAGTTATACAATTACTAATTATTTCAGCACCTACAACCTAGCTCCTGGGCAAGGTTTTTTTGTCGCCTCAAACACCTTGGGTGGCAACGCTCAATTCTTACCTTCCATGCGTTCTATCTCAGGCAGCGATGACTTTATACAAGGACGGGAAACTAATGCCATAACTAATTTAAAACTATCGATAAGTACAAATTCACAAAGTTTTTTAACCGATTTCTATTTTTCAGAATTCTCGACACTTGGCTTGGATCCGGGCTATGATGCCTCACTTTTCGGTGGATCATCACCGGCCTTTTCTTTATATTCTCATTTAGTAGAAGAAAATGCTAATGCCCCTTTAGGTATTCAAGCACTTGGCGAAACAGATTTTAATGATGCGACCATAGTTTTAGGCGTCAAATCTAATCAAGGCGAACAAATAACGTTCACGATTAATTCATCGACAATACCTAGTACCGTTAACGTCTATCTTGATGACACTGTAGCTGGCACAACCACTTTACTAAACACTATGGATTACATTTTGACACCAACTATTAATTTGTCTGGAACAGGACGCTTCTTTTTAAGATTCATGGACAATTCGCTATCAACTCAAGAAAATAGTTTAAATGACTTAGACATCTATGTTTCAAAAGCTTCCAAAGAATTAGTAATTAGCGGACAGCTTTTAAATAATACCCTACTTAAGTTATACGATATACAAGGTAGATTGGTTATGTCAACTAAACTTGATACAACTCAGTTAGAAAACCGTATTGACATTTCTAACGTAAATACTGGTATATATATCGCTAAGCTTCATAACAATACTCAAGAGTTCTCTCAAAAGTTAGCTATAGAATAGTTTTACGTCGAATTAAAGTAAATTAACGACTTAAATAATAATATTTTATTATTTTTGCCTCTATTATAATGCATAATGAAAAGAAATAGTCCTCAAGACCAAATTACTCGTAAAGAAGCCATAAAAAAAATGGGCAAGTACGCTGCACTTACTGCTGTTGGTACATTTCTTATTCTTAACCCTAAGAAGGCACAAGCGTCTTCTCCACCAGATCCAGGAGGAAATCCTTTTGACTAATTTTACTCTATTTTGAAAACGGGTTTATCTCCGAAGTATATTCACAACATAAATGAAACCATAGTTATGTGGTTTCAAAGTTCGAATAAGTATATCGTTGTTTCTGCAAATGTATATACCCTTGTCCTCTTATTTTTAAATGTTAAAGGTAAAGCCGAATTTATAGACACTTTATACGAAACCCTGCAGATTGAAAATGAAAAGTGTAAAGAAATTTTTTCTGAAATCTCAAACTTTCTAGAAGATGCAAATACCCTAGCTATCGTGGATATTACATTGAATGATAAGCTTGAAATCCCTAAAACCAATATCGAACGATCTTACGATTTTGATGGAAAAATCATTAGAATTAACTTTGAAACTGCTTTAATTGAAAGTTTAATTCATCCGCAAATTGAGCATCATACAGTAGATAAAATATCTGATGCTATTGCAGAATTTGATATTTTCAAAACATCCGATAGTTTACATTTATTCAAAAATAAAAGTCATATTGGAAGCTACAATACCAAATCGTTTCATTTTCTTCAAGGCAAATTTGCTTTAGAACTCACTAATTCAATCCACAATACGCATATAGACAATTGGGTTGCAACATTTCATGCGTCGACTGTAAGTCATAATTCTGAATCCATAATGATTATTGGAGATTCAGGCAACGGTAAAAGCACGCTATCTGCACTATTAATGTCAAATGGCTTAGATGTATTGGCTGACGACTTTTCACCACTTTATGCGGATATGCATATCTATAGATATCCGGCAGCAATTTCAATTAAAAAAGGAGCTTTTGGAATTTTAGAAGCATCCATGGAAAACTTTGAAACACTAAAAATCCATAAAAATGGCCCTAAAAAAGTCAACTTAAAATATCTACCGCCAAGTACTAAATTTAGTACATCTGCATCAAATTTTCCTTGTCATAAAATTGTAATTGTTAATTTTGATAGCTCCAAACCATCTCAATTAAAGCAAATTCCCGTAGAAAACATATTAGAAACCCTAATTCCAGAGTCCTGGATTTCACCAAACGAAACCCATTCACTCAAGTTCCTAAACTGGCTAGAACATCTCCAATGTTATGAACTTTGCTATAGCGATAATGATTTTGCAATTTCTAAATTTAAAGCACTATTTGAGGTTTAGGCATTTGTTTGCTTACTTTTGAAATGTTAAACATCTAAGATTGTCTTCAAAAAAACATACATACAAGGACACATTACAGTTAATTGCAGAAATATTAAGCTTTGAGAGTTCTAATGAATCTTTAAGAAAAAAGCTAGATTCTGGCACAATCGATTGGAATAAATTTGTGGAAATTTCCAGTAATCAACTGGTTTTAACTACATGCTATTGCAGATTAGAACAAAAACAATTAGTGAGTTCTATACCCGATGATTTGACCTTATATATAAAAGAGTTAACATCGATAAATAGAAATAGAAACCTTAAGATAATTAAAGAAGTAAAAATTATTGCTGCGATTTTCAGTAAAAACAATATTAGTTATTCACTACTAAAAGGAACAGCCATGTTGGTTGGTAACTATTATGATGATTTTGGAGAAAGAATGGTTGGTGACATTGATATTTTAGTATCAGACGATCAAATTGAAGATGCTTTTAACCTACTTAAGGAAGCAAACTACACTTCTCTTATTGAATTCAATTACAACAATAAAAACTTCAGGCATTTACCAAGACAAATAAATCCTGATAAAATCGCTGCAGTTGAACTTCATAAAACGGTATTAAATGCCAACTATAAAAACCTTATAAACGAAAAAGAACTATTACTGAACAGCTTAGAGAAAGATAAGATTCGCATACCAAATAACTATTTCCTTAATCTTTGTAATATCCTAACATCTCAAGTTAATGGCAATGCTTACCGTTTTAAACAATGGTATTTCAAAAATTTATATGACAGTTTAGCGCTAAAACTAACTAAAAAATCTAATCTTCCAAACAATAAATATGTCGATGATTATTTGTCAAAATTTCAAGCAATTTTTAGTCATATAAATCATACAAAAAAAGCTAAAAGGTACCTGTTTAGGATAAAACATTATAGGTTTCATAAATTCTCCTTCAAGCTAAATTTCATTTATCATAATTTAGAAAATAGAATATGGCTTATGATTTACAATAAAAGTTATAGATCTCATGTTTTTAAAAATAAATTTCTAAAAAAAAGATAGACTCTTTTTGTTTCTTAATTTGAACAAATTATCTATTTTTGGCAAAGCTTAATTATGAAAAAAATAATAGTTGCAACAATATTTTTATTTAGCGCAATAATTAGCGCGCAATCATCCTTGAGCAAGCAGGCTTATCGAAATAGTCGGAACCCATGGATATTAAGTGTTGGTTTTAATGCACTTGGAAATCTTGGTACTAAAAACCCATTAAAGCGTGTAGACGAGTTTTCATTTAGACAACCTTTTGCCGTTGCTATAGAACATAGATGGACTGAATTTTTATCAATTGAACAAGATTTTAGTTTCAATGGCTATGAAGCAACGGAATTTATTGATAATGGTATTGCAGCTGAAGACATACTTTATTTCTCAACCAATACAAGTTTTAAATGGTACTATTCGAGTTACTTATTTGATGCTGATTGGGTAGATCTTTATTCTTCTGCAGGTTTAGGAATCTTTACTATAGATGAGTTCAATACTTCTGCAAATGTTTCTTTTGGAGCCTTGTTTTGGATTAACCCAACTAGAACTATTGGTGTCAGAATTCAAGGGACTGGTAAGTTTGCATTTAATGCGGACAGTAAACAATTTGACAATAATCATTGGCAGTATTTTTTACAAGCTGTTTTTAGATTATAGTAAGTCAACTTTTAAAATCTTAATTCCCTAATATTTTATATTAGGGTTTTTTTATGCTTTTTTTGAATTTCAGAAAACTACAACATTCCAATTTTAGTATCCCGTAAAGTTAAAACCTAGCATGGTCTTTACTTTCTTATATAAGTTTGGAAACTGCGTTCTAAAAGACTCGGGCGATTCAATAAATGTTTCAAGTATTACAGATAAGAATTCAAACTGATTAGTAAATGCGTACTCTCGTAAAAACTGAGAGGTTATCAACTTAGATTTTAATTCGGCATCATTATCTAGCAAATGACTTAACTCTACAAAAGCATCCAATGGTCTAAATTTATTCTTTATTAACTGAAAGATACATAGAACTACGTATGTAATTGTTGTAAGTATTTAATAACTATAAAAACAATATAAAAGTTCTCTTATCCAGACAATAAAATGGGATAACCTTATATTTGTAGCCATATATTCAGTTGCCAGTAATTAAAACAATGATAAAAGATAAATTCAATAAATTATTTTTTCCAAACGACAATAAAACTCAGCACTTTAAATCTCTAGATGGACTTAGAGGAATTGCAGTACTTTTAGTATTGTTATCTCATTCAAGTAACACCAAAATATTTATTCATAAAACATTCGATTTTCACGCAGTGGGTAAGGTTGGTGTTTATTTATTTTTTGTATTGTCAGCATATTTACTTGACAGACAAATTGCTTTAGCTTTTATGACAAAAAAATCTTCTATTGGCTATTGGAAAAATTATTTTTTAAGACGATTTCTAAGGATATATCCATTGTTTGTAATCGCATTGATACTTCATGGATTACTTAATTTAGCAGGAATAAAAACTGTTATTGACAGAATTATTGATATTCCTCTACATATGGCATTACTCAGGGGAGAAAGTATATTCTGGTCCATACCAGTTGAGTTTAAATACTATTTGATTTCTCCTTTAATCATGTGGTTTTGCAATAAATTCCTCAAATGGAACGCAGTAAAGTTATTTTTTGTATTTATTTTGCTAATTCTAACGTCTATCGCAATAGAAGTTGTTTTTGAACTACCTTTAGTATCAACTTTTAAATATTTTCCAATTTTCCTTATAGGTACAATGATTTCAATTTACGAACTTCTATTTAAAAACTATTTTAAAAATAATATTGAACCAAAACTTTTTAGTATTACAGGTTTAATTGCATTTGCATTAATTTTAATTACTATTCCTTTTTACTTTGAGAAAATTTCTGGATTTAAAGTTAACTTTCATTCGCCCATTTTTTATTTTCCTTACGCTTTTCTTTGGGGAATTATATTGTTATCAGCAAAATATGGAAAAGGAATAATAAAATATGTTTTGGAATTAAAATTTCTCAGATTCATTGGTGTAATTAGCTTTAGTCTCTACTTGTTTCATATGCTCGTTCTAAACTATGTAAAACAGGCCGAGATTCCTACTCAATTCAAATTTTACACCTTTTTTATAATTTCAATTGTATTTGCTACTGTAAGTTATTTAATAATAGAAAGACCTTTATCCAAAATAAAGATTTATTCCAATGAAATAAGCGAAAAAGACATTAAAAAACGACAGCCAACACCGAATAAATTTAATTGCTAGTCCCAGCCTATTTAAGAAAATTCTGGCGGATTTTCTATTCGGTTTGTATTTCCTAACTTTATATTGACCTCAACAAGTGATTCGCCTTTAAGTATTTTTCTTATCAAAAGGAATAAAGGTAAAATTTTTAATAATAACCTATTGTGAGGAAAGTCACTTTTTAAAAGACCTATTTTTAATAACCCGTAAAGTTAAAACCTAGCATAGTCTTTACTTTCTTATATAAGTTTGGAAACTGCACTCTAAAAGACTCGGGCGATTCAATAAATGTTTCAAGTATTACAGATAAGAATTCAAACTGATTAGTAAATGCGTACTCTCGTAAAAACTGGGAGGTTATCAACTTAGATTTTAATTCGGCATCATTATCTAGCAAATGACTTAACTCTACAAAAGCATCCAAAAAAATCGCTGCACTAGTGCTATGTCGTCTTACACTCATATAATAAAAATGAATCGCATGTGTAAATTCATGTATGGCTAAGTTAAGATTATCATCTTCTATCTCATAGCCATGTAACACATCCTTCCAAGAAAACACCAAAGCCTTTAAACCTAAATTAAACTCTCCTTTATGATAAGCTTTATTGGTTTGTGAATAAAACTCCTCTGGATAACAAATAACACGCTCAACAGATTTAATTTTATAATCCCTTAAGCCAAATGTCAACTTAACCAAAGTAGCAGATATGATGATTTTCATCTCATCTGTGACATCCATATCATTTCCAATAAATTCAGTTCTTTTTATAAATTGGAACACCCTATGTTCAAAGTAATATTGGTGCTTTAATGATAATCTCTCATAGAACTTAAAATGTCTTCTCAAGATAGATTTCTCACCATTAGATAGTTTTCTTTTTCTTAAATAAACATGATTAAAAAAGAGTCTTTTCTTGACATACTCGACATAAGCCATTTCAACGAAATTAAAGATCTTATATGCAATAAATGGTATTATTAATACCAGTAAAAAAACATAAAAATATTGCATAAACACCCTTCCTTCCTCGGAAAATTTATCAGCTTGAAGGTCTAAAATAATTTTAAAATAAATTGACATTAATTTGTATTAGCGTTAGTTTTTAGTCTCAATCTTTTGAAACATTAGTCAGATGACATATCAAGGAATAAATTCCTTTCAATCCGTCTTTCCAAAAAGACAAGGTTTTTTGTCAGGATTGACCATCTCCGCTCGTCTTTTCTTAAAGCTCCGCTTTGAAAATAAAAAACCCAAACTTATAAATTCAAGCAAGCCTGATTTAACGTTTGGGTTTTTTATTTATTCGTGACCTCGATAGGGCTCGAACCTACAACCACCAGAGCCGAAATCTGATATTCTATCCAATTGAACTACGAGGCCATTACTTCCTGCTAAAGCAGGAATCTATTATTAATTATTTTAAGACAACTTTGCCTTTACAATATTTGAAATTGTTTTCCCATCCGCTTGTCCAGCGAGTTCCTTATTAACGATTCCCATGACTTTTCCCATATCTTTCATGCCTTCTGCACCTATCTGGTCTATAGTCATGACTACCACTTTCTCGATTTCCTCTTCACTTAAAGCTTCTGGCAAAAATTGACTAATCACTTCTGCTTGATCAATCTCTGGAAGCGCTAAATCTTTTCTGTCTTGTTCTAAATAAATCGCAGCACTATCTTTACGTTGCTTTACCAACTTAGATAAAATCTTTATCTCTTGTTCTTCAGTTAAAGCTCCGACTTGTCCTGAGGTTTGAGCTAATAATAGCTCAGATTTAATAGCTCTTAATGCTGCTAAAGCTGTTTGATCTTTCCCTTTCATTGCTGCTTTCATCGCAGTCATTACTTCATCTTGTAAACTCATAATCCGTGATTTAATTTGAGATGCGAAGATATGAAAAAACTTAGTAGTTTATTGTGTAATCTATAAGGACAATACAACATAAAAAACCCGAAAAGTTTATCTCAACTTTTCGGGTTTAACAAAGTGTGAAACACTAAACTAAATTTGCTATTAATCTACGTTGTCGTGTAAAAATGAATTATTACTTCTCAATTGAATATCGTCGTTCTCATCAGTAGAGACGGATGTTCTAGAAGCGTTGGTTTCCGAAGAATGCTGTGCATCCTCTAAATTCACACCTTGTCTTTTATATGCAGGTTCTTTTTCAATTTCATCTATTTTGGCCGTGTTAAACTTGTAATTGAAATCTTTCATTTTACGTCGTCTTTCATCAGCTCTTTCCTTTAACAATTCAGAAATTGGACTATTCATAGGATCTATTTCCTCTCCAACCTCTGTTTCCCTAACTTCAGATTCTATCACTTTTTTCTCAAATACGATTTCCTCTTCAACTTCTGGTTGCACCTTAACCTTAGCTTCTTGATTATTCATTGCCGACTCATACGTCATGAAATCATCCAAAGCATAACGCTTTTCTCCTTTTTCATTTGCTTCGGTTACAGGAATAATCTCTACATGTTCTTTAACTTCAAAGTCCTTAACCTCTTCATCCAAAGTGAAAACTGTTTTCTCCTCTAGAACTTCATTTTCGGGTTCTACTTCATCTTCCGAAGCTCCAAAAGATAATGGTAAATCAAATGTTAATGTGATTTGCTCCTCTTCAACTTCTTCAACACTCTTTTCTTGAACTGGAGTTATAATAAATTCTTCTTCAACAATTTTATGGTCCAAAACTTCATCATAAACTACATTGATGCTTTTGATGATATCTGTAGTTGTAATCAAATCGGTTTCTAAACTATCGGTAACCGCATTAAAACTATCTTCATCATCCATTAAGGTATGAATTACAACTTTAGGCGCTTTCTCTTCTTCCTTTTCTAAAATAATATCTGGTGTGATAATCGCTGGACCACTTTCTCTAACAGTTACATCATCATTTCTATCATCTTCTAAGGCATGAACCACTTTCTTTTGTTCTGTATTTGAGATTTCATGTTGCTGGTCTAAATCAAAACCTGTAGCAATTATCGTCACAGAGATAGACTCTTGTAATGACTCGTCTTCACCAACACCCATAATGATGTTTGCACCATGACCAGCTTCAATTTGGATATGATCATTGATTTCTCCAATTTCATCAATAGTAATTTCTTGAGAACCAGAAACGATAAGCAGCAGTACGTTTTTAGCTCCAGTAATTTTATTATCATTCAATAATGGCGAATCTAACGCTTTCATGATAGCCTCCTGCGCTCTCGTTTTTCCAGACGCTGTAGAAGACCCCATGATTGCTGTACCGCTATTACTTAAGACAGTTTTAGCATCGCGTAAATCGATGTTTTGTGTATAGTGATGCGTAATAACTTCTGCGATGCCTCGTGATGCAGTCGATAATACTTCATCGGCTTTTGAAAAACCTGCTTTAAAGCCTAAATTACCATAGACTTCACGAAGCTTGTTATTATTGATAACAACCAATGAATCTACATGTGAACGAAGTGTTTCAATACCTTTTTGAGCTTGTTCATTTCTTGTTTTTCCTTCAAACTGAAATGGCATCGTCACAATACCAACCGTTAAAATATCCAATTCTTTTGCAAGTTTAGCGATAATTGGCGCAGCACCTGTACCGGTTCCTCCACCCATTCCTGCAGTGATAAATACCATTTTAGTATTGGTATCTAACATGCGACGTAAATCTTCTAAACTCTCTAATGCAGCTTGCTCTCCTACTTCGGGATTTGCACCTGCACCTAAACCTTCGGTTAAATTAACTCCTAATTGGATTTTGTTCGGGACACCACTGTTTTGCAGTGCTTGGTCATCTGTATTACATATCACAAAATCAACACCTTTAATCCCTTGTAAAAACATGTGATTAATGGCATTACTTCCACCTCCACCTACTCCAATCACTTTGATGACGTTTGATTGGTTTTTTGGTAAATCAAATGCAATGTTGCCTAACTCATTGTTGTTGCTCATAAAATTACTTTTACTGTATTTATTATACTTTATTTCCCCAAATATCTTCGACAGTCCTACCCAATCGAAGATGTATGATATATTTATTCTGCGTTATCTAAAAAATCTTTAACGCGTTCTGTTAACTTGTCTAAAAAAGATTTACGTTCCCTTTTTGGTTGCTGAATAATTTCTTCCTCCTGTACAATATTATCTTCAGAATGTTCAGCAGCCGCAGCGTGCTGCATTTCTTCAACTTCTTTCTCTACACGTTTACGTTCCTGGCGTTTCAAGCCATCCATCACTAATCCCACAGCCGTTGCATACAACGGACTTGCGATATCATCATCACTATCTCCAGCTAGATGTTCATTTGGATATCCTATTCTCGTATCCATTCCAGTGATATACTCAACCAACTGCTTTAAATGTTTTAACTGGCTACCACCTCCTGTTAATACAATTCCGGCAATTAATTTCTTCTTTTGTTCTTCGTGACCGTAATTTTTAATCTCCACATAGACCTGCTCGACAATTTCTACCACTCGAGCATGAATAATCTTAGAGAGGTTTTTTAATGTAATCTCTTTGGGCTCTCGTCCTCTAAGCCCAGGAATAGAAACAATCTCGTTGTCCTTATTTTCTCCAGGCCATGCAGAACCAAATTTTATTTTCAATAATTCGGCTTGCTTTTCAATAATTGAACACCCTTCTTTGATATCTTCAGTAACAACATTTCCTCCAAAAGGAATCACTGCAGTATGACGAATAATACCGTCTTTAAATACCGCTAAATCTGTTGTTCCTCCTCCAATATCAATCAAAGCAACTCCCGCTTCTTTTTCTTCCTGACTCAATACTGCATTAGCTGAAGCTAAAGGTTCTAAAGTGATACCTTCCAACTCTAAACCAGAACTTTTAACACAACGTCCAATATTTCTAATCGATGACACTTGACCAACTACAACATGGAAATTAGCTTCTAGTCGTCCACCATACATTCCGACAGGTTCTTTAATTTCTGCTTGACCGTCAATTTTAAATTCTTGAGGTAATACATGAATAATTTCTTCACCTGGAAGCATTACTAACTTGTGAACTTGATTAATTAAACGATCAATATCTTCTTCATCTATAACAACCTCAGAATTTGCTCTAGTGATATAATCGCTATGTTGCAAACTTCTAATATGCTGTCCCGCAATACCAACAGTTACCTCTTCAATCTTTAGTCCAGCTTCAGCCTCAGCTTCTTGAACAGCTTGCTGAATCGACTGAATAGTCTGGGTAATATTATTAACCACACCTCTATGAACTCCTAAACTTTTGGATTTTCCAATCCCTAAAATTTCGGCTTTGCCATATTCATTTTTACGACCAATCATTGCCACAATTTTTGTGGTTCCAATGTCGAGCCCTACTGAAATTTTATTATTCTCCATCATTTACTTTTTGGTGCAAATCACTTGTTTATCAAACTTTAAATTCACTAGTTTATAATTATCTAGCACTTTATCTTCCATCGCTTTTTTATAAAAAGCTTTAAGATTATTTATTTTTTTTTCTAATAATTCTAATGTCCCTAAATGGATATTAAAATCATGACCTCTAAATTTTAGATCAATTGTTTTATCTTGGTTTTGATGAATCTCTACAACATGTTTTAGTAAAAAATCATCTTCTTGAACTTTCTTAGCAATTGCATGCACATTTTCCAATTCATTCTTCTCAATAGAACCAGTAACTAAAGGCACGCGTGCAGTATAATTTGTTGATAAAGGCATAAACGAGCCAGTCTCATCAATGTAATAAGATGCATTTGTGCTTACTCTTGCAATAGGTTTTTTTTGTTCAATTTCAGCAGTGATTAAACCATCAACACTCATAAACACTTGTGCCTGCTTAATCATTGGATTAGAGTTTAGGGCAGATTCTAATTCATTCAAATCTATAATATCTTTAGGCTTGTTTGTTACAGTCTCTTGATTTAGTATTAACAATTTACTAACAGTCTCATGTGTCACGAAAAGGTTCTCGCTTCCAACAAATTTTATATCAGGTGAAACCACTTTTCGAGCAGAATTTCTTACAGATGAAAACGCACACAAAACCACCACTAACACTAGCAGAAACGCAACTTTTATGTAGTTATAATTAACTCGCAAGGCTCAATGCTTTTTTAATATGTTTAACTTCTTCTCCAATATCACCAGCACCAATAGTTAAAATTACAGGTGCGTATTCTGTTTTTATTGCTTCAATCAATTCAGATTTTTGAACTAATCTTTTGTTTTTGTTCTGAATTTTGTCTAATAACCATTGTGAATTAACACCTTCAATGGGCAATTCTCTTGCTGGATAAATCTCTAGTAAGAAAACTGTATCAAATTGTGACAGACTTTCAGCAAAATCATCTGCAAAATCCTGTGTCCTACTAAATAAATGTGGCTGAAAAATCGCCAATACTTTTTTATCCGGATACATTTCTCTCACCGCTTGATGAACGGCATTAATTTCTTCGGGATGATGCGCATAATCATCAATATATACTAAATCATCAGTTTTAATCTCATAGGTAAATCTGCGTTTCACACCTTTGTAAGATGCTAAAGCTTTGGCGAGCTGCGGGTGAGGGAGCCCATATTCTACAGACATCGCCAAGGCTATTAATGCATTCGACAGATTGTGTCTACCAGGTAGGTTAAATTTGAAATTTTCTAGTAGTGCATTTGGTGTTTTTACATCAAATACATAGCTACCATTTATTATTTTTATGTTTTTTACTGAATAATCTGAATCGTCTTCAATGCCATAGGTAATTCCTTGTATTGGCAATCCGTTTTTGACGAACAGTTTTCCGTTTGGCTTTATTTTTTTTGAGAAATCTTCAAAAGATTTTATCAATTCTGAAGCATCTCCATAGATATCTAAATGATCTGGATCCATTGAAGTAATGCAAGCAAAATCTGGAGACAAGGTTAAAAACGAACGGTCAAACTCATCGGCTTCTACAACAGTAACTTCTGTTCCATTGAGAATTAAGTTAGAATTATAGTTCTCACTAATTCCGCCTAAAAATGCCGTCACCTCAACATCACATACATTCATTAAATGGCCGAGAATACTTGTAGTTGTCGTTTTTCCGTGAGTACCAGCAACTGCTAAACAAAACGTTTGTCGTGTAATTTCACCCAAGACCTGAGAACGTTTTAATATGTTGAATTCATTCGATTTAAAATAGATCAATTCGGTGTGTGAATTCGGGATTGCAGGTGTATATACAATAAGTGTTGCTTCAGGATCTAAAAAAACATTATCAATATGTTTGATATCATCTTCAAAATGAATTGTAACACCTAATTTTACTAGCGTATCAGTGATTTCAGTTTTCGTCTTATCATAACCTCCTACAGTTAATCCTTTAGCTACAAAATAACGCGCTAAGGCAGACATACCAATACCTCCAATACCTATAAAATAAACGTTATTTGCGTGTTCTAATTTCATTTACTGTTTTAACAATTTTTCAACTTCGTCTGCTATATCTTTAGTTGCATTTACTAATGCTAATTGTTTTATGTTTTGTCCTAGTGTCTGTCTTTTTTCTGAGGACGTCATTATCGTATTAAAATGATTTTCAAATTCATCATCCAAATCACTTTCTGTAATCAAAATCGCTGCATCTTTATCGGCAATTGCTTTTGCGTTCTTCGTTTGGTGATCTTCAGCTACATTTGGTGATGGGATAAAAATCACAGGCTTCCCAACCACACAAAGTTCAGAAACCGAACTAGCCCCAGCTCTTGATATAATCACATCTGCTGCAGCATATGCCATATCCATATTGTTCAGAAAGGCATGGACTTGCACATTTTCTAAGTCATTATAATGTTTGTATTGCTGATAGTACAGCTTTCCGCATTGCCAAATTAATTGTATGTTTTGAGACTGGAAATATTCTAGTTTTTCTTCAATAAGTTGATTTACACGTCTCGCACCTAAGCTTCCGCCCAAAACCAAAAGCGTATGCTTACTATGGATTAATGTAAACGCATCCTTACCTTCAATATGTTTATTCTCGATATTTAGTAAATCCTTTCTAATCGGATTTCCTGTGAGGACTATTTTATCCTTCGGAAAGAACTTTTCTAAGCCTTCATAGGCCACACAAATCTTATCTACCTGTGTAGACAACAACTTATTAGTAATTCCTGGATAGGAATTTTGTTCTTGTATCAAACTAGGAATACCCTTAGATGTTGCTGTTTTTAGCAAGGGTCCACTTGCAAATCCACCTGTACCAATAGCCACATGAGGTTGAAATGTATTGATGATTTTGCGAGATTTCAGCAAGCTACTAATCAGCTTAAAAGGGAACATGAGATTCTTCAAGGTTAGTTTTCGTTGAATTCCTGAAATCCAAAGCCCTTCAATCTCATAACCCGCTTGAGGTACTTTTTCCATTTCCATTCGGTCGGAAGCACCAACAAACAAAAATTCAGCATCTGGAAAACGAGACTTTAATTCATCTGCAATAGCAATCGCAGGATAGATATGTCCTCCTGTTCCACCTCCAGATAATATGATTTTGTAGTTACTCATTAAATCGTTTCACTTAAAATTTCTAATGGGTTATCCTCGTTAATTTCTTTTTCTTTTAATAGCTCACGTTTTGCACTGACACTTAAAATGATACCTATGGCTAAACAGGTCATCCAAATAGACGTTCCTCCACTACTAATTAATGGTAAAGTTTGTCCAGTAACGGGAAATAACTCCACAGCAACTGCCATATTTATTAATGCCTGAAATATGATTGGTAGTCCAACTCCTAACACTAGCAACTTTCCAAAAACGGTATCTGATTTTTGAGATACGATGACAATTCGAAACAGCAACCACGAATATAAAACCAATAAAAACACCCCTCCAATCAAACCATATTCTTCAATGATTATGGCGAAAATAAAATCTGAAGATGATTGTGGCAATACATTCTTCTGCGTGCTCTTACCTGGTCCTTTTCCTTGAATCCCACCAGATGCTATTGCTATTTTTGCATTTTCAATTTGATAATCGGCTTCGGTATCTTCTCCATTTGCAAAATTCTCAATTCTACTCATCCATGTATCAATACGATTTGGCATAGCCTCCGGAAATGCTTTTGCTACCAATACAAAAAGTGCCAATCCAGCAATACCACTTCCAATAACAACTGCCAGGTATTTTAGTGGGTAACCTCCAATAAAGGCCAACATCATCACCATTAAAAAGACAATCGCAGCTGTAGAAAAATTTGCTGGTAAAATGAGAATCAATATAAAAAATACTGGTGCCCAAAGTGGTAATAATGTTTCTACAAATGAGACTTTTCTATCTTGAATTTTTGACAAGTAACGTGCTACATAAACCATTAATACAACCGCAGCTAATGTTGATGTTTGAAAGGACATCCCAACAAAAGGGATTTGTATCCATCGACTAGCATTTGCGCCATCAATCGTAGTTCCTTGAAGCATTGTAACAACTAGCAACACGATAACTATTGGAATCATTACCATTGACAACCCTCTAAAATAGCGATACGGAATCTTATGTACACCGTACATAATTGCGAATCCTAAAAACAGGTGCATAAAATGCTTAACAAAAAACCCAAAGGTATTTCCAGAACCACCAACATAAGCCAAATTACTAGCAGCACTATACACAGGTAGGAATGAGAAAATTGCCAATAACGCCGCAATTGCCCAGATTAATCGATCTCCTTTTATGTTTTTAAATAGTGCTTGCACTTGGTATATTATAAGTTTCTTACTGCATCCTTAAATTGACGACCTCTATCTTCATAATTTTCAAACAAATCAAAACTTGCACATGCAGGAGACAACAACACACTGTCTCCAGCTTCGGCAACTTTATAAGCGATTTTAACTGCTTCACTCATAAATTGAGTTTCGATAATAATGTCAACCATTCCACCAAAACTTTCCATCAACTTTTCATTGTCAACGCCTAAGCATATAATTGCTTTTACCTTTTCATTTACAAACTGAAAAAGTTCTTGATAATTGTTTCCTTTATCTACTCCACCAACAATCCAAATTGTAGGCGCATCCATAGTTTCCAAAGCATAATATGTTGCGTTCACGTTAGTTGCCTTAGAGTCGTTGATGTAGTCTACTTTATTGATTTTTAGCACTTGCTCCAAGCGATGCTCAACACCTTGAAAATTTTCTAAGCTCTCTCGAATAGTTTGCTTTCTAATTTTCAGTAAATGTGCCACTGTCGAAGCAGCCATTGCATTTTTAATGTTGTGTTTTCCCTCTAATGCTAAATTTGCTGTTGGCATAATTATCTCGTTGTTATCTATTGTTATTTTTATATTATCGTTATCTAAATACGCGCCATTTTCAATAATTTTTGTTAATGAAAATGGTAATAATGTGGATTGAACAGGATGCGTTTCTAACCATTGTAAAATCACCTCATCATCTCCATCATAAATGAAATAATCGTCTTTAGTTTGGTTTTCTGTAATCCTGAATTTTGAGGCGATGTACTTTTCAAATTGATAATCATATCTATCTAAATGATCTGGTGTGATATTGGTTAAAACCGCAATGTGTGGCTTGAAGTCAATGATATCATCCAGTTGGAAACTACTAATCTCCAACACGTAATTTGGATAATCCTGTTCTAAAATCTGCTTAGCAAAACTATCTCCAATATTACCTGACAAACCAACACTCAAATCTTGTTGTAATATGTGATGTGTTAAGCTAGCTGTTGTTGTTTTACCATTACTTCCAGTAATCCCAACTATAATTGCATCGGTATACTTTGCAGCAAATTCAATTTCAGAAACCACTGTAATCCCTAGAGCTCTAATCTGTTTTACCAGAGTTACTTTATCAGGAATTCCCGGGCTCTTCATGACGATATCGGCATTCAGAATCTGTTCTTCAGAATGCTCACCATCCTCAAATTCAATCTCATTATGTATAAGAACTTGTTTGTACTTTTCTTTAATGTTTCCCTTATCCGAAACAAATACTTCGTATCCTTTTGCCTTTCCTAAAAGTGCTGTTCCTACACCACTTTCTCCTCCTCCAAGAATCACTAATCGTTTCATCTATCTAATTTTCAATGTCACAATCGAAATAATCGCCAATAGGATTCCTATAATCCAAAACCGTGTAACTATTTTACTTTCGTGATATCCTGATTTCTGATAATGATGATGCAATGGCGCCATTTTAAAAATGCGTCGACCTTCACCAAATTTCTTTCTTGTGTATTTGAAATAGCTGACTTGCATCACGACTGATAAATTTTCCGCTAAAAATATTCCGCATAACACTGGAATAAGCCATTCTTTACGAACAGCAATAGCTATAACTGCTATAATCCCTCCAATGGTTAAGCTCCCAGTATCTCCCATAAATACTTGCGCTGGATAAGTGTTGTACCATAAAAAACCTATTAGGGCTCCAACGAAGGCAGCGATATAGATTGTAATTTCTTCAACTCTCGGGATGTACATGATATCTAAGTAATCTGAAAAGATGATATTACCAGAAACCCATGCAAAAACCCCTAAAGTGAGCACGATTATAGCTGAAGTACCAGCTGCTAATCCATCAATTCCATCGGTGAGATTTGCACCATTTGAAACCGCTGCAATGATAAATATGGACGCCAGAATGAAAATAATCCAAGCATATTTTCCCAATTCCGGATTAATCCATGTGATTAAATCGGCATAGTCAAATTCATTTCCTTTTACGAATGGAATTGTTGTCTTTGTTGACTTAGCTTCTTCCTCAAACAGCTTTGAAGGCGAAATATTTGGATTCTCTGCCAATAGCACTTTTTGCTGTTCTTCAGGTAGTTTTTCTTTCATAGTGACATCTTCATGAAAGTACATTGTTGCCCCTACGATAATTCCTAAACCAACTTGACCCAGAACTTTGAAGCGGCCTTTTAATCCATCTTTATTATTCTTGAACTTCTTGATGTAATCATCAATAAACCCGATAATTCCCATCCAAACTGTTGTGACGATAAGAAGAATGATGTATATGTTTTCAAGTTTTGCTAATAATAGTACAGGAATCAACGTAGCCAAAATGATGATGATTCCACCCATTGTTGGTGTTCCAGCTTTTTCAACTTGGCCCTCAAGTCCGAGATCACGAATCGTTTCACCTACTTGTTGCTTTTGAAGAAACCGAATGATTCGTTTACCAAAAATTGTAGAAATCAATAAGGATAAAATAATAGCAATAGCAGCTCTAAAAGTTAAAAACCCAAACAGTGATGCTCCAGGAAACTGAAACTGTTGTTCTAAATATTCAAATAAGTAATACAACATATTATTTTATCTGGTATTTAATAATGTCACTAATGGTCAGATGTAATTTGCCATTAAACATTTTTGTTAATATGAGTATTCTGTAAATGCTCATTTTTGTAATTGCTTTAAAAATTCTTGTACTATTTTATAATCATCAAAATCAAAGCGTTCGTCTTTAATTTCCTGATAGGTTTCATGCCCTTTTCCAGCAATCAAAATGATATCATTAGAATTTGCTAGTTGACAAGCTGTTTTAATAGCTTGCTTTCTATCAACTATGGACATTGTTTTTTTAAAATTTTGAGGCTCAACCCCTTTTTCGATTTCCTCTATAATAGTTTCAGGAAGTTCACTTCTAGGATTATCACTTGTAAAAATGACCTTTGTACTCAAAGCTGAAGCGACATGCCCCATTTTAGGACGTTTTGTTTTATCTCTATCACCTCCACAACCGACAACTGTAATGAGTTGCTCATTATTTGTACGAATACTATTTATAGTTTCTAATACATTTTTAAGTGCATCAGGCGTATGTGCATAATCAATTATAGCCGTAATTTTTTCTTCTGAAATGAGATACTGAAAGCGACCGCTAACGCTTTCCAATTCGCTAATCAATCTTAGTATCTCTACTTTTTCCAGACCTAACAATTCTGCAGTACCATAAATCGCAGTGACATTATAAGCATTAAAACTTCCGATAAGTTTTGTCCATAATTCACTGTCATTGAGTTTTAATAGTAATCCACTAAACTCATTTTCTAATACTTGTGCTTTATAATCTGCATAGGTTTTTAGTGCATAAGTATATGTTTTGGCTTGGGTATTTTGAAGCATCACTAAGCCATTTTTATCATCAATATTCACCAATGCAAAAGCACTCTTCGGAAGCTTATCAAAAAATGATTTCTTGACATCACGATACTCAGCAAATGTTTCATGGTAATCTAAGTGATCGTGTGAGAGGTTTGTGAAAATTCCGCCTTCAAAATGCAATCCTTCTGTTCTATGTTGATGAATTCCGTGTGAACTCACTTCCATAAAACAAAATTCAACACCTTCGTCGTTCATCATTTTCAAGTATTTATTGATGGTTAATGAATCTGGAGTCGTGTGTGTTGCTTTATATTCGGTATTATCTATCATTACTTTTACCGTAGACAATAGACCAACTTTAAATCCCGCTTTTTTGAATAGATGATATAATAATGTAGCAATAGTTGTCTTTCCGTTAGTACCAGTTACACCTACCAATCGCAAATTTTCCGAAGGATTTTCATAAAAATTAGCAGCCATATATGCTAGTGCTTGGCTTGCACTTTCTACCTCTATATAAGTGATACCATCTTTCAATTCAGAAGGCAATGTTTCACAAACAATTGCAATTGCACCATTTTCTAAAGCGGTTTCAATAAATTCATGACCATCAACTAAAGTCCCTTTTATTGCTACAAAAACATCACCATTTGAAACTTGTCTAGAATCAAAATACACTCCATTGATATCTATACCAGTGCTTCCTGCAACAGCATTAATAGTAACCTTGTATAATATGTCTTTTAATTGTAGCATTAAGTTCCTAAAACGATGACTTGATTTGGTTTGACTTTATTTCCTTTAGTAATTGATTGTGATTTCACCACTCCTACACCTTCCATTTTTACTTTGAGTCCCATATTTTCTAATAATGCCAAAGCATCCATGGTTGGAAGACCAACTACATTTGGCATTATGGTTTTATAAGTTTGAGCTATTGTATAGAAAGATTCGTATTCTTCTTCTACTTTGGAGTTGACAATTTCTAAAGACTCCACTTCATCTATTAATGGTGTTTCTGTATATATTTTTTGAGCAATTCTTTTAAACACGGGACCTGATACATCTGCACCATAAAAACCAACTTTTGTACTTGGTTGATGAATCACGACAATGCAAGAATATTTTGGATTATCTACTGGAAAATAACCTGCAAATGAAGACACATATTTCCTATCCTTCAACCATTCTTCATAATCGTTATAGTCTGTTCTTGCTGTTCCTGTTTTACCAGCCATGGAGAAATTTTCGGAGTACATACGTCTTCCCGTTCCTCGAATCACAACATTTTTCAATATTTCGCGAATCTCACCTAAGGTCTTATCAGAACATATTTTCTGATTAATTACTTCTTTTTCAAAGACCTCAATCTCTCTACTAAACTCCTTAACAGCTTTTATAAATCTAGGCTTTACCATTTCACCATCATTAGCAATCGCGTTATAAAATGCCAAAGTTTGCAAAGGCGTCATTTGCATATTGTAACCATAAGCCATAGAAGGCAACGCATTCTTGCTCCATATTTTATCTCCAGGTTCAGGTATAATAGGCTTCCCTTCACCAATAATTGAAACACCAAGTGTATTATGGAGATTCCAGCTTTTTATTCGATTTATAAACTTCTTTGGTTGTTTAGAATAATTTTCGTCGATAATTGTAGCTAAACCAATATTTGAAGACACTTCCAAGGCTCGAGCTGCGGAAATTTTACCATAACCTCGAGAATCCCTAATGGTTCTACCATAGAAACGCTTAGAGCCATTTTGAGTATCGACTACTGTTGAAGTATCTATTACTTTATCTTCTAAAGCAGCCATTAAAGCCATCACTTTAAATGTTGATCCAGGCTCATGACTTTCACCAACGGCATAATTAAGACGCTCATAATAGTGTCCATTTTTGTTGCGACCCAAATTCGAAATCGCTTTAATTTCTCCAGTTTTCACATCCATAACCACAGCACAACCATGATCTGCTTCATACTTTTCTAATTGACCTAATAGAGAATGATGAGCGATGTCCTGAATATTAACATCAATGGTTGTATACACATCATAACCATCTTGAGGTTCAATTTGGTCATAATCCACAATAGGTTTCCATTGACCATTACCAATTTTTTGCTTTAAACGCATGCCATTAGTACCACGTAAATATTTCATTCCAAACGCACCATCGATTCCTGGCCTGGTTACATTTCCGTCGCCATCAATTTTCTCATAACCAATGGTTCGTTCAGCAATTCCACCCATTGGATGCTCTCGTCTTGTGGTTTGCTCGACAATGAGTCCGCCTCGAATTGCACCAAGCTCCAACATTGGGAAATTTCGTAATCTGATATAATCTGAATAGCTAATATTTCGAGCTAAAAGGAAATAACGGTTCTTGTTTGCACGCGCTTTCTTAATGCTATTTTGATGAAAACTTGACGATTTACCTGTGTAGTTTGCGAGAGAATCGCCTAATGCTTTAATGTATTTATTAAAAGTCTCTTCTTTAGGCTGAATCGCATCAATACGAATATCATACTTAGGAATCGATGTAGCTAACAAGCTGCCATCGGCAGAATACACATTACCTCTATTTGCTGGAATTTCAACGTTTTTTATAGTTCGTTCTTGCGCTAGGCTTCTATAATCATCACCTTGAATAAACTGAATACTACACAATTTAAACACGACGGCAAGCGCGAAGACAAACATACTGCCAGCCACGAAATATAATCTGTTTAATATGTTAGTATCGGTTGTTGCCACGTTATCAATTCTGTGATTTTACTTTTATCTTTTTGGGCGGAATCTCTGATATTTTGATTCCTTTTTCTTCAACTTCATTTATAATTGACGATTCCATTTTGAGTCTCATCAACTTCGAGCGTCCGTCAACAAATGCTGATCTAAGCTCTTTAACATCATTTTTTAGTCTTGCAATCTCGTACACTTTTTGGTCTGCACTATGCGAACTCGCAATCATAATGATCGCTAATACTGAAATAAAAATGATGATTCTCCAATTCTTAAAGGAGTCATCACTCACTAAAAATTTACCTCTTAATACGCTGTAAATATTTTTCCTCATAACTTTTCAGCTATACGAAGCTTCGCGCTTCGCGCTCTATTATTTTTAGCTACTTCTTCTTTTGATGGGACAATTAAACCACCAACTTTTTTTAACGGAACTTCAAAATTTCCAAATACATCACGCTCGGGTTCACCTTCAAATAATCCGTTTCGTATAAAGCGCTTCACTAATCTATCTTCTAGCGAGTGGTATGATATCATACTTAATCGCCCTCCTTTAACCAATACATCTGGTGTCTGTTGCAAAAATTCTTTCAACGCCTCAATCTCTTGGTTCACTTCAATTCTAATAGCCTGATAGATTTGAGCCAATACCTTATTTTCTTTTTTATGGTTTAAAAATCTTTTGAGAGCAGTTTTTAATTGCTCACTCGTTTTAATCTCACCATTTTTTCTTTCTTCTATAATCACGCTCGCCATTAATGGCGCTTGTCTTAACTCTCCATACTGAAACAAAACGTTCTTGATTTGCTCTTCGTCATACTCATTAACTACATGATAAGCAGAGAGGCTATCATCTTGATTCATTCTCATATCTAAATCAGCCTCAAAACGTGTTGAAAATCCGCGTTCTGCAACATCAAATTGATGTGATGAGACTCCAAAATCTGCTAAAACACCATCAACTTGTTTTACACCATAAAATCTTAGAAACCGCCTAACGTATCTAAAGTTTTCATTAATTAATGTAAAACGTTCATCATCGATTGTATTTAAAAGAGCGTCTTTATCTTGATCAAAAGCCAATAGCTTTCCGTTAGGACCTAACTGTTTTAATATTTCTTTACTATGACCTCCTCCTCCAAAGGTGACATCAACATAAATTCCGTCAGGTTTTATATTTAAACCTTCAACCGTCTCCGTGAGTAATACTGGGTTATGATATTCCATCTTCATCATCTTGTCCCATAACTTCTTCAGCTAAATCTGCAAAGTCTCCAGTTGCATCATCGATAGCTTTCTCATAATTTTCTTTATCCCAAATCTCAATGATATTGATTGCAGACGCAACAACGATATCTTTTGTAATACCTGAAAAAGCCACCAAATCTTTTGGAATTAATAATCGTCCTGCAGTATCAATCTCAATCTGTTTTAACCCAGCGGTAAAACGACGAATAAAGTCATTGTTCTTCTTTTTAAAACGATTGAGTTTATTCACTTTTTGCATCAATACGTCCCATTCGTTCATTGGATACAACTCCAAACAAGGTTGAAAAACCGCACGTTTCAACACGAACCCATTTTGCATCATAGGAAGCAACTGCTTCTTAAGAGCAGAAGGAAGCATGAGCCTTCCTTTGGCATCCACTTTACACTCGTATGTTCCGATTAAAGGGTTCAAAATGATTGATTTACTATGAGTAACGATTGAGATTCAAATATATTGAAAATTTTACCACTATTTACCACATCATCCCACTTTTGTTAATAAATTTATATTTCAGCATTAAATTCGTACTTAAAACCCCTATTTAAATGGCCGTAAAAACTTTACATTCAGCACACTAAAATCTCACTTTAAAATCCCAATTCTATTGTTAACATCTTAAATAAAACTATAGATTGGCCTGAATAAATAATATGCAATTCTTTTAACGGAATTACCTATATTTGTTTTTGACCAAAATGACTAACGAATAGATGGTGCACCGATTAAAAGAGGAAAAAGATTACAGATATATTGAAGTTGGAGAAGGCACACCAATCATTGTACTTCATGGTTTGATGGGTGGTTTGAGCAATTTTGATGCTGTTACCGATTTCTTTAGTAAAAAAGGGTATAAGATTTTAATTCCTGAGCTTCCTATTTACACAATGTCTCTCCTTAAAACCAATGTTAAGAGTTTTGCAAAATACCTCCATGACTTTATAGATTTTAAAGGCTTTGACGAAGTTATTTTACTTGGAAATTCGCTTGGTGGACATATTGGTCTCTATCACACAAAATTATATCCTGAAAAAGTAAAAGCACTCATCATTACCGGTAGTTCTGGGCTTTATGAAAGCGCTATGGGTGGAGGCTATACCAAACGCGGTGACTATGAGGTTATTAAGAAAAAAGCACAGGATGTGTTTTATGATCCTGCTGTAGCGACGAAGGAGATTGTTGATGAAGTTTACGAAACGGTAAATGACAGAAACAAACTTATCAAAACTCTTGCTATTGCTAAAAGTGCGATTAGGCATAATATGGCTAAAGACCTACCAAAAATGAACTTACCAGTAGGCATTATTTGGGGAAAAAATGATTCTGTTACACCTCCAGAAGTTGCAACCGAATTTAATGAGCTTTTACCAAATTCTGAATTGTTCTGGATTGACAAATGTGGTCATGCAGCCATGATGGAACATCCAGATGAATTTAATCGAATTCTTAACGATTGGTTAGAAAAAAGAAAATTATAACTTCTTATACTTCTGAAACTTCTTAAATCAAAACAAATGCTTATCAAAACTGCTGAATTTGTAATTAGTAATTCTGATGTGGACAAATGTCCTAATAATCAGATACCAGAGTATGCTTTTATTGGACGTAGTAATGTTGGAAAGTCTTCTCTAATCAACATGCTTACTAATCATAAAAATTTAGCAAAGACCTCTGGAAGACCTGGAAAAACTCAACTTATCAATCACTTTATAATTAATAAAGAATGGTTTTTGGTGGATTTACCAGGTTATGGTTATGCAAAAGTCTCGAAGACTGCTAAACGAAAATTTCAGAAATTTATTACCAACTATTTCGAAAAAAGGCGACAACTAGTTTCTGCATTTGTTTTGGCAGATATAAGACACGAACCTCAAAAAATCGATTTGGAGTTTATGGAGTATTTAGGGGTTAACCAGATTCCGTTTTCAATCATCTTTACTAAAGCAGATAAGCTAAAACCTATGGCTATTGAACGCAATGTGGAAGCGTATTGTCAAGAACTATTAAAAACATGGGAAGACCTACCAAATTACTTTGTGACTTCATCCTCAAAAGCCGTTGGTAGAGACGAGGTCTTAAAATATATAACGGATACCAATACCGAAATAGAAGCGATGCGATAGTTACACCTCATAAACTTTAAAACAATCTATAAAATTCGTTTGGTTTCTATTAAGACTTCACATCCAAAGCATCGCGTAAAGCATTACCAATCAACATAAACGCCATTACTAAAATCATAATACACAACCCTGGAATTAAGGCTAAATAAGGTTTTCCTAAAATAATATAATTGTAGTGATCTTTTATCATTGCTCCCCAACTTGCCATTGGTGGTTGCGCACCTATACCAAGAAAACTTAATCCGCTTTCTATAAGAATTGCCGCTGCAAAATTCGCTGCTGAAATCACAATAATCGGCGCCATGATATTAGGCAAAATATGCTTAGTAATAATTCTAAAATCATTAAACCCTAAAGCTCTAGCTGCAGTCACATATTGCATCTCTTTTGCGCTTATAATTTGCCCTCTCACAACTCTAGCCACTTCAACCCACATAGTTAAGCCAACAGCTATAAAGACCTGCCAAAACCCTTTACCTAAAGCCAATGTAATGGCAATTACCAAGAGCAACGTTGGAATAGACCACGTGACGTTTATAATCCACATAATAAAAGCATCTACTTTTCCTCCATAATAACCTGCAATGCTTCCCATAAAAATACCGATGATCAGAGAAATAAATACAGCTATAAAGCCAATAGAAAATGAAATTCTAGAACCTATTAAAATTCTGCTCAATAAGTCTCGACCATATTTATCAGTTCCGAAGAGAAATGTTTTTTCTTTAACATAAACCTCATCCTTATTTGGATAGGTATTTAAATCTATTGATTTATTAACACCTATTAAACCATCTGTAGCATATTCGGTATAATTTAGTATATCATCAGTGATAGTATACTCTGAAATAGGAATTTCAATATCAGCATCTGTCTTACCAAACATTAATTCAGAAAAGAACGACTGATTATTATCAATTTCAGAAGGAAGATGGAGCATTTGAACTTTAAATCCTGGGCGTTGCGAATGGATTGACAAATGCATTTGATTGGCATTTCGAGAATCATCTGGAGCAATTGCATAAGCAAAAAGTGATACAAATCCAATGATGACTACCGCCCAAAAACTAAAAACGCCCCAAAAGTTTTTCTTAAACTTTCGGAGCGCCAATTGTCTTAATGAGTCACTGTTATTGCTCATTTTAATTTTTTACGGTCGTCGCTACTTTTTTGATTTTGTAAGTCATTTTTAAATCGTTCAACACGTTAAGTGCTTCTTCGATATAAACATCCTTACTTAAACTAGTATGCCAACGGTTTCTTTTTTCTTTTAGAATTGAATCTTTATTCATCAATGCGACCTCATAAGGCAAAGATTCAAACGATAAGTTTGTTTTATAATCTGAAAGCTTTTCAAAGCGCTTAGATTCTTCTTCATTGATCTCTAATGCATTTTTATAATCTTCATAATTTAAAGAGTAAATCTCTCGATCTCTAATTTTCTTAACCCATTGCGCATTAGCATCTATCAACTTTAATTGTTCGTTGTCTGCCATACGCTCTTTACTCTTAGCTATGGTGGTATCATAGTCGTAATAACTTCCCCATAGATTATAATCAACAGGGTCTATTTTATCCCATTCTAACGGATTCTCTTGATCTTTCTCACCAATATTGATATAGCTGTAACGGTCTGGAACGACAACATCACTTTTCACACCTTCCAATTGGGTAGAACCTCCATTAATTCTGTAGAATTTTTGAGTTGTGAATTTCAAGGCTCCCATATCTCCATTACTATTTTGTCTCACCATTCGGTTTAAATCAAGTACGTTTTGCACTGTTCCTTTCCCGTAGGTTTGCTTACTCCCAATAACAATAGCTCTTTTATAATCTTGCATAGCAGCTGCTAATATTTCTGAAGCTGAAGCAGATAGTTCATTCACCAAAATCACCAAAGGACCATCCCAAACGATGCCTTTATCTCTATCTTTTAGAACTTCTTTAGGCTCACCAGCTGTTTTAACCTGAACAATTGGGCCATCTTCGATAAATAATCCACCCATATCTACAACGGTTTGGAGTGATCCTCCTCCATTATTTCTTAAATCGAGAACTAAACCTTCAACACCTTCTGCTTTTAATCTTTCAATCTCTTTTTTGATATCTGAAGCGGCATTTCTTTTATTATAGTCTTCGAAATCTACATAGAATTTTGGTAAATTAATAACTCCAAATTTCTTCTCATCTTTAATAACTGTTGATGATTTTGCGTAAGTTTCTTCTAACTCAACAATGTCTCTTGTAATCGTAATATCTTCAATGGTACCATCTACTTTTTTTAAAGTCAATGTCACATTTGTGCTTTTAGGACCTTTTATAAACTTGATGGCATCATCTAATCGCATACCAACAATGTTAATACCTTCCTCTTCATCTTCTTGGCGCACCTTCATGATTTGATCACCTACTTCTAGTTTATTCTGCCTCCAAGCTGGACCACCACTTATGATTTCGTTTACGAGAATAGCATCCATTTTTTTCTGAAGCCTTGCACCAATACCTTCGAAGTTACCTGACATTGCAACATCAAAACGATCTTTATCTTCTGGAGCAAAATAGAATGTATGTGGATCAAACTCTTCTACAATAGCATTGATATAAACCGCAAACCAATCTTTACGTTGTCTGTCATCAATAAAATCATATAGCTCATCTAGAGATCTTTGCGTATCTTCTCTTGCTTCGGCTTCTATTTCTTTTTTAGATTTCACTTCACTTTCCTCTATTTTTTCTTCCACAGAAGCTAACATAGATTCTTGATCACTCAACAAATCGTCATAATTAGCAATCGTAGAAAATTTAAGCTGTTGTCTCCAACGCTCTTTCATTTCCTTTTTCGACGTGGCATATACTAATTTTTTATAGTCTGTAGAAAACTCTTCAGCAGTTGAAAAATCAAAAGAATCTGATAATACATCTTTATAAATGCCTTTAGATTCTTCAATACGTTGCAATAAACGCTCATGCGTTATATTAAAAAACAAAACATCATACGCTTTTATTTGATCGTCTAATTGCGTTTTATAAACTTCAAATTCTTTGATATCTGAAGCATAGAAATAACGCTTAAAAGGATCCAATTGTTCCAAATAGTCTGTAAAAACAGCTTCAGAAAAATTGTCGTTAATATCTTGTGGATCGAAATGCCCTTCTTGTAGAACATATGTAATTAACTGTATTAACAGTTTATCTTTATTTGGGTCCTCAAATTTTTTCGCAGTAAAGCCGCAAGAAGCAAAGGCTAAAAGCAATACTAATAGCAGCAGTTTATAATTCCTCTTCATCATATTTCTCATATTTTATTAATGTAAAATGCAATTAACAGCAAATTAATTAGGTGTTAAATTACACTGTAGATTATTTACATAATTTCTACTAAAGTAAATGAAAAAACCATGCCAATAAAAAAGCAAGCTAATAAATTTTTGTTAAACCTGTATTTATAGGATTTTCAAGCGTGTTTACCTATTTTTGTAACTCTTTTAAATAAAGATATTTTATGTCAGAAAAGCCTCTTATTTTAGTAACCAACGATGACGGAATTACAGCTCCAGGTGTAAGAGCTTTAATCGAGGTCATGAATACCATTGGAGATGTTGTGGTGGTCGCTCCAGATAGCCCTCAAAGCGGAATGGGACATGCCATAACGATAAATTCAACACTTCATATTGAAAAGGTGACTATTGATGATGGACCACAAGAAGAATACAGCTGCTCTGGCACACCTGCAGACTGTGTTAAGCTTGGTGTTAAAGAGATATTGAATAGAAGACCCGATTTATGTGTTTCTGGAATTAATCATGGTTCGAATTCTTCTATCAATGTTATCTATTCGGGAACCATGAGTGCTGCGATTGAAGCTGGTATTGAAGGTATTCCAGCGATTGGTTTTTCGCTTTGCGATTATAATTGGAGCGCTAATTTTGAGCATTGCAAGTTGTATGTGAAAACCATAGCTGAACACGTTTTAAAACACGGATTGGACAATGGGACCGTTTTAAACGTGAATTTCCCTAATTTGGAAAAAAAAGCAATTAAAGGCATAAAAGTTTGTAGACAAGCACGCGCCAATTGGGAGGAAGAATTTGATAAACGTCAAAATCCGTATGGTAAGGATTATTACTGGCTCACCGGAAAATTCGTAAACCTAGATCATGGCGAAGACACCGATGAATGGGCTCTGGCTAATGGTTATGTTTCACTTGTACCAATTCAATTTGATTTGACGGCACATCAAAGCATTCAATATTTAAACACATGGAACTTAAATGAAAAATAAAAATATAATTATAGGCATTGTTACTGGCCTGTTAGCTAGTGCTATCGGGTTACTTTTAGTGCTGTTGCTCTTCGGAAAAGGGAATTCTTTAAATGATTCACTACAAATTGCCCTTAGTCAAGGTGTTTTTACTAAATTAGTAAGTATGGGAGCGATTTTAAATCTAGGCGCCTTTTTCCTGTTTTTAAGAAGAAAAGAAGACGCACGAGCACAAGGTGTACTTATCGCAACTGTTATTGTTGCTATTATAACATTAATCATCAGATTTATATAAAGTGAAATATTATATCATTGCTGGCGAAGCCTCTGGAGACCTACATGGTTCCAATCTTATGAAAGCCTTACAACGACAAGATGTAAATGCTGAAATTAGATTTTGGGGAGGCGATTTAATGCACGCAGTTGGTGGCACATTAGTAAAACATTACAAAGAGCGTCAATTTATGGGTTTTGCTGAAGTTATTTTTAACCTCAGAAAAATTCTAGGCCTTATCAAATTTTGCAAAAATGATATTGATAGTTATCAACCTGACGTCATCATTTTTATTGACAACTCTGGTTTTAATCTACGAATCGCCAAATGGGCAAAAGAAAAAAACTATAAGACGCACTATTACATTTCGCCACAAGTTTGGGCATCTAGAGCTAGTCGTGTTGAAAAAATTAAACGTGATGTTGATGCAATGTATGTGATTCTTCCGTTCGAAAAAGAGTTTTATAAAACATACAATTATGACGTTCATTTTGTTGGTCATCCATTAATTGATGCCATTGCCGACAGGACTCAAGTTGATGAGTTTAAATTTAGAGAAGAATACGGCCTTACTGATAAACCTATAATTGCCCTACTTCCTGGAAGTCGGAAACAAGAAATCACTAAAATGTTAGGCGTTATGCTTAGTGTGGTTGATGGTTTTTCAGAATACCAATTCGTAATTGCTGGTGCTCCAAGTCAGGAGTATAGTTTTTATGAGCCATTTATAAAACAAAATAATGTGGCTTTTATATCGAATCAAACTTACGATTTACTAAGTGTTTCAACTGCTGCGTTGGTCACTTCTGGTACTGCAACTTTAGAAACAGCTTTATTTAAAGTGCCGCAAGTAGTCTGCTATAAAGCCAATGCGATTTCTTATCAAATTGCCAAACGTATTATTACACTTAAATACATTTCGCTAGTCAATTTAATTATGGATCACGAAGTCGTGACAGAATTGATTCAGGGGGATTTAAATACGAAACGTCTTAAAAAAGAATTGCATAATATTCTTGATGATGACCAGCGCATCAAATTCTTTATTGAGTACTACGATTTAGAAAAAAAATTAGGTGGAAAAGGTGCCAGTGATAAGGCAGCACAACTCATTTTTGAAAGTTGTAAATAAGATTGTTAAAAACCCAAACGTTATTGGCACATTAAACTATCAGAAATATATACTTTTAAGCATTATTTCCTACTTTATGAAAAAAATTATCCTGCTTCTCATTTTATGTGTCTGCTTTACAAATTGTAAATCCGCAAAAAGTGTTGCTACCAAAAAGGGCAGAACTACAAAAACGGCTACTAAAAAGTCTACGCCATCCAAAGCATCATCAAAAACTATAGAGAATATTATTGACTACGCAAAAACTTTTAAAGGCACTCGCTACAAATATGGCGGAATCACCAAAAGAGGTATAGATTGCTCTGGACTGGTTGTGACAGCATTCAGCAAAGAAGATATTGCATTACCACGAACGACAGGCGATTTATCAAAACGCGGTGAATGGATTGATGTGAAGGAAGTCCAAGAAGGCGATTTGTTGTTTTTTGCAACCAAAAAGAATAGCCGCAAGATTAACCATGTTGGTATTGTCGCTAAGGTAAGACCTGGCTATGTCGAGTTTATTCATTCTACAACAAGTAAAGGCGTAATTACTTCCAGATTATCTGAACGCTATTGGTACCAAGCTTATGTGCAAGCAAGACGAATGATGTAGTTTATTTACTATATATAGATTATTTACTATATTGAGAGTATGAAACCTCTTAATTTTACGATAATCAAATTAACGATTTGCCTCATTGCGGGCATATTACTTTCCTATTATATAAGTCTCAATCTTAATACCTCGTTTTATACGATCGTAACTGTTTTAATAGTATTGTTTGCTATATATCTGATCGCTAATCGTCAATTAAAAAAGACCATTTGGTTTGGTCTCATCTCATATATATTCATGATGTGTCTTGGTATACTGACACATCAATTACACGACAAAAAAAACGTTTCGAATCATTACACGCATCTAATAGATACAGAAAGCAATCAACCACGTTTATTGACATTCAAAATTCGTGAACGCTTAAAACCAACAACATATAATAATAAATATGTTGTGGATCTCATTACTATAGACAGCCAATCTGTTACTGGAAAATCCTTATTGAATATTGCAAAAGACAGTTTGCAGAATAGATATAACATTGATGATGTCTTATTGATGTATTCAAGTTTTGAACCAGTACATCGACCTCTAAATCCGAATCAATTTAATTATAAAACCTATCTAGAGAAGCAATATATCTACCATCAACTATATGCAGAACAGCATTCACTATTAAAACTTGAATCACAACAACATACGGTGTTTGGTTATGCAGCAAGGTTGCGAGATAAAATCAACAAAAAGCTAAACACTTACAATTTCAAAGCCGAAGAATTAGCCATCATTAATGCTCTAATTCTTGGGCAACGACAGGATATGAGTAAGGACATTTATCAACGTTATGCTAATGCTGGAGCCATACATATTTTGGCGGTTTCAGGTTTACATGTTGGTATTATTCTGTTGCTACTTAATATTGCTTTAAAGCCAATTGAACGTCTAAAACATGGCAAACTCATCAAAGTTGGTCTCATTCTCATTCTACTGTGGTCGTTTGCAATAATTGCTGGGCTTTCAGCTTCGGTAACAAGAGCAGTGACGATGTTTAGTATTGTCGCCATAGCACTGCATTGGAAACGAGCGACCAACATTTACAACACACTTGCAATTTCAGTTTTTATTCTACTTTTATTTAAACCGATGTTTTTATTTGATGTTGGTTTTCAAATGAGTTATCTAGCCGTTTTAGCTATTGTAAGTATCCAGCCAATCCTATATAAATTATGGCAACCAAAATGGAAGATAATAGATTACTTTTGGCAGATATTTACAGTGACCATAGCAGCTCAGTTCGGTGTAGTTCCGGTAAGTCTATATTACTTTCACCAATTCCCTGGTTTGTTTTTCGTGTCCAATCTAGCGATTATTCCTTTTCTAAGTATCATTTTAGGTTTAGGCATTTTGATTATTATTTTAGCCTTGTTCAATGCGCTTCCCGAGTTTCTTGCAAATCTCTTCGGAAACATCATTAGTTTGATGAATTCGGTCGTTGGCTGGGTATCTCATCAGGAAACATTTTTATTAAAAGACATTTCATTTGATGTATCGCATGTTATCACGTCTTATGTATTAATCATTACATCAGTTTTGATGTTTAAAAAAATAAATTTTAGGCGTATATCATTAGTTTTAATTTCAATACTATTGATTCAAGGCGTTTGGATGGCTTCAGAATATAGAAACGCAAACAATTCGTTTACCATCTTTCATAAAAGCAGATATAGTATAATCGCACATAAAATGCATTCAGAATTGAACGTTTATCATAATTTAGATAGTATTACGGCATCAAATGATAGAGTCGTTAGTAATTATTCCGTCGGGAATTTTATCAATAAGATTAATCGTGATTCTTTAAAATCGGTTTATCAGTTTCAGAATAAAACCTTACTCGTAATTGATAGTTTAGGCGTGTATAATGTCAATTCATTTCAACCTGATTACGTATTACTTCGTAATTCGCCAAGAATCAATTTGGAGCGTATGATTGATTCTATACATCCGAAATATATTATCGCAGATGGTAGTAATTACAAATCCTATATCAAGCGTTGGGAAGTGACTTGTATCAAAAGAAAACTCCCTTTTCACCAAACAGGCAAAAAGGGAGCATTTATAATTAAATAAGCTTTTGTTTTACTCCTGAAAGACTGGTTTAAATGCTTTGTAAAACGTATTAAACTGCGCTTGAGTTGTGATATCTTTATAAGCATCCGTTTGGAACAACTTTAAATACAACTCGATTTGTTGTGGTTTCATATAACCGCTAATAGGCTGAATTTTGTCTCCTTTTTCGTCAAAATAAACGATAGTTGGATAAGCTCTAACACCTAAATAGCGAGATAATTGATGTACACCGTTTCTACGATTTTTGAGTTCTTCCTTGTAACTAGGGTTAGAGTATTCTTTACCTTCATAGGTGACTTTAGAATTCCCTTCAGCATTAAACTTAACGGCATAGAAATTTTTGTTAACAAAGGCTACAACGTCTTTGTTGTGGAAAGTATTCTTATCGAGCAATTTACATGGACCACACCAATTCGTGTAGACATCCATCATAATTTTCTTTGGGTTTTTCTTTTGAGCAGCTAAGGCATCTTCAAAAGTCATCCAATTAATTTCCTGTGACTGAGCGATAGCAGAAGTTGATGTTATCAACGCTACTGCAAATAATAAAACTAGCTTTTTCATAATCTGATTTGTTGCAAAAGTTGTTCCGAACTTACAAAAAATGCTCCAAATTAGGAGCATTTCAGGTTATTTTAACGGATTTATTCGATTAACGAACACCATGCATGAGTTTTTTAAGTAAAGGATTTAAAAATATGGAAAGCAACCCTACAACAATAGGTATGAGTGTAAATATTAAAAAGAATGTCCCTAAAGAGTATTGTTCAGAGATTTTATCAATCATTCCTCCCATTGTTCCTGCAGCTTTTTGACCAACTGCAATGGCTAAGTACCAGACTCCAAACATAAAACCAATCATTCTAGCTGGAACTAGTTTACTTAAATAAGACAATCCTACTGGAGAAATACATAACTCACCCATCGTATGTAACACATATGCTAAAATTAAGAATATCATACTCACTGAAGCGGTTTTCGCACCAGAAGGAATATCTGAAGCCCCATAAGATAGAATGGCAAAACCAAGACCTAAAAGAATTAATCCGATACCATACTTCATAGCAGCGCTAGGATTGTATTTACTTTCCCACCATTTCGAGAAGAATGGTGCCATTGTAATAATAAAGAATGAATTTAATATTGCAAACCATGAAGCTTCTACTTCAGTAACGTCAGCCGATAGTTTAACATATAACCTATATATTACCAAAATCCATAATCCTAAAAATGCAATTGCTAAAATAATATTTGATAGGCCTATTCTTGAAAAAGTCTTTTTAGCTAGTAACCAAAGTACCCATGTAATAATAAATAAAGGTATTGTCGTTAAAAGTGTGTCAATAATACTAAATATCGTTCCAGCACTGCCTTCTAAAGTACGATCTGTATAGTCTCCAGCAAACAATGCCATCGATCCCAAAGATTGCTCAAAAAAAGCAAAGAAAAATACGGTGAATAAACCAAAAATTGAAACCGCAATAATTTTATCCCTTACAATAGGCATATATCTAGCAATCCTTGTAACTAATAAAACCAAAAACAAAGCTAAGGCAGTCAAAACAACCACATTAGAGCCACTTAGCCCACCTACATTAAAAGGCAACATATTTATATCTCTTATTTTTTCTAAAGGATCATTAAAAAGATAAAGTAAACCACCAACAGAGGATAATACGATTAATATTTTATCAAATAATGTAAAAGGATTAAGCTTTTCATTTTCATTAATTTCAGTTGCATGTTCTTGCGGGCTTTCTTCATTTATATTTTGTGACAATTCAACCTCGTGTACTTTGCTTGGTTTAGCCCCAATACTTCCGAATAAACTTCCAGCTAACCAAAATTGCAACATACCTAACAACATAAAAATACCTGCTAGACCAAATCCATAAGACCACCCATAAGTTTCTCCTAAATACCCACAAAGTAACATTCCGAAAAACGCACCTGCATTTACACCCATATAAAATATGGTGTATGCGCCATCTTTTTTAGATTCTTTGCCTTTGTACATTTCTGAAATAATAGATGTAATATTTGGCTTAAAAAAACCAGTCCCAATCACTAAAAGGGCTAAACCTAAATAAAAGGACATAGTATTTTCTAAGGCCATCGCAGCGTGTCCAAGGGTCATAATTAAACAACCGATTACAACTGCTATTCTATAGCCTGTTATCTTATCAGCAATCCAACCACCGACAATTGGTGTTAGATATAATAATGATGCATAAGTTCCAATTAAAGATAAAGCATGTTCTCTTGGCCATTCCCAACCTGGGTTATCACTTAATATAGGTGCCGTTAAAAAATATATTAATAAAATACGCATTCCATAGAATGAAAAACGTTCCCACATTTCGGTAAAAAATAATACGAACAGCCCAGCTGGATGTCCAATGACTTTGTCTTTAAATAGATTTTCGATATCTGTATTCATAAGAAGAATATTTAGTTAGAAAAGAGAAACCCTCACAATATGAAATTGCAAGGGTTTTTATATTAAATGTTAGTTATTAATGTCTGGATCTGCTAATTCGAAACCTTCAGTTTCATCAGTGTGCATCATGCGCTCATTATCTTCTGCGCCATGAGTTAAACGTTTAAGTGGTTTTAATAATGCTATAACTAATAAACCAAAAACAACTGTAAATACTACAATGCCAATAAAAATAGTGTATTCCCCAAAGTGTTCAGATTTTTCACCTAAAATCCCTGCTACTTTTCCTCCAAGACCGGTAGCTGCAAAATACAATCCCATCATTAAGGACGCGTATTTAATAGGCGCCAGTTTCGTTACAAATGAAAGAGATACGGGAGAAGAACATAATTCTCCAATCGTATGAAATAAATAGGCTAGTACTAACCATTGCATTCCAGAACTTCCGTTTGCCTCAAATTCTTTTACAGCAAAAATCATAAACACAAAACCTAGTCCCATAATTATTGTTCCTGTAGCCATTTTAAATAATGACGAAGCTTCTTTGTTTTTAAGCTTTCGCTTAGCCCAAACATTTGCTACCCAAACCGCAAATAAGATAATAAAACCAGCATTTAACCCCTGAAACATCGGTGTTGGGATTAGATACCCAAATAACATCCTATCTGTTTTTGTTTCGGTATAAACACTCATTAATCCTCCTGCTTGTTCAAAAGCTCCCCAAAAAACAATAACGAGTAAAAAGGAGAGAAGTAACACCAAAAAGCGATCTCTCATCACATTACTTTCTAAACTTTTATAAATCATCATTAATAATCCAACAACTAATGACAGAAATATAAAAAGAGCTCCATAACCCCAATGATCGACACCTTCAAATGTAAAACCTGCGTATACCGATAATGCTAATAAAATTATTAAAATAACTAAATGTACAGGAGACTTAAATATGTTTGAAAAAAGTTTAACTAAAGAAACATCATTCTTTTTTTCTTCGACTGTAGGCTTATTTCCTACATGTTTAATATATTTTTGACCATAAAGGTATACCATTAAACCAAAAAGCATTGCAATTCCTGCCAATCCAAATCCTGCATGCCAACCCCATTCTGCAACCACAATACCAATTACAGATGTCGCTAATAGTGAGCCTAAATTAATTCCTATATAAAAGATACTAAAACCTTTATCTCTTCTAATATCTCCTTTTTTATAAAGACCTCCAACCATTGTTGAGATATTAGGTTTTAAACAACCAACGCCGAGAATAATTAAGGCTAATCCTGTAAAGAAAGCCCAATCAGCTTCTATTGCAAGTGTTCCATGTCCTAAAACTAATATGATAGCTCCAAGCAGAACTGTCTTTCTCTGTCCTAAAACTTTATCAGCCAAAATACCTCCTGGAATTGAGATAACATAAACCAACATCACATACCAACCATATAATTGATACGCTTCGAGTTTTGTCCAACCTAAACCTGGTCCATCTGCATGAGATGCTTGTGCAATCATATAAATAACCAATATTGCACGCATTCCGTAGTAAGAAAAACGTTCCCACATTTCTGTGAAGAATAACACGTATAAACCTATGGGATGTCCCCAAAGTTCTTTTTGATGCGGTTTTAAAGTTGTCGTTGACATATATATTAAGTATTAGTTAGTATTTTTATCCTTTAATTTTGACTTGTTCTTCTTTCGATTCTGTATCCATTTCACGATCTTTTCCTAAGGTCTCATGAATAAATTTTGTCATTTTATTATACAAATGTAATCTTGTATTACTTCCTGCTCTAATCCCATGCTTCTTATCCGTATAAATCATTTGATCAAACTCCTTATTGGCTTGTACTAAAGCTTCATTCATGCGCATCGAATTTTGAACATGTACATTATCATCACCTGTACCATGTACTAATAAAAAATCGCCTTTTAATTTATCGACGTGATTTATTGGTGAATTTTCATCATAACCAGTTGGATTCTCTTGAGGTGTCGACATGTAACGCTCTGTGTAAATTGTATCATAAAATCTCCAACTTGTCACAGGCGCAACAGCAATAGCCATAGAAAAGGTGTCATTCCCTTTAAACAAAGCATTACTACTCATAAATCCACCGTAACTCCAACCCCAAATCCCAACATTATTTTCATCAATGTACGGTAATTTTGCCAATTGCTTTGCAGCAGCAATTTGATCTTCTACTTCATATTTACCTAATTCATTTTGGGTGACTTTTTTGAAATCGGCACCTTTAAACCCCGTTCCTCTGCCATCTACACAAACTACGATATAACCTTGCTGTGCGAGGTGTTGATACCAATAATCATTTGCGCCATTCCAACTGTTAGCCACTTGTTGTGAACCTGGACCAGAATACTGATACATAAATAATGGATAGGTTTTATTCTCATCAAAATTGGCAGGTTTAATCGTCCACATGTTTAAGTCATTGCCATTAATAGTAATGGTACTAAACTCTTTTTGCGATGTTGTATAACCAGAAACTTTTTGAGACAACTTATCATTGTCTTTGATACTCTTCACCAAATCTCCAGTCTTAGAATTGTTCAATGTGTATTCTGGAGGGTTTGTAGCACTCGAAAATGTATTTATAAAGTAGGTGAAATCTGCACTAAATGCTGCCGAATTCGTTCCTGTACTTTTTGTTAAACGCTTTTTCTTTTTCCCGTTGAGTCCAATAGAGTAAACACTCCGGTTAATTGAACCATCTTCGGTTGATTGGAAGAAAATACGCTTAGACTTCTCATTATAACCATAATAATTCGTGACTTCCCAATCACCAGTCGTGACTTGATTAATCAACTTTCCGCTTTTATCATAATGGTAAATATGATTCCATCCATCATTCTCACTTGTCCAAATAAAGCTATTATCTTTCAAAAACGTAAGATTGAACGTCACATCAACATAGGCCTTATCAATTTCGGCTAATACCAACTCACCTTTTCTATTTCTAGAATCAATCATCCATACATCCAATTCATTTTGATGCCTATTCATATACTGCGCACTTAAGACATAAGGATCGTTAGTCCATTTAATTCTTGGAATATAAAAATCGTTATACCTTTTTGAAGGGCTAAATTCACTTACTGTTTCAAGATCCAAATCGAATATATGCAATGATACCATCGAATTTTTCTCTCCAGCCTTAGGATATTTAAACACTTGTTGCGTTTGATAGAGCTTCTGTCCATAAATATCCATTGAAAACTCAGGAACATTAGTCTCATCAAAACGAATAAATGCAATTTGATTGCTATCAGAATTCCATTCAAAGGCTCTAACGAAGCTAAATTCTTCTTCATAAACCCAATCAGTAATCCCATTTATGATTTCATTCTTTTCACCATCAAAAGTAACTTGGCTTGTTTTTCCCGTCGCTAAATCTTTAATATATAGGTTATTATTTAAGCCATAAGCGATTTTTGTTCCGTCTGGTGAAAATGTAGGTTCTTGTATTTTTTCTTCGGAAACTAATGATGTTTTATTTGTTTTTGTATCGAAGACAAAGTATTTCCCAAGGGAAGAACGTCTATATATAGCCTCAACATCTGTAGCTAGTAATACTTTAGATTCATCGTTACTGAACGTGTAGTCGGTAAAATTATTGATAGCATTGATATCTGCAGAATTGACAAGCGTTTTTTCCTTGTTTAGTGTTTTGTAATCGTAAATATCAATTTGAGATGTTCTGTTTTCAAAATTTAAAACTGAATACTGCTGTCCATTCTTCATCGAATGTAGCGCATCCATTCGTTCAGTTCTAAAGGTTTCATTCCAAATCTCTTCAAGGGTGATTTCCTTATTTTGTGCTGATGCTAAAGCGGTTACAAAGAAAATAAGAAGTGAGACCGATTTGAATATGTTCATGTAGTTATTTTATTGACAAAATATTGTCAAGTTTACTAAAAATAATGCAAAAAACAGTAACTATTAGGTGTTAAATATGCAATATTATGGTATGGCATAAATAATAATACCAAGAATAGTATCTTTGCATTTTGCATTCGTTAGCAGTTTCTTGTCAGCGGATTTTAAAATTTAGCAGATGAACAAAACCATTACTGGGTTTTCCAAATTATCGAAATCAGAAAAAATCGATTGGCTTGTTAACAACTATTTCAGTGACCCACAGTCGGCAAAAATCGTTATTGAGCAATACTGGAATTCCGATAAAAAGCTGCAACAGCTTCACGATGAGTTTATAGAAAACACCATTACCAATTATTATTTACCTTTTGGTGTAGCGCCTAATTTCTTAATTAATGACAAGGTGTACACGATTCCAATGGCCATTGAGGAAAGCTCTGTAGTTGCTGCGGCAAGTAAAGCCGCTAAATTCTGGTTTGATCGTGGCGGATTTAAAACTGAAGTCATCTCAACTGAAAAAATTGGACAGGTTCACTTTACATTTGATGGTAATGCTGAAGATTTAGACATCTATTTCAGTCATGTTATCAAGCAAAAGTTTTTTGACCAGTCAAAACACCTTACCACAAACATGGAAAAGCGAGGTGGAGGGATTTTAGAAATAGAGCTTAGAAATAAAACTGACGTACTTGAAAATTACTATCAATTGCATGCGACCTTTGAAACTATGGATGCGATGGGAGCCAACTTCATCAATTCCTGTTTAGAGCAATTTGCCAAAACCTTAAAACAAGAAGCCGATAAAAGCCTAACCGGGAACTTAAATATTGTCATGTCTATTCTTTCCAATTACGTGCCTAATTGTTTAGTACGAGCAGAAGTAAGTTGCAAGGTTGAACAATTAACAGAAGACACTAATATTTCGGCCCAGGAATTTGCCGAAAAATTTGTTCAAGCTGTTCGTATAGCTGAAGTTGAGCCATACAGAGCAGTCACGCACAACAAAGGCATTATGAATGGCATTGATGCTGTAGTTTTAGCTACTGGAAATGATTTTAGAGCTGTCGAGGCTGGAGTTCATGCTTACGCGTCACGAGATGGTAAATACAGTAGTTTAACACATGCTAAGATAGAGAATAACATATTTACTTTTTCAATGGAAATCCCATTAGCCTTAGGCACTGTTGGTGGATTGACAAAACTTCATCCATTAGTAAAAATGGCACTGGAATTATTAGGAGAACCTTCAGCAAAAGAATTAATGGAAATTGTAGCTGTTGCTGGATTGGCACAAAATTTTGGTGCACTTCGCTCATTAACGACTACAGGAATTCAAGAAGGTCATATGAAAATGCATTTGATGAATATCTTAAATCAATTTGAAGCGACTCCCGAAGAAAAAGTAACACTCGTTGAATACTTTAAAACCAATACGGTTACGCATAGTGCGGTTGTATCTGAAATAGAAAAACTGAGACGCTAAATGAAAAGCTTTTACAGTCACGGAAAATTATTATTAACAGGAGAATACGTCGTTCTTGATGGCGCTATTGCCTTGGCTGTACCAACAGTTTATGGACAATCATTAGATATTGAAAACGGAGAAAGTGGACAATTAAAATGGATAAGCTTAGATGAAAATGGTAACCCGTGGTTTGAAACTAAATTTGACTTACGAAATAATAAGATTCTGAAACCAATTCAGAATGACGACCCCATTTCACATCGACTATTAGAAATTTTAAATGCTGTTAAAGAACTCTATCCTGAATTTTTAAATAGTGCTGATGGGTATAAGATAACTACAGAATTAGGGTTCCCTAAAAATTGGGGACTCGGCACATCGTCCACTTTAATTAGTAATATAGCACGTTGGGCAACTATAAATCCGTATCAACTCCTTGAGGCTACTTTTGGAGGAAGCGGATATGATATTGCATGTGCAAGAGCACTTGGGAGTTTGACATATCAGTTGAGAAAACAAAACAATGAGATCCTGAATCAAATTCAGGATGACCAACAACGATCTATCAAAACTGTGGACTTCAGTCCATCATTTCATAATCATATTTACTTTGTTCATTTAAACCAAAAGCAAAATAGTCGCGAAGGAATTGCACAATACAGAGCCAACACATCAGATGTATCGTCTTCAATTTCTGCCATAAATTCTATAACCGAACGCATGATTACTTGTGATTCATTATCTGAATTTCAAAAACTGATGGAGGATCATGAACAGCTCATTTCAACAATCATAAAACAGAAACCTGTAAAGCAGTTGTTATTCAATGATTTTAATGGAAGCATAAAAAGTTTAGGTGCTTGGGGAGGCGATTTTATTATGGTAGCTTCTGATGAGAATCCAACCTCTTATTTTACATCAAAAGGGTACCATACTATCCTTTCCTATTCAGAAATGATCTTAAATCCCCAATAAAGCAATAAAATAAAACATTTAAATAGTTTCTTTTTACTTATTTGGTATAACTAAAAAAAGCTTCACAAATAGTGAAGCTTTTTTAATTCTATCTTTTATAGATACTAGTAGAATCTAGCTCTATTATCTTCGATATCTGCCGTTTCTTTTAAAGCATTATATACTTTAGTTTGCGCTGCATTAACTCTTGTTGTACTTAATCGGTTAGCGATAGCCTGATAGTTGTCTATTTTTGTTGCTTCATTGACCTTAGTCACCTGAACCATAAAGACACCTTTATTACCATCTATTAACCCCGAATTTTCACTTTCTGATAAACCAAACAAAACACCTACAACCTTAGGTTCTGAACCAGCTCCAGAAATTGTTGGGCTCTTCATGCTTACTGCAGCAGCAGTATTTGTAGGCCTACTTTGATTTTTAGAAACATCATCTACAGTTGTTCCAGTAATTTTCTCACGAATCATCTTCGCTTTCTTTTCTTTTCTAATGTCATTTAGAACAGTTGCAGAAGCATTTTCAGAACTCATTAGTCCCTTTTTAGTTTCATTAACCAATTGCACTACGGCATATCCTCCACTAGGAATTGAAAAACGTTTGTAGTCTCCAACTTTGGTTTCAGCATTAAATGCCCAACGTACCATTGTTCTTTGTGAACTTAAACCAGGAATATTCTCATCTAAAACTTTAATTCCGTTAACTGGACTAACTTTCAAATTACGTTCTTCAGCCATTGCTTGGAAACTTGCATCCTGTATTGCAATTTCAAATCTCGAAGCTTCAGTAAATATATTATCTATAGTTTCTTCAGATGCTTCAATTTTTTTAGCAATCGTAGCCACCTTAACAGCTTTTGAAGACCCTTTATGATCTAATATTTCAATAATATGAAATCCAAATTGTGTTGGTATAACATCGATATCTCCAACGTTGTTTAAGAATTCAAAATCACTAAATGGCTTTACCATTTGAGTAATTGGGTGAAAATCGTATTCCCCTCCATTTTCAATACTTCCTTCATCAGATGATAAGGCCGTTACAAATTCTGGGAACTTTGATCGATTTGCTCTTACAATTTTTAAAACACTATCTGCTGTTTTCCTAGCATCAGCTTCTGTCTGCGCATCTGCGGGAGCTCTATTTGCTCCAATGTGCGGAATTAATATGTGACGAACTTTAGCCGAATCTGGAATCTGTCTAGCAGCAACCATCTTCGTTAATTTAATTACTCCATTATCTTTATATGGACCATACACATCTCCAACATTTAAGTTGAACAAGGTATCGGCAAATGTGGCAGATAAAGCTGTTTTCTTCACAAATGAATCTGTGTAATTTTCATCAGACTCTGCTAAACCTAAATAGTTTTGAACATCTTCTGCCTTTATTTGCGCAAATGGTTTAATGGTATCATTTTGACCATTAATAAACTCTATCTTACCTTCACTAAATTTATCAAAACTAGATTTTAAATCTCCTTCATCTTTAAGACTAGGTGCTTCTTTAAATTCAACATAAACAATATCACGAGATGCTTCTACTTCAAATTTCTTTTTATTCTCGTTGATGTAAGCTGTAATATCAGATTTAGTAACATCAACTAAACTATCATTGATAGTTGAGTATGGTACTTGTACATATTTGATGTCTCTTGTTGAGTTTTCTAACAAGAAATCAACCTCCGCTTCATTTAAAGTGGCGTTAACACCTGCTTTAATCATATTGTAATATGAAGTTTCTTGAGCTCCAATAGCTATAGAATTTTCATTATTCACCCAATCGTTATAGCTTAACTGGAAATTACCAAGAAGAGCTCGATCGCCTTCGAGTGCCTTTAAGTTAGCGATATATTCTGTTAATTTATTCTCATCAAAAAGACCAGCTTCATTTTGAAATTCTGGATAAGTCGAAAAGTTTTGCTTTAACAAATCTTTCATTTGATCTTGCTCAACACTTAATCCAAGCTCTTCAAATTGCGTAGCCATTACTGCACGACGCACTTCCTGATCATAAACCCTATTCATTGCTTGGGTAGAAGTTGCATTAGGACCTAATTGTCTTTGCATGTTCTCTACTCTCGACATAAAATCGGTTTGATTGATACTTTTACCATTTACAGTTGCAACTATATCTTGTGCTCCACCAAATAGTGCATCACTATTTTTGAAGAGATCTGTTAGTACAAATGAAAATAACGCTAATGCGATGATAAGAATCAAAAACAGGGAACGTTGTCTAATTTTATTTAAAACTGCCATTTTAGTGTATAATTTATCGAATAATAAGTGGGCGAAAATACCATTTTCTATCAAATAATGAAAGGAGAATTATGATTTTATTACCGATTTATATTGGGTTTCGTCGAATGTTGGCTAAAGGTCACTGTTTAACGGGTGAATAACCTTCTAAAGTTAAATTTAAAATCTAAAATGAAGACGGCGTTGAAAGTTAAATAACTCGAACAAGAAACTAGTCTTCTTCAAGGATATGAAGAGCGACCAAATTGATTTTGGTAGAAGACACTTCAAGAATTGTAAATTTAAAAATTCCGATAAGCACTTTATCGTTTTCCTGCGGAATTTCCTCAGCCTCATGAACTATTAGTCCGCCAAGTGTTTCATAATTCTCACCTTTAGGCAGATTTATTTTGTAAGTCTCATTAATGTAATCAACTTCCAATCTTGCTGAAAACTTATAATTATTCTCATCAATCCTTTCTTCAATGAGTTCTACGTTATCGTGCTCATCTTCAATTTCACCTACTAACTCCTCTACAATATCTTCGATGGTCATAATTCCAGCAGTACCTCCATATTCGTCGATAACAACAGCCATACTTTTGCGTTTCTTAGTCAGAATGCTAAGCACATCTTTCACTAACATTGTTGCAGGCACATAAACTACAGGCTTAGCCACCGATTTAATAGATTTAGGCTTTTTAAACAGTTGAAATGAATGCACATAACCTAAGATATCGTCTATGTTTTCGTTATACACTAAGATTTTTGAGAATCCAGAATCTATAAACATGGCACTAATAGTCTTAATCGTATCATTAACCTCAACAGCAATAATTTCGGTTCTTGGCACCATAACTTCACGAGCTTTTACTTCGGAAAATTCGAGCGCATTCTGAAAAATCTGTATTTCACTATCTACCTCGTCATGTTCTTCGACCGATTCCATCTGTTCACTAATGTAATTCCCCAATTCTACTTTGGTCATCGCTAGCTGTACATCTTCGCCTTCAGTCTTAAAAAAACGTTTCAGAATCATATCAGACACCCAAATAATAAATGATGATATAAACCAAAAGAGCACATAGAAAATATAGGCTGGTAAAGCAAATATCTTTAAGAATGAATTGGCATAGATTTGAAAGAAGACCTTTGGTAGAAATTCCGCAGTAATTAGAATGACAATTGTAGAGATTATCGTTTGCGTTAGTAAATTTAAATCGTCTAGTAAGTAAGTAATAATTTGATATTGAGATGGCAACATAGAATGAAACCAATTGACCAGAACATCACCCATGACAAATCCATAAATGACCAATGCAATATTGTTACCAATAAGCATGGTCGCAATAAATTTGGATGGTTTTTCGGTAAGCCTAGTCAAGATATTTGCTAAAAAATCATCTTGCTTTTTCTCAATTTCAATATGGATTTTATTGGAAGACACGTAAGCGATTTCCATTCCAGAGAAAAATGCCGAAAGCAAGAGCATAACAATAATAATGACAATGCTTAAGTCCATTACCTACGACTTATTCTTGTTATCGAATTTATTTCTAAACTTCTTTCTGAAGAAATACATGAATATTGCTAAAGCTGCAAACACAAATGAAATGATCGCTCTATTGCCATCTTCTCCTAGATTTTCAAATCCATCATAGATAAATATAACTGCGAAAAATAGATAAACATATTGAAAAAACTGAAGTATTTTCATCTTAGTAATTAAGTATTAGGGTACAAAGATAAAGATGTTTTGGCAACTATAGCTTAACGTGCTAATCTTTTAAAATCATATCACCTCGACCTTCAAGAATCGTGTAGTTTTTAAACTTGGTGTCTGAGTCAAAAATATCTCCATGGCCATTATTTGCAGTAGCTGATTTTAAACGCACAGGCAGATTGGTAAATAACCACTCACGCTTTTGGTCATAATACAATTGTTCGGCAAATAGGCTATCTCTTTGTGGCGTAATTAAGATCACGTTGCCTTGCAAATCAATTAAATCGGTAGCATTATAGACAATGGCATAATCTGCCAATACAATGTTTTTTTGGTTGTTCTCATCATAGAGTGATAAGCGCACACCATCAGGAAATTCTGAAAACGAAAAGTCTCTGTTAGAATAATCTAGCATCTTCGGACTTTCTATATTTGCGATAACTCTACCAATAGAGTCTTCGGTTTCTGTATATTTTAAATTGATGTTTTTTGCTTCACCTATAGGTTGGTTTTGAAGTACACCAATTTTCTCAACTTCCTTTAAATCGTTTTTACATGAAAAAAACATAGTCACAGCAATTGCTGTGACTATGACTATATTAGTATGTGAACTTTTTGTTCGCATTTACAGGCTTGGAACTTTAACGCTTCCCCCTATCCAACATCCAATAGTAATAGTTGTTCCTCCATTACCTTCGGTAAAGATTTCTGCTTTTGAAGGTGCGTTAGCTCTGTATGAGTTTGCTGCTTGATTAGCCGCTCCTTTTAAATTAGGGTCTACTTTTCCAGCTTTTAAAGCCTCTTGTGCAGCATACCAGAACACCGCTCTTTTGTTAAAGTTAGAATTTCCACAGTTGTTAGCACTCTTAGCGTACATTGCTGCAATTTGTAAGTGTGGTGTCCCGTCTGATGGGTTTAATTTTAATGCTTCTCTATAGTATGTTCTTGCAGAACCATAGCTACCACGCTTTTTAAAATCGTTAGCAATTTTCTTTGCTAGTCTCGCTTTCTTAAACGGATTTGTCTGTAGTTCGTAAGATTGCTTGATATAACCATCTGCCTCTTTGTTTTTACCTTGCTTGCGCAAAATAGTTGATACAAAATATTTTGTATCTGCTGATGGTGCAGTTTTATCATAAGCTTTAACTAACTCAATGTATAAAGGATCGTCTGTACATTCCTTGTTGTACATTCTACTTACCGCTCTTTTTAACCAAGTCGCATCATTATTATACGTAGGGAAATCTTTTTTAAATAAAGGAATTAGATTTTCACAATTTGCCAAATCCCCAATATAAGTATCTAAACTTCCAGCGATCTTTTCATTAGCCACAAGCTTATCTTGATAGTACTTTTTATATCTAGCTTGTTTTTTAGCTAATATTACTCCACCTTCTTCTTTTTTGATTAGCTCATTTAATGATTTAGCATATTTTCCATTTAAGTTTTCTAATTGCTCATTAACGTCATCGTACTTATCAAATACCTTTTGTAGTTCAAAATTACCCGCTTTGAATATATCAACAGTTTTAGTGAAGTAAACATATAACCCTTTAGTACTCTTGAAATTCTCTAAATCTTCTTTATATCCTCTATCAAAAATGTTATATAAGTCCATATCAGACTTACCTAACTCTTTTTTATTGTCGTACATCATAATACCTTGCTTCTCTAGAACTTCTCCTAAAGAGTATCTTGATTCGTAGTGCTCTCTGCCTTTTTCTAAAAGAATCATGTAATCTTCTATAAAGGCTACTTTTTCTGCTCCTGAAGATTTTTTAATTTTATGAACTAAAATCTTCTCTCCATATTGATATATTGCTGCATTAAACTTCGGACATTTATTTCTTACTTTCATCCAAGGCTCATAAGCTTCGTCAAATTTTTTGCTCTTAACGTAGTCGTTCATCATTGACAAGTTAAGCATACATTCTTCATCTTGTTGTGCAAAACCGAAGTTCGCAGCCATAAATAAAGCCGCTATAATTAATGTAATTCTCGTTTTCATCTTCTTTTATTTTACGTTAGTTATATTTTAATTTCTGGAACCATCTATCGTTTAATGACAGACTCAAATTAAAGTTGAAAAAGTTTTCTTCTATCAAGTTTTGGTCTGTCGTTCCTCTTCGTCCGAACTCAAAACCAATGTTAGCATTTGAGAAAATATTCCCAACTGGTAATCCTACTCCAAAAGACATGCCAAACTCATTAATAGTTTGGTTATTAATCTCTAGACCTGTATTCTCAAAATGAAAACCAGCTCTATAGGTTACTCGTTTCCAATATTTAGAAAACGATGAATAATCTGGAACAAAGAAACCTCCAACAGACACCTTCGAGGCATTTACAAAATTAGCGTTTTCTATTGAAACAATTGGATTTGAAAACTCACTTGTGTTTTGACGTGTATATTCGGCTCCTAAAAACCACTTTTTTGGCGCTCCTATTCCTGCTCCAAAGGAAAACCTGGAAGGTAGTGTTAAATCTGTTTCAGCAAGGCCATCGCCCTCTAAATCAGCATCAAACTCATTAATTACAAATTCTTGTCCTGTTGTTTGGTTAATGATTATTGTCGCAAATGAACGTTCGTTAATAGATGATAAATCACTCTTAGGTGAATAGGTTAAACCAGCTTGAAGTTCTAATTTTTCAGAAATCATGGATTTGTATGTCAGTCCAAGATTATAACTGAGTCCGCTTAAATCAGACCGATTACTTTCCCTAGATTGGTGTTGTACAGGATCACCTTCATCATCATATAAGAACTCAATGGCACTATTTTGGATATTTCCGAAGTTATAATTAACATCAACACCAAAGCTTATTTTTTTTGTGATTTGATAACCCAAGCCAAAAAATCCTCTATTGACGCCACCTTCACCTCTATATCTGTTTTGAAGCACATCATCATCGATATCTTCTAGTTTATATCCTACTGATGTATAAGGCACTAAACCAAATCCAAAGCCGAATTTACCCATTGGTATTGAGAGCGCCAGATAATCGAAAGTCGTAGAACTCACTTTTGACTCTCCAGAATCTGCCTTTAAGTTCAAGCTACTATGACTTGCCGCCACCGAAAATTTTATAGGACGATTTTCTTCATTCCATCTCGTAAGATTAGGTCCTGCATATGCTGCTGGATTACGCAGATTAACATGAATACTATCGGTATAGATACTTAACCCACCCATACTTCTATTTTCGACTGTACCTTTAAATTTTAAACTTCCAATTCCGTAGAACGAATATGGAGAAGCAGTACCCTCTTGGCCATACGATTGCAGCGCAAAAAAAGCAATTAAAACTATTACAAGTTTTTTTATCATTATTTCGAGTTATATTCCAATATAAAATTTAAGCCTTCCAAAAGAAAATTTGAATTCGCAAATATGCTATTTTTTAATTGGTTTGACAAAAATTTGGCGTCTCCTCCTGTTAAAATAACTGTTAAATCTGAATATTCTTTAACATAATCATCAATTACACCATCAATTTCCTTTAAAACGCCAAAAACCACACCTGAATGAATTGAATTTTCTGTAGAGTTCCCCAGAATTTCTTGTGGGATTTCAGTTTCTAATAACGGTAAATTAGCAGTTAAATCATTGAGCGTTCTATATCTTAATCTAATACCTGGAGAAATAGCACCTCCTAAGTATTCGTTTTTCGTATTTATAAAATCATAGGTAATACATGTACCGGCATCTATAATAAGCACATTATTATCTGGAAATTGTTCAACTGAAGCACTCACCAAAGCGATGCGATCAACGCCCAGTGTTTTGGGTGTAGCATATAAATTTTTAAAAGGAAGTTCTAGTTTATGAGACAATTCAATCACCTTAATCTTAGTCTCTATAGCCTTAATCTGTGATTTTTCTAATTTTCCTACGGAAGAAACAATGCCTTGATTAATATCTGGATGATCTTTAAGCACCTCAAATACCAAGTTTTCAAAATTCTTAAGCTCTCCAACAACCTTCTCTATAAGCTTACTTTGTTTATAAACCGCAAACTTCACAAAGGTATTACCAACGTCAACAATTAAATTCATAAGTAATTTAAAACGTTAAAACTACAAAATGAAGCTTCAAAACAGGGTAGTAATTAACCAAAATATAACATTATTTAGATTGAAATCAATGATTTGTGATAGGAATCAAATAATAAGTTCAAATTTTTATAGTTTCTTTTTGTGAATATTAAAAATGAGTCTATATTTGCACTCGCATTTTTATGCAACTGGTGCCTTAGCTCAGTTGGTAGAGCAAAGGACTGAAAATCCTTGTGTCCCTGGTTCGATTCCTGGAGGCACCACCATCAAAAAGTCTTAAACATTTGAAAACAAATGATTTGAGGCTTTTTTGGTTTTTATAAGAGCCAAAATCAGGGACAACATAACTTAGTTTTTGCGCTCGTGTAGCTAACCTCACACCTATCTATAGATACAGATGAATTTATATTTTATATAATAAATATAAAAACATATCATAGATAAACACAGTTGTGTAATTATTCCATAGTAACAAAAAGAGTATTATGTCGTCTGATTTAAATTACCTTTAAAGATAACTAATGAAAAAAAGAAAAATATTATTATTAATTATTTTAATTCTAACGCTAGGAGTTACTTGGATTATTGAACCCCTATCTTTCAATCCGTTTAGTCAAGTCGAAATCCCTGAAGCCAAAAGTGAAATTAATTTTAATTGTGAAGAACAACATTTTGCTGTAAATAGTGAATTGGAAAGTAAAGCGAATGAAATAATTAATGAACATATGGCTTCCAATAACTTTTTGGGAGTTACTGCAGGATTGTATATAGAAAATTGCGGAACTTATATAAGTGGCGCAGGTTTTACTGATAAAAGTGATCAAAAAATAACCAAAAGCAACATGCTGGGAAGAATAGCTTCTATTACTAAACCAATGACTGCTATTGCAATTATGCAACTGTACGAAAAAGGTATGCTTGATTTAGATACACCTATTCAAACTTATGTAAAGGAATTTCCAAAAAAAGCTGAAGGGGACATCACAATAAGACATCTACTAAAGCACACTTCTGGAATTTCTCATTATTCATCAAAATGGGATGCACTTTCGTTCACACATTATACGACGTTGACAGATGCCTTAGATGCTTTTAAGGATAATGATCTTGAGTTTGAACCCGGAACTGAATTCATGTATTCTTCTTATGGATATACCGTCTTAGGGGCAATAATTGAAAAAGTATCTCAAATGAGTTATGGAGAATATATGAAAAAAAATATATGGGATATAGCGGGAATGTCGAATACAAGCCTAGAAGAATCTGGACAAGACTATAGGAACAAATCCCAACTCTATTTAAAAGTAAAATCCACATATATAAAAAGCCCAAAAACTGATTTAAGCATTATATATCCGGCAGGAGGCATTCAATCTACCGCCAAAGATTTGCTCAAATTTGGAGAGGCCGTTCTGCATAATAAGTTCATTGAAAGCGCTACTTTGGACATGATGATAAATGCAACTGATGATATGGCACCAGCCATTGGTGATGACCCGTATGGTTTTGGCTGGGCTGTATACGATGACGTAAAATATGGCAGAATCATCCAACATGGAGGTACTCAACCAGGAACTAGCTCTTTCTTTTCTATTTATTTAGACCATAAAATTGTGACTGCTGTTTTATCCAATAGTTTTGGAACTCGTCAAAACGCATTTTCTCTTTCAAGAGATATATCATATCTGGCTTTGGAAGAATAAAAATAAATTACTGACAATGTCTAAAAAGCGGCAAACGCTTTTTAGACTTACCGTTGTGCTACATTTGATGATTTACTTTATGGAAGTAAGAACTAAGAACATCGCGTGCTAATAAATCGGCTAAGAAAATTTAAAGGAGAAATATTTTAAATATGACCAGAATGGAATTAAAAATAAACACCCTTGAAAATTTAAATTAACAAGGGTGTTTACTGATTGTTTTGATTGATGTGTTATCTACAGATAACCCGTTTACTAACTGTAACGTCTTTTTGTATTCCAAGCAAATGTTTTAGTGGTATTTGTTGTGGCTGTAATTCTGTTCGTGTTTAGTGTTCTCATGATGTTAATTTTATATGGGTTGATGGTTTTACTATTAGTTTAGTTGTGACGTCTTTTCGAATTCCAAACAAAGGTTTTCGTTGTGTTTGTTGTTCCTGTAATTTTATTGTTATGTAATGTTCTCATGGTTTTAATATTTGACTGTTTATACTGTATAGACGATGGTGTTTTAATATTGTTACGGTAATTAACCCTTGTTAACAGAGTTTAACAAAACGTTAAGGAATTGGAACACCTCCTTTGAAAAAGAAAAAATGAAAGCTGAATGTCCAACAGGATATCAGATTAACTTGTTCTCGAAAAAAAATATTAAACTATTCTAGCGTTTTATTGAACTATCTCAGACTATAACCATAGTCAAACAATGGTCTAATTGATGGATCCCAAAAATTCTGCCCATACTTTCCTGTAAAACCTTCAACTGATTTAGGCCAAGAATGTGGCAACTTTCCTTTAAAATTATAATCACCAAATAACACTTCGGCAATACCATCACCTTCAGAACCTGGCAACCATGCAGCCATAAAAGCAGCGTCATTCTAAACTCTAGTTAGTTGATACAGAGTGATATTTCATAAATCTAAGCCTGTATCAAATAGATTCAGTCTTTTTTATTGAAAAATTTAAGCAATTGAACATCATATTAATACCATTCTAACTAATTAATTAACAAGCACTTAGCCACATGTCGATCCTATTGGATTTAGCTTAACAACAAAAACACTAAGAGCAAAACGTAGCACAACAAGTAATTTTAATCCTAGCAAATGATTTTGCCAAAATAAAACTATGAGCGAATTAAATAAATACAGCAAAACAGTCACACAAGATCCAACACAACCAGCTGCTCAAGCAATGCTGCATGCTATTGGGTTAACTAAAGAAGATTTTTACAAACCTATTGTAGGAATTGCAAGTACAGGTTATGAAGGTAATCCTTGCAATATGCATCTTAATGACCTTGCCAAACTGGTCAAAGAAGGCACTAAAAATGAAGACATTATTGGCTTAATCTTTAACACCATTGGTGTAAGTGATGGTATTTCTATGGGAACACCTGGGATGCGTTATTCACTTCCATCTCGTGATATTATTGCAGATTCAATGGAAACTGTAGTCCAAGCCATGAGTTATGACGGACTAATAACTGTTGTTGGCTGTGACAAGAACATGCCAGGAGCATTAATGGCCATGATTCGTTTAGATCGTCCTTCTATTTTAGTTTATGGAGGAACAATAGATTCAGGTTGTCATAACGGAAAAAAACTAGATGTGGTTTCTGCTTTTGAAGCCTGGGGAAGTAAGGTTGCAGGAACAATGACTGAAAATGAATTTCAGAATATCGTTGAAAAAGCTTGTCCCGGAGCTGGCGCTTGTGGAGGCATGTACACAGCAAATACAATGGCTTCGGCAATTGAAGCTGTAGGAATGACATTACCATTCAATTCTTCTAATCCCGCTTTGAGTGATGAAAAGAAACACGAATCTATTAGAGCTGGTGAAGCCTTAAGACTTTTACTCGAAAAAGACATTAAACCTTCAGATATCATCACCAGAAAGTCATTAGAAAACGCCATTCGCTTAGTTACCATATTAGGAGGCTCAACAAATGCTGTGTTACACTTTTTAGCTATTGCAAGAGCTGCTCAAATTGATTTCACGCTTAAAGATTTTCAAAAAATAAGTGACAATACACCGTTTCTAGCCGATTTAAAACCTAGCGGGAAATATCTCATGGAAGATGTTCACGCCGTTGGAGGAATCCCTGCAGTATTAAAATACCTTCTAAAAAAGGGCTTAATTCATGGTGACTGTTTAACCGTTACTGGCAAAACCATAGCCGAAAACTTATTGGATGTTGCCGATTTAACTGAAGGTCAAGACGTCATAAAACCAATAGAAAAACCGATTAAAATTTCTGGGCATTTAAGAATGCTCTACGGAAATTTAGCAACCGAAGGAAGCGTCGCAAAAATCACAGGAAAGGAAGGACTTAGTTTTAGAGGAAAAGCCAAAGTCTTTGAAGGTGAATATGCTGCAAATGATGGAATTCGCGATGGAGAAGTTAAGAAAGGAGATGTCGTCGTCATTCGTTATGAAGGCCCAAAAGGCGGTCCTGGAATGCCAGAAATGCTAAAACCCACTGCCGCTATTATGGGAGCAGGTTTAGGTAAAGATGTCGCTTTAATTACCGACGGAAGATTCTCAGGAGGAACACATGGTTTTGTCGTTGGACACATCACTCCAGAAGCCCAAGAAGGTGGAACTATTGCTTTAGTAAAAGATGGGGATATCATATCTATCGATGCAGAAACCAATTCTATTTCTGTTGAAGTTTCCGAATTAGAACTGCAAAAAAGATGTCAAAAATGGAAAGCACCAGAATTAAAATTTGAACGTGGTGTCCTATATAAATACGCAAAAACAGTGTCATCAGCATCAAAAGGATGTGTTACTGATGAATTTTAAAAGAAAGAGCAGATGAAAGAAACTCAAACCATACAAAATCAAACAAATAGTACGCAAACAACAGAGCGTATTTCTGGTAGTGAAGCCATTATAAAATGTTTATTAGCCGAAGGAGTTGACATCCTTTATGGCTATCCTGGAGGCGCAATCATGCCAGTTTATGACGAACTGTATAAATACCAAGATAAAATTCATCATGTCTTAACACGTCATGAACAAGGTGCAACACATTCTGCACAAGGTTATGCAAGAATTTCCGGAAAAGTTGGTGTAGCCATAGCGACATCTGGCCCAGGAGCTACCAATCTAATTACTGGTATTGCAGATGCTCAAATTGACTCAACACCAATGGTCTGTATCACTGGTCAAGTCGGCTCACATTTATTAGGAAGCGACGCCTTTCAAGAAACGGATATCGTTGGAATCTCAACCCCTGTCACCAAATGGAATCACCAAATTACAAAAGCTTCGCAAATTCCTGAGGTGTTTGCCAAGGCATTTTATATCGCTAAAAGCGGAAGACCAGGTCCAGTTTTAATTGACGTTACTAAGGATGCACAGTTTGAAGAATTTGACTTTACATATAAAAAATGTACAGGGATTAGAAGCTACAAACCAGTCCCAGAAACTGATGAAAACACTCTAAAAGCTGCTGCCGAATTAATCAATAACGCAAAGAAACCAATGGTCGTTTGGGGACAAGGCATAATTTTAAGCGAAGCTGAAGAGGAGTTTAAAGCCGTTATTGAAAAAGCTGGATTACCATCGGCTTGGACTATTTTAGGCGCTTCTGCAATTCCATCATCTCATGATTTAAATGTTGGTATGGTTGGTATGCACGGAAATTATGCGCCCAACGTATTAACTAATCAATGTGATGTTTTAATTGCCATCGGAATGCGTTTTGATGATCGTGTTACAGGAAATCTAGCCAGCTACGCAAAGCAAGCTAAAGTGGTACATTTTGAAATCGATCCTGCCGAAGTTGATAAAAACGTAAAAACGGATGTTGCTGTTTTAGGAGACGCTAAAGAACGTTTGAGTGCTTTACTGCCTTTACTAAATGAAAATTCTCATGATGAATGGCATCAAAAGTTCAAAGATTTATACAAAATTGAATACGAAAAAGTTATTAAAAATGACTTATACCCTACAAAAGAAGGTTTGACCATGGGAGAAGTATTGAAAGAAATCAATATACAAACCAAAGGTGAAGCAGCTATAGTTAGTGATGTTGGTCAGCACCAAATGATCGCCTGTCGTTATGCTGAATTCAATACAACTAAAAGTAATATTACTTCAGGTGGTTTAGGAACTATGGGGTTTGCATTACCAGCAGCAATTGGAGCAAAAATGGCAGCACCAGACAGAGAGGTTGTTATGATTGCTGGAGACGGCGGTTACCAAATGACCATACAAGAATTAGGTACTATTTTTCAGCAGAAAGTTCCTGTGAAAATTGTGGTATTGAATAATGAGTTCCTCGGAATGGTACGTCAATGGCAAGAACTATTTTTCGATAAGCGTTATGCATCAACAGAAATGGTGAACCCAGATTTTGTTGCGATTGCCAAAGGCTATCATATCGATGCAAAAAAAGTGACTAAAAGAGACGAATTAAAAGACGCAGTAAAAGACATGATTGATTGCGAAGGCCCTTATTTTTTAGAAGTTTGCGTAGAAAAGGAAGGTAATGTGTTTCCAATGATACCAACAGGAGCTAGTGTTTCAGATATGAGATTAGAGTAAATTAAAGCATAAAAAATGAGCCAAGAAAAAAACATATACACCGTTTCTATTTACACTGAAAATAACATCGGACTTCTTAATCGTATTTCGGCAATTTTTCAGCGTAGACAAATTAATATAGAGAGCTTAAACACTTCAGTTTCTGAAATTGAAGGCGTTTCAAAATTTACGATTCTAATTGAAATTTCAGAAGAACAAATTAAAAAAGTCATCGGCCAGATTGAAAAACAAGTCGAAGTTATTAAAGCCTATTATCATTCTGAGGAAGACACAATTTATCAAGAGTCGTGCTTGTTCAAAATCAAATCAGATTTGCTATTTGATGAACGTCAAATTCAGAATATTATTAAAGAAAGTAATGCTAGGATCGTCACGGTAAACAAAGACTTTTTCGTTCTTGAAAAATCAGGCAGAACGCAAGAAATAGAATTATTATACAGAAAATTAAGTGTCTTTGGTATTATGCAATTTACACGTTCAGGACGTATTGCAATCACTAGAGACGAAATGAAAATTTCAACAATGCTAGAAGCATTTCAACATTAAAAATTAAAACAATGTCAAATTATTTTAACACACTACCATTAAGAGAACAATTAGAGCAATTAGGAAAGTGTCATTTTATGGATGCTTCAGAATTTGAAGATGGTGTAAACGCACTAAAAGGAAAGAAAATCGTAATTGTAGGTTGTGGCGCACAAGGTCTTAACCAAGGCTTAAACATGAGAGATTCTGGATTAGATATTTCTTATACATTACGTCAAGCTGCAATTGATGAACAACGTGATTCTTATAAGAATGCGACAAGTAACGGTTTTAATGTTGGAACTTATGAGGAGCTAATTCCTAATGCCGACTTAGTCTTAAACTTAACACCAGACAAACAACACACAAACGTTGTGAAAACGGTAATGCCTTTAATGAAAAAAGGAGCGACATTAAGCTATTCTCATGGATTTAACATCGTAGAAGAAGGCACTAAAATTCGCGAGGATTTAACCGTAATTATGGTCGCACCAAAATGCCCAGGAACCGAAGTTCGTGAAGAATATAAACGTGGATTCGGAGTACCAACATTAATTGCTGTACATCCAGAAAATGATCCAGAAAGCAAAGGTTGGGCACAAGCGAAAGCTTATGCAGCAGCAACAGGAGGTCATAGAGCTGGTGTATTAGCATCGTCTTTTATTGCTGAAGTAAAATCGGATTTAATGGGAGAACAAACTATTCTATGTGGTTTACTACAAACAGGAGCGATTTTATCGTTTGATAAAATGGTTGAAGAAGGTATCGAACCTGGTTATGCTGCAAAATTAATTCAGTTTGGTTGGGAAACAATTACCGAAGCTTTAAAACATGGCGGAATTACAAATATGATGGATCGATTATCTAATCCATCAAAAATAAAAGCTTACCAATTATCTGAAGAATTAAAAGATATCATGCGTCCATTATTTGAAAAGCATATGGATGATATTATTTCTGGTCATTTCTCTGAAACTATGATGGAAGATTGGGCAAATGATGATGCAAACTTATTAAAATGGAGAGCAGCTACTGGTGAAACAGCTTTTGAAAAAACAACTTTAACATCAGAGCATATTAGCGAACAAGAATATTTTGATCATGGTGTATTATTAGTAGCTTTTGTAAAATCTGGAGTTGAACTAGCTTTCGAAACTATGGTAAGTGCCGGAATTATTGAAGATTCTGCTTACTATGAGTCCTTGCACGAATTACCATTAATAGCAAATACTATTGCAAGAAAGAAATTATTTGAAATGAATAGAGTCATTTCTGATACGGCAGAATATGGTTGCTACTTATTTGATCATGCGTGCAAACCCTTATTAACTGATTTTATGAAAACTGTTGACACCTCTATTATAGGAAAGTCATTTTCTGATACTAATGGTGTGGATAACATAGAATTAATTACTGTAAATGATGACATCAGAAATCATCCAATCGAAGCTGTAGGACAACGTTTACGAGCTGCTATGACAGCAATGAAGGTAATTAAAACGACAACTATTGAAGATTCGGTTTTAGCATAATTATGATAACAGACACCACATACAAGCCAACACTAAAAGCAATTGAGGCTGCTGCTGAAAAACTTAAAGGGGTTGCTTCGGTTACACCTTTAATTAGAAACGCACAGTACTCAAAACAGTTTGACGCAAATGTTTATTTTAAAAGAGAGGATTTACAAGAAGTGCGCTCTTATAAAATTCGTGGTGCTTACAATAAAATCTCATCCTTGAGTACAACTCAAATTGAAAATGAAATTGTATGTGCAAGCGCAGGAAATCATGCACAAGGTGTAGCGATTTCCTGTAAACTTTTAAAAATAAAAGGCACTATTTTTATGCCTTCACCAACACCTAATCAAAAAATTGAACAGGTAAAAATGTTTGGTGAAGATTATGTTGAAGTCGTTTTAGTTGGTGACACCTTTGATGATGCATATCATTCAGCAATTGAAGAATGTGAGCGTTTAAATAAAACATTTATTCATCCTTTTAATGACGAAAAAGTTATTGAAGGCCAAGCTACCGTAGGTTTAGAAATTATAGATCAAGCCGAAGCTCATCCTATTCATTACGTATTTGTGCCTGTTGGTGGTGGTGGACTTGCAGCAGGATTGTCGTCTGTTTTTAAAATTTTATCACCTCAAACCAAAATTATTAGTGTGGAACCAAAAGGAGCACCTTCCATGTTAACTTCTATTAGAGCAAATAAAAATACCGAATTAAAATCCATAGACAGTTTTGTAGATGGTGCTGCTGTTAAACGCGTTGGCGATTTGAATTTTGCGATTTGCAAAGAGACATTACATCGTGTTGTCACAGTAGATGAAGGCAAGATTTGTCAGACTATTTTGGATTTATATAATAAAGAAGCCATCGTTGTTGAGCCTGCTGGCGCTCTGAGTCTTTCTGCATTAGAGCAGTTTTCCGAAGAAATAAAAGGTAAAAATGTGGTATGCGTTATTAGCGGAAGCAATAACGACATTACACGTACTGCAGAAATTAAAGAACGTGCCTTACTCTATGCCAATCTTAAACATTATTTCATCATAAAATTTCCACAACGCGCAGGCGCTTTGAGAGATTTTGTAGGGGATATTTTAGGTCCATCCGATGATATCACACATTTTCAATACACTAAAAAAGCAAACCGAGAAAATGATGTTGCCGTCGTTGGTTTGCAATTAAAATCCCCAAGCGACTTACAACCTTTAATTACTAAAATGAAACTCCATAATTTTTATGGAGATTATCTTAACGATAAACCCGATTTATTTCAATTCTTAGTTTAAATGAAACATTATATGAACATTCCTGAACAGTATCAAATCAAAGAAACAGTTAACCAAAACACTTATTTAGTAGGAGGTGAACTTAAATCTTGGACTGGAGACACTTCTGAAGTTTACTCAACAATTTCTTCAACAGAAGATTACAAACCAACACTATTAGGTACTATTCCAACTCTAGGTAAAGAAGAAGCTTTAGAGGCGCTTGATGCTGCTGTAGATGCCTACAATAAAGGACAAGGCTTATGGCCAACAATGAAAGTTGTAGATCGTATCGCTTGTATGGAAAAGTTTGTAGAACAAATGAAAACTAAGCGTGAGGAAGTTGTCAAACTATTGATGTGGGAAATTGGTAAAAATTTACCAGATTCAGAAAAGGAATTCGATAGAACCGTTGAATACATCTACGACACCATTGAAGATTACAAGCAAATGGATCGTAATAGTGCAAAATTTGAAAAAAATTCTGGTGTAAATGCTCATATTAGAAGAGGACCTCTTGGTGTAGTATTGTGTTTAGGACCTTACAATTATCCGCTGAATGAAACCTTTGCGCTTTTGATTCCTGCTTTAATTATGGGGAATACAGCCGTTTTTAAACCCGCAAAATTTGGAGTATTATTACTATCACCTTTATTAGAAGCATTCCAAAACAGTTTTCCAAAAGGGGTTGTCAATATTATCTACGGAAGAGGACGAACAATAGCTACTCCAATAATGAAAGATGGTAGAGTTGATGTACTAGCATTAATTGGAAATAGTAAGTCGGCTAATGCCTTACAAAACGAACATCCAAAAAGTAATCGTTTGCGTATGGTTCTAGGCTTAGAAGCCAAGAATCCAGCGATTGTATTACAAGATGCCGATTTAGATTTAGCCATAAGTGAATGTATTGCTGGAACAACCTCCTTTAATGGACAACGTTGTACAGCACTCAAAGTACTCTATGTACACGAAGCAATTGTTGATGAGTTCAATACACGTTTTTCTAAAAAGGTAGATGCAATAAAATTTGGGAATCCTTGGGAAGATGGTGTAAAATTAACACCTCTACCAGAACCAGATAAGCCAGCATATATTCAAGAATTAATTGATGATGCCACTGAAAAAGGCGCAAAAATTATTAATTCAAAAGGTGGAGATACTACAGAAAATTATATTTTTCCTGCAGTTCTCTATCCAGTAACTAAAGACATGCGCGTTTATGAAGAAGAACAATTCGGACCAGTAATTCCAGTAATTCCGTTTTCTGATATTGAAGAACCTTTAGATGATATGGCCGCATCAAACTATGGACAACAAGTGAGTTTATTTGGTAAAGATGTCAAAACATTAGCACCATTGATTGACACTCTAGTAAATTTAGTTTGCCGCGTGAATTTAAATAGTTCTTGTCAACGTGGACCAGATGTATATCCGTTTACAGGTCGAAAAGATTCTGCCGTTGCAACTTTGAGTGTTCATGATGCATTACGTTCATTCTCAATTAGAACTTTTTTAGCATCAAAAGACAACGATTATAACAATGCTATTTTAACAGATTTATTAGACTCCAGAGCGTCAAACTTTGTAAACACTGATTATATTCTTTAAATAAAACAGCTTATAAATGAGATATATACAATTTGAAAGTCGTTTTTTTAGAAATTCATAATTCTTATAGAAAAGAATAAAATTCCTATTGTAGTTAATAATTTAATATGTAGTTTAGCCATATGTTTACACTAAAACACAAATATAGAACACCGAGACCCACAGCACTTAATTTGGTCAAACGCCGTCGCTAATTCTACAGTTTAGCATCAAACTCTATATTCATTTTTATTATATTATTGTGTACAACTCAACTTTCGAATATCATTTACAAACGCTAATTATCTCAACAGATAATTCAAGTCTTGTACGCCGCTTTTTTCCGCGTCGCCCGTAAGGGCATATATCTATTTATAGAACTTAGGTGAGTCCGGTTCTGATTTCGAAAAAAATAAATCATATTTTTTAATTAAAAAATCAATTACAATGAAAATTGTTATTGCTGATAAATCACATAGTATTTACGCAGACATTATTTGCGAAACTATTGCTGATGCCGCACAAATTAGAGGTACAGGAATCGCCAAGCGAAAACCAGAATACATCATTACCAAAATGGAAAACGGTAATGCTGTGATCGCCTTAGATGGAGATCTATTCGCTGGCTTTTGTTATATCGAAGCTTGGGGCCATGGAAAATTTGTTGCTAATTCTGGATTGATTGTACATCCAGATTATAGAAATAAAGGTCTAGCCAAACAAATTAAAAAAGTAGTTTTCGAACATTCTAGAATTAAATTTCCAGATTCCAAAGTATTTAGTATTACAACTGGTTTAGCCGTTATGAAAATGAATAGCGACTTAGGCTATAAACCTGTGACGTTTTCAGAATTAACTGATGATCAATCCTTTTGGAAAGGCTGTCAAACCTGTAAAAATTTCGACGTCTTAACTAGAACTGAACAAAAAATGTGTTTGTGTACTGGCATGCTCTATGATCCTTCTAAAAAAGAGGAATCCAAAACTGCAGAACATAATTATGATAAAAAAGTATGGACAAGATTGAAAAACATCAAACAGTCAATGTTTCTAAAAAAAGATAAAAAATGAGCAAATTAGTAATTGCATATAGTGGCGGATTAGACACATCATATTGCGCTGTAAGTTTAAGTAAAGCGGGTTATGATGTTCATGCTGTAAGCGTAAACACTGGCGGTTTTTCTTCCAGCGACATCAAAACTATTGAAAGCAACGCCTATAAAATGGGTGTATCAACTTATAAAAACATTGATGCTATTGCGTCATACTATGATAAAGTCATTAAGTATTTAATCTTCGGAAATGTACTCAAAAATAACACCTACCCTTTGTCGGTAAGCGCAGAACGTATCATTCAAGCGATAGAAATTGTCCAATATGCAAAAAGCATAGATGCGAAGTATATTGCTCATGGAAGCACAGGGGCCGGAAACGACCAGGTTCGTTTTGATATGATTTTTCAAACCTTAGCACCAGAAATCGAAATCATCACTCCTATAAGAGATGGGAAGTTAACTAGACAACAAGAAATCGATTATCTTATTGCTAATGGTATAGACGCGTCATGGAACAAAGCCAAGTACTCAATCAATAAAGGACTCTGGGGAACTAGTGTTGGTGGAGAAGAAACATTAACTTCTGAAAAACCATTACCGGAATCTGCTTATCCTTCGCAATTAGAAAAAGAAGGTGAAGATAAAGTAACACTAACTTTTGAAAAAGGCGAATTAATCGCATTAAACGGAACTTCAAATGCACCGGAAAAGAATATAGAATTATTGAATCATTTGGCTTCTGCTTACGCTATAGGAAGAGACATTCATGTTGGCGACACCATTATTGGTATTAAAGGCAGAGTTGGTTTTGAAGCTGCTGCAGCATTAATCATTATTAAAGCGCACCACTTATTAGAGAAGCACACCTTGACCAAATGGCAATTACAACACAAGGATTATTTATCGAATTTCTACGGCATGCATTTACACGAAGGACAATATTTAGATCCTGTGATGCGAGATATGGAAGCGTTTTTACAAAGTAGTCAAGATAAAGTTTCTGGCGATGTTGTGGTGACTTTAAAACCTTATCATTTCAGTTTGGATGGCATCAAATCAAAACACGATTTAATGAATGCCAAATTTGGAAGTTATGGTGAAGAAAACAAAGGTTGGACTGCCGATGAAGCTAAAGGTTTCATTAAAATAAATGGCAACCAAAACAAAATCTATCAACAGGTAAATTCAGAATTATGATTAATGCGGGAATTATTGGAGGAGCTGGCTACACAGCAGGAGAATTGATTAGATTATTACTAAATCACAAACAAGCAACCATCGATTTTGTATATAGCACATCCAATGCTGGCAATAAAATCCATAAAGTACATCAAGATTTAATTGGCTCTACTGAAATGGGGTTTACCAGTGAAATCAACCCGAATGTAGATGTATTATTTCTATGTTTAGGTCACGGAAACTCCAAAGAATTTTTAGAACAACATACGTTTTCGAAGGATACAAAAATCATCGATCTAAGTAATGATTTTAGATTAGAACCTGATAAGGATTTTAATGGAAACGACTTTGTTTACGGTTTACCAGAATTACAAAAAGAAGCCATCAAAAAAGCAAATTATATCGCAAATCCAGGATGTTTTGCTACTGCGATTCAATTGGCATTATTGCCATTAGCTGATGCAAATTTAATTACAGAAGATGTTCACATCAATGCAGTTACTGGAGCTACTGGAGCAGGAACATCGCTATCTAAAACTACTCATTTCACTTGGCGAGACAACAACTTTTCGCATTACAAACCTTTTACACATCAGCATTTAGGAGAAATTAATCAAACGGTGTGTCAGCTGCAACATAGTTTTAATTCAGAAATTCATTTTATGCCAAATCGCGGCAACTTCTCTAGAGGTATTTTTGCTACAGCCTACACTGCATTTGAAGGTACTCTTGAGGATGCCAAAACGCTCTATAAAACGTATTATGAAGATGCCGCTTTTACATTTGTTTCAGATGAAGACATTCATTTAAAGCAAGTAGTTAATACGAATAAATGTATCATTCATTTGCATAAACACAATAACAAGCTGCTAGTTACAAGCATTATAGATAATCTATTAAAAGGGGCTTCCGGACAAGCCATTCAGAATATGAATTTAGCTTTTGGTTTAGATGAAACAGAAGGATTAAAACTTAAAGCTAATTATTTTTAAAAATAGCACTTGTGAACCGAGCATTTTTTAATGCGAACACATTTTACATTTAAAGACAATAAAAACACAAAAATGAAAATCGCAATTATAGGAACAGGAAATCTAGGAAAGTCTATCGCAAAAGGGTTGATTACCAACAATGCTATTACCACATTGTATTTAACAAAACGAAACTTGAGTGATATTCAGGAATTTGAAGGCTATAATAATGTTGTATTGACCACTGATAACACTGAAGCTGTAAAACAGTCTGATATATTAATTTTCGCAGTACAACCAGCACATTTTGAACAGATTTTAAATGACGTAAAACCCTATCTCAATGAAAATCACGTATTGATTTCAACCATTACAGGGTTCTTAATTCCAAAAATTGAAACTCAAGTTGGTAGCGATCAGTTTATTATTAGAGCTATGCCAAATACAGCGATTGCTGTTGGTAAATCTATGACCTGTTTATGTAGTAATAAAAAAGGAGAGAAGCGTATTAAAGTTGCTGAAGCTATTTTCAATAGACTTGGTCACACGTTAGCGATTCCAGAATCTCAAATGCAAGCAGCAACAGTGGTTTGCGCTAGTGGAATTGCTTTTTGGATGCGGTTGATACGCGCTACAACTCAAGCAGCAATCCAGTTAGGCTTTGATGCTAAAGAAGCTCAAGAATTAGCGATGTTTACTAGTGAAGGTGCTGCCAATTTATTAATAACAAATGGCGATCATCCAGAAGAAGAAATAGACAGAGTAACCACTCCAAAAGGCTGTACCATAGAAGGTTTAAATGAAATGGAACACAAAGGATTGAGCTCGTCTTTAATACAAGGAATGGTGGCTTCATTCAATAAAATCAACAATATTAAAAAGGAACAGATATGAGTTTATTTAATGTCTATCCATTATATAATGTCACACCAGTAAGCGCAAAAGATGTTTACGTTTACGACGATAATGATGTCGAGTATCTCGATCTTTATGGTGGTCATGCTGTGATTTCTATTGGGCATTCACATCCAAAATATGTGTCTGCAATTTCTAATCAGGTTGAACAATTAGGCTTTTATAGTAATGCCGTTCAAAATCCCTTGCAAACCCAATTAGCCGATAAGTTAGAAGTATTATCTGGATGCAAAGACTACCAGTTGTTTTTATGCAATTCTGGCGCTGAAGCCAATGAAAACGCATTAAAGCTAGCCTCGTTTCATAATGGTAAAACCAAAATTTTAGCTTTTAAAAATTCCTTTCACGGAAGAACCTCTGCAGCTGTCGTAGCAACAGATAATCCCAAAATAGTCGCACCAATAAACGCTCAGCAAGATGTGGATTTTGTAGAGTTAGGCGATTTAGATTCCGTAGAAGAAATCCTAAAACAAAACAAAACATGTGCCGTCATTATCGAATGCATTCAAGGTGTTGGTGGATTAGATGAAAGCACAGCAGAATTTTATGAAGGAATTGACATGCTTTGTAAAAAATACAATACATGTTTTATTGCAGATGAAGTGCAATCGGGTTTTGGTAGAACAGGTGATTTTTTCGCCTTTCAAAAATACAATATTACACCAGATATTATTTCAATTGCTAAAGGTATGGGGAATGGATTTCCAGTTGGTGGAATTTTAATTCATGCTTCAATTAAAGCGTCTTATGGTTTACTTGGAACTACGTTTGGCGGAAATCATTTAGCCTGCGCTGCAACACTTTCTGTATTAGATGTCATTGAAGAAGAAAACCTGATGCAGAATGCTTCAGACATCTCAGATTATTTTCGGGAGAAAGCAAAAGAATTACCAAAACTAAAAGCTATTAAAGGAAGAGGATTAATGTTAGGATTGGAATTTGATTTTCCAATTTCCGAACTTCGAAAGAGTTTACTTTTTAAACATCACATTTTTACAGGAAGCGCAAAAAACACAAACCTAATTAGAATTCTTCCACCACTAACGGTTCAGAAAAAACATATTGATAGCTTTTTTGATGCGTTACAAAAAGAACTAATTTAACATGAAAAATTACACAACTTTAAAAGATATACCGAACATTTCAGAACTCATAAAGGAAGCCATTTTATTAAAAATGAACCCTTTTGAGTATTCAAAATTAGGGCAACACAAAACTGTAGTCATGCTGTTTTTTAATTCGAGCTTGCGTACACGTTTAAGCACAGAAAAAGCAGCAAAAAATTTAGGAATGGACGTGATGATTCTCAATGTTAATGACGCATGGAATTTAGAGTTTGAAGATGGCACTGTTATGAATGTGGACAAATCAGAACACATTAAAGAAGCCGCTCAAGTCATTTCTCAATATGCAGATATGATTGCGGTTAGAGCATTTCCGAGTTTACAAGATAAAGCCAAAGATGAATCGGAATATATTCTGAATAGCTTCAAAAAATATGCAACGGTTCCTATTGTAAACATGGAATCTGCCACAGCCCATCCATTGCAAGCTTTGGCTGATGCGATTACCATTTCAGAATTAACAGAAAAAAAGACACCAAAAGTGGTGTTGTCTTGGGCTCCTCACCCAAAAGCTTTACCACAAGCGGTTGCTAATTCGTTTATTGAAATGATGCAGCATTTAGATGTCGATTTCTGCATTACGCATCCTGAAGGTTATGAACTTAATACTGAAATCACTCAAAACACACCTATAAATTACAACCAAGAAGCCGCTTTACAAGATGCCGATTTCGTCTATGTAAAAAACTGGAGCAGTTATAATGACTATGGGAAGATTCTAAATCAAGATGCGAAATGGATGATGACCAAAGAAAAATTAGGCAAAGCAAAATTTATGCATTGCTTACCTGTGAGACGAAATGTCGTTGTTGAAGATGCTGTTTTAGATGGCAATCAATCTGTTGTGATACAACAAGCTAACAATAGAACCTTTGCGGCACAAGTCGTATTGAAGCAACTATTAGAAAACCTATAAAATGAAAACACTAAAAATCATAAAAATAGGTGGAAACATTATTGACGACGGTAAAGCATTGGCATCTTTTCTAAGTCAGTTTGCACAGCTTGAAGGCCCGAAATTATTGGTTCATGGCGGTGGAAAACTAGCTACGCAATTGGCTCAAAAAATGAATGTTCCAGTACAAATGAATGAAGGTAGACGTATCACAGATAAAGACACTTTAGATATCATCACCATGGTATATGCTGGAAAAATTAACAAAACCATTGTCGCTCAATTACAAGCAAACAACTGTAATGCCATTGGGTTTTCTGGTGCTGACGGAAACTCTATTGTTTCAGTAAAAAGACCTGCTAAACCAATAGATTATGGCTTTGCAGGCGACATCAAACAGGTGAATACAAAAATATTAGAAGTTCTTTTGCATCATAACATCACTCCTGTTTTTTGTGCCATTACTCATGATAAAAACGGACAATTATTAAATACTAATGCAGATACGATCGCTTCAGAATTGGCTGTTGGTTTTGCAAAACACTTTAAAACAGAATTGTATTATTGTTTTGAAAAAAATGGTGTTTTAAAAGATATTACTGATGAAAATTCAGTAATTGAAAACATAAATACCGAAACCTATACAAGATTAATTGACGCTAGCATTATCGCAGATGGGATGCTACCAAAACTAAACAATTGCTTTCATGCTATAAACAATAATGTAGACAAAGTATGTATAGGAAAACCAGACATGCTTTTTAAAACTCATTCACTTTATACAACCATTCAAAAATGATAGAAAGACTTACAACAGAAGCTATTGCTTTATTGAAACAGCTCATAGAAACGCAGTCATTTTCTTCGGAAGAAGATAACACAGCTTTGTTAATCGAAAATTGGTTTTCAACGTATAAGATTCCTTTCAAAAGAACCAAAAATAACGTTTGGGCAACCAATAAACATTTTGATGAGAAGAAACCAACATTATTACTTAACTCACATCACGACACTGTAAAACCCAATAACGGTTACACCAAAGATCCATTAAAAGCCATTGTTGAAGACGGAAAATTATATGGTTTAGGAAGTAATGATGCTGGTGGTTGTTTGGTGTCTTTAATTGCGACGTTTACGCATTTCTATAGCCAGAAAAATCTAAATTACAATTTGGTAATTGTTGCTTCGGCTGAAGAAGAGAGTAGCGGCCCAGATGGTTTAAATAGCATGTTATCTGTCATTCCAAATGTAGATGTTGCTATTGTTGGAGAGCCTACATTAATGAATTTAGCCATTGCCGAAAAAGGCTTGGTGGTTTTTGATGCTAAAGTAAAAGGAACAGCCAGCCACGCTGCTCATCCCAATACTGATAATGCGATTTACAATACTATTGATGTCTTAAAATGGTTTCAGGATTTTAAGTTTGAAAAAAAATCACCGGTATTAGGCGATGTAAAAATGACAGTCACACAAATTAATGCTGGTAAACAGCACAATGCGGTTCCTTCAGAAGTGGACTTAGTGATTGATGTTCGTGTGAATGACAAATACAGTAATCAGGACATTGCAGATATTCTGACTAAAAAATCACCATGTACAAGTATTGAAGCGCGGAGTTTAAGATTGAATTCTTCATCAATTCCTATGCATCACGACTTGGTAAAAGCTGGTATCGAACTGGGAAGAGAAACTTACGGCTCACCAACTTTATCAGATCAATCCGTTTTGACTTGTTCATCATTAAAACTTGGCCCAGGAGATAGTACGCGTTCGCATACAGCAGATGAATTTATTTATCTCGCTGAAATTGAAGAAGGGATTAAAATATATATTGAATTGTTAAATCGAGTAATCGTTTAAACACTTCAACAATTTCACAATTAAACGATTAAACCACAGAAAACATGAAACTTTGGGATAAAGGATTTTCAATCGACAAAAAAATAGAACAATTTACTGTTGGTAATGACAGAGAAATAGATATACATATTGCCAAATATGATGTACAAGCCTCATTAGCACATGCGATTATGTTAGAATCGATTGGCATATTAACTTCGGAAGAGTTAGCGCAATTAAAAAAAGAATTACTATCGCAATCAGAATCTATTGAAAATGGGAGTTTTGTTATTGAAGATTCTTTTGAAGATGTACATTCAAAAATTGAATTTGAGCTCACAAAAACATTAGGCGACGTCGGAAAGAAAATCCACACAGCACGTTCGAGAAACGATCAAGTATTGGTAGCACTTCAGCTATATTACAAAGACAACCTAAAGCAGATTAACGATAAAACAAAAATGTTTTTCGATACGCTTTTAGGTTTAGCTCAAACTCATAAATCCCAATTAATACCTGGCTACACGCATTTACAAGTAGCTATGCCTTCTTCCTTTGGATTGTGGTTCTCTGCCTATGCCGAATTATTAATCGATGATGTGTATGTGCTCAACGCCGTTTCAAAAATTGTTGATCAAAACCCATTAGGCTCAGCTGCTGGCTATGGGAGCTCATTTCCTATTGATAGAGATATAACTACAAAGGAACTTGGCTTTTCAACCTTGAAATATAATGTAGTTGCTGCACAATTAAGTAGAGGAAAAAGTGAACGCGCAATTGCTAGTGCTCTTGGCGGATTATGTAATACCATGTCACGTTTTGCCATGGATATTTGTTTGTATATGAGTCAGAATTTTGGTTTTATCGGCTTTCCTGATGAATTGACGACTGGAAGTAGCATTATGCCACATAAAAAGAATCCTGATGTTTTTGAACTCATTAGAGGTAAGTGTAATAAAATCCAAGCATTACATACTGAAATGCTATTAATCACAAACAACTTACCAAGTGGTTACCATAGAGATTTCCAGTTATTGAAAGAGAATATCATCAATGCTTTTGAAGATGTAAAAGACATTCTAGACATCTTTAATTATGCTATTCAACAAATCATTGTAAAAGACATTGACCTCAACGATGACAAGTACAAATACTTGTTTACAGTAGACAGTATTAATAATTTAGTAGTTGAAGGGATGCCTTTCAGAGATGCCTATCAAAAAATTGGTAGTCAGGTGCAAGATGGCACCTATCAACCAGATTTAGGAAAAGAACATTCTCATATTGGGAGCATTCACAATTTGTGTTTAGACAAGATTAGGGATAAATTTCCAAGTTAGTTTTCAGGCAATATGAACATTAAACTTAATCTTAAGTAAATATAATCATTAAGTTAATGAGTAAATAAAATCAGTTAGTAAAAGTGGCTTAGAACTGGTTAATGCTTCTAAACGGCCAGGAAACATTAAAGAGCTCAAGGATATTATTGAACGCGCTTTTACTATAAATATTGGAAGCCAACTTCGTATAGTTAAATTGGTTTATTCACTTAAATAGGTGAAGAACCCCTAAGTGATGACCTTAAAACTGATTGCTATCTTTTTTGGAGTAGTAACACTCTGCATAATTGTTTCGGGTTATTAGTTTAATATAATTTGATAATCGAAAAAGCCCGCGAATAAGAACCCTTATAATTATTAGCTGGGATTTTCCTCTGGCCCCTTTCCTCTTTACTAACTTAGTTTTAGCCAACATAACTAAACATTCGTGAATACGTTATAACCAAAGCAAAAACAATAACATTTTAACCTAATTTTTTAACTAAAATAGCCTTAAATTGTTGGTAGTTATTTCACAACAAAAACTATGAAAAAACCAACTAAAGGAAAAATAGCAACTAATGAAACATTAGATTCATTAATAGATAAGACCATTAATTCAAAAAGTGGCCAGTTCCCAATTGTTGGTATTGGCGCATCTGCCGGCGGATTGGAAGCCTTGGAACAGTTTTTTGGAAGCATGCCCCAAGACAGCGGAATGGCTTTTGTTGTCATTCAGCACCTGGATCCCAATCATAAAGGCATGATGCCCGAGATATTGCAGCGAATTACTGAAATGAAGGTAATTATTGTTACCGACCGCCTTAAAATTAAGCCAAATTGTGTTTATGTAATTCCACCAAACAAAAGCATGTCGATATTAAAAGGTGCATTGCATTTATTTGAGCCGATTGAAACACACGGTTTGAGGTTGCCTATAGATTTATTTTTCCGTTCGCTTGCAGATGACCTCTCGGAACAAAGCATCGGAATCATTCTTTCAGGTATGGGTTCAGATGGCAGTTTGGGATTAAAAGCAATAAAAGAAAAAGGAGGAATTGTGTTGGTACAAGAACCTGAATCAGCCAAATTTGATAGTATGCCGCATAATGCCATTGAAGCGGTAACTGTTGATTTTATTGCTCCCGCCAACGAATTGCCTTCGAAGCTGTTAAGCATTGGCAAAATAGTTATAAGAAAAAATGGTATTACTAAATTAGAAAAAGACAGTAGCTCACTCGATAAAATAATTATTCTTTTACGCGCACAAACCGGAAACGATTTTTCGCAATACAAAGAAAATACGATTTATCGGCGCATCGAAAGACGCATGAGCATTCATCTCATAAGTACAATAGCGTCCTATGTAAAATTTTTGCAAAAAAACCCTGCCGAAATCGAAATTCTTTTTAATGAATTACTAATTGGTGTTACCAATTTTTTCCGCGATAGTGCTGTTTGGGAACACTTAAAAAATAAGGTTTTACCCAATATGTTTGCAGAATTGCAGCACAGTCAAGTACTCAGGGCTTGGGTGCCAGCCTGTTCTACCGGCGAAGAAGCATTTACACTGGCCATTATTTTTAAGGAAGCTGTTGAAAAATCAAAACTTGATAAGAATTTTACCCTTCAAATATTCGCCACCGACCTTGATAGTGATGCAATAGAACAGGCACGAAAAGGAATTTATCCGACAAGTATTGCTTCCGATGTATCGGCAACTCGATTGAATCGCTTTTTTGTAAAAACCGACAACCAATACAGAATAAACGCCGAAATAAGAGAAATGGTGGTGTTTGCTCCTCAAAACGTAATTAAAGACCCGCCGTTTACGAAGCTAGATATTCTTTCGTGCCGTAATATGCTAATTTATATGGATACCGATTTACAGAAAAAATTATTGTCGCTTTTCCATTATAGTTTGAATCAGAAAGGCATTCTGATATTGGGCACTGCTGAAACCAATAACGATAGGAAAGAATTTTTTACTAATGTTAATTCAAAATTGCGAATTTATCAAAGTACAGGTTCTCCAAAATCAGAAGAGCTTTTTAATTTCCCCAGCTCATTTTCCCAAACTAAAAAAAATAATGTAGAAAATAAAACTAAGGTTAAAACTTTAGATAATATTGAAGCCATTGCCAACGATTTGCTTTTACAACAATTTTCGCCTGCCAGCGTAGTCGTTACTAATATGGGCGACATACTTTATTTAACCGGTAATACCGGCAAATACCTTACGCCAGCAGCAGGTAAAGCAAGCATGAATATTTTTACGATGGCAAGAGAAGGCCTCCTAAACGAATTACCTGTTGCCTTTAGAAAAGCAATGCGGAATTACGAAAAAATTATTTTGCATAACGTAAAAGTAGGAACTAATGGCGGAACGTTAATCGTCGATGTTACCATTCAACAAATAGAAAAACCTTTGTCATTAAAGGGGAAAATAATTGTGATATTTAATGATGTTCCTTTTGATAATCAAAAAACGACACGGAATAAAAAAATAAAAGATACTTCCTCTGCCTTACAAACAGAATTTGAATTAAACATACAACGTTTAACTGAAGAATTGCAAACCACACGCGAAGAAATGCAGACGTCGCAGGAAGAACAAAAATCTACCAACGAAGAATTACAGTCCTCAAACGAAGAATTGCAGAGTACCAATGAAGAGCTTACCACATCCAAAGAAGAAATGCAAAGCCTGAACGAAGAGCTACATACGGTGAACGCTGAACTTCAAAGCAAAATTAGTGATTCGATACGGATAAATAACGATATGAATAATTTGCTAAACAGCAGCGAAATAGCAACTTTATTTTTAGACAAAGAATTGAAAATAACTCAGTACACATTTCATGCAACAAACATTTTCAAATTAATACGCAGCGATATTGGTCGAAATTTTACCGATTTGGCTAACAATCTGAATTATCCAGAATTAAACAGCGATGCCAAAGAAGTATTGCGCACGCTGGTGTTTAAAGAAAGAACTATTTCTACTAAAAACGGTCTTTACTATACCATTCGCATTATGCCTTATCGCACTATTGATGATAAAATTGAAGGTTTGGTTATTACGTTTATTGATATAACAGAATCTAAATTGCTAGAGATTGAATTGTTGAAGACTAAAAAACAATCCCAAGAACTTTTTGATTCGATGACAGAAATGGTGGAAACAATAGAACTTATTTATGATAAGCATGGTAAACCTATTGATTTTTATATTCGTGAAATGAACCTGTCTTTTGTAAAGTTTCTTGGCAAAACCAAGGATCAAATAATAAATAAAAAAGCATCCTCAATTATTGGTACCATAGAAGAACATTGGCTGACCTCATTTGCTAATGTTGACAAAACGGGAACATCAAGTAGTTTTGAAGATTATGGGGTTGAATTTGATAAGTATTATTACGTTACCGTTTGGAAAGTCTCTAAGAACATGGTGGGTGTGTCATTTACAGATGTTTCCCAACGTAAACTTTCAGAAAATATCTTGCTAGAGACCAGAGTATTGCTTCAAACATTCATAAAGAAAGTGCCAAGTGTTATTATAGGTTTGTCTTCCGGTGGAGAAATTATAGAGTTTAACCCCAAAGCTGAAGAAGTTTTTAAACGTAAACGTACTGATGTAATCCATAGAAATTATTTTGATTTGTTTATTCCTGAAGGCCATCGAGAACAAGTGGAATCGGATATGAAAGATATGTTAGCGGACGCTTTACCCAACAAATTTGAAAACCTTGTGAAATCGGCAACCGGCGAGCAACTTAAAATTGAATGGACAGCACATAAACTGTTTGATGAAAAAGGTGTTTTAACAGGGGTTATTACCATTGGCGAAAATATTACAGCGTTATGAAACGAGCATATACAAAATTTTATCAGCAAGTAAATGATCAATAGCGAACAGCATGTGACTATTGAAAAACAATAAATGTAAACACATGAAAAAGGAAACCAAAAAATCTATCGATGCTAAGGTAATTCGACGGAAAGCTGAAGAACTATTGAAAAAAAAGCACAGCAATAAATCAGTTGCGTTAACAGAAACCGAAACAATAAAGCTGGTGCATGAGCTTGAAGTGCACCAGATAGAATTAGAAATGCAGAAGGAAGAACTGGAACTTGCAAAGGAAAAAGCAGAAACCAATGCTGAAAAATATACGAACCTTTATGATTATTCTCCTGATGGAAAATTTACACTTAACAGCAATGGTGAAATTTGCGAGTTAAATTTTAACGCCGCAAAAATGCTCAACAAGGAGCGTTCAAAATTGATAAATAGTAACTTCAATTTTTTTATTGCCTTGGAAAACCGTTCCCTTTTTATAGATTTTTTAGACAGAATATCAGGTACCAATACCAAACAAAACTTTGAAGCAAGGCTCGTTATAAATGAAAAGCCATCTACCTTTATACATATTGAAGGAATTCTATTAGAAAATGAGAAGAAATACCTTTTAACGGCTTTTGATATAAGCAAGCAGAAGCACGCCGAAAATGAGCTCATTAAAGCTAAAGAAAAAGCAGAAATAAGTGAGAAATATCTTGATAATATCATCAACAATATTGGTGATCCTATTTTTGTTAAAAACGAAAATAGCATTTTAACTCTTGTGAATGATGCGTTTTGCACACTCTTTGAAAAGGAAAGAGATGACATTATTGGTAAAACACTTGCAGAAGATGTTGCACTCGATGAAAAGGAAGAGTTTTTAAAGATAGATAAGCAAGTCTTAAGGACCGGAGAGGAAAATATAAACGAAGAGTCAATTACGGTTAAAGGGAAACCAACCAGAACAATTTCTACAAGAAAAGCGAGATATATTAATCCCAATAATGAAAAGTATCTTATTGGCGTAATTCGAGATATTACCAAAAGGAAAGAATCTGAAAAAGAATTAAGGGCAAGTGAAGAAAGAATCACGATATTTACTCAAAACGTCCCAGATTTTTTATTGCAAATCGATAGCACTGGCAAAATTAATTATATAAATAAAACGCTTGAGGGTTTAACACAAAAAGATGTAATTGGGTCTTCTGTGTATTCTTGGATTCCAGAGGAATTTTCCGAAGAGTTTAAAGATAAAGTGGCAAAAGTTTTTAGATCTGGAGGGAGTGAAATTATGGAATATCGTGGCAATGGATTAAAAGGTGAACCTATATGGTTTGAATCCAAAATAGGTCCATTTGAAAAATCTGGTATAATAACTCAGGTGATAATTGTCTCAAGGGATATCACTGAACGTAAAAAAGTGGAAGAGGAATTGCGAAAGACTGCTCAGTTGCTCGAAGCTTCACAGACTGTTGCGAAGCTAGGGGGATGGGAACTAGATTTAGCGACTAAAGATCTGTTTTGGACCTCCGAGACCTACCACATCCACGAAACATCTCCTGATGAGTTTAATCCAACGGTAGATGCTGGTGTCTCCTATTTTCTACCCGAATCACGCCAAATCATCTCTGAAGCCTTGCAAGTAGCAATGGAGCGTGGAGAAGGCTATGATTTAGAACTCGAAACCTATACCACAAAGGGCCGACTTATCAGTGTTCGTACTACATGTGAAGTGACATTAAAAGAGGGAAAACCAGTTAAGTTAACTGGTATTTTTCAAGATATTACTGAAAGGAAAGCTGCTGAAGAACATCTTAAAAAAACGTTTTCACAGCTTAATCTGGTGGTAAAGACGGCCAAGTTAGGTGTATGGTCTTTTGATGTAAATACTGGTGAAGTGACTTGGAATGATAGACAGTATGAAATACACGGAATAGCTCCGTCTGAATTTGATTTAACCTTGGAATCCTATAATAATTTTGTGCATCCAGAAGATTTGGAGTATTTGTTTGATCAACAGGCAGAGGTATACAAAAATAAATCAGTTTATGATATTAATTTCAGGATCATTCGCCCTGACAAAGAAGTTAGATATATTAATGCATCTGCAACTCCTGTTAATATTGATGGTGAACTGGATAGAATAATTGGGGTCAATGAAGATATTACAGAACGTAAAAAATCTGAAAAAGAATTAAAGAATGCGTTAAATAAGCTGACAGAATTAAAACAGGAAATCGAAGCCGAGAATATTTATTTAAAAGAAGAATTAAAACTGGAAGGCAGTTTTGATGAAATTGTTGGTTCTAGCAAATCCTTGAGAAAAGTGCTAAAGGAGGTAGAACAGGTAGCCAAAACGGATTCGACAGTTCTTATCTTAGGAGAAACTGGCACTGGAAAAGAGTTAATTGCCAAAGCCATTCACGAAGCAAGTGAAAGAAAACACAAGCCCTTGATTAAAGTTAATTGCTCCGCACTTCCGGCAAATTTGATAGAAAGCGAACTGTTTGGACACGAAAAAGGCGCTTTTACTGGTGCTATAAATCGAAAAATTGGACGATTTGAATTGGCTAATGGAGGCACACTATTTCTTGATGAAATAGGTGATTTACCAGTTGGCTTACAATCACGTTTATTGCGTGTATTGCAGGAAAGTGAGTTTGAACGGGTAGGCGGTGAAAAGACCATAAAAATTGATGTTCGTATTATTACTGCAACTAACAGAAATTTGGCTAATCAGGTATTGGAAAATAAATTTAGACAAGACCTCTACTATCGTTTAAAGGTTTTTCCAATTACGTGTCCACCGCTAAGAGAGCGTATTGATGATATCGCGAGTCTGGTTCATCATTTTGTAAATAAATACAACCATAAAGTAAATAATAAAATAAAAACGGTAAATCAAAAAACCATTGAGCGATTAATGCATTACAATTGGCCTGGAAACATAAGGGAACTGGAGCATGTCATCGAACGTGCTGTTATAGTTAATCAAGGAGGGCAATTGCGATTGGGCAATTGGTTTATGGATGGTAAGTTTGATAATGTAGTCTCCGATGATCTAACAACTTTGGAAACTGTGGAACGGGATTATATCATTAAAGTATTAGAGATAACCAATTGGAAAATACGGGGTAAGAATGGGGCTGCCGAAATATTAGGACTAAAACCTACAACGTTAGAATCACGAATGAAAAAAAGGGATATCAGAAGGTAAAAATAAGATTGAAATAGATTATTAAAACTCCGATATTTCGTGTAAACACGAAATATCGGAGTTTATTTTTGTAATACAGACAGCAATCTGTTTTTTACTGAAATTTATTTGATTGATATTCAATTAGATAAAGGCCAACATTCTTATTAATGAAGGTTTGGCATTTTTTTTGAACAGACATAATTAATATAGCACCAATCTATTATCATGAAGACTGTCCAATATTTGAAAAAATAAAAATATTAAGCTTAAAATCGTTTTAGTTAATTCTTGAGTTATAGCAGACAATCTCTAAAAGCCCTTAACCACTTATATATTATAAGATTGAAACATCCTTATTAATTAATTCATAAAGTTTAAAACTTTCAATCATGAAAAAACTTTATGCAATTTTATTTTTAGCGGTTAAAATTAGTAAAATGGACATAAATAAGGGTGATATGCAAAAACCTCAGGATCAATCAGCTGGAATGGGGTTCATAGGGACTAACGAAAATGAGATATGCCAACGAGAGTTAATAGCAGATTACATAGTTAAAAAACTAACCAATGTTAGCGAGAATCTTGTTTGCTACATAAACGGCTGCGTGAACATTAGAAATAAAGACAAATGTTTATGTGACGAACATTTAATTGGCTAGATTATATCTAAATCATGGCTATCCATATGAAATAAATATTTTATTATGAAAACTAAAGAAAGAACTATAGCAGTTATTTTATTCGGTTGGTCTGTTGTTCACGGCTTTTTATATTTTAAGAGTAACGGTTATTACAGTCGTAACTATTTTTGGCCTTTTGATAAAGAACCAAGTTTTTATAGTCAGTATAATTTTGATGAGTTTTTTGCATACGCAGTAGTGCCTTGGTTAGCTTTTTTATTTTATAAACTTCTCTACCGATATTTTAAAATATAAAATAATACACAAAAAGCATTAACAGTAATTTGATTACCTCGTTATATTAATAAGAACCATTAAATATTAATAAAGTGATGAGACAACAAAACCAATTGGAAAATACATGATAAGAATGGGGCTGCCGAAATATTAGGACTGAAACACACTACGTTAGAATCACGAATAAAAAAAAAAGATATATCAGAAGGTAAAAATAAGATCGAAACAGATTATTTAATCTACGATATATCGTGCATATACGAAATATCAGAGGTTATTTTTGTGATACAGGTTGTCATATAATTTTTTATAAAATATTTATTTTATTGATAATCAGCCTATTAATATTTTTTCTTACTAATAATGACGACTTGGCATTAAAATTGACACTGATACAAAAGTTATAGCTAAAATAGCACAAACTATTATTATAAAGACTGACCAACATTTAAAAAATAAAAATAATGACTAAAGCTGATATTGTAACTAAAATTTCTGATAAATTAGGAATTGAAAAAAATGATGTGCTGGCAACTGTAGAAACATTAATGGCCGAAGTTAAATACTCACTAGAAAGTGGTGATAACGTTTATTTAAGAGGATTTGGTAGTTTCATTGTCAAAACCAGAGCAGAAAAAACAGGTAGAAATATTTTAAAAAATACGACTATTCTAATTCCAGCTCACAACATTCCAGCATTTAAACCTGCAAAAGTATTTTTGGAAGCTATAAAAGCTAATGTTGAAGTAAAATAAAAACATATTTAATTTTCTCATTAAATCAGTATTGAATTAATATAGATATTGTTAAACCCTAGATTAATTAATAGCAGAACGACAAGTTCGTTCATTACCCCCTGAGAAGTGCACTAAAAATAGTGCACTTTTTGTTTTCATAAAAAGGACTGCATTGCCATAATCTAAAGCTAATTTACTGCTTTATATTTTCGCTGAAAGCGATCTAAATGCAAATGACTTTAACAATTATTACAAGGTCTAGGAACAGAACACTCACCTATTGGAAGCATCCATAATTTATATTTAGAGGAGATTAGAGCCAAGTTTCCAAAATAAAAAAAAGCATCTAAAAATAGATGCTTTTAACTCCACTAAAATAATTAGACTCAACCCTAAAACTTAATCATAGTAGAAATATTTTTGGTTTACACTCTAGGCAAATCACTATCATCTTTCAATGGCAAATGTGATTCTCCCATTAAATAAGCATCCACGTAATGTGCTGCTTGACGCCCTTCAGAAATAGCCCAAACAATCAACGATTGACCACGACGCATATCTCCTGCCGCAAAAACCCCTGGAACATTCGTTGCATAATCTTTTGTTGACGCTTGAATATTAGTTCTGAAATCCATGTCTAAACCAAATTGTTCAGCTAATGTTTTTTCTGCACCCGTAAATCCTAATGCCAATAAAGCTAACTCACAATCCCACTCTTTTTCGGTATTTGGTATTTCTTTTAATTGCGGACGCTCACCTTCCTTAAAAATCCATTCAACTTCAACCGTTTTCAAGCCTTTTAAATTTCCGTTGTTGTCACCAATAAATTCTTTAGTTGAAATGCTAAAAAAGCGTTCAACACCTTCTTGGTGTGATGATGTTGTTTTCAACCTCATAGGCCAATATGGCCATGGCTGATTTGCAGGACGACCTTCGGTGGGCTTACTTAAAATCTCGAAGTTGGTTACTGATTTTGCGCCATGACGATTAGATGTTCCTATGCAATCTGAACCCGTATCACCTCCTCCAATCACAATAACATTTTTATTTTCAGCAGAAATGATAGCTTCAAAAGCTACCAATCCATCAACACATTGATTATTCAACTTTAAGAAGTCCATCGCTTGTGTAACGCCTTTTAAATCCGCACCAGGAATGGGGATACTTCGCCTAACGGTTGCTCCACCACATAACACAATAGCATCGAATTCGTCTTTCAATTTATTAGCATCAACATTTTCTCCAACATGTGCATTAGTTGTAAACGTAATGCCTTCTTCTTCTAAAACCTTTACACGCCTATCAATTACGGTTTTCTCCATTTTAAAATCTGGAATTCCATAACGTAATAAACCACCAACTTTTTCATCACGTTCAAAAACCGTAACGGTATGACCTGCCCTATTTAGCTGTTGCGCTGCCGCTAATCCTGCCGGCCCAGAACCGATTACAGCAACTGTTTTCTCTGTTCTCAATTTTGGCGGATTTGCCGTTATCCATCCTTCTTCAAAAGCTGTTTCAACAATGTTTTTCTCAATATTCTCAATCGAAACAGGATCTTCATTGATACCTAATACACATGCTTCTTCACATGGCGCAGGGCATAAACGACCTGTAAACTCAGGGAAATTATTAGTTCTATGTAAAATTTCAGCAGCTTCCTTCCACTTGCCTTTGTAAACTTTATCATTAAAATCTGGAATTAAATTCCCCAACGGACAACCACCATGACAAAACGGAATACCGCAATCCATGCAGCGTGCGCCTTGATCTTTCAACTTATCCTCTTCAAGCGGAATGGTAAATTCTTTATAATTTTTTATACGCTCTTTTGGGGATTGATATGATTCATCCTGACGCTTATACTCTAAAAATCCTGTTATCTTTCCCATGGTTTAAGCTGTTTCTAATTGTTCTTTTTCTAATCTTAATAAGGCTTGTCTGTATTCTTCTGGAAGTACTTTTTTGAACTTCGGAAGATAGACTTCCCAATCTGCTAATATGCGTTTTGCTAACGGACTTGTCGTCGCCATATAGTGGCTCTCTATCAATTGCCTAAGCTGATTAGCATCAGCTTCAAATTCTATTGGATCAATATTTAAATCTGCCGAGTTACAGTTTTGCTTGAAGGCATCATCACTATCTAAAACGTAAGCAATTCCACCACTCATTCCAGCTCCAAAATTTCGACCTACTTCTCCCAAAATTACTGCAATCCCTCCTGTCATATACTCACAACCATGATCTCCAATACCTTCCACAACAGCTTTAGCTCCTGAATTTCTTACACAAAAACGCTCTCCTGCTTTTCCGTTAATATACACTTCTCCAGCAGTTGCCCCATATAGAGTTACATTTCCTGTAATGATATTATCTTCAGGAACAATAGTGCTTTCTACTGGGACTTTGATAATCAATTTTGCTCCAGACAAACCTTTTCCTAAATAATCATTAGTATTACCATGTACAGTAAAACTCAATCCTTTGGTAGCAAACGCCCCAAAACTCTGTCCGGCAGAACCGTTAAAATCAATATTTATAGTCTCTTCTGGCAAACCATCTGCTCCATAAATTTTAGAAATTTCATTACTTACAATAGCTCCCACAGCACGATCTACATTTGTAATTGGTAATTCTAAATGTGTTTTTTGTCTTCTAAATAAAGCTTGATGCGCTTGCTTAATAATTTTGAAATCTAAATGCGCCTCCAAATTATGATCTTGCTGTTCGGTATTATATAATTTAGTACCTGCTGGCACATCAATTTTATGCAAGATTGGTGTTAAATCAATACCTGAGGCTTTATAATGTTCAATGGCTTTATTTCGATTTAACTTTTGCACTTGACCAACCATTTCATTAATCGTTCTAAATCCGAGTTTCGCCATAATCTCACGTAATTCTTGTGCTACGAAATACATATAGTTAACCACATGTTCTGGTTTTCCTTTGAACTTTTTACGCAATTCTGGATTCTGTGTTGCGATACCAACTGGACAGGTGTTTAAATGACACACACGCATCATAATACAACCTGAAGCCACTAAAGGCGCCGTTGCAAAACCAAACTCTTCCGCTCCAAGCAAACAGGCTATCGCTACATCACGACCCGTTTTTAATTGTCCGTCGCACTCTAAAACTATTCGATTTCTCAAATCGTTCATTACTAAAGTTTGTTGTGCTTCAGCAATTCCTAATTCCCAAGGCAAACCTGCATGTTTTTGTGAAGTTAAAGGTGTCGCTCCTGTTCCGCCATCAAAACCAGCTACTAAAATAACATCGGCTTTGGCTTTGGCAACTCCAGCAGCTACTGTTCCTACACCAATTTCTGATACCAATTTCACATTGATTCGCGCTTCGCGATTTGCCGATTTAACATCATAAATTAATTGTGATAAATCTTCAATAGAATAAATATCGTGATGTGGTGGTGGTGAAATTAAGCCTACATATGGTGTTGAGTTTCTTGTTTTAGCAATTTCCGGATTTACTTTCGGACCAGGTAATTGACCACCTTCTCCAGGCTTAGCTCCTTGAGCAATTTTTATTTGAATTTCACTTGCACTGGTTAAGTAATTTGATGTGACACCAAATCGACCAGATGCGACTTGCTTAATGGCAGAGTTTTTCCAATCCCCTTGCGAACTCTTATAGAAACGTTCTTGATCCTCTCCACCTTCACCAGAATTAGATTTCCCACCAATTCTATTCATAGCGATCGCTAAATTCTCGTGAGCTTCTTTACTAATAGAACCATAAGACATCGCTCCAGTTTTAAAACGTTTTACGATTGCTGTCCAAGGCTCTACTTCTTCTAATGGAATAGGGTCAAATTGATCAAACTCAAACAAACCCCTAATCGTCATCAAACTTTCAGATTGGTTATTAATCAATTCTGAATACTCTTTGAAAGTAGATGCTTTATTAGTACGAACAGATTCTTGAAGTTTAGCAACTGTTAACGGATTAAACATGTGTTTTTCTTGTCCGCGTCTCCATCTGTATTCACCTCCAACTTCAATATCAACATTGGTGTCATTAACCTGAAATGCTTTTTTGTGACGCTTAACTATCTCTTGCTCAATCTCTCTTAAACCGATACCCTGAATACGAGTTGGTGTATTTGGAAAATACTTTTCTACAGTCGCTGTGTTGATTCCAACACATTCAAACAACTGTGAACCACGATAAGAGTTTAAGGTTGAAATCCCGATTTTGTTCATCACTTTTAGAATGCCTTTTCCAACTGCTTTATTGTAATTTTTAATCGCAGCCAAATATTCTAAATCAGTAACATCTTTACTGTTGATTTGTTCTTGTACAATTTCGTTTACGATATATGGATTTACAGCACTAGCCCCAAACCCAAATAACAAAGCAAAATGATGTACTTCACGAGGTTCGGCAGATTCAATAATTAAACTAATCTTAGAACGTTTTTTTAATTTGTGTAAGGCATGATTTAAATACGAGCATGCTAAAAGCGCAGGAATAGGCGCATGATTCTCATCAACATACCTATCAGATAGGATGATAATATTAGCGCCTTCGTCAATCGCTTTAGAAGCCTTAGTTACTAAATTTTCTAAAGCAACTTCTAGCTCATTTAAACCCCTATTCACTTCATAAAGCATAGAAATCGATTCTATATTAAAATCCGGATTAGAATCGTAATTTCTAATTTTGTCTAAATCATGTTTTGAAATTACTGGGTTTTGAATTTTCAGTTTTTTGCAATGTTCAGGGTTAATATCAAATAAGTTAACATCGCAACCTAAAGTGAGACTGATATCTGTAATTAACTCTTCTCTAATTCCATCTAAAGGCGGATTAGTAACCTGAGCAAATAACTGTTTGAAGTAGTTATAAATTAATTGTGGACGTTCAGACAAAATCGCAATAGGCGTATCACTTCCCATAGATCCAATTGGCTCTTTTCCCAATTGTGCCATTGGTCTAATGATGGTATTTAAATCTTCCTCTGTATATCCAAAAACAATTTCTCGCTTTTTTAAATCAATTTCATCGTATAGAATAGGTCCCTTTTTCGCTGAAATATCACGTAAATGAATCAAATTATCATCAAGCCATTCTCGGTAAGGATGCCTCGACGCGATTTCTTCTTTTATTTCTTCGTCGTTGACAATTCTTCCTTCATTCATATCTACCAAAAACATTTTTCCTGGCTCTAAACGACCATGAAACTCAACATCTTCGGGTTTAATATCAACGACTCCTGTTTCCGAAGACATAATCACATTACCCTTCTTAGTAACAGTATATCGTGAAGGACGCAAACCGTTTCTATCCAAAACAGCACCAATAAAATTACCATCGGTAAACGGAATAGAAGCTGGTCCATCCCAAGGTTCCATCAAACAAGAATTGTATTCGTAGAATGCTTTTTTAGCATCAGACATGCTTGGGTTTTTCTCCCAAGCTTCTGGCACGAGCATCATCATGGTTTCAGGCAATGAACGCCCAGACATTAATAAGAGTTCAACGACCATATCTAAAGTTGCTGAATCTGATTTCCCCTTTAAAATGGTAGGAATGATTTTTTTGATATCATCACCAAAGGCATCACACTTCATGATCTCTTCACGCGAAAACATGCGAGAGACATTTCCCCTTAAGGTATTGATCTCACCATTATGACAAATGTATCTAAACGGTTGTGCTAAATCCCAGGTTGGAAATGTATTGGTTGAAAAACGCTGATGAACTAATGCTAAACGCGTGTCTAATGCCGAATTAAATAAATCCAAATAGTACTCATTAATATGTTCTGGTTTTAATAAGCCTTTAAAAATGATGATTTTTGTGGACAGACTGGGCACATAAAAGAATTGAGATTCTGATAATTTAGAATCATATATGGTATGCTCTGCAATTTTTCGTGCAGCAAACAATTTCAGATTAAATGCTCTTTCTGATTGGCTTTCATCTGACTTCCCTATGAAAACTTGTCTCACAAAAGGCTCTGTCGTTTTTGCGATTTCTCCTAAAACCCCACTATTCACCGGAACATCTCTCCAACCAATGAGTTTAAGACCTTGGTTTTTAATTTCGGTTTCAAATATATTAATACAATAGTCTCTTTGATTATCCTTTTTAGGAAGGAACACATTACTAACAGCATACTCACCTGCCTCTGGCAATTCAAAATCACAAAATATTTTAAAAAACTTATGCGGAATATCAATTAAGATTCCTGCTCCATCACCAGTTACACCATCAGAACTGACAGCGCCTCGATGTTCTAGTTTCACTAGAATTTCAAGCGCTTTATGAATAATATCATTAGAACGCTTACCTGTTAAACTACATATAAATCCTGCACCACAATTATCATGTTCAAATTCTGGTAAATAAAGTCCTTGTTTCTTCAGCATAATTCAGAAAAATTTAAAGGCTTCTTCAACCTTATTATACAACTAATATAGCCCCTTGAACTTGATTAAAAAAAAAGCGGAAACACTTTTCAAGAATTCACAAAAGGACTCTGTTTAATTACACTATACACAATGAATATGTTACCTAGCTGATAAATCAACAATGAAAAAAATTCAACAAACATCACCTTTTTTTGCGAAAACGTTTTCGTAATGGACTTATTTTTAAACATTATTCAAATTAATTGCGATTATTGTGTAATTATTCTAAAATCACGATTATTGATTTTACAAAAAATGATCCAAAAAAATTTTAACCCATAAATTTATAGGGTTATAAATTCAATATTCACAAAAATTCATATATGACCCCTATTTTTTTAAGGGTACATTAACTTTTTATATAGATTTGCTTCAAATAATCTATAAATATTAATTTTATGAAACATTTATTTACTTTTACTTTATTATTGATTTCAATAATAGTAACAGCACAAGAAACAACAGAAGACACTCCAGATAAAAAATTCTCTTTTGAAGGCAGTGTCGATGCTTACTACAGAACCAATTTAACGGCTCCAAATGACCAAGATCAAATTGCACCCGGAACATCATTTGCAGATACTGCAGGATTTTCATTAGGTATGGCAAATATTATTGCCTCTTACGAAAAAGGCAAAGTTGGAGGTGTAGCAGATTTAGTATTTGGCCCTCGTGGTGAAGCTGCTAGTGCAACCGTATTAAATCAATTATTTGTATTCTACAATATAAGCGAAAACACGAAACTTACTTTTGGAAAGTTTAATACTTTCTTAGGATATGAAGTAATTGCGCCTGCAGGAAACTTCAACTACTCTACATCATATTTATTTTCTAATGGCCCTTTTTCTCACACAGGTTTGAAAGTAGATTTTACATTATCTGAAGATTTAAGTTTAATGTTAGGTGTATTTAATCAAACAGATGTTACCGAATTCAATCCAGATGGCAGCTACGCAATAGGAGCTCAATTAGGTTATAGCGGACAATTTTTAAATCTACTATACGATGATGCTGGCTTAGGATTTGAAGTCGATTATACTGGTGGATTTGATGCTTCAGATGAGTTCTTCATAGGTTTAAATGCAGCTTACGCAGATAATGATGGTGAGGGTTTTTACGGTGTAGACCTTTATCCTCAATATAGCTTTAGCGAGTCTTTCTCTTTAGGTTTAAGAGGGGAATATTTTGAAACTATGAGTGAATTTGTAGAAGATGATCTTAGCGTAATTGGACTAACGCTAACAGGAAGTTACACTGTAGATGATCTAACAATCAAACCTGAATTAAGATTAGACAGCGGATCTGAAGACATTTTTATCGATACAGATTTAATGAACACAAAAAGCTTAGCCTCTTTTGTAGTAGGTGCGATCTACACGTTTTAATTGAAAATAACTAATACCAAATAATTATGAAAAAAGTTGAAGCAATCATCCGGAAATCAAAGTTTTCCGGAGTAAAAAAAGCATTACACGAGGTAGGGGTAAATTTCTTCTCTTATTGGGATGTTACCGGATTAGGCAACGAAAAAGAAGGCCACGTTTACAGAGGTGTTTCATACAGCACAAGTGACATACAACGTCGCTATCTCTCAATAGTTGTGAATGACGATTTTGAAGACGTCACCATAAAAGCCATTCTTGAAGCTAGCGTTACAGGTGATGTTGGTGATGGCAAAATCTTTGTCTCAACAATTGATGAAGTATACAGAATACGAACAGGAGAAAAAGGAGGAAACACTTTAAAATAAAACATATGGAATTACTTACTACAAATAATGTATGGATGATGATCTGTACAGCACTCGTTTTCTTTATGCATTTAGGATTTGCATTTTTAGAAATCGGATTGACACGTCAAAAAAACACGATAAATATCTTGTTTAAAAATATCTTTATAATCACAATTGGATTGTTATTATACTGCTTAATAGGTTTTAATTTAATGTACCCAGGAAGCTTTAGCTTAGGAGGTGTATTACCCGACTATTTTGTTGATCTATTTGGCTTATCACTACCTGAAAATGGTCTTACTGTTGAATACGCAGATGGAGGTTACACATACTGGACTGATTTCTTATTCCAAGGCATGTTTGCAGCAACAGCTGCAACCATTGTTTCTGGAGCAGTAGCAGAACGTATGAAAATCGGCCCTTTTATGGTATTTACTGTAATTTATGTTGGTTTAATCTACCCAATTGCAGGTTCTTGGCATTGGGGAGGTGGATTTTTAACATCTTTAGAAACTCCTTTTTATGATTTCGCGGGTTCAACACTAGTACACTCCGTTGGTGGCTGGGCAGCTTTAGTCGCTGTTTGCTTGTTAGGTTCTAGGATTGGTAAATTTAAAGACGGTAAACTACAAGCAATTCCTGGACATAATATCCCTTTAGCAACAGCCGGAGTTATAATTTTATGGCTAGGTTGGTTTGGATTTAATGGAGGCTCTGTATTATCTGCAGATCCAGGATTAACATCATTAACTTTAGTTACAACATGTTTGGCCGCAGCTGCAGGTGGTGTTATAGCTGCATTGGTGTCTTATTTAAAATTTAAAAATTTGGATCTAACCATGTTCTTAAATGGAATTTTAGGAGGTTTAGTTGGTATTACTGCAGGAGCAGATCAAATGAGTCCTACAGATGCTATTATTATTGGAGCCATTGCAGGAACTATTATTGTATTTGCAGTGTCTTTAATTGACAGATTAAAATTAGATGACCCAGTTGGTGCTATCGCAGTACACTTGGTATGTGGTATTTGGGGAACACTAGCCGTTGGGCTTTTTGGCGGACTTGCAGGAGGCGCACAATTTGTTAGCCAACTTATTGGTGTAGTCTCTTACGCTGGCATATGTATCGTCTCTTCATTCTTGATTATTTTCATTATGAAGAAAACTGTAGGTATTAGAGTTTCAGAACGCGAAGAATTAGAAGGCCTTGATGCTCACGAACATGGAATGGATGCATATCCAGACTTTAGATTGAATGAGCACTAAGATTGTTATTTTATTAGTTAGTTAAGGAATAAACCCTCAAGAAGAAATTTTTGAGGGTTTATTGTATTCTAAAATGAAATGGGCAAACAAAACCACATTAAAATCACTTACTAGAACAAAAAAATCGCATGGCAATTTAAAATTGCCATGCGATTTTTATATATTCAATTAATGAACTCTAGGCCGAATTTCGGCTAGCATTAATATTTCCAAATAATGAACGTGTTACCATTTTTTGATAAACTTCAATCTCATCACCAGATGCAACGCCTTCTTTTTCCAACTCTTGAATCTTCTTTAAAGCAAACTGCTGAATCGTTAATAAGGGCAAGACAATAGACTCTCTAACCGCAACAGATGCTTTTCCTGCAGGTTCTTCTTCCATAAGCTCTTTATAGCCTGTAAGCTTTAAAAGCAAACGTTTAGAAGTTTGATATTCTTTATAAATAACATTCCAAAACTCACCATACTCAGTATCTTCACTCATGTATTTTGTTAAATCGAAAAACGATTTAGACAAGGACATCATACTATTTTCAATAAGTGTCTTAAAGAAATCTGACGTTTGAAACAATAGTTGGGCTTTATCAAATTGATTTGTATCCTCATAATGCTTGAGCGCAGTACCAACTCCAAAAAACCCTGGGACATTTTGTTTTAATTGGCTCCAAGATCCCACAAACGGAATTGCTCTTAAATCTTCAAAAACCAAGCCTTCTGCCTTTCCTCTTTTTGAAGGACGACTCCCAATATTAGTTTTAGCGTAATATTTCAAGGTACTCATGTGCTCTAAATACGGAATAAATTTAGGATGTGCTTTAAAATTCCGATAAGCTTCATAGCTTAATGTCGCCAGGTCATCCATGACCGCTCTATTATCCGGAAGCATTCTTAAATCCTTATCACTTAATCCATTATAAATCCCAGAACTTATCAATTGTTCTAAATTATATTGGGAGGATTCTAATGTTCCAAAATTAGAACTAATAGTTTGACCTTGGATAGTCAACTGAACCTCATCATCTTCAATTGTTGGCCCTAAAGACGCATAAAAGTTATGTGTTTTTCCTCCTCCACGTGCTGGTGGACCACCACGACCATCGAAGAAAATTACAGTAACACCGTGTTTTCTTGAAACCGTAGTTAAATTTTCCTTGGCTTTATAAATTGCCCAATTCGCCATTAAATAACCTCCATCTTTAGTTCCGTCACTAAACCCAAGCATAATCGTTTGCTTATTGCCACGAGATTTTAGATGCGTAGCATATTCTGGATTTGCATACAACTCTTCCATTACAGATGGGGCATTTTCTAAATCGGTGATAGTTTCGAATAATGGCCCGATATCAACGGTTAATTCCTCTTGAAATGCAACCAAATTAAGCATTGCAAACAATTGCATAACATTTAAAGTTGTTTGATTGTTACTTATAATGTAACGATTTGCAGCTTGCTCACCATTCGTTTCTTGAATAACTTTAATAGCTTTCATTGTATTTAAAGCCTTCAAGGTTTCTTCGTCTGTTATTAAAGATAAATCAACTGAACCTTCAACTTTAGACAAAATCTTGATTTGTTCTCCTTCTGATAATTCGTGGTAATTCTTCGGAAAAACATCACTTCCGCTTTTAATGAGTGCATTAACCATATCATTAAAGAATTGAGCATGCTTTCGGCTGTCTTGACGGATATCAAGATTCGCAAAATGAAACCCGAAAAGATGAATCTTATTTAAAAGACTATTTACTTCTGAAACATAAAGCGAATGATGGTCTTTTATAATGACGTCCTTAATCGCTTTTAATTCTGAAGCAAAACTCTCCACAGTTAAACTCGACTTTTTATTGGTAATCATTTTATACAACTCTGTTTCTAAAACAACAATTCGTTGCTCAACACCTTGAAATGTTAATTTACGTCTCAATCGTCGAACGTCTCTATAATAGTTTTTAATAATCGTTTCACGTAATCTATTAGCAACTTTCAGAGTTATTTCTGGTGTTACAAACGGATTTCCATCTCTATCACCTCCAGGCCAAAACCCGATATTAATGATATCGTTATCGATTTGCTTTCCGTCAAAAATATTGTGTTGAATATAATCGTAAATCGTTCCGAAGGATTTATAGAATACATTTTCCAAATACCAAATTAAGCTTACCGCCTCATCGTAAGGTGATGGTTTTTTATCTTTGAAAAATGGCGTTTTTCCTAATTGTGCTAATAAATCATTAATGCGAAGCAAATCGTTTTCACGAACAGCTTCGGTTAGATCTGTAATAATTCCTAAAACCGAACCTGGATAAAACTGTGTTGGATGTGCTGTAAGAACAATTCTAACCTTAAATTCTTCAAGATATTTCTGAAGTGTTTCTAGTTTGTTTTCAGCAGAGGCAGATTCTTTTAAACTTCGCAACGTTCCGATACCATCCATATTATTTACAATTGGAAATGCGGCATCTTCAACAGCATCAAACAATACAACTTGACGTTCTATATACTGAATAAATCTAAACAAAAGATTAATCTGACTTTTAGGCGAACGACGTGCTTGATACTTTTTAAAAAATCTATCAACTATAGTTGTTGGATCGTCTCCATTTGCAAAACCTTTGCTACACGTCTCATGAAATAAAGGCAAGAGCGCTCCTGTTTTAGTAATTGTATCGAAAGGCAAAGTCATAAAAATACTGTTGTAAATCTGATATTTAGACAGTACATTTTGATTAAATCTCGTAAGTTTTGGCTGTGTAGGCATTTAATTATATGATTGTTGATTGCCCCAAATGAATGTTTGTAAAATTCATGTTGGTATCATCAGGATTATTAATGAAATCCTCAATAAAATCACCAACCTTACTTGTGGTTATGTTATCGTATTTCGAATTGATATCTGGAGTTGAAATATGTAATTTCAATGATTTTTCTACAGCAATTTTGATGAATTGAGCTTCATTAAACAATTCAAAATGCTCTAGTAACATTGCAGCAGATAAGATTGATGCAATTGGATTAGCGATGCCTTTTCCTGTTGCTTGCGGAAATGAACCGTGAATGGGCTCAAACATTGCATATTTTTTTCCAATTGAAGCTGATGCTAGCAATCCTATTGAACCTCCAATCACACTGGCTTCATCACTAATAATATCTCCAAACATATTTTCAGTTAAAATAACATCAAACTGTTTTGGATTAAGAATCATTTGCATGGCAGCATTATCAACAAATAGGAAATCTAATTCTACGTCTTTATAATTTTCAGCAACTTCAGTAACAACTCTACGCCAAAGCCTAGAGCTTTCAAGAACGTTCGCTTTATCTACTAAAGTAACCTTATTTCTTCTATTTTGAGCAGCTTCAAATGCTAAATGTGTAATGCGCTCAATCTCAGGTCGTGAGTACTCACATAAATCTGAAGCAACATTACCATCTTCGCTTAGATATTTTTTTCCGAAGTAAATACCTCCAGTCAACTCACGATAAATAACGATATCGACACCTTTAATAATGTTTCGCTTTAAAGGCGATTTGTCCAAAAGCGTATCATAAGCCTTTACTGGTCTAATATTAGCAAACAGACCTAGCTCTTTTCTAAGCTTGAGCAACCCTTGTTCTGGCCGCACTTTTGCCGAAGGATCATTATCATATTTTGGATGACCAATAGCACCAAACAAAATAGCATCTGTAGATTTACATATATCTAAAGTTGCATCTGGCAACGGATCATTATGCTTGTCTATCGCAATAGCTCCAACATCGGCATTTTTAAACGTGAAATTATGATCAAACTCTGAAGCAATAGCTTTTAAAACTTTAATAGCTTGATTCGTTACTTCTGGACCAATCCCATCTCCTGGTAATACTGCTATATTTAATTTCATTTCGTGTATTAGTATGTTTTTTGAGCTTCAAAAGCTTCAATTATTTTTTTATTATTCACTAAGTAATCAATATCATCGTAACCATTAATCATGCAAGTTTTTTTGTAGGCATCAATATCAAAGGTTTCAGATAATTCTGAGTTTTTAACTGAAATCGTCTGGTTTTCGAGATGGACTTCCAATTCTGTTTCTGGATTATTTTCGACTAAATCTAGTAGTGTCTTCAGAAACTCCTCAGACACTTGAACAGGCAACAAACCATTATTTAGTGCATTGCCTTTAAAAATATCTGCAAAAAAGCTCGACACCACGACTTTGAAACCAAAATCGGTAATCGCCCAAGCAGCATGCTCTCTGCTCGATCCGCATCCAAAATTATCACCTGCAATTAGTATGCGACCAGAGTATTTTGGGTTATTAAGCACAAAATCTGAATTCACAGAACCATCATTATAAAACCGCCAATCTCTAAATACATTATCACCAAATCCTTTGCGATCTGTTGCTTTTAAAAAACGTGCAGGAATTATTTGATCGGTATCTACATTAGCAATATCTAATGGAATAGCAGTAGAATTTAGTGTTGTGAATTTTTCCATGTTATACAGCTTCTAGTTCTTCAATATCTTTTGTTATATCTATAATTTTCCCAGCCACTGCTGTTGCCGCAGCAACTAATGGACTAGCCAATATGGTTCTCGACCCTTGACCCTGTCGTCCTTCAAAGTTTCTATTGGATGTTGAGACACAATATTCGCCTTTTGGAATTTTATCATCATTCATTGCCAAACATGCAGAACATCCTGGCTGTCTAAGTTCAAAACCAGCAGCTTCAAAAATAGGCTTGAGACCTTCTTCAATAATTTGAGCTTCAACTTGTTTACTTCCTGGGACTAACCAAGCTGTGACGTTATCTGATTTTCGTTTTCCTTTGATGTAATTAGCGGCAATTCTAAAATCCTCAATTCTAGAATTGGTACAACTCCCAATAAATACATAATTAATGGGTTTATCTATTAAGCTTTCTCCAGCTTTAAAATCCATGTACTCCAAGGATTTTTTAAATGATGCATCTTCATTTTTAGGAATAGATTCTGAAATTTTAATACCCATTCCAGGATTAGTTCCATAGGTTATCATGGGCTCAATATCTTCCGCATCAAAAACGTATTCTTTATCAAATTGAGCATCTTTATCTGTAGGCAAGGTTTTCCAATAGGCTACTTTTTTATCAAACTCACTTCCTTTTGGTGCAAACTCTCTACCTTTAATATAATTATAAGTCGTCTCATCTGGAGCAATCATACCGCCTCTTGCTCCCATTTCAATACTCATATTACAAACGGTCATTCGGCCCTCCATACTCATGTTTTCAAAAACATCTCCAGCATACTCACAGAAATATCCTGTCCCTGAATTTGTTCCTAACTTCGAAATAATGTAAAGGATGACATCTTTTGGCAAGACGCCACGCTGTAATTTACCATTAACCAAAACTCTTAAACTTTTAGGTTTTGTAAGCAACAAGCATTGACTAGCAAAAACTTGTGCCACTTGACTTGTACCAATCCCAAAAGCAATTGTACCAAAAGCACCATGCGTTGATGTATGACTATCACCACAAACCATTGTCATTCCTGGTTGTGTGATACCCAACTCTGGAGCCATTACGTGAACAATCCCATTATATTTGTGACCTAACTCGTATAATGTAATATTATTTTCTTCGCAGTTTTTAGATAGCTGCTCTAGCTGATTTCTTGATAATGCATCCTTAACAGGTAGATGTTGATTTTCTGTAGGCGTATTATGATCTGCTGTAGCAACAATCTGATTTGGTCTAAAGACAGGAACCTTGCGATCTTTTAATTCATTAAAAGCCTGAGGACTTGTCACCTCATGAATTAAATGCTTATCTATATATAATATTTGTGGTCCATTCTCAATAGAATCAACCACATGCGCATCCCAAACTTTATCGAATAATGTTTTCCTCATCTAGGCTGAAATTATTTGTTGATACACTTTACTTGTTTCGATAATTTGATGAATATCACTATCGTTAATCTCTTTCTTTTTATCTGCAAAACTTAAAAAATTCGCATAGACATCATCCAATTGAATTTTGGTTAACTCATAACCAACATGCTTTGCTCGATAAGCCAATGCAGCACGTCCACTCCTAGCAGTAAGGATGATTGCAGACTCGGTTACACCAACATCTTTTGGATTAATAATCTCATAGGTTCCGCGGTTTTTAATCATGCCATCTTGATGAATCCCAGAACTGTGGGCAAAAGCATTTGCACCTACAATAGCTTTGTTTGGTTGCGTATAAATTCCCATACTATCACTTACCAATTGACTCATTCCATAAAGCATGGATGTATTGATATTTGTATCTAACTCAAGATATGGATGCTGTTTTAAAATCATTACAACTTCTTCTAAAGCTGTATTTCCTGCTCGTTCACCAATACCATTAATCGTACATTCTATTTGACGAGCGCCATTGATAACACCTTCAATCGAGTTTGCTGTAGCCAAGCCAAGATCATTATGACAATGACATGATAAAACTGCCTTGTCTATACCCCTGACATTCTCTTTTAAGTATTTGATTTTTGCGCCATATTCGCTTGGCAAACAATAACCAGTCGTATCTGGAATATTTAAAACAGTTGCCCCAGCTTTTATAACAGCTTCACAGACTCTTGCTAAATATTCGTTATCTGTTCTACCAGCGTCTTCAGCATAAAACTCTACATCTTCAACAAATGACTTAGCATATTTTACAGCTTTAACTGCACGTTCAATAATAGCTTCTTTATTGCTTTTAAATTTATGCTTAATATGCGAATCTGAAGTACCGATTCCTGTATGAATTCTAGCATGCTTCGCATAAGTCAAAGCTTCAGCAGCCACTTTGATATCATTTTCAACTGAACGTGTTAAACCACAAACCGTAGCGTTTTTCACCATTTTAGAAATCGCTTCAACAGATTTAAAATCACCTGGACTTGAAACAGGAAACCCTGCTTCAATCACATCGACACCTAGTATATCTAGTTGCTCAGCAATAATAACTTTTTGGTCGGTATTTAATTTACAACCCGGAACTTGCTCTCCATCGCGAAGTGTTGTATCGAAAATTTTTACGTTTGAATCAGACATTTTTCTAAATATATTTTTCTATTGTCTTACGAATGTATATTTTGGAAATGTTTTAACAGGTATAGCACTATTTAGTTTTACGATGTTCAAACAAAAGTTTATAATTTAATTAACTGATTTTCAATCTATTAAAATAGTATTCGTTTGATGACTAAGGATCAAAAAGATAATTTGTTTTTACTTATTAAGTCGCTTTCAAAATCTGAAAAGCGTCAATTTAAATTATATGTTGGTCGTTTGGGCGTAAATTCAGATTCAAAATTTTTAAATCTTTTTAACCTTCTTGATAAATCTAATGTTTATGACGAAGCGCTAATTCTAAAAAGTGGCATTGTAAAGAAACAGCAACTTGCTAATGTGAAATCGCATTTGTACAAGCAGATTTTAATTAGCCTAAAACTCAATCCTTCACATCAAAATATCAGATCTCAAATTAGGGAGCAATTAGATTTTGCGTCTATCTTATACCACAAAGGTTTATACAAACAAAGTTTAAAAATTTTAGATAAAGCAAAAGATGTTGCCATTCAAAATGAAGAGAAGAATCTAGCTTTTGAAATTGTAGAACTCGAAAAAATCATTGAAGCGCAATACATCACCAGAAGTATTAGCACAAGAGCAGATGAACTAACCATACAAGCGAAAGAATTGAGTACTCTAAATGTAATTGCTAGTAAACTCTCAAATCTATCGCTTCAACTTTATAGCATCATATTAAAAACAGGATATGTAAAAAATGAAGAAGAGAGCAAAGAAGTTACCAAATATTTTAATGACAGGCTTCCCAAAATAAAATTGTCACAACTAGGATTTAGAGAAAAACTCTGGCTATACAAGACACATTTGTGGTATAGTTTTTTAATGCAAGATTTTTTAAACTGCTATAGATATGCAGCAAAATGTGTGAATTTATTTTCTCAGTATCCTAAAATGGTTAATTTGAATCCTGTTTTTTTCTTGAAAGCAAACAATTATTTATTGGAGTCTATTTTCTTTATAAAGAACAAACCAAAATTTATAGAGGTATTCTCTAATTTGAAATCAAAAGTTGAAGATGAATCTTTCCCAAAGGATGAAAACATTCTAACACTAACCTTCTTATACTTAAACTTTCACGATATCAATAAGCATTTTATTGACGGAAGTTTTCATGAAGGCTTGGTTTTAATTCCGAAGATAGAAAAAGATTTAATTCAATATCGAAATCGAATAGACGAACACCATAAAATGATATTTTATTACAAATTTGCCAGCATGCATTTTGGTGCTGGAAACAACAAAGAATGTATAAAATATCTGGATAAAATTATTTCAAATAGATCGTTATCCATGCGTGAAGACTTATTATGTTTTTCAAGGGTTTTAAATCTTGTAGCACATTATGAAGCTGGATTAGATTACCACCTAGACACCTTATTAAGAACGACTTATAAGTTTTTAATCAAGATGAATGACCTTCACGAAGTCCAAAAGGAAATGATAAAATTCATCAAAGGATTGCAAGACATTTATCCTCATGAATTAAAAAAGGCGTTTAAAGAATTACATACAACACTCAAGCAGTATGAAGATCATCCTTTTGAAAGAAGAGCATTTTTGTATCTAGATATTATTTCTTGGTTAGAAAGCAAAATAAGCAACACGCCTGTCGACCAAATTATTAGAACTAAATATTTAGAAAACTACGCCTCGTAAACAACTTAATCTCAATTTCTTTAAATTCAATAGAGTACTTATTTATTAAAATAGTATTTTAGTAAGCGCTGACCAATTATAATAATGACACACGAATTCAAAGACATTGTATATCGCGCTAAAATCAATCAACAAAACGGATTGAAAAACGTATTGGCGACTGTGGTATCCCTTGAAGGATCATCTTACAGAAAACCAGGTGTAAGAATGCTTATTTCTGAAGATGGAACAATGATTGGAGCCGTAAGTGGTGGTTGTGTAGAAAATGAAATACTTCGAAGAGCACAATCTGTTTTAAAAAAAAATAGGGCTAAAGTTATGACCTATGATGGTCGCTTTCGTTTGGGATGCGAAGGCATCTTATATATTTTAATTGAACCGTTTCATATTTCTGATGAATTCCTGAAATCCTTTCAACATATTTTAGAAACACGACAGCAATTTGATATTTCAACTTACTATCAGAAAGAAGATAATACAACTGGTGATTTCGGAAGTATTTTTCGAATAAATGACAATTTAAATTATACATTTTCCGCAGGTTTCAAACCTGAAAACAAAGAAGACTTAGACGTATTTTTACAGACTTTGCAACCAAGCCTTAAACTCTTAATTATTGGAGGTGAGCATGATGCTGTAAAACTCTGCACAATGGGAAGTATGCTTGGATGGGAAGTCGATGTCATGACATCAATTAAAGACCCCAAATCCTTGTCAGATTTCCCAGGAGCTAAATTGGTCACAGCACAAACTCCAGAAATCGCTGATTTAAAAATAGACAAAAAAACCGTTGTAGTATTAATGACACACAACTATGTGCAAGATTTAAAATACCTACTGAAATTGGAACCTTTACAACCAAAATATATTGGGGTTTTAGGATCTTCAAAACGCCGAAATCAGTTACAAGATGAGTTACTACATTACCTTCCTGAACTCTCTGAAACTTTTCTAAACTCTATTTATAGTCCTGCAGGATTACACATTGGCGCCATTACTCCAGAAGAAATTGCTTTGTCTATTTTATCTGAAATTCTAATGGTCATTCGAGAAACCGAACCGATGTCTTTGAGAGCTATACTAGGTAAAATCCATAAATAGATGACTATTTCTATTTTAATTCTCAGTGCAGGAAGCTCGAGTCGAATGGGAACTACAAAACAATTACTGCCTATTGGAAAGACGACACTCTTAGGCATTAGTATTGAAAACGCTATTCAATCTAAAGCCAACAAAATATTTTGTGTGTTAGGTGCTAATGCTAAAAACATTCAACAATCTCTTGTACAATATGATATTGAAGTTATAACTAACAATAATCACAATGAAGGATTAAGCTCAAGTATTATTGAAGGCATACAATACATCGAAGACAAAAATTTCGATGCGGTTTTAATTATGCTTGGCGATCAACCAAAGGTGGATTCAAATTATCTCAATGCATTAATCAGTTCTTTTAAAAAAAATCCAACTAAAATTTCAGCTTCAGATTATTCAAACAACATTGGTGTTCCAGCAATTTTCCCGAAGACCTTCTTTAAACAACTTCAGTGTCTAAAAGGCGACAAAGGCGCAAAAGACTTTTTAAACACTCATAAAACACAAGTTATTCCAATTAAGAGTGACAAATTAGTAGATATTGATACACAAGAAGATTACCTTAATTTTTTGAGATCTTTATAGTACTCATGGCTATAGCAAAGCAGAAGTTTTGAGTATAAAAATATCATTATCAGCATATTTCAGCTAAATATTTTTTAACTTTAGCAGACCAACATATAAGTCTATAGTCTATGGCAAATTATAATTTAAAGATTAATGGAAAAGCACTTACTGTAACTGTTGACGAAGACACACCTTTACTTTGGGTGCTTCGTGACGAACTCAATTTGGTAGGCACCAAGTTTGGATGTGGAATCGCACAATGCGGCGCTTGTACAGTTCACCTCGATGGCATTGCCGTTAGGAGTTGCTCAATTCCTGTAGCGAGCCTGGAAGGTGCCAACATTACAACTATCGAAGGGCTGGCAAACGATAAATTACATCCAGTACAAGAGGCTTGGAAAGAGCTAGACGTACCGCAATGTGGTTACTGTCAGGCTGGTCAAATCATGACAGCAACATCGTTTTTGAAACAAAATCCGAATCCCAATACCGAAGAAATTAGAAATGCCATGAATGGCAATTTATGCAGATGCGCAAGTTATAACCGAATAGAAAAAGCAGTCGCATTAGCTGCTAAAAAAATGTCTTAAGCTAAAAACTCATGGAAAACCAAAATAAATTTACTTTTAGCAGACGTAATTTCATTCGTACTTCTGCGCTTGCCTCTGGCGGACTCTTAATTGGATTTAACTTCTTTACATCTTGTGAAGACACTGTCGTTCCTCCAGTTGACATTTCAAAATTAAACTTTAAAGATTTCAATGCCTTTATAAAGATTGCTGAAAACGGCTACGTGACTATTTTCTCTCCTAATCCTGAAATTGGCCAAGGTGTAAAAACATCGATGCCAATGATTATCGCCGAAGAACTAGACGTTCCATGGGAACATGTAACCGTTGAACAAGGTGCTTTAGATACTACCAATTTTAGCAGACAAGTTGCTGGAGGTAGTCAATCGATTAGGTTTGGATGGGATGCTTTACGTCAAACTGGAGCAACAGCTAAACACATGCTCATCAATGCGGCAGCTGCAAAATGGGGTGTTAATGCCTCTTCATGTTCTGCTTCCGATGGTATAATAAAAAATGCTAATGGCGACAAACTCGGCTATGGTGATGTTGTAAATGATGCTGCCCAACTTGAAGTTCCAGAAGATATCACTTTAAAAGCAACTACAGATTATAAAATAATTGGCAAAGACGTTGTTAATGTCGATATCGATAAAATCATAACTGGCAAACCATTATTTGGTTTAGATTATAAGGTTGATGGAATGTTGTATGCCGCTGTACTGAGACCTCCTGCTTTTGGGCAAATTTTAGAATCATATGATGCTTCCCAGGCAAAAGCCTTGCCAGGTGTTATTGATGTAATTACTATTGGAGAAAAGGCGAGAAACTATTTAAATCAAGACAGTTTTGACCGATCTGCACATTGGAGTGTGCGTTTAAGCGAAACAGATAAAGTCGTAGTGATTGGAAAAACCACTTGGGATGCTATAAAGGGGAAAAATGCCTTAAAAGCCATATGGAAAGATAATTCCTTGGCTGAGAGCACTGAGATGCATGATAAGAAATTGAATGATTTGCTAAATGGAAAAGAATTTAATACCATGAGGTCGGATGGTAATGTAAAACAAGCTTTTGCAAGTGCTGATAAAGTTCTTGAGCGGGTTTACGAATCGCCTTTCTTACCCCATAACTGTATGGAGCCTATGAATTTTTTCGCTGATGTTACAAATGAAAAAGTGCATTTAGTTGGTCCTATACAAACTCCAGAAGCAGCAGCAAAGGTTGTAGCTTCATTATTAAATCGCAATCTTGAAGATGTACATGTAGATATGACGCGTATGGGCGGAGGCTTTGGAAGACGCCTCTATGGTGATTTTGTTTATGAAGTAGCCGAAATTGCCGACAAGATTAAACAACCTGTTAAGTTGATTTCTACCAGAGAAGATGATATGTCATTAGGCGTTTATCGACCAGCTATTAAGTACAAAATTGCGGCAGCTATAAAAGATGGCAAAATCTCTGGATATCATTTAAAGGAAGCTGCTGTCAACTCAAATATGTACGGTTTAATTCCGCACTTTTTTCCAGCTGGAGCCATAGAGAATTATCAGGTAGACACGGCTAATTACCAAAGTAATATCACCACAGGTGCATGGCGTGCACCTTATACAAACTTTTTAGCCTTTGCTGAACAAAGCTTTTTTGATGAGCTTGCTGAACTTCTTGAAACAGATCCAATACAATTACGTTTAGACTTACTCAAGAATGTCAAGGATGGTGAAGATTCAAATATTCAATATTCAGCAAAACGTATGATAGATACCATTAAACTCGCTGCAGAAAAAAGCAATTGGGGAAAAACCAAACAAGGTGTACATCAAGGATTCGCGGCTTACTATAGTCATAATACACATGTCGCAGAAGTCGTTGATATCACACTCAAAAACGGCTTACCATTAGTGGAGAAAGTTACGGTTGCAGTCGATTGCGGAATTGTAGTGAACCCAACAGGCGCAAAAAATCAAATTGAAGGCGGTGTCATTGATGGCATTGGTCACGCGATGTATGGCGACTTTTCTTTTAAAAATGGAAAACCTCAAGATGTTAACTTTAATACCTATCGCTTAATTAGAATGAACGAAACACCAATCGTTAATACGTATTTTGTTGAGAGTGGCTTACCACCAACTGGATTAGGAGAACCAGGATTACCACCAGCTGGAGGTGCGCTAGCCAATGCGATTAAAGCAGCTACAGGACAACTATTAACCAAGCAACCATTTGTGAAATCAATACAGAAGCACGAAGCTAATTTGAAGGTTTAAAAGAAACATGTAACTAAATCTTAACCCTAAAACACTCCGCCATCATTTGATACAATTCAGGATGCTTGCGTTTCATGAGTCTTGGATTTTCAAAAAAGTATTCTGAAGCGACTGCTAAAAATTCAGCTTGATTGGTACCACCATAGGCTCTAATATCAGATTTATCATCGTTAATAGCTTCCATTTCGTCATGTACTAATTTCAACCAAGGAATCGTGTAAGCATTTTGCATTAATATTTCAGGAATACCATCTATCTTATCATCCATTTTATCAATAAGGTGTACAAACTCATGAATAGCTGTATTCCGTTTATCATTTGAATTCTTAAACCCGTGATACAAGGCTTTTCTGGATAAAATCATTTTCTTTTCTAAGCGACCTGTACCAACCACACCAGCAATTTGTTTAGATTTACTCTTATCGGAAAACTCAAAATCTTCATTAAAACTATCTGGATACAATATAATTCCGCTAACTGTTGGATAATGCCATTCTTCAAACGAAAACACAGGAATCACAGCACTCGATGCGATTAAAATTTCATCTAATTCTTCAATTTCAAAATCAACACTATCAATATACACTTCCCCTAAAAACTGCATCATTCTGTTTTGAAAACGTTTCTGCTCTTTAGGTTCTAGCCGCCTATAAAATTTGACTTCCTTGAGTAATATATCATGCCAATGTACTGGGAATTGCTCTGTTTTTTTTGAATACATTTTGTAGAATACATAGCCAACAAAAGCAAAAAGACCAATAAAGATGACGATATAAAGCATAAATAAGTTTACGTTAACCAAGTTTTCTAATCTAATGATTTTCAATCATATTAAGTCCAAAACAAACAAAAAATGAATATCTTTAAATGAATACTCTTCCTACAAAAAACAAAAAAGTCAGTGACAAACTTTTAGACAATACCGGAAACAAACGTCTTCTCATAGACGTAAAGCATATGAGTAAGAACAACGCATTATAAGCTTTTAGAAACCACTTATATTAATGAAGATATTCTAAAACTTGTAAGTCATGGAACAGCAAATGGCAAACGCTCCATTGCCGAACCAAACAATTCAGACTCTGAGCAAAGTCAGTATTTTAGAGAAGACGATAATAATTTTTATAATCTAGAAATCTTGCGTATTGCAAAGTCAAAAGGTATTTTTGGATTACAGTTAGACGATCGTCGCATTGCTAATAAAAAATCCTAGAATCTATTGGCCAAGTAAAAAGAGACGTTATAAAAACAAATCGGATTTAATTTGGAGACAAATTAGACATATTGCTGAATTATTAGATAAAAACAACTTATTTTGCTGGGAAACTTTAACAATAAGTTCTGATTTTGATGGTATTGTAACCACAATCAAAGGACTTTTGACAGCTGAAGGCATTAAAGATATCAAACCGTAATTGGCTGAGAAAGCTGAAGACTATCTTAAAAACCATATGACTAAATTGCAATTACATAATTAAATTTCAGCAAATGAAATTATAGATTGTGAGTTATTTATAAATGCTAATGAATTTTTGAAGAAACACTTCAAATAGCAATATAATTATTCAGAATAAAAATATGACAGATAAAGAGAAATTCATGAAAGAGGCAGTTAATTCTGCTCTAAAAGGAATGAATAATAATGAAGGTGGACCCTTTGGTTGCGTTATAGTAAAAGACGGAAAAATTGTTGGCCGAGGCAACAACAAAGTCACCTCAACAAATGATCCAACGGCACATGCCGAAGTCACAGCGATTAGAGATGCTTGCAAAAACCTCGGGTCATTCCAATTAGATGGTTGCGACATTTACACCTCTTGCGAACCTTGCCCAATGTGTTTAGGCGCTATTTATTGGGCACGACCAGACAAAGTATACTACGGAAGCAATCAAATAGATGCCGCTAATATTGGCTTTGACGACGAGTTTATTTATAAGGAAATTCCGTTACCTTATGCCGAAAGAAGTATCCCATTTGAACAATTAGCTCGTGAGATTGCTTTGGAGCCATTTCAAGAATGGTCAAAAAAAGAAGATAAAACTGAATACTAGTCAATGATAACCTTCATCCTCAATAATAAAACCATTAAAACGTCTGAACATTCTGGGATGACCTTACTGGATTTTGTGCGATACGAACAACGTCTTACAGGAACTAAAATAGGCTGTCGTGAAGGTGATTGTGGTGCATGTACAGTTTTGGTTGGGACGCTACAAAATGACACTATTCAATATCAGAGTATCACCTCTTGTATTTCTCCCTTAGGAAATGCGAATGGCAAGCATATTGTAACCGTTGAAGGCACCAATTTGAAAAACAAATTGACGACTGCTCAAGAAGCCATGAAAGCTAATTATGCGACACAATGCGGATTTTGCACACCTGGATTTGTGGTATCTCTCACAGGTTTCGCCTTATCAAATTCTGAAAAAAATTACAACAATGCTCTTGATGCAATAAGTGGAAATATCTGTAGATGCACAGGGTATAAAGCCATTGAAAAAGCAGCGCATCAAGTGGTTCATAAATTAAAAGAACATAAAAATGACAATTCATTTATTTGGTTAATTGAAAACGGATTTGTTCCTGAATATTTTGCTACAATTCCTGAGCGATTAAAAGATTTAGAATCTAAAGACTTACATCAACCAAAAGGAAAATATGTCTCAGGCGGGACCGATTTATATGTACAGCAAGCCGATCATTTTATAGATAATTCGGTACATCTTATTGCTGATAAAGAGTATCTAAAAGGCATTAGTATTGAAAATAACGTTTGCACGATTGGAACGAATTCAACCGTGTCCGATTTATGGAATCACAGTGAAATAAATACTTATTTTCCAAATCTAAAAAAGCATCTAAAACTAGTCTCTTCAGAGCAAATTAGAAACATGGCTTCTTTTGGTGGCAATTTGGTCAATGCCTCTCCTATTGGTGATATGACCATTTTCTTTTTAGCACTTGATAGCGATATCACTATAACAAATGAAGACGGAAATGAACGAACCCTTCCACTGAAGAATTTCTATCAAGCTTATAAAAATTATGATTTAAATGAAGGTGAACTTTTGAAAGACATCAGCTTCAAACTACCAACAAAACAGTCGTTTTTCAACTTTGAAAAAGTTTGTAAGCGTACACATCTAGATATTGCAAGTGTGAATTCTGCTATTCATATGGCTCTTGAAAACGGTATCATTTCAGAAGCTCATGTGTCTATTGGTGGCGTTGCTGCTATTCCAAAGTATTTGCATGACACTTCAAAATTTTTAATTGGAAAATCACTGTCTTCAGAAACGATAATAGAAGCCAATAATGTACTACAAAATGAAATTTCACCAATAAGTGATGTTCGTGGCACAAGTGATTATAAACGTTTACTGGGACGACAATTATTCTTTGCACATTTCACTGAATTATTCCCGAAGCAATTCACCTTAAACGACTTTGTTCAGCATGCATAAACATAAATCAAATAGTGCTTTAGAGTCTAAATTAGATGCGGTTTCCATGTCGATAAAGCAAAGCATCAAAAACTTAGATTCGTATACGCATGTGAGAGGAGAATCCTTGTATGTCGATGATATTAATATAAGACAAGGCACATTTCACGCTGTTGTTTTTGATTCGCCAAAAGCTCACGGAAAAATAAAGCATATCGATTATTCAAAAGCAGAAGCTCTGGAGGGTGTTGAACGTATCTTTACCTATAAAGATGTTCCTGGAAAAAACCAAATTGGTGGCATCATACCAGACGAACCTTTGTTTGCTGAAGATGAAGTCCATTTTTGGGGAATGCCAATCGCATTAATTGTTGCCGAATCTGAATTTATCGCAAGGCAGGCAAGGCAATTAATCGATATTGAGATCGAAGAACTACCAGTCATCACCACAGCAAAACAGGCAAAAGCAAAAGGGAGTTTTATCAATGCGCCTCGCTCTTTTAGTTTAGGTGATACTGAAAAAGTATTTAATGACTGTGAGTATATTTTTGAAGGTGAAACATTTTCAAACGGACAAGAACATTTATACATCGAATCTCAAGGTGCTTATGCTGAACCTCTAGAAAATGGAACCATAAAAATCACCTCATCAACACAAGGCCCTACAGCAGTTCAAAAAATTACTGCTCAGGTCTTAGGCATTGCCATGCATAAAATCGAAGTTGATGTCACTCGTCTTGGTGGCGGATTTGGCGGCAAAGAAGACCAAGCGACACCTTGGGCTGTAATGGCAGCTTTGGCGACTTATCATTTAAACCAGTCGGTGAAATTGATATTGAATCGTCACGACGATTTGCGAATGACTGGAAAGCGACATCCCTATGAAAGCATCTATAAAATTGGCTTATCAAAAGATTTGAAAATTTTAGCTTACGAAGCAGAATTTCTTCAAAATTCAGGAGCTGCAGCCGATTTATCACCTGCAATTGCTGAGCGGACTTTGTTTCATGCGACGAATAGTTATTTTGTCCCGAATGTAAAAACCACAGTCATCAGTTGCAAAACCAACTTACCGCCTAACACAGCTTTTAGAGGCTTTGGTGGACCACAAGGGATGTTCGTTATTGAATCTGCCATTGCAAAAGCAGCAAATGAGATAGGTGTATCTCCTAGACAAATTCAGGAAACGAATTTATTAGATGAAAACGACACCTTTTCTTATGGTCAAATTGCTAAAAAAGTAGAAGCCAAAAACACATGGGATTCGGCGAAATCTATTTACAATATTAAAGCCTTGGAACAAGAGATTGAGGACTTCAACAACGCGAATTCTAACTTCAAGAAAGGTTTGGCTTTAATGCCAATTACTTTTGGAATTTCGTTTACCAATACACCAATGAATCATGCTCGTGCTTTGGTTCATATTTATCTCGACGGAAGTATTGGAATTAGCACAGCTGCTGTAGAAATGGGACAAGGTGTCAATACTAAAATGATGCAAATTGCAGCACAAGTGTTTTCGATTCCTATTGAAAAAATTAAAATTGAAACGACGAATACAACTAGAGTTGCGAACACCTCACCTTCTGCTGCGAGTTCTACGGCCGACTTAAATGGAAAAGCCACATTGAAAGCTTGTAAAGCTTTATTAGAACGACTGAAAAAAGTAGCTTCAGAAGATTTAGACGTTTCCGAAGAACATATTCAATTGAAAGATGAGTTTGTATATGTCAATAATGAAAAATCAGATTTATCTTGGACAGATCTCATCAGTAAAACCATGTTGAACCGTGTGGCTTTAACTGAAAATGCTCATTATGCAACACCTGAGATTCACTTTGATAAAAGCAAAGAAAAAGGGCATCCTTTTGCTTACCACGTTTATGGAACTGCAATCATTACAACCACTGTAGATTGTACTCGTGGCACTTACGAATTTGATTCGGTTAAAATCGTTCATGACTACGGAAAAAGCATGAGTGAAGGCATTGATTTAGGTCAAGTTGAAGGTGCATTAGTACAAGGGATTGGCTGGATGACCATGGAGGACATTGCCTATAATGATGAAGGTCGCTTACTCTCAAATGCATTATCGACCTATAAAATTCCAGATATTTTTTCGGTTCCTAAGGACGTTGAAGTAATTCCTTTAGAAACTGATGGCAACGACATGGCTATCTTAAAATCTAAAGCTGTAGGAGAGCCACCTTTAATGTATGGCATTGGGGCTTATTTTGCCCTTCAGAATGCGGTTAAAGCGTTTAATCCAAATTACCATTTGAAGTTTCATGCGCCAATGACTCCTGAAAAGGTATTGATGAGTTTATATGAAAATAATCCTATTTAGACTAAAATGGAAACACCAATAAACGAATATGTTTTTGACACATTTCCAGAATTAGAAAGTGAACGACTATTTTATAGAGCCTATAAAAAAGAAGATGCTGAAGTGCTATTAAATATGAGAAGTCACAAAGCCGTTTCAACTTACATGGATACTGCAATACCGAAACGAATTTTGGATACAGAAAAGAGAATCGAAGGTTATCATACAGCATTTGCAGAAAACAGAGGAATCACTTGGACCATTATAGACAAAAATAGTCATCAACTCATTGGTGATTTTGGTATTTGGCGAATTGATAGACAAAATTCTAGAGGCGAAATTGGTTATATCTTACATCCTGACTTTTGGGGAAAGGGTTATATGACGGAAGCCTTTAATACATTAATCCGTTTTGGCTTTAATGATATAAACCTTCATAGTTTTGAAGCCAATGTAAATATTGAAAATGAAAATTCGAAAGCGCTTTTGCTTAAGTTTGGATTTAAATTAGAAGCCTGTTTTCGGGAAAATTTTTACTATGATGGTCGCTTTTTGGATAGCGAAATTTATTGCTTATTGAAATCAGATATCACATAATTAGCATTAGTCTATGACAGAATTTTTAATATACAGCAAACGTTGCTTTCTTGTCAATTTTTTTACAGAGGCAACCATTCATGTTAAAAACCACAAAATTTATAACATCTACAAAGGCTATCATAAAATTGAAAATGTTCCTTTTTTAGATTATAAAAATCTCATTGTCATGCCAGGTATAATTGATGTTCACGTTCATATTAATGAGCCAGGACGGGAAGACTGGGAAGGCTTTGATACTGCCACAAAAGCGGCAGCCATTGGAGGAATCACAACACTTATTGAAATGCCACTTAATGCAAGTCCAGTTACAACAGACTTAAGAGCATTCCAACTAAAACAAGAAACTTCAAAAGATAAACTACACGTGAATTGTGGATTTTATGGAGGAATTATCCCAACAAATATAAATGACATTGAAGACTTAATAAATGAAGGCGTTTTTGGCATCAAAGGTTTTTTAACACATTCTGGAATTGATGAATTTCCTAATGTTTCAAAAATAGATTTAGAAGCCATTGCTCCTATTCTAAAAAAATACAACATTCCATTACTACTGCATTGTGAATTGACTGATGATAATGTTCCTGAAGTAACAAATTCGAAAAGCTATAAAGAATATTTACAATCACGACCTCAACATTGGGAAACCAATGCCATTGATTTGGCTATAGATATTCAAAAACGATTCGATATAAAAGTACATATTGTACATCTTTCGGCTTCTGAAGGTATTGAACGAATTAAGCAACGTCAGCAAGAAACCAATAAATTGACAGTTGAAACTTGCCCTCATTATTTATATTTTAATGCCGAAGCTATTCCAGACGAATCACCTGTTTACAAATGTGCACCTCCAATTAGAGAACGCACTAATAATGATAAACTTTGGGACTTTTTATTAGACGATGGTTTTAATTTTTTAGCATCCGATCACTCTCCTGCTCCACCAGAACGTAAACAATTAGAAAGTGGCGATTTCTTTAAGGCTTGGGGAGGGATTTCAGGATTACAATTCACTCTTCCAATTCTATTTTCAGAAGGTAAAAGGAGAGGGTTATCTACTGAAAAATTAATCCTATTACTCACAAAAAAACCAGCAGAGTTTTTAAGTCTAGATTATAAAAAGGGTTCTTTGATTGTTGATTTTGATGCCGATATTACTGTTTGGGATGACTCTCAAAGATTTCAAATCACAGAAAATTCTATTCATCACAAGCACAAAGCAACACCTTACTTAAACGAAACGGTTTTTGGAAAAGTAATTCATACATTTGTTAATGGTGTCCAAGTGGTTGAGAATTCAAAGTTAAAAACACTTCAACAAGGAAAATTATTATTAAAAGATAGATGATAGAAGAAAAACTAAAACAGTATACAGATTTAGCATCTGAGAAAATTGGTGGACAAGTATTGTATTCTACTGATGATTTTTTTGCTGAAAAAGAAAATCTAATCAAAGAAGGACGTGGCGTTTTTATTGCAGATAAATATACCGATCATGGAAAATGGATGGACGGCTGGGAATCTAGACGTAAACGAACTTCGGGACATGATTGGGCAATTCTTAAACTAGGTGCTGAAGGAAAAATCAAAGGTTTCGATATAGATACCAATCACTTTTTAGGAAATCATCCTCCTTTTGCTTCTGTTGAAGCTATTAATATGGGAAATTCTCATGTGTACTGGAGTAAAGCTGACGAATTAGAATGGGAAGAAATTTTACCTAAATCGCCTTTAGACCCTGGAAGTCAGCATTTTTTTGAAATTGATTCAGATAAAGTTTACACACATGTTCGCCTTCATATTTATCCTGATGGTGGCGTTGCTCGCTTTAGGGTTTACGGTGAAGTTTATAAGGATTGGTCTAAAGTAAACCCACAAGAAATCATTGATTTGGCATTAGTAAACAACTGTGGAAAAGCTTTGCATTGCAACGATATGTTTTTTAGTGTTATGGATAATCTTATTTCTCCAACCAAAGGCAAAAATATGGGAGATGGCTGGGAAACTAAACGTAACCGAACACCTAATAATGAAGATTTTGTAATTTTAAGATTAGGTCACCCTGGAACAGTTCATAAAATTATAGTAGACACCAAACATTTTAAAGGGAACTATCCTGATTCTTGCGCTATTGATGTTTGTAATTGCGATAGCGATGATGATGTTCTAAGTGGCAATCATGAATGGAAACCATTATTACCTCAGCAAAAACTAGAAGCAGACAAAGAACATCATTTCGAAAAAGAGATTATACAAACAGAACAACCTGTAACGCACGTTAAGTTGAAAATATATCCTGATGGTGGCATTAGTAGATTACGTATTCTTGGAACTATTAAATAAATTGAATGATTGAAGTATTTTTACTTATTGCTTGGCTTGTTATTTTTTCAGTAATTGTTGCTGTTACTTATAAGTTACACCATTCAATCAAAGAACTAAAAATTCAAGGAAATGATGAAAAGGCAGATGCAATTCAAACATCTCAAAATTGGTTTTATGCCTTAATTGTTGTTGCTTCAGTTGGCGGAATTGGAATTTTGTATCTATTCTTAAAAGGAACAATTTATGAAAGTCACTTTTTTGAATGGTTAAATTTGAGCGTTAGGTTAATCCACATAACCTTTGGAATCGCTTGGATTGGAGCTTCTTTCTATTTTGTGTTTTTAGAAAATGCATTAAACAGAACAGAGGACGTAAGAGATGAATTAGCCGGGAATCTTTGGGCTGTTCATGGTGGTGGTTTTTATTATGTTGAAAAATACAAATTGGCACCTAAAAAAATCCCAAAGCATTTACACTGGTTTAAATATGAAGCTTATTTTACATGGCTCTCTGGATTTTGTTTGCTCGCAATAGTGTATTATTTTAATGCAAGTTCCTATTTAATCGACCCTGAAGTTTTAGACATTTTACCCTCTACAGCAATAGCAATTAGTATAGGTTCTTTAATCATTGGCTGGGTTTTATATGACCAAATATGCAAGCGATTAAGCGACAATAAAGTAGTCTTCACTTTTGCGATAACAGCACTAGTATTCCTTTTTGCTTGGTTCTACGCACAAGTATTTAGTGGTCGTGCTGCTTATATTCATTTTGGAGCTTTTCTTGGAACTTTAATGGCTGCCAATGTTTTCTTTATAATAATCCCTGGACAAAAACGCATGGTTGCCGCTGCCAAAAAAGGGTTACAACCCAATCCTGCAGATGGAAAAGCCGCTTTTTTAAGATCATACACAAATAATTACTTTACACTTCCAGTACTATTTGTGATGATAAGCAATCATTTTCCAAGTACTTTTGGAAATACGCACCAATGGTTAGTGCTTATTGGTATTACTTTAGGAACAGCCGGAATAAAACATTATTTAAACATTCGTGAGAAAGGGGGACTTTCAGTTTGGGTTATGCCAATTTCTGTGGTTATTTTATTTGGTATGGCATTTATGACTGCTCCTACACCTCCAAAATATGAAAATTGCCAAGAAATTGTTTCCTTTACAGAAGTTCAAACTATTATTAATAACAGATGTACCAATTGTCATTCATCAAACCCTACAGATGCTGTTTGGAAAGTAGCACCTAATGGCGTAAAGTATGACACGGCAGAACAGATTTATAATTTAAAAGATAAGATCTTTCAACGTACAGTAGTGAGCAAAAACATGCCGTTTAATAATAATCAAACTGGCATGACGCAAGAAGAACGCGATATGATTAATTGCTGGATCAATCAAGGCGCACCAAAATAAAGATTATGATAACACTAAATCAACTTAATTCATTTTCAGACCAAGAAGCGTTTTCCAAACTAGAACAATGCTGTGTCTCTAACACTTGGATTAATAAAATGGTTCAAAGCAGACCTTTTTCTTCTGAAAATGAAATGATTAAAACAGCGGCATCGATTTGGTATAATGACTGCACAATAGAAGATTTTAAAGACGCCTTTACTGGTCATCCTAAAATTGGAAACGTAGACAGCTTAAAAGAAAAATTTGCACATACAGCTGAATGGGCAGGAAATGAACAATCAAAAGTTACCGAAGCTAATATAGAAACGATTGAAGCTTTAGCCAAGGCAAATGAGTTTTATGAAGATAAATTCGGTTATATTTTTATTGTAAGTGCTAGTGGGAAATCTGCCAAAGAAATGTTGGCTATTGTAAATTCAAGATTAAATCATAATATTGAAGATGAAATTCATGTAGCGATGAACGAACAGCATAAAATTACTGTAATTCGCTTGGCTAAACTCATTGAAGATTTACCCAAAAACGCTGATTTAAGCAGTCATTTAACCACACATGCTTTAGACACATCTATTGGTGTTCCTGCAAAAAATATGATCATTACATTAAAAGGATTACGCAATAACCATTGGAAACCCATGAGTGTTGGTATCACAAATGCTGATGGTCGAATTCCTGATGTATTACCTCCTGGAAAACTTTTAATTCCTGGTATTTATACGATGACTTTTAACACAGCAGACTATTATAAAAACAATAATCAAAATGGTTTTTATCCTGAAGCCTCAATACAATTTGAAGTTACAGATAGTAGCCATTATCATATTCCGTTACTAATTAATCCATTTGGATACTCAACCTATAGAGGAAGTTAGAATTTTAAAAAATGAGGTCTCGACTGCGCTCGAACTGACCATACTATTGTCTCTTCAAGCGCAGTCGAGAGGTTAATAAATAAAGCATACATTATGAATTTAAGTATTTCAGAAGATAAAAAATCACATATTTTTGACGATTTAGAAACGGCAAATCAAGCGTTTAATAAAATATATAGAGGCGATAGAGAAGATAGACAACCTATTCATACAGTTTATGGTGGCGCAAATCTTTTCAAGTCTAATACAACGCAAGTTTTAGGAAATATTGCATTAAAATCATTGTTGCATTATGCGCCTAATTTTATTGAATTTGGCAAGGCTTTTAAATTAAAAGGAAGTAAAAAATTACCATCAAAAAACAAAAAGCAACAAAAACTCATAAAAGAGTTAAAGGGTTTATCTAAGGACGAATTAAAAAATCATCCTGCTGGATTTTCATATAACATCTATCAAAAGGTAATTGCTAAATTAGAAGAAGAAGGCGTAGAAGATTTTAGAATTGATTTTGAAGATGGCTTTGGTAATCGTTCGGATAAAGAAGAAGATGAAACCGCTGTTTTTGCCGCAAAACAAGTCGCTATTGGGCTAAACGAAGGAACCCTTTCTCCATTTATTGGTATTCGTATTAAACCATTTACTGAAGAATTAAAACATCGCGGACAAAGAACACTCGATTTATTCTTAACAACATTACTAACAGAAACAAACGGAAAACTACCAAACAATTTTGTGGTGATGTTACCTAAAGTGACTATTCCGGAACAAATCATAGCATTAGTCTCCTTTTTTGAAGTGATTGAAGATAATTTCAAATTAGAATCTGGAACCCTAAAAATGGAAATGATGGTGGAAACCACACAATCCATAATGGATCATAATGGGACAAATCCACTATTCCGGTTTATTGCCGCAAGTAAAGGACGTTGTATTGCAACTCATTTCGGAACTTATGATTATACGGCTTCTAACAATATTACAGCGTCGTATCAAGAAATGGATCATGACGTTTGTGATTATGCGCATTATACAACAAAAGTGGCATTAGCTCATACAGGAATTTGGCTATCAGATGGCGCAACTAACACTATGCCTATTGGACCTCATCGTGGAGATTTAACCGAAGCTCAAGAGCAAGAAAACAAAGACGTGGTACATCGTGCTTGGTTAAAAGGTTATGAGCATATTCGTCATTCATTATATAAAGGTTTATATCAAGGTTGGGATTTAAATCCTGCACAATTACCAATGCGTTACACAGCTGTTTATGCGTTCTTTTTAGAGAGTTACGATGATGCTGTTTTACGTTTAAAAACCTTTGTTGAAAAAGCAGCTCAAGCGACTTTAATTGGCGATACGTTTGATGATGCAGCAACTGGTCAAGGTCTTTTAAATTATTTCTTAAAAGCCTTAAATAGTGGAGCTATTACAATTGATGAAGTATTAGTAACTGGATTAACTTTAGATGAAATTAGAACACGTTCGTTTGCTAAAATTTTAAAGGATAGACGCACGAAATTGAAGTAATGGTTTTATCATTCCTTATAATGCACTTCTAGTAATTGTGCAGCAACACTAATAGCAATTTCTTTAGGCGTATTACCGCCTACTTGTAATCCAATTGGGCAAACCACATTGCTCATTCCTTCTTCTATATTCATTTCTTTTATGAGCATATTATTAAATCGAACGCGTTTGGTTTTACTGCCTATTAAACCTAAAAATTTAGTTTCATTTTGAAGTGCCATCGCGATAATCTCAAAGTCGATAGTATGATCATGAGTCAACACTAATACATAGCTGTTTTTTCCCCACTTCACAACATCTCTAAAGGATTTGAAGTTGTCTACATCAACTTGACAGCAATTAATACTGTCATCCAATGTTGAGGTCTTAAACCAGTCGTGCCGAGAATCGATAAGATTGACTTTAAATGGCGTATCGACTAATATTTTGGCAATTTCATAACCAATATGTCCTGCGCCAAATAGAAATAGTTCTGGTGATTGATTCATAGGTTCTATTATAAATTCTACTTTTCCGCCACAGCATTGTTCAAACTCTGGCCCTAAGGTATAACTGGATTCGATGATTCTATTTTCACAAAGTGCATTCTTAGCCTCTTCTGTAGCTAGGAATTCTAATTTCCCGCCTCCTATGGTACCATGAAGCACACTATCATTGGTAATAATCATGCGAGAACCCAAAACACAAGGTGTTGAACCTAAGCATTTTGTAACTGTAATTAGAGCAACAGGTTGCTGCGCCTTTTTAAATTCTGATAAAAGTTCAATCCAATTCTTCATTCTTAACAAAAAGAGAATTTAAAAGTAAGACTTTTTTAGTGCAAACCATATTTCATTTCTGTGATAAAAAATAAATTAGTATTCGGCTAAATTTTCTGTTAAGTTTGATAATTAATAGCGACTCATACCTATTAAAGAGGATAATATCGGCTAAATAAATTTAGATAACTTTAAGTCAGAATGAAGCAAAAATCAAAAGCATAGCCTGAGTTACAGTTTTTATTTTTAACGAAATAATGGCTAAAAAGAAGCAATTTATTGGCGTTATTGCACTTTTATATTGGTGGTAAAACTTAATATCTACTTTTTACGTAGATAGATTAACTCTTTAAATTTTAAACATGTCAAAAACATATTACGATCCTGCAGACCTTAGAAAGTTTAGTAAAATCACCGAATGGGGCGAAGAATTAGGGAATAAATTCTTTGACTACTACGGAAAGGTTTTTGAAGAAGGCGCACTTACAGCTCGTGAAAAATCATTGATTGCATTAGCTGTTTCACACACAGAGCAATGCCCGTATTGTATTGATGCTTACACCAAAGATGGTTTGCAAAGAGGTGTTACCAAAGAGGAAATGATGGAAGCCATTCACGTTGGTGCTGCTATAAAAAGTGGCGCTACTTTAGTGCATGGTGTTCAGATGATGAATAAAGTAAATAAATTAGACGGTTAATATTTTAGCGTTACCTGAAGGTCAGGCTCTCGGCAGTCGCTCTCATTGAGGAGCTCCAACAAAGCCTCCATCCTTAACGCAGATTATAACAAATAGAAACTTTTGTCTTAAGATTAATATGACGAAATTAAAGACCCAATCCCTACAAAAAAAAGGAAGCGATTTAGCACAAAGCAATCGGCAACTCGAAATCTTATCCAACGGTATTTTTCAAAATGGAGAGTTACCAACATTTAGAGCTAAAATTTCCGAAACTAGCCAATTTCCGCTTAAAGCAAAAAAATTGGAAATTCTACAAATCAACGTAGGTTACATGTGTAATCAAGTTTGCGAACATTGCCATGTTGATGCTGGTCCAGACCGAAAGGAAATAATGACACGTGAGACGATGAAGCTATGTTTGGCAGTCATCAAAAACTCTGGTGCGCATACCTTAGATTTAACTGGTGGCGCTCCAGAAATGAACCCAGATTTTAGATGGTTTGTTGAAGAAGCTTCAAAAGTTGGTATCAAAGATTTTATTGTGCGTTCCAATTTAACAATAATTCGCGCCAACAAAAAATATTACGATTTACCTGAATTCTTTAAAAAACATAACGTTCATGTCGTGAGCTCAATGCCACATTGGACACGAGGAAAAACTGACAAACAACGTGGCGAAGGTGTTTTTGATAAATCTATAAAAGCCTTACAAGAACTCAATGCTGTTGGCTACGGAATGCCAGATAGCGACTTGCGATTAGACTTGGTTTACAACCCCTCTGGAGCCTTTTTGCCAGGCGACCAAATGTCTATGGAGAAAGACTTTAAAAAGGCATTGATGGACGATTTCGGAATTCAATTCCACAATTTATTTGCTATAACAAATTTACCAATAGCACGTTTTCTGGATTATTTAATAGCTTCCGAAAACTATGAAGATTATATGTATCAATTAGTAGATGCCTATAATCCAGCTGCCGTTGCGAATGTTATGTGTACAAATACACTTTCGATTAGTTGGGACGGCTATTTATTTGATTGTGATTTTAATCAAATGTTAGAATTGCCTGTGAATAGTAAATCTCGGCATATTTCAGAATTTAACGAAGAACTATTAGAAGGACGTAACATCGTCATTTCACAACATTGTTACGGTTGTACTGCTGGCGCAGGAAGTAGCTGTCAAGGTGTTGTTGCTTAATATGAGAACATTCTTATTTTACATATTTGTTTTATTTTCTTTCTTTGGATTTTCTCAAGAATCACTGGATGATATATTAAAACGCTACAACAACAATACTGTACCATATATTTCGGTTCAGGAATTGGCAAAGTCAAAAACCCAAGCGCTCATTTTAGATGCTCGAGAGCAGGATGAATTTGAAGTCAGCCACCTTAAAGATGCGATTTATGTTGGTTACACTAATTTCAAATTAGAACCTTTTGAAAAGCAATTCCCAAATAAAAAGAAAGCTATTGTTGTCTATTGTTCGTTAGGCGTGAGGTCTGAAACAATTGCCAACAGATTAAAAAAAGCAGGCTATACCAATGTGCGAAACCTTTATGGAGGCATTTTTGAATGGAAAAACAAAGATTTCGATGTTTATAATTCGAAAGAAAAAACAACAGACAGTGTTCACGTGTACTCTCGTACATGGAGCAAATGGTTAAAAAAAGGGAAAAAAGCATATCCAAAAAGCAATCAAAACTAATGACTAAAAACGCATTAATAGTTTTTGCTAGAAACCCGGAATTAGGAAAATGCAAAACACGTTTAGCTAAATCTCTAGGAGATCAATCTGCTTTGGATATTTACAAGTATTTGCTTCAGCATACAGCTAATATTGCTAAAAATGTAGATGCGAGTCGCTATGTGTTTTATTCGGACGAAATCAATCTAAATGATATTTGGAGCAATACCTATTTCAGTAAAAAACTACAAACCGGTAATGATCTTGGCCGACGCATGCATAATGCCTTTGAAGAACTATTAAATTCTGGTTATGAAAAAGTAATTATCATCGGTAGCGATTTATTGGATTTAAGTGAAGATATTATCGAACAAGCCTTTCAAAAACTAGAGACTAATGAGGTTGTTATTGGTCCTGCTGAAGATGGTGGATATTATCTTTTGGGAATGAAAATACTACATTCTGAAGTTTTTAAAAATAAAGCTTGGGGGAGCGAAACTGTGCGAAAAGACACCTTAAAAGATTTACGAAATAGTCATGTGTATTTACTAAAAGAGTTGAATGATATTGATACTTTTGAAGACATGAAACATTACGAACAACTTAAACCATTGTATAAAACTCATGATTAAACTTATAACAGAATCAGCCGAATATCTACAATCCAAAGGTTTTGATAACCCGGAAGTTGGTATCATCCTTGGAACAGGACTTGGTTTATTAACCGACGAAATTGAAATTCTTCATGAAGTGAGTTACAAACAGATACCAAATTTTCCGACAGCCACAGTAGAATTCCATAAAGGAAAGCTCATTTATGGCAATCTAGCTGGAAAAAAAGTGCTTGTGATGCAAGGTCGTTTTCATGTTTATGAAGGGTATTCGCTTCAAGATGTTACCTATCCAGTTCGTGTTATGGAGAAACTAGGGATTAAAACTTTATTAGTTTCTAATGCTTCTGGCGCAATTAACCTAAATTTCAAAAAAGGAGAATTGATGTTAATTGAAGACCATATTAATTTACAAGGAAGCTCTCCTCTAGCCTTTAAAGGTGTTGAAGAATTAGGCGAACGCTTTACTGATATGAGTGCGCCTTATGATCTTGAGATCAATGCTAAATTCAAAGCCATAGCTAAAGACCATAATATTAAATTACACGAAGGCGTTTATACTAGTGTCGTTGGACCTCAATTAGAAACCAGAGCAGAATATAAAATGCTTAAAATTATTGGTACAGATGCCGTAGGTATGAGCACAGTTCCAGAAATAATAGTTGCAAATCATTTAAACTTAAAAGTAGCTGCAGTGTCAGTTTTAACAGATGAATGCGACCCAGATAATCTCAAACCTGTAAATATTGCCGAAATTATTGCCATGGCAGGAAAAGCAGAACCTGATATGATTACACTTTTTAAAGAATTAATAAAAACGTTATAATTATGAGCTATTTAAATGCTACAAACGATTTATATAAAGAAGCAGCACTAACTCCAGATGTAGGTCTATGCTGTACAACCAATCCTATTTGGGAATTACCCGGACTTAAAATTCCAAGGATTATGCAAGAAATGAATTATGGTTGTGGAAGCACTGTTCATGCTCGCGACTTAACTAATAACCCAAAAATGTTATACGTTGGTGTTGGTGGCGGAATGGAGTTGTTACAATTTTCATATTTCAACCGTCAAAAAGGGGGTGTTATTGGTGTTGATGTTGTTGACGAAATGTTAGAAGCATCGCGCAAAAATTTTATCGAAGCCGAAGCACAAAATGATTGGTTTAAATCTGAATTTGTTGAGCTTAAAAAAGGTGATGCAATGAATCTTCCTGTTGAAGACAACAGTATTGATGTAGCCGCTCAAAATTGTTTGTTTAACATCTTTAAAGCTGAAGACTTAAAACGTGCCATTGATGAAATGTATCGTGTTTTAAAACCTCATGGTCGTTTAGTGATGAGTGATCCTACTTGCGAGCAACCAATGAATGACACCTTACGAAATGATGATCGACTTAGAGCTCTTTGCCTTAGTGGAAGCTTACCTATAGACCAATATGTCAAAGCACTTACTGATGCCGGTTTTGGTACTATTGAAATTAGAGCAAGGAAGCCTTATAGAATCTTAGATCCTAAAAACTATCCAACCAACGAATTGATTTATATTGAATCTATTGAAGTTGCTGCGATTAAAGATCCAATGCCAGAAGATGGCCCTTGCATTTTTACTGGAAAAGCGGCTATCTATTATGGAGATGAAGATTACTTTGATGACAAGGCTGGTCATATTTTAATAAAAAATCAACCGCTAGCCATATGCGATAAAACGGCTGGAGCTTTACAAGCTTTAGGGAGAGATGATATTTATTTTAGCGAATCTACCTTTCATTATGATGGTGGAGGCTGTTGTTAATTACAAAACAACCTTAAAACAAAAAAGAGCGTCCATTAGACGCTCTTTTTTTAATGTTAAATTCTAAAAATAGTAGTAAGTAATAAATTACTATTTCGTCAAAATCATAATAAACTACTTTATGATTCTAATCCTACTTTTTATTTCAGCCTGTTTTTTAGCCTATAGTAATGGCGCTAATGATAACTTTAAAGGCGTCGCTACACTCTTCGGAAGCGGAACTACCAATTACAAGAAAGCGATAAACTGGGCAACTCTAACGACGCTTTCCGGATCTATAGCTGCTATTTTTTTAGCAAATGAATTAGTAAAAAACTTTTCTGGAAAAGGATTAGTTCCCAATGAACTCATCACAATGCCCATTTTTGCAATATCTATTGCATTTGGCGCGGCTTTAACAGTATTTATAGCCACCAAAATAGGAATGCCAATTTCAACAACTCATAGTTTGGTAGGCGCATTATTTGGCGCAGGTGTTATGGCTGTTGGCTCTCAATTTAATTTTGAAAAACTTGGAGGAACATTTTTAATGCCTCTAATAGTTAGCCCGCTTATGGCAGCAGCTGTTAGTTTTATTGCCTATCTCATCTTTAGGTTTTTCAGAAAACGATTAGGGATTACAAAAAAAACAACTCTTAATATTCACGAAAAGCAAACGGCTACCGTAGCTGCGTTTAACATGGATAATGTAGCCACATTAAAAACTAAAAGAACAATTGAAGCTACTATTCAAAATAAAATAGAAACTTACTATGGCGAGATTTTTGGTTTAAGCTCACAAAAAGTATTGGATACATTACATTTCCTTAGCTCTGGGATTGTAAGTTTTGCTCGTGGCTTAAATGATACACCAAAAATTGTTGGATTATTATTAATTATTAATGCCATTGATATTGAATGGAGTATGATTATTATAGCGATTATTATGGCTATTGGCGGTCTACTTAATTCAAAAAAGGTAGGTATAACAATGAGTAAAAAAATTACGCCTATGAATTCCGGACAAGGATTTACTGCAAACATGGTAACTGGTCTATTGGTAACAACAGCAAGTATACATGGCTTACCCGTTTCTACAACACACGTGTCAGTTGGTTCCATTTTTGGAATTGGAACTGTCACAAAAAAAGCCGATTATAAAATGATTGGTAAAATATTATTATCTTGGTTGCTAACACTTCCAATCGCCGCTATTGTTAGTGGTTTATTATTTAAACTATTAGAAACATTCTCTTAATTATAGCCTATCGAAAAGTATATATTCAATAATCCGAAGATGCATATTTGGCATCACGCAAAAGAACTTCCTAATCATGTTAGGTTTAGCGCAAACTTCAGACTAACATTGAGTCTTTGGGATTACATTTTCAAAAATAATTATATGCCGTTCAGCGCAATAGACATAGAACTTGGCTTTGAAGGTGATGAACACTTCCCAATGGTTTTTTTACATCAAGAGTTATTTCCACTTAAAACCAAAGGTTGAAAATTGTCGCAAGTATATATAACAGTAAATTAAATTCAGGCATGAACTACTTAAAATTTGTTATGGCTCTGTGTATGAGTATCAACGCTTATGGTTGTTGTGCTACAAAGACAGTCGTTACTGAAAACGTCGAGAATAATACTCAAGTTGTTGAATCCACTACCGAAACAGAAGTTGAAATTGAAGTCATAGAAGTCGTTGAAGAAGTAATAGAAACCGAAGTTGAAGTTGAAGTTGAAGTTGAAAATGAAGTGGGTGATGACGTAGTAACTGAAATCAAAGAAGATATTCAAACTGATGATATAACTATCCATACTGTTATTGACCATTCTGAATGGGACGAATTACTTCAAAAACACGTATCAGACCAAGGCAATGTCAGCTACAAAGGTTTCAAAGCCGACAAGACGAAGTTTAATGCTTACTTAGACATGCTTTCTAGAAATCCACCAGAAGACACTTGGAGCAAAGACGAAACCTTAGCCTATTGGATGAATGTTTACAATGCATTCACGGTTAAACTCATATTAGATAATTACCCAACAAAAAGCATTAAAGATATTAATGGTCCATGGAATCATCGTTTTATAAAAATCGACGAAAAATGGTATACCTTAAATGATGTTGAGCATAAAATTATTCGAAAAATGGACGAACCTCGAATTCATTTCGCCTTAGTTTGTGCTGCAGTATCTTGCCCAAGACTATACAACAAAGCGTTTACAGCCAAAACTCTAGAAGCCGATTTAGACCTTTTAACCAGAGGGTTTTTAAGCGACACTTCAAAAAACGAGTTTAGCGAAAATGCTATCAAACTGTCGAAAATATTTAAATGGTATGGTGGTGATTTCAAAAAAGGTGGAAAGAATTTAATTGATTTTTTAAATCAGTATTCTGAAGTTAAAATTTCATCTAAAGCCAAAAAAAGTTACAAAGACTATAACTGGACTTTGAATGAGTGAAATTTCTATCATAATCCCTGTTTTAAATGAAGAAAAAGACATAGGAAAACTCCTTGTTCTTTTAAATGAACATTCTTCAAAATCTAATATTAGCGAGATTATTCTGGTAGATGGCGGAAGTCAAGATAAAACAGTGAAAGTCATAAATAATGTCTCCTCGAGCGGAGTAGAAAGGTCTCAAAAAGGTCTCAACTGTGCTCGACCAGACATAAAGCTTTTACATTCTGAAAAAGGAAGAGCCAAACAAATGAATCTTGGTGCAAAAAAAGCTACAAGTAACATTCTTTATTTTTTACATGCCGATTCGTTTCCACCACAACATTTTGATACACTTATCATTTCCGAAGTGAAAAAAGGAAATCAAGCAGGTTGTTTTCGTATGAAATTTGATAGTAACCATTGGTGGTTACGCCTAGCAAGTTGGCTCACTCAGTTTAGCTGGAGAGCTTGTCGTGGTGGTGACCAAAGTCAGTTTATCACGCGAGAACTCTTTGACGAAATTGGCGGATATGATGAGAGCTTCACAATCTATGAAGACAATATTTTAATCAATGAACTTTACTCTAGAAAGCAATTTGTGGTAATTAATAAAAAGGTGCAAACTTCTGCTAGACTTTATAAAAGACATGGTATTTGGAAGCTGCAATACCATTTCTGGACTATCTATGTAAAAAAATGGTTTGGTGCTTCGGCTGATGATTTATTTGCTTATTATAAGAAGCATATTTGTTGATTAACTCTTATTTCTTCCTAACTCATTTGGATATAAATCTTTTAAAGTATCGCTTTGGAAAACTTCTTTTGTTTCAATATCTATAGCAGATAACTTCCCGGTAAATGCAGCTCCAGTATCGACATTCCAAACATTTACAGCATTCATGGGTTGATCTTGATTATAATTGGTAGTTGGTGTATGTCCAATATAAATTTCAAGGTAGTGCTTAAGTCGGTTTGGGTATAACTCAGAATCCTTTTTAATACGATCATCCATGGTTAAAGCCAATTCCCAAAGTGTTCTGTCGAAATAGCAATTCTCTTTGTGTACTTCTCGTTCTACGCCATGCATTGACGTAAATCCTGCGTGAATAAACAATCGGTTTTGTTCATCAATATGATACAGCTGCATATCTTCAAAAAAGTATAAATGCCGTTTCTTGTCTTCTTCGGAAAACGTCTCATAACTATCAACTGTTTCTTTTCCGCCATGCACTAACCAAACCGGTTCACCTTGTCCTGTTCGCAACCAATCCTCACACCAGACATCGTGATTTCCTTTAATGAAAACACAATTATTAGTTTTTGACAACTCGATTAAATACTGAATCACTTGAGCAGATTCACTCCAACCATCCACATAATCGCCAACAAATATGAGTGTATCACTTTCCGTTACCTTAGCACGCTCTAAAAGCTGCGTCAAACCTTTAAGTCCGCCATGAATATCTCCTATAGCAAATGTTCTCATACAGATTATTTTTTGTGCAAATCTATAGGAATAAAGGACGTAAAAAAAGAAAACTAGAAATATTGCCCAATCCCAAAAACCAATCCTTGAGTAGCATCATCGGTCACACCAAATCCGTAATCAATTCGAAATATAGCATTGAAGATTTTTTTATGAATAAATCGCAAGCCAACTCCTGGATACACACGTATATTTTGAGAATCACTAAAATCACCGAAATTACCTCCTGGATTTCTCCAACTTCCTGCATCTACAAAAGCATTTCCCTGTAATGAAAACCAATCTTTTTCATAGAGTGTGTGACGGTATTCGGTATTTAAAACAATAGCGGCTGTTCCTCTATCGATGGTATTCCCAACACCTCTAATATTTAAATTATTATCTACCGAAAAAGGAGCGAAAGGGGTATCGTTATTCGTTGCAATTCCCAATCTTAAACGGCTAGCCCAATTCCCCTTATTTCCGAAGCGTTTGAAATATTGAAAATCGTTCCATCCAATTAAAAATGCAGGCAATTGTGTTTCATTTCTGGAGGTTACATACTGAAAATTAAAAATGCTTCTAAAGCCTTCTAAATATTGAAAATCGTAATCTAGGTTATTGTATTCATAAATTACTTTGTACAGTAGCTTATGCACGCGCAACTCTTCGGGTACATTCGGATTTGTTGCACCTGATTTGTATTCATAATCTTCGGTAAAATAATTAAGTCCGAACTCAAATCGATTATTAAAATCAAGCTGAAACAAGACTAGAACTTCTGTAGACTCATTGTTGTATTTGTAATCTGCTATGGCATTATCAAAAAACACTGGTTCTTGTGTGGTTAAATCTTGGTAATTAACAGCTAAACCAAACTGTCTTGAAAACAAATAAGGTGCCCTAAAATTCAGCGCATACGAGCTGTAAATATCCATTTGATAGAATCCCCCAAAGGTCATGTTTTGACCAAAGAGATTAAACTCATACACGCCTAAACGATAGGCAAATTCATCATCATTTGTCGTATATACATTTGCTGAGGGAATGATGGTAAAGTTCTCTTCAATATTATAAAACACATTATAGGTATTGTCTCCATCTGGAAAGACTTGATAATAAGCATGTGCTATAGACGGTAAGCGTTTTAAGAGTTTTATATCTGCTTCAATAACTGTAGAATCGAGCTTCACACCTGCTTTGATATTCGCTATTTTTCTAACGAAAGACGATTTTAGCTTTTTATTTCCTTGAACTTTTAAATCGGTCACAATCGCATCTTGCGCATTGGCAAAAGTTGTGAATAAAAGAATTAAAGCAATTAAGGTTTTCATGTGATTGGTTATTAGTATACTTTGTCTGTTACACCACATATCCTCAAGGTAAATTAGAAGTTTTATTCCTTTTTATAGAATGATTTAATCACAATCTCCGCAGGTTTGTTTTGAGGCGTAAACTGATTGCAGTTTTTACCTCCAACTGTGTCATGAGCATGAAACCATTTCCAAACAAAACCTCCAGCAAACCAATCTTCATTCCAAAATTCTTCAAACAAGGCTTGTGTTGCGTTTGATTGGCCTTCAAAGTTTAATGATTTTAAAGTATGATCGCTTTCCCAAGGTTCTTTTCCTGTATAATCCATACTTCGGTAACCATACTCAGTAAATAAAATAGGTTTACCATGTTTTTCTGAAAGTGCTTTGATGACTGCTTTGTGCTTTTGCCATCCAACTTTACAGTCTGCAACAGTTGGTGTTTGATTATCACTTAAAGGAAAATATGCATCAACACCAATGAAATCAACATCGCTCCAAAATGGTGTACGTTTAAACTCATCCCAATTGGCTGCATAGGTTAATTTTCCTTTGTAAATAGTTCTAATTTCTTTAATTAGATGATGCCAATAATCAGGACGTTCTTTGATGAAATTTTCTAATTCGGTACCAATGCATAAAAGTTCAGCTTGTGTTTCTTGTGCTAATTGGGCATATTCCAAGATAAAACTTGAATAAGAGTCTTCTAGGGTTTTCCAATCTTCCTCATTAGTCATTTTGATATAACCAGTAAACTCTCCTCGCCAAACCCAAATTTGAGGTTTGACCATAATTTTAATGTTTTTCTTTCTGAGTTCTTCTATGTATTGCTTACCTCCTGCTCTCGTTTCTCCAAACCATTGTCTTTCGGTATTATGCTTAATCTCAGGGTTTTCTAGGGTTCTAATAAATCCAAAGGGCATAATTGCTGCATAATTCGCGCCAACATTAACGGCAGGATTGGTATGTGTTTCATCAATTTTAACTCGAGATGCTACAAAACTTACACCGTTGATTTTCTCTTGCTGTGCAGAACATGAAGATAGAATACAACATATAAAAAGGAATCTTATAATCATAAGTTATCATTTAGACTCCTAATTTAACACTAAAGACTAAAACAAAGCTCTTAAGCCTATGTTAAATGTTTGTCCTAGACCCGTATTATTTCCTCGAACAAAGTTGGTATATAAGGTTTCAATATTCAAAACTTTGGTCAATTGATACTTCGCTCCTCCGCCAATAGCAGTGAAATCTTGTTCAAAATCATTCCCTGTATCAATACGTTGCGAGTGTTGTACCAGTCCTAAAATTGTAAATTTCTGACTCGGGAAATAACTTAAAAATACACCTGGTGTTAATGATAAGCTATTGTTTGCAAAGCTATCTTCTTTTTTTCCGAAGTTATATTCGGTGTTCAGTTCTGTGAATAATTGCCAATTTCCGCTTGGGAATGTGTAATCATAGAAGAAACGATTCTGAAAAACAAATCCCTTTTGATCTAGAAACACACCATTTTCAGTTTCACTATCAACTAACGGAATATGAAAAGCGGTTTGAATTGTGAAATTACTAATGCTTTTTATTGGATTAAATTTTACAGCAGGCGCAAATGAAGTAAATCCAGAACGTGCTGTTTCACTATCGCCATCAAACGAAAATACATCCAAAGCATTTCTACCATTGATGACATTTGAACGAAATTCTAATAACAATCCAACATTAAAACTGCTACTATCTGATAAACCTGTAAAAATGTCTATCGTAGAGGTAAAAAAGGTTTGACGTGGTTCATCACCATCTGAAAACGTGCTTTCGGTTTGCGTATATAGATTATTAAACCACTTGATATCCCACTGACCTTTGTTCAATAATTTTGAAGGTGTATATTCTTGAATTACACTTTTCTGCGTGTCTTGATCGTCTTGTGAAAATCCTGAAAACGTAAAACTTATGATGGCTATTAAGGTGATTACTTTTTTCATTTCAGTTTTTATATGGTTGCTTAATTTACTTTATTGTTTATTTAAATTCCAGTTATATGAGTAATAAGACACCTTGGATTTAAAAGGGATTTTTTCTATTCGAAAGGTATTAATGTAATCTATTTCATTTCCGTTTTTCACAAAATCCTCTTTATACCATTTAAAAATTTCAGAAAGCTCTACGTTGTTTTTCTTAATCTTTATAAAACTTGGATTATTGAGTGCAATCTCAGCTTGTCTTTGCAACTGAGCTTCCAACGTATTTGGTTGGTATGCTTTGTTTATTAATGGTGGACAACCAACAGCGCCACATACAAGTACAAAGTGAAAACGTGCATCAGAGAATTGTGCTCTCAACTTTTTATTTTCAATATCGTTAAGCGTTATAGATTCTCCAGCAATTTTATATTTTGTTTTATCAAAAAACCCAGCTTTATCTAAAGGTGATTTCATTGGGAAGTTTTTGACAATCCCTTTAATAACTGAAATGTTATAAGCATTAATCCAAAAAGCTTGATACGTTTTAACGTCATTTTTAGATACTGAAACTGTTTCAGCTAAGGCTACTAATTTATTTAAGGCTTCAGGGTTATTGTGTATTTTAGAGTAAGCGACTTTTCCGTTGGACACATTTTCATTAAAAAAGGCATTTGCAGCTTTAAAATATTCTGAAGCGTTTTGAGAAAACCCAAAACTAATTGCCCCAAAAAAAGCTATTAAGATTATTATCTTTTTCATTATTATATATTCTTAATTAAAAATCCCACTATCGCTAAGTCGATTAAAACCTCTTTACTTACAAGGATTTTTAAAAAATTAACATGTCTAACTTCCGCAGAAAACCTTACAAAAAGACTTTAATTTAAAACAGATATAAATAAGAAAGCACAATTAAGTTCTTATCTTTAGTTTCGACAAAATCCTCATAACAACCAAAAAAAATATGGAGCACATCGTTATCATTGGAAATGGCATTTCAGGTGTCACACTTGCTAGACACATTAGAAAACTTTCTGATAAGAGAATTACCATCGTATCGGCAGAGACCGACTATTTTTTCTCACGTACTGCACTCATGTACGTTTATATGGGTCATATGAAATTCGAACATACACAACCTTACGAAAATTGGTTTTGGGAAAAGAACAGAATTGAACTTGTTAATGCATATGTTGAACACATAGACACCAATAATAAAGTATTAAAATTTGCTGATGGCGAAAACCTCAGCTATGACAAATTAGTGATTGCTACAGGTAGTAAACCGAATAAATTTGGTTGGCCAGGACAAGATCTTGAAGGTGCTCAAGGACTTTATAGCAAACAAGATTTGGATGAATTAGAAAAAAACGCACCCAATAAGGAAGTATGCAAACGCGCTGTCATTGTTGGTGGTGGATTAATTGGTATTGAATTAGCTGAAATGCTTAATTCTAGAAACATTCCTGTTACTTTTTTAGTTCGAGAATCTAGTTTTTGGAATGGTGTCTTACCAGAAGGCGAAAGCCAAATGATTAACAGACATATTAAAAATCATCATATCGATTTACGTTTATCTAATAATTTAAAGGAAATTAAAAGTGATGAAAACGGCAGAGTGAAATCGGTAATTATAGAAGAAACAGGTGAAGAAATCTCATGTAGTGTTGTTGGACTCACGGCTGGTGTATCGCCTAATATTGATTTTGTAAAATCTTCAACTATTGAAACCGGTCGCGGCGTTAAAGTCAATCACTACTTAGAAACCAATATTCCAGATGTGTATGCTATTGGTGATTGTGCCGAACAGCATGAAGCCATTGGCAATCGCAGACCTATTGAAGCTGTTTGGTATACAGGTAGAATGATGGGAGAAACTTTGGCTCAAACTATTTGTGGCAATCGCATTGAATACAAACCAGGACATTGGTTTAATTCAGCTAAGTTTTTAGATATCGAATATCAGACTTATGGTTGGGTGTTTGCAAAACCGAGAGCGCATGAAGCACATTTTCATTGGAAACATGAAGATGACACTAAATGTATTACAGTTGCTTACAATGAAGACACGAATGAATTTTTAGGGATTAATATCTTCGGAATACGTATGCGTCAAGAAACGTTTGACACATGGCTTACCGAAAAACGAGATGTCGACTATGTCATGAGTCATCTTGCTGAAGCTAATTTTGATCCAGAATTCTATAGTCATTATGAAGCTGAAATTTTATTAGCTTATAACAACCAACTACAAACTGCATAATCATGAGTAACAAAATAAATCATAGCATGTCTTTAGCAAAACCAGATGCTGTAGACATTTCAACCAAACAAAAAGTAGCATTGGCTATAGGGATTGTAGGCTTATTAATTTTAGCATTGGCTCTTTTTAATACCAATTTCCCAAACAAAGGCATGTTCTTAACCACAGCTTTAGGACTAATAATAGTTGGGATCATCATCTATTCTAGAGATGCTTATTTAACCAAATTAGAAGGCATCAAAAATGATGGTGTTTGGTTTAAATCCATTTCATCACGAGGAGTTTGGGGCTGGATAGTTGGTATTATACTTACTACATTTTATATTGTACTTTATTTCTTTCCTAAGTATTTAGGTTTAGGAGTAGATGGCGCAGCCAATACTGGATTAATTAGTTTCTTTGATCCTTTAAGCCAACTACTAAGTGGGCGAAATGCTAGTCAGTGGTTTGTTTACGGCACCTTATATACTGTAGCTATTTTAGCCTTTGGTTATAAGTTTATACTCAAATACAGACACAATCGCTATCAACAAGTACGTACAGTATCAGTCATGTTTTTTCAATTAGGATTTGCCTTTTTGATTCCTGAATTCATGTATGTTATGAATAACGATTTACCATACTACGATTTAAAAAGTGTATGGCCGCTTAACTATTATATTTTTGATGAATGGTCTGTAAAAGGTTTCCTTTCTACTGGAAATATTGGATTGGCTTTAATCATATTTGGTATCATTTCAATCTTTGTCATAAGTCCAATTTTAACTTACAAATTCGGAAAACGTTGGTATTGTTCTTGGGTTTGCGGTTGTGGTGGACTAGCTGAGACTGCTGGAGATTCGTTTAGACATTTATCATCTAAAAAAATGTCGGCTTGGAAATTAGAACGCTGGTTAATTCATTTAGTTTTAGTCTTCTCAGTTGTCATGACCACAGCGATGGTCTACACCTATTTAGGTTATGACAGTAACAACTTCTGGTTAACTAGAGGTGTCTTTATCGCTTTGGTTATCGGGTTTTTAACTTTAGTATTTGCTGGCATCATGTTCTTTAGAGGAAAAGAACTTGGTAAAGATGCAAGATATGGTGCGATTGGATTATTTGCAGCTATTGCTTTACTAGTAATAATGCACTTTAGTGGCACTACAGATCATGTATTTTACATCAAATCTGGAACCTTAAGATCAATCTACGGTATTTATATTGGTTCGATATTCTCTGGTGTTATTGGTACAGGTTTTTATCCGATTTTAGGAAACCGCACTTGGTGTCGTTTTGGTTGCCCAATGGCTGCTATTCTAGGCTTTCAACAACGTTTATTTTCAAAGTTTAGAATTACTACCAATGGCGGACAATGTATTTCATGTGGAAATTGCTCCAACAGTTGTGAGATGGGAATTGATGTAAGACATTATGCACAAAAAGGCGAAAACATTGTACGTTCTAGTTGTGTTGGCTGCGGAGTTTGCTCTGCCGTTTGCCCAAGAGGTGTGTTAAAATTGGAGAACGGTAGTATGGATGGACGAATTAATCCGACTGAAATATTATTAGGAAACGATGTTGACTTAATGGATTTAGTCAATCAGAAATAATTCTTAGCCAATGAAATACATTGCTATCATAACTATAATGTTATTAAGCATTAATCTTAACTCGAAAAAAACATATCAAAAAAACTATTTTGATGATGGTACAATAGCTTCAGAAGGTTGGTTACTTAATAACCAAAAAACAGCCTATTGGAAATTCTACCACACTAATGGAACTATTAAAAGAGAAGGGCATTTTGTTAAGGGTAAAGAAACAAAGTATTGGCACTTTTACAGAGACAATGGCACTAAAGAAAGTGAAGGCCATTATGATAATGGTTATAAAAACGGGTGGTGGCTATTTTATGATTCCAAAGAAAAAATAAATCATAAATGTCAGCTAAAAAATAATCAAAAAAACGGATATTGCCTCATGTATAAAAATGAGAAGCTGATATCTGCTGTAAAGTATTCCGAAGGTAAAAGAATAAAGGAATGGACAGATTATCGCTCATTTAGAAAAGAGAATAGCTTAAAAGACCTTCAATGACCAAAATAAAAGTCATCATACCAGCCTATAACGAGGCCGATTCTATTGCTCATGTAATTAAAGACATTCCAAACACTGTAAACGAGGTCATTGTTGTGAGCAACAACTCTAATGATGATACCGAAATTAATGCCAAAAATGCTGGGGCAACGGTTTTAAGTGAGCCCGTCAGAGGCTATGGCAATGCGTGTTTAAAAGGCTTAGATTATATCGCTCGCTTAGACGACGACCAGCGACCAGACATTATCGTTTTTTTAGATGGCGATTACAGTGATTATCCTGAAGAACTCACTAAAATAGTAAACCCTATTATAGAAGATAATATTGATTTTGTTATAGGCGCACGAGTGAAAAGTTTAAGAGAAAAAGGATCGATGACTGTTCCTCAAATCTTCGGAAATTGGCTAGCAACAACACTTATGACTATTATGTTTAGAGCAAAATTTTCAGATTTAGGCCCTTTTCGAGCGATTAAATATGATAAGCTCCTTCAACTCAACATGGAAGACAAAACCTATGGTTGGACGGTTGAGATGCAACTGAAAGCCTTACGTCAAAAATTAACTTACACCGAAATCCCTGTAAATTACCGCAATAGAATAGGTGTCTCAAAAGTTTCAGGTACGGTAAAAGGTGCTATATTTGCAGGCATAAAAATCTTAAGCTGGATTTTTAAATACAGTTTTAAAAAATGATTCTCGAAACCATAATTATAGTCATATATACGATAGCTATTTTGCTCATTTTCATGTATGCATTAGCTCAATTAAATTTGCTCTATAATTATCTGTCATCAAAAAAAACTATTGACGATTGTGAGACCTTTGATTTATCTAATCCAGAGGAAGTTCCTTATGTAACCATTCAACTTCCTGTATTTAATGAGATGTATGTGATGGAGCGTTTGCTTGATAACATTGCACTCATTGATTACCCAAATGATAAATTAGAAATACAAGTGCTCGACGATTCTACCGATGAAACGGTTAAAACTACACGTGAGCAAATAGAAAAACTTCAGGCTACTGGTCTTGATATTACACATATTACCCGAACCGACAGAAGCGGCTTCAAAGCTGGAGCGTTAAAAGAAGGACTAAAAATAGCTAAAGGTGAATTCATCGCTATTTTTGATGCCGACTTCCTTCCACAGAAAAGCTGGTTAAAACGTACCATTCTTTATTTTAAAAATGCTGAAATTGGTGTTGTACAGACGCGTTGGGGACATATTAACAGGAACTACTCTATCCTGACTAAAATTCAAGCGTTTGCTCTTGATGCACATTTCACCTTAGAACAAGTAGGGCGTAATAGTAAAGGTCATTTTATCAACTTTAATGGTACTGCAGGTATTTGGAGAAAAGCATGCATTATCGATGCCGGAAATTGGGAAGGAGACACGCTCACTGAGGATTTAGATTTAAGCTACAGAGCTCAACTTAAAAACTGGAAATTTAAATATTTAGAGAATGTTGAAACTCCTGCAGAGTTGCCAGTCGTTATCAGTGCAGCACGTTCACAACAATTTAGATGGAATAAAGGTGGTGCTGAGAATTTTAGAAAAATGCTTTGGCGCGTCTTGAAATCTAAAAACATTTCGACCAAAACTAAAATCCACGGATTACTACACTTACTCAACAGCACGATGTTTCTAAACATCTTTATTGTTGCCATTTTAAGTATTCCGATGCTGTATATAAAAAATGAATATGCGCATTTACGTTTCTACTTTTACTTTATGAGTTTCTTCGTAATGAGCACAGTGATTTTCTTTGTCTGTTACTGGCATATGTACAAACAAATTTATGGTAGCGGATTTAAAAAATTCTTTGGCTATGTTGCTATGTTTTTTACATTTTTCTCCATAGCGATGGGCTTTTCGTTACATAACTCTATTGCTGTTATAGAAGGTCATATGGGTAAACGTAGTGAGTTTGTTAGAACACCAAAATTCAATATTAATACCTTAAGAGATTCTTGGAAAGGCAACAAATACCTTAGAAAAAAATTGTCACCTCATGTGATTATTGAAGGCATATTAATGCTTTATTTCGGGTTTGGTCTATACTATGCATTTGTTGTTGGTGATCAAGGTGGTGATTTTGGGTTATTTCCTTTCCACTTAATGCTATTCATTGGATTTGGATATGTATTTTTCAAATCTCTAACGTCCAAGGTTTGATACAATTCTGGAAACTTTATAAGGTTCCGTTATTGCTTACAATTGTTAGCCTCTTTCTCTATTGGCTTTTTGCTTACGATTTAATTAGAACAGAATATACTAAGCTTATAACATTATATAGCGCGCTTTGGCTTGTTTATATTTTACTTCTGAAATACGCCAAAGACAATTTAAGATTTCTAACTATTATTGCTTTTTTAAGTCGTGCTATCTTCATTCTGGCGATTCCTAATTTATCTCAGGATTTCTATAGATTTATTTGGGATGGTCGAATGATTTTAGAAGGATTAAATCCTTATCTCTACACTCCTGAATCTTTCATACATGCTGGAGGAGATTTACCTGTTACCGAAGCTAATGCACTCTATGCAGGCATGGGAGAGCTCAATGGAAGTCATTATACCAACTATCCGCCAATCAATCAACTCTGTTTTATGATTGCCGGTTTGTTTTCTGGGCATAGTATTTTGGGTTCGGCTATTGTATTTCGTTTACTCATTATTGTTGCAGACTTCGGAACGTTTTTCTTCGGAAAGCGTTTGCTAGAGCGACTAAATATTCCCGTTAAAAATATCTTTTGGTATATCCTCAATCCGTTTATTATCATTGAATTAACTGGCAACCTTCATTTTGAAGGTGTTATGATTTTCTTCCTTATATGGAGCTTATACCTCTTACATTCAGGCAAGTGGAAATGGGCAGCCGTTGTTTTTGCCTTATCTATTTCTGTGAAATTAATTCCGCTTTTGTTTTTACCCTTACTGTTTTGCTATTTTAAAAGAAATGGGATTCTGAAACAAGTTCAGAATGACGATTCAACCACTGCTATAGATTATAAAAAATTAATTTCTTTTTACGTAATTGTTGGTATTACAACGGCACTATTATTTGTTCCTTTTTTCTCTTCGGAATTTGTAAATAACTATGCACAAACTGTCGGGTTGTGGTTTCAGAATTTCGAGTTTAACGGAAGCATTTATTATTTAGCTCGTGAAATTGGATTTGTATTTACAGGCTATAACGAGATTGCAATCATTGGAAAAATTTTACCGGGATTGGTGTTTTTGTTTGTAATGGGATTGGCGTTTTTCCGTAGAAAAATTGACACCAAAATACTCATCACGAATATGCTTATTGCTTTTTCATTTTATCTCTTTTTAAGCACAACTGTCCATCCTTGGTATATTGCAACGCTTTTAATTTTAAGTGTATTTACGAATTACAAATTCCCATTGGTTTGGAGTTTTGTAATTATACTAAGCTACTTAGCGTATATCAACCTCAACAAAGCTGATAAATCTGAAAATCTATGGATTATCGCTTTAGAATATATAGTTGTATATAGCGTATTTATTTGGGAAGTCTTCATAAAAAAATCAACTCAAAACCGTTGGTCTCGTCATAAGATTTTAAAATAGATTCTTCTATTTCTATTTGCTAATCATCAGACTCATCGTCTGTCAAATCAGGATCTTGAACAGCATCTGGATCATCTTCATCAAAATCCTCATAATCATCTTCATCATAATTTTCCATTGTCAATTCTAATTTCGTACTCACTTTAACTAAATACTTTGTATCTTCAGTGGTGACCTCAACAGCTTCAACAATTTCATTATTGGCATTTCTAAATGAGATAACGTGATCATCATCATATCCATGAGGATACTTGTCTACCAATAAAGCTAAAATTTCTGGTGTCAATTTTTTAAAATCAACGATGACACGTTTTAAGTTATCTCTTTTGTTCATAATTGTATCTCTAGTAGGATTTAATAAAGATGTAAACCTTTTTGTTGTGGTCTTTGTAAATCATATTAATAGCTGGATTAAAATTATAAAAATAATTTGAGCTAAAGTATATTATTATAAGTTATAGTCAAAAATTAAAGATTAATTCTATGATAAGATTATTTCATCACACATAGTTAATATTTCTTTTTTTAATGCTTTTTATTTTTTAATTCATTAATTTAGTTTTCCCTCACTGAAAAGACGGTTTCACTAAGTCAATTGTTGTGATAACTCAATGTCATTTGATTGCCTAATGATTAGTATATAGATTTGATGTAAACAAACAATTATAATTATGAAAACACTAACGATGAAAAAAATAGCAAAAACTTTGAGTTTTATGGCTATTGCAGTGATTGCCACACTTATCGCTAATCCTATGTATGCACAAATGCAAAATGTTGCAACTGCAACTATTGTTGACCAACAATTAACCGTTAAAGGAAAAGTAAGTGATAAGAAAGGTCCGTTACCAGGCGTTAATATTGCACTTAAAGGCAGTGAGATTGGTGCTGCTACAGATGAAAATGGTGCGTTTACATTTCCAAAGTTATTAAGTTCTGGTGATGTTTTGGTATTTAGTTTCTTAGGATTTGAAAAACAAGAAATTAAAATCGACGCCAACACAACGTTTATCAATTTGGTAATGTCTTCTGACCTTATTGAAATTATGGGTGCGCCAAACACAGACAAACCTTACAAATCTAAGCGCTCAAATTAAGGGCTACTATATACCTTTTATATAGAAACAATGAGATACTTATTGCTCTTCATAGTTGTATTCCAATCTCATGCGCAACTATCCGATTTTAAAAATATTGATTTTAAAAAAGCAGATAGTCTAGCGGTGGCGTGCAAAGATGAAGGGCTTGATAATTTACCTCAATTAGCCTATAAGCTAACCGAAGATTTAACTACAGATGTTGAGCGCTTTAGAGCCATTTATAAGTGGGTTTGCTCTAATATTGCAAACGACTATAATCTCTATTTAAGAAATAAAAGAAAAAAAACGAGATTTAAAAACGATACTCTCAAACTTGAGGCTTGGAATAACCGTTTTAAGAAAGAGATATTTCGGAAACTTCTTAAACAGGAAAAAACGATTTGTACAGGCTATGCTTATATTGTACAAGAACTTTCAAAATTGGCGAATCTCAATTGCGAGATCGTACATGGCTTTGGCAAAACAAGCACCACGAATATTAAAGAATCCGATCCTCCAAATCACTCTTGGAATGCCATTAAATTAAATAACAAATGGTATCTCTGTGATCCAACTTGGGCAAGTGGTATCCCAGACCCTGAAACTAATGCGTTTTCATTTCAGTATAATGATGGATACTTTCTTACCAATCCGAAGCTCTTTTCCATTAATCATTTCCCCATAGATAAAAAGTGGTCACTTTTAGAAGAAGAAGAATCGCCTTCTTTTGATGAATTTTTAGCTGCGCCAATACTTTACGGTAAGGCTTATACCAATTTAACTGTTCATGATGCACCCAAACAAATGCATCATTCGATACAGAAAAATGAAAAGGTGATATTTAAATACAAGCTTCAAAAACCAGTAGATTTAGACCAAATTACGTTTTTAATTGATAATGGCCATACGAACAGAAAAACACAACCTACATCTACCAAAATAGAAAATCGATCCCTTATCTTAGAACAGCAATTTGACACCAAAGGCTTTTATGATGTGCACCTTTATATTGGTGAAGATCTTATTTCTACGTATACTGTTAAGGTGAAAGGGTGAGTTTAAATCACTATGCTTTTATATTTAGTAAATTAGTTTTAGAAAAGCACCAGCTAAAAAAACAACTATAACCAATACACAAACACATTAAATCAGGCCATTAAGCCCTTCTCTCTGTTGTATAAAGTAACCTACAGCATCTGTAAATTACTCACCTCTAGCTCTGTGAGATGTTTCCAGTGGCCACGAGGTAAATCCTTTTTAGTAAGATGACCTATTTGAACACAGTCTACACGTACAATTTCATATTTAAGATGATCAAAAATAGTATGTAAAATAGAATTTCCTGTGTTTTTAATTCTAAGTCCTATCTGAGTTTTAGGAGCTCCATCAATGTAGCTAATTTCTTCAACTGCTACTAGTTTACCCATTGGCTTAATCCCTTCTTGAATTTTTTTGAAATCCTCATGTTTCAAATCTTTATCCAATTCAATTTCAAATAATCGAGACACACCAGTTTTAGAATTAGTGAATTTTTTCACAATCACATCATCATTAGTGAACAGTAATAATCCCGTTGAACCTCTACCTAATCTTCCAATTGGTTTTATACGAGCAGTTGTTGAATTAGCAACAAGATCCATAACTGTTTTTCCTTTACTGTCACTTGTCGTTGTTGCAAAACCCTTCGGTTTATTTAGCAATACATAAGTTTTTTTCTCAGGATTTATTCGAGCACCATCAAAACGAACTTCATCATCAAGTTTCACTTTGTAGCCCATTTCATTGATTATTTTTCCATTAACAGTGATACTGCCAACCGCAATATGCATGTCTGCATCTCTACGAGAACATACACCAGAATTGGATATATATTTATTTAATCTAATTTCATCAGGATTAGAAGGCTTCTTTGGTGCTGAAGGTTTAGACTCCTTTTTCTTAATAGGTGTATTTTCCCGAGCAGAACTTTTATCAATTGCATCGTCGCGTCTTCTACCTGATTTTTTATTAGTAGGCTTACTGCTTCCTTTTCCTTTCTTTCCTTGCTGTCTGCTCATGATAAGTAAATTTTGCGCAAAGGTACTATATTAGTTGAATTAATCTACAAATTTAGTCGTAGATTGACGTTCACGATTAACTCTTAATTGTGTGACATCTGGTCTTGAGTAATGCCCTACAGGATCAAAACTCTGGCGTTCTTCAAGTACACGATTAAAATCTATAGTATGATAAATCAAACCTTCTTTGTGCAATACTGGTTCTATAATCCATTCGCCATCTGGTCCAGCAATACAGCTTCCTCCGTTGGATAGAATCTTAGGAGCTTTGTCTAGAATACGATTTAGGTGTGGTGTGTCCTTCGGAAAATCATCGGTAGTCATTAAACTCGATACCGAAATCACATAAGAACGCGACTCTCTTGCGATAAAACGTGTGATATCTTTAGTGTTGTGATCACTTCCAGGCCATACAGCTATGTGTAAATTCTCCCCTAAACCATAAAGTGCAGCTCTTGGTAATGGCATCCAGTTTTCCCAACAATTTAATCCACCAACTGTAAATTCTTTAAGCGCATGAACCTGTAAACCGTTGCCATCACCTGGAGCCCAAGTGAGACGTTCGTCATAGGTAGGTTGCAATTTTCGGTGAACAGATTGGATCTTACCTTGTTGATCAATATACACCAACGATGCATAAACGCTATGACCACCACGATCAAGCGGACGCTCAATAATTCCTAAATAAACTGCCATACTGTGTAGCTTTGCCAATACACAAATAGCATCTAAATCTCCCTTTTCAATGGTTATAGAGTTGCTAACATAATGCGCATGTAATTCTTTATTCACTTTGGTGTTCCATTCAGCGCCTCCTGTTAAAGCTAACCAAAACGGATATCCTGGCACCAAACCTTCTCCAAAAACAATCAGTTCAGCGTTTTCTTTTGAAGCGTCTACGATCGCCTTTTCGACTTTCTTAAGCGTTTCCTTCTTATTTAACCAAACAGGTGCTATTTGAGCAAGTGCAACTTTAAGCATGTGATTCATTTAAATCCGATTTAAAACAACATTGATATTAATTAGAACAATGCAAAATACACCAGCTACGATAATAAATTTCAGAATATTATGCAGTATTAAATAGTGGGTTTTGGTTTTAGATTTCCAAAGTAATAGTAGAAAAATGAAAAGTAAAACTACAGAGAGATAGAAAAATAAATACATGTGACCAACATCGAAGTGATTCAGTAACAAATACACAGGTATACTTGTTAATACGATTAAAATCGAGAGCACAATCTTTGAAGCTTTTTCTCCATAAATGACTGGTATGGTTTTATAATTCAGTAACAAATCGCCTTTCATGTTTTCCAAATCCTTTGTCAATTCGCGCATGGAAATCATTAAAAACAAGAAAACAGCATGAACAAAAATAACCGATTCAAAGTTTTTGTAATAAAGGAAAATAGCAAAGAATGGTAATATGGTTAATACTGCAGAGGTTAGATTTCCAATAAACGGAAGTTTTTTCAGCTTATGTGAATAAAACCATATTCCGAAGATATAAAACGAAAAAAACAACACTGCATTAAACGACACATAACTCGCCATCACGACTGCCGAAAAATTGAGCACGAAATAAAACGAGAGCTTAGTGTTTTGACTAATCAAGCGGTCAAGTTTAGACTTATTAGGACGATTAATTAGGTCCTTTTCAGAATCGTAAAAATTATTAATGATATATCCCGCTGCTATTGTTGCTGCAGAAGCCAAAACCAATAGTAACAAGTTAATATCAAAAAGCACTTTTTTTAAAGGCTTATTATGTGCTAAAATATAGATAGAAGCCAGGTATTGTGCAATAACAACAATAAGAATGTTGTAACCACGAACCACAGAAAACATGCTGAAAAACTTCAGTAAGATATGCTTTTGTTTTCTTGAAAAAAGAGAGCTCAAGTTATTGATTTAATGGTTTAATTCTCGTTGCAATTTCTAAAGATAGCTTATTTGCAGATTCAGGGAATAAATGATGACCATCAATGTAATGATAATCGTTAACTTCATTTGTAAAATTTAGATATGAAATATTCATTTCACTAGTTAAATCATGCATCATTTCATCAAAATTTGGCATGAATTCTTTTTCAACATTAAATAAACCTTTGCCAATTGGCATCCTTAACACATAGACATCACCATAAGGTTTTAAATATAAAATAGTTTCTTTTAAATAAGACAATCGCAATGTTGAAAACAAGTAATCATTTGAAACCTCAGTGAAATTGGCAATAGATTCTTGTTCCTTTTCCAAAGCTCGCTTAGCAGTCAGGGGTAATATTAACTTTAAATAACCATCGTCATCTACAATAAATGGTGTTCTATTATATAAAATCTTAATATATGGCTCAGAATAATTATGAATTAAATAGTTAAAATTAGGATTAGAATTGACCGTTGTTAATGTTCCTAAAAAACTGTTTTTTTCTAAAAACAGATCAAGATCATTAGGGTCTTCACTATTATTTGACAACGCCCAAGGGTTCACTCCTAAAATAAATATTTGGTCTTTAACTGTCGTGTCCAACTTTCGCTTGATACTGTTTAAATAGGTTGGACCATAACCACTTGTATTGTACGTAAAAGCATAATTATAGCTCTTTATCTCTTTTAATTCATTATTTATCACCGAAGGAATTATACCATGAGCAACTCTTGATGAACCCAGAAATAATGAAGATTGCTTACTTGTCGTAAACTTTTTATAAAATGGGTCTGATTTACCATCTGCATTTAAGAACACTAACAGCATACTAGATAGTATCACTACACCAAATATTGTTATTTTAATTAAAAATCTTTTCAAGTCTTTTTTTTAAAATTGGAAGTATATAAAGGTTTGATCTCTAACTCCGAATAAAAATATAATCATGACCAACAGATAATAAAATGTATATCGTATTGGTTTTGAAAATCGTTTATTTATATGTTCTAAGGTATGGTTATTTTCTCTACCTAACCAATCTAGACATAATAACACGCCTATAAAAAAGAGGCTAATAACCATTTTCGGTTCAAAAATAAAAGCTGGCTTTGAAATTAAGGAAGCTGAGAAAATGGTCTTAAAATATGCAAATGCTTCGCTAAGGCTCTCTGCTCTGAAGAAAACCCAAGCTAAGGTCACAATAGTAAACGTATAAAGGATTGATAATAATTCTTTAGGTTTTGGCAGAAACCGACCTTGTGATGCGACATTCAAATACTTTCGATTCGCCTTAAACAAAAATAATGGCACAAAAAACAGAGCATGTAAAAATCCCCAAAATATAAACGTCCAATTAGCACCATGCCAGAAGCCACTCACAATAAATATGATAAATATATTTCTTAAGACATGAATTTTTGAACCTCTGTTTCCACCTAAAGGGATGTAAAGATAATCTCTAAACCATGTTGATAAAGAGATATGCCATCGTCTCCAAAACTCGGCTATATTTCTTGAGAAATAAGGGACTGCAAAGTTTTGTTTAAAGTTGAAACCAAAGAGTTTCGCACTACCAATTGCAATATCCGAATAGCCCGAAAAATCACCATAAATTTGAAAAGAGAATAATACAGCTCCCAATAATAGTGTGCTTCCAGATAAGTCATCGGCACCATCAAAAATGAGTGTTACATATCTGGCACAATTGTCTGCAACAACCATCTTTTTAAAAAACCCCCAAAGCATTTGTCGTATACCATCTGTTGCTTGCTTGTAGTTAAATTTCCGAAGCTCATAAAACTGTGGTAATAAATTTTTAGCACGTTCAATAGGTCCTGCAACTAACTGTGGAAAGAAACTAACATAACATAAAAACGACAACCAATCTTTTGTAGGCTCGAGTTTTCTTCTATACACGTCTATGCTATAACTTAAACTTTGAAAGGTGTAAAAACTTATACCAACCGGGAGTATAATGTCTAAACTATCCAAACTAATTGATTTCCCAAATAATGTAAAAGCTTCAACAAAGTTTTGAGCAAAGAAATTATAGTATTTAAAAAGTGCAAGCACACCTATATTGACTAAAATACTCAACCAGAGTAATTGTTTGCGCTGTCTCTCTTGCGTTGTTTTCTGAAGTTGAAGACCAATTGCATAATCTACAATCGAACTAAATAGAATTAAAAATAAAAATCGCCAATCCCACCAACCATAGAATACATAACTCGAAATTAAGATAAGTATGTTTTGAAACTTTACACGCTTTGGCGCGATAAACCAATACAAGAGAAAAATGAAAGGTAAAAAAATAGCAAACTCTAGTGAATTAAATAACATGCTAGTTTATCGTTTAGTATGTTATAATCATTGAATAGGATTATTTTAAGGGCTTTTAGAAGTTGTAAACCACTTCTAGCTTATACCCTGAAAGAGATTGTTTGGCAGTTTCTATATCTTCTGTAAAACCTAAGATGTAACCTCCACCTCCAGAGCCACAAAGTTTAAGATAGTATTCGTTGGTTTCAATTCCTTTTTTCCATAGTTCATGAAATTGCTTCGGAATCATAGGTTTAAAATGGTTCAATACCACTTTAGATAACTGTTTTGTGTTTTTGAACAATGATTTAACATCACCTTTCAGGAAATCATCCACACAAGCATCAGTATGTTTAATAAACTGATCTTTAAGCATACTTCTGAAACCTTCTTGCTTCATGTTTTCCATAAAAATACGAACCATTGGAGCGGTTTCACCAATAATACCAGAGTCTAATAAAAATACCGCACCTTTACCTTCGGTTTGTTGAGCTGGAATTCCAGTTGCTTCGATATTATCTTTTGAATTAATCAAAATTGGAATACTCAAATAGCTATTCAAAGGATCTAATCCAGATGATTTTCCATGAAAAAACGATTCCATTTCAGAAAAGATTACTTTCAGTTTTAATAACTTTTCTCTCGTTAAGTTTTCTAAAACCGTAATTTTATCATGAGCATATTTATCGTAAATCGCAGCAACTAAAGCACCACTACTTCCAACACCATAACCTTGAGGAATTGAAGAATCAAAGTACATTCCTGCTTCCACATCACTGGCTAAAGTCTCCATATCGAAAGTCACCAACTCATCATCAATACCTCTTAAATAAGATACAAATTGTTTTAAACTTTCATTAGATTTTATAGCCTCTTGTGACGGATTTTCATCAGTCTTTAAAGCGCCATTATAAAAATTGTAAGGGATAGATAAACCTTTAGAATCTTTGATGATTCCGTACTCACCAAAGAGTAAGATTTTTGAGTAAAAAAGAGGTCCTTTCATATATTTCGGGCAATTCCTATAACAAATATACGTATTATAATTGTATTTGGTTCGCGCCAAACCCAATTTGGTCACTAATATAATGTTCGTTTTGACAATGGGTAACCAATTCATTTTTAATGAATTCCATTACACTTTCTTTTTCACTTTCTGGATATAAGACATGTACATTGGCTCCTGCATCTAATGTAAAACAGACTTTTGAATTAGTTTCAATTCTGTAAGCCCAAATTTTATTGATAATTTCTAAGGTATTTGGCTTCATCAAAATAAAATAAGGCATACTCGTCATCATCATCGCATGCAAGGTCAATGCTTCACTTTCTACTATTTTGATAAACGCATCCAGATCTCCAGTTTTGAATATTGAAATGAGCTTTGACATATTCTCATGCGCCTGTTCAAAACGGCGTTCTGCAAACGGATGGTCATGCATCAAGTTATGACCAACAGTACTGCTCACCTGCTTTTCGCCTTTATCAACCAAAAGGATGCTGTCTTGATAATTCTTGAAATTTTGGTGAACATCAAATGGATATTTGATTCCGAAAAAATCTGAGCTTCCATCAATCTCTTGATGTGTTCCCCAAACAATTACATCGCCTTCAATACTACGACATGCACTTCCAGATCCTAATCGTGATAAAAATGATGCTTTTTGGTTAAAGTAGGCTTCGGTCACTTCGACTTCACCCAATGACTGTTCTACACTCATTAAACATAATGCCAAAGCACTCATACCAGAGGCTGATGATGCAATTCCGGAACTATGTGGGAAAGAATTTGACGTTTCTATTTTGAAATGATAATCTTTTAAAAAAGGCATATAACTTTCAATGCGCTTAAAAAACGTTTCTATTTTTGGTTTGAAATCGTCCTTCTGTTCATTCTCTAAAAACACATCAAAAGAAAAGGTATCATTGTTTTCTTTTTTAGAAAAACTAAGCGTTGTTGTTGTTTTGCAATAGTCAAGTGTAAAACTGACAGATGGGTTTTCCGGAATTTGATGTTCCTTTTTTCCCCAATACTTTACTAAAGCAATATTACTAGGAGACGACCATGTGAAACTTCCGTTTTCTAGAGTTTTTGAATAGGTTTTAGGAATAAAATGTTCTTCTGTCATGAATTAATCTTCTAACGACAAAGACTGTTTAAAACAGACTTTTAAAATTATTAGTTTATGTTTAGCAAAAATAAGAAATATCTAATGGTCTTTTTAATTTTCCGAAGACATTGCTAGTAATTTTACCATTGTTTTATAGTTTCTCGATGTCGCTTTCACCTCTAATTTTTTCTCAAACGAATTCATATTAAATTTTGCCTGACCATAACCTTTAGACGCATAAAAATATAGACAATCATTTATAATTTGAAATTCTTCGTCCTCATAAGTAATTTGCGCAACTCCTTTAACCAAGTTAGCATCAGGAATAGTATTAAGCAAAGTAAAATAACTGTTCTCTTTTTTTTCCTCGGAAAATGGGCAGGTATCAAAAATTAATTGCAATTCGCCTCTAGTTCTAGCAATTACCGGAACTTCAAATCCGAAATGGGATTTAATCGCCACATGAACGGTGCTTTCTATTGTGGCATTTTTCTTTTCCAAAGATTGCAGAATCACATTGCCACTTTGAATATAGGTTTTTACTGTTTCAAAACCTGTTTTAGCCAGTAATTCTCTTAACTCAGCCATAGGAACTTTTTTGTGTCCACCAACGTTAATTCCTCTTAAAAGCACAATATATGTATTCATGATTGTGACATGTGTTTAGCAGCAATATAGGCACCTGACCATGCATTCTGAAAATTAAATCCACCAGTCACTGCATCAATATTTAATATTTCACCGGCAAAATATAGATGTTTATGGTGCTTACTTTCGAAGGTTTTGAAATTGACTTCTTTTAAATTAATGCCTCCTGCAGTAACGAATTCTTCTTTAAATGTACTTTTTCCACTCACATTAAAAATAGCTTTTGTCAATTGCGAGGCTAATTGTTCGGTTTGAGACTTACTAAGATCTGCCCAGCGTGTTTCATCCGTCATTTGTGAGGCCAATACGAGTTTTTGCCATAAGCGCTTTGGTAGTTCAAACTGCGCCGATTTGAATACCGTTTTCTTAGCTAAATCTTGCTTCAACTGTTTTAAAGTCTCCATACAATCTTGAAAAGGTTGCTTAATAAAGTTGACCTCAATTTGAAATTTATAATCGCGTTTAGCCAATTCAATCGCTCCAAAAGCCGATAGTTTTAAAATGGATGGAGCACTCATTCCTACGTGAGTGATGAGCAAAGGACCTTCACTCCAAAGATTCGTATCGACGACTTTAACTTCAACATCTAATGCTACAACGCCCGGAATATCTGCAATACGTTCATCTTTGATATCAAAAGTAAACAACGATGGAACAGGCTGAGAAATGGTATGACCTAGATCTTCTAGTAGTTTCCAAATTTTAGGATTACTTCCAGTTGCCATCATAATTTTATCTGCTAAAAAATCGCCTTGAGACGTTTCTAATAGCCACTTTTCATCTGACTTAGTAACAGATTTCAAGGCGTGATTATATAAGACGTCAACCTTATGTTTTTTGGCTTCATTGAGAAAGCAATCGATTATAGTTTTTGAACTATTCGTTATAGGAAACATTCTACCGTCTTCTTCAATTTTTAATGCCACTCCCCTATCTTCAAACCATTGAATGGTATCACCTGTCATAAATTGATGAAAGGGTCCCAAGAGCTCTTTTTCACCTCTTGGATAGTTCAATACAAGTTCTGAAGGGATAAATTCGGCATGCGTCACATTACAGCGTCCGCCTCCAGAGATTTTCACCTTTTGGAGTCCTTCTTTTCCGCGTTCGAGAATAGCGACTTTCAAATTAGAATTTTGTTCAGCGATATTAATAGCAGCAAAAAATCCTGCTGCTCCTCCTCCAACTACAATAACATTATACTGTTTCATAGTCTATTTTAAGTGGTTTTTGCATACGATATAAAAGTATTAATTTCAGATAAGAAAAAGCATCAAATCAATTTTTATAATAGCTTTATGAGTTTTGATTTTTGATTCCGAAGAAAAACGCATTAATTTACCTAAAATCTATCATTCATGTCTCATTATTTTAATCTGGTTTTTCTTTCAATTGCATTAGCTAGCTCATGCGATTCTGGTAAGCTTACTGTTATAGCCGACTTACCTGCTAGCATAAAAGAAACCTCAGCGATTGAGAAAACAATAACTTCTGATCTGCTATGGGTAATTGAAGATGCGGGGAACAAAAACAATTTGTATGGATTAAATGCCAAAGGTGATATCATTAAGGATATTAGCATTGGTAATATTCAAAATATTGATTGGGAAGATCTAACTTCAGATATCAACGGAAATATCTATATCGGTGATTTTGGAAACAATAGTAAGAAACGAAAAAACTATGCCATATATAAAGTAACAACACCTGAAAATGCCGGGGCTTCTGCTAATGCTGAAGTAATTAGTTTCAAACTTCCAAAGGATATAAAATCTGAAGACTTTGAATCTTTTTTTCTTTATAATAACGCGTTCTATCTGTTTAGCAAAACACATAAAAAATGCAAACTTTATAAAGTACCCAACCAAATAGGTGATCATGTTGCTGAATTTATTTCTGAGTTTAAACTAGAAGGCAAAAGCACGAAAGTCACTTCTGCAGATATTAGCGATGATGGCAAGACAGTTCTTCTACTTAATCATAATAGGTTATGGAAACTAACTGATTTTACTTCTGAAGATTTCTTCAGCGGAACAATTGAAGCGATTGAATTTGACCATGATTCTCAAAAAGAAGGAATCAACTTTATTGGTCCAAATGAAGTTTTAATTACTGATGAAAGAACTAAAAGTGTGGGTGGAAATTTATATAAATTAAGCTTGAAATAGTTTAATCTTTATTATTATTATACTGAATATACTTTCCGACAACAACCGCTGTTATGATTACCAAATAAAATTGTCCAATCAAACCAATAAACATTGCTGCTTTTTGCGCAATTGGAGTCACAGGTAAAATATCTCCGTACCCTATAGTCATTAGTGTTATGTAACTATAATACATAAGCTGCTCTGTTATGTCACCATTTGCCGCCCCAGAACCAACTAAACCGGAAAATGAATTGGGATCGATAACCTCAATGGTTAAACACAAAAAAAAGGCAAGAAATCCCAATGAAATATAGCCACTAATTACACCTAAAATGACATTTTTACCTATGACTTTGGCTTTCCAAACTTGTTTTATGATTTCCCATGTTACAATTACATAAAACAAAAAATAAGATCCCAACTTTAAGTAATCAAAGTTTTTATCAATATCTGGATCTAGCATGCCAACAACTACAATTAGAGCTGTTATAATCAGAAATGTGAGTAAAAATCGAAATAGGTATTTATTCTTTGAAACCAATACTACACCAAACACAAGATTACCAGTCAATAAAATTGGTGTCATCCAATTTTCAAATAAGGCATTTGGGATAATGATAGAACCAAACAATACTGTTAGTTGTGTAGCAAAGAATAATTCAAACCGATATGGATAGAGTTTATCTAACATTTTTTATATTTAATCATCCATTATAGACTCGTCAAATTCGTACTCTTTGTAATTAACTCTAAACAGAATACTATAAAATATTGGAATAAAAAATAGCGTAATTACAGTACCAAAAAGCAAACCTATCATAATTGAAACAGCCATACCTTCCCACATCTCTCCTCCAGTTAAATATAGCGGAATTAAACCTAAAACAGTTGTAAATGTAGCTAATAGAATTGGTCTAAAGCGTTGTAGACAAGCTGTAATCACTGAGTCTTCTTCTTTTCTCTTCAGTACGTTTTGTTCAATCTCCATTCTGTCAATTAATACAATTGCATTATTAATGATAATTCCTGCCAATGCTATGACTCCTAAAAAGGGCATAAAACCAAAAGGTTCCTGAAAAACTAATAAACCAATAACGACTCCAATAATAGCTAATGGAATAGTACAATACACCATTATCATTTTCCTGAACGAGTTAAATTGTATTATCAATAACAACATAATGATAAAACCACAAAGTGGTAAATATTTAATTACGGCACCCATATTTTCGGCTGTATTCTCGGCATCACCACCAAATTTATAACTATAACCAGGACTCCACTTTACAGTCTGTTCGTTTAACCAAGGTGTAATTTCGGCGGTTATTACAGAGGCATTTCCGCTTTCACGCAACTCACTTGAAATAGTTATCGTTCGGTTAATATCTAAACGTTTTATCTTTGCATATTGCCAAACAGGTTTTATCGCTGCTACTTGTAGTAATGGCACATTTTTACCAGTAGTCTGTGAAAAAATATTAAGCGTTTCAATAGATTCTAAGGTTTGTTGCTGGCTCTTATCGCTTCGCATCACAATAGGTATCGATTTATCTCCTTCTCTATATTCTCCTGTAGTAAAGCCATCTAAAACGGTCTGTAATGAAGTTGCAATATCTTGACTAGAAACGCCTGCTGTTTGCGCTCTAATTTGGTTAATATCTATAATAAACTTTTTAGTTTTTGGTCCCCAATCATCTTTGACATTCTTAGTACCTGAAATACTAGTTAGCTTTAATTTTATTTGTTCAGCAATTGCAGAAAGCTGGTCTGGGCTATCACCAGTGACTTTAATTTCGATAGGAGTTCCGCCACCACCAGATGCTAATGCACCAATCTTAATATCGGCATTTGGAAAATTACCAAAGCAAAAAGCATCCAATTGATTAATCATATCTTGATTAGCCTTAAAATTGGAAGTATTTACTAAAATATGGGCGTAACTTGAATTAGCTTCGTCTGGTTGATACCCTTGATCATATGACTCTGGACCTTCACCAATATAGGACGACCAATCAACAATACCCTCTGTTTTTGCCTCAGACGTTTTTAATGTTTCCGTTATAAAAGCTTCAATATCAGATACCACTTGTGTGGTTCGTTCTATTTTTGTTCCTAATGGCAAATTAATATCTACCGTAATCATATTTCTATCACTATCTGGAAAGAATAAAAATTCAATTTTTGTAAAGCCAAATAGGGCAACTACAAACATAACGACTATAAACAGCATTGTTTTTACTTTATTCCGTAATGCTATTAAAATAAAATCCTTGTAATATCCCTTTAACCATTCAATTGACTTATCAATGAGACTCATTTTAGCATCTTTAGGTTTAGCCTTCATAAATAAATAAGACAGTAACGTAATTATGGTAAGTGATATCAGCCAAGAGGACATGAGTGCAATTGTTATCACAAGAAAAATAGGTCCAACAATGTCTCCCATTGCAGATTCTGCCAAATAAAAAGACAAAAATGCTACGGCTGTTGTTAGTGTTGAAATTAGAAGTGGTGTAAATAATTCTGAACAGGCTTGAATGGCAGCTTCTTTTCTATCGATGCCTTCTTCTAGTTTTACAACGATAGTTTCGGCTACTACAATACCATTATCAACCATCATTCCTAATGCCATAATTAGTGCTGCTAACGACACTTGATTAATACCAATATTCATAAGCCCCATGATCATAAATGTGGTAACAATTACTATTGGAATTAAACTGGTAATTATTAATCCAGTTCGAAAACCTAAAAAGAACAACATAACAACTAATACAATGATTACCGCCTGCATAAGATTCACCATGAAAGCGCCTACCTTCTCATCTATATAGGTATCCATTGATGATAAGGCACGAAGTTCTAAACCAACGGGTAATAAGGCTTCCCATTTTTGTTTTATTATGTTTACTTCTTCTCCTAAAGCGATAATATTGGCGTCGTCCTTTAGCGATACATGCAAACTAATTGCATCCATACCATTAACACTTACTTTTTGCTTTGCTGGAGAAATGTATCCTTTTTTTACGTTGGTAATATCTTTTAAATAGACCAATTGACTACCATCTCCAACTGGAATAAGCATGTCGCGAATATCTGAAAGTGAATCAAAATTCCCAGTAGGCTCTAAAACAATGCGTTCGTCTTCAACATTAATTTGCCCACCAGAACTTAAAATATTTTGTGCCGAAATAATACCACTTAATTTTTGAGCAGAAAGCCCATACTCCTTCAACCTAGAATCATCAAATTCTATAAAAATACGTTCATCTTGTTCACCTCCTATTTCAACTTTAGCTGCATTATCTAATTTTATTAAATCATCTTTAATGTCATCTACATATTCTTTCATTTCGGCATACGAAAAACCATCACTTGTAACACCTAAAACAATACCAAAAACATCACCAATACCATCATCATCTAAATTAGGATTTACATTTGCTGGCAAGCCTTGAATAACATCTAATTTGCGGCGCAATCTATCCCAAACACCTTGTAATTTTTCTGGCGTAACTTCATCCTTAAGTGTCACACTTATTACTGATATACCTGTTCTAGAGGTACTCGTCACTTCTTTTAATTCTGGCAATTCCTGAACTACTTTTTCAATTTTATCGGTAACCAATTCCTCAACACGTTCTGGCCCAGCTCCTGGAAATTGAGATACTATAGTTGCGACCCTAATCGTCATTGGCGGCATACTATCCCTTGGTAACGATTGGTATAGAAAAACACCTAATAACATAATAGTAGCCAGAGCCATATAAGTGATTCTGTTTTTTTCTATGGAGAACTTTGTAAGATTCATAGTTTGATGGTTGATATTTTTATAAGCCCAAAAATCAAGGCGTGCAATTTTAATTATTTAGAACTACTGTAACTTCACCTCTTGTCCGTCAAGTAAGGTTTGTAAACCTGCAATCGCAATTTTTTGACCTGCAGACAAACCTGATGTTACCGCAAAACCTTCGGAACTTAATTTACCTACTTTTATATGTTGTTTCTTGGCAATTACTTTTTCGCCAGATTCTTCAATTAAAAACACAAAATTCCCTTTTGCATCTTCACCTACAGATTTTGCAGGAATCACCAATATTTTGGTTATTGTTTGTTTTTCTCCAAACTCAAACGTCACATTAGCTGCCATTCCAGATTTAATCTCCTTTGTCGGATTTGTGATTTTTACACGCACTGGATATGTTGATGTATTTGGATCAATAGATGGTGAAACTTCGGTTATTTTACCGCTAAATGTTTTATCCCTAATCGATGACATGTTAATAGCTACAGTCATATTCTTCTTCACTTGATTGATCATATTCTCTGGGATACCTAACTCAATTTGCATATCTGTACCTGCATTTAAAACAGCAATATTCTGTCCTGTAGTTACATTTTCATCAATTTCAGCATTAACGGCAGCAATAACTCCATTTTCTGAGGCGTATATATACCCATATCTGATTTGTTCTTGTTGAATAGCAACACTTCGCTTTGCCGATTCAAAAGTATCAACAGCAGTTCTGTACTGGTTCTTCGCAGCTTCATAATCACTTAAGGATGTGCTTCCTTTTTCATAAAGTGACCGCACACGATTTAGACTTAATTTTGCTGTGTTCATTTGCGATTTCGCACTGTTTAATGAAGACAATGAGTTTTCATAATTAAGGCGTGATTGCACATTATCTAGCTTTGCCAAAAGCTCTCCTTTTTTTACGGTCTGACCAATTTTTAAATTAAACTCAGTAATAATACCATTATTTCTAAAGCTTAAATTTATAACCTTATCCGTATTGGCTGTCCCACTAAAGGTACGTTTAGCTTCACCTCCTAAAAAGCTAACTTCTTGATAGGACACTGGACGTACAGGTGACTTCTCCTCTTTCTTTTCTTCGTTACAAGACATTAAAGAAACGGTAACTAAAAGTAATCCAAATGTTAATATTTTATTTTTCATTTTAAAAAATGGTTATGTGTTAGTTTCTATTTTGTAAATACGCGTTAAATGCTTGCATAAAAGCTAGATTTTCTTCTGGTGAATGCAATAAAAAATAATGACTTAGATAGCGCTCTAACTGAATAGAACTCAACAAATAGTTATATACCGCAGTTATTTGAGCTTGTTGTGCAGACAAATAATTATTTTGTGCATCTAGTAGTTGAACAATATTTACAGCACCATTAGAATAAGAGACTTGTGTGAGCTCTAAACTTTCCTTGGCAGCAGCCTCAGATACTTTTGAAATTTCAATATTGGCAATCTGGTTAATTAAATCCAGTATAGCAGTATTAACATTAGCTTCAATACTTAATTCTACATAGTCTTTATTAATATTAAGTTGGTCTTGTTGAATGGTCGCAATTTGCTTATTAATATTGGTTTGTGTCCTATTAAAAATTGGAATGGAAAGACTTGCGCCAACATAGTAATCATTTGTTGGATAGCCAGCCATCGAATAATCGACTCCATTTCCACTTCTACTAAATTCATTATTATATTGTGCTTGTAATACTACGGTTGGTAAAAAACGACCAGAACCGTTAAGTTCTATATTACGTTTGGTGGCTTTCAAATTATAATCTAATGATTTTATTTCTGGTGCGTTTTCTTTCGCAACCTTCACTAAATATTCTACAAATGGCTCTCGTAGTTTTGGGTCATCTATAAGGTCACGTAATTGCTGATAGTTATATTTTTTTAAAATGCCTTCCCCTAATTCGGCTTCGTTTACATCAATTTCATAATTAATTGGATTGTTAAGTAATTGGTTCAACACAAAATAGGTTTGTCCTAGTTGGTTTGCGGCTTCAACTAGTGCTTGCGTGTTTTGTGCTGCCTCACTTGTGAATCGTAAAACATCTGATTTCCCTGATTGCCCAGCTTCAAAATTTTGTTTTGCAATTTGTAAATTCTTCTTTGTTAGATTCAAATTCTGACTCTGAATCTGCAAATTTGCTTTTAAGATTAACGCATTGAAATAGACGTTTGACACATCAAATATCGCATCCAATTCATCTGTATTGTAGACTTCTTTTTGCGCTTTTAATAATTCTTTTTGAATGGTAATATTGGCATTTGCTGATTCAGAAAACAACGTTTGTTCTAAAGTAATAGCACCTGAAGTTGAAAACTCCGGAGCTTGACCAAATGATACTTCTGCTAAATTTGGATCCACATAAGTACCACTTGCACTTGCAGTCACGCTTGGGTAGTAATTACTTTTAGATGTTTTCACATCCTGCTCACTTAATGCAATATCCTTTTTACTAGACTGTAAACTTAAATTTTCGCCTACGACTGTTTTCATAACATCTAGTAGGTTGTATTTTTTTTTAGAAAGCACATTTACAAAATCTCCTACAAAATTGGTATTGGCTATTAAGCTATATTTTATAGACATACCAACACTTTCTGCCGTATTATAATTTACAGTAAGTTTATCGTCATATTGAATAAATACTGGTGAGTTTGAAAGATTTTCTCCATTAACATAGGATTCTACATTTAGTGCAATACGTCTAAAAAACTGCTGTAGATTGTCTTCAGAATTGTTTGTCGCCATTAAACCATTTTTAACATCATCAATTGTAGTGTTAGTAAACGATGGGATTTTTTCTTCGATAAGCTTAGCTGCAATTTTAGCAATATCATTTTCATTCAGAAAAAAACCACTTGCTAAATAAAACGCATCAATATCATTGCTAATCGCATTTGTAATGTCGTCACTGGTGGTGAAAGGAATTATTTTATAACTAACACCTAAAGCTTCAGCTTCTTTATCAAATATGGCTTTAAAAGGCAAAACATCTATTAAACCTTCCTCTATAGCAATCCCCACTTTAGTAAAACTTGTGAGTTCTTTTAAAGCACTTAGATCTTTTTTAAAGGACTGTGGAACAATTAAATATGTAAAATTTGGGGTTCCCGACGTTTCCTTCTCTACTTCAAAATAGTTGAAGTCTTCATTAATTGATCCAAATAAAATAGTGGGTTTTTGGTATGTCTTTAATTTAGAAATAACGACATTGTTTATTAAACCAAAAGCAAGAATAATATCTGCGTTACTACTTAAAAGTGTATTATAATTTGCCGCTGCTTTTTCTAAATTAAAGTCATTAACTAATAAGTTCGCTTCAGAAAAACTAATGCTAGCATCCTCTCCAACAACAGCCTTTATTTCGTTTTGCAATGCTGAAAGAAGCACCTTTGATTCTGAAGTTTGATTATCAAGCAGAATACCAATATTATAGATTTTTTTAGTTTGTGAAAAGACTAATGTTGTAACCATTAGCGAAAAGGCTATGATATATGTTTTCATTGATTGGTTAGTTTTAACTTTTTATGGGAAGTTACGTTATTGCATTGAATAAGGCAACTATGAAAAGTCATGTATTCTATTGACAAATGCATCAAAATACTCTGACAAAGCATAAGTCTAGTTTTTAATCAGTTTTAAAATGCTTCATGATTTTATGAAATGAATTGGAACACATATAGATTAAAAGTGCTTCTAAAATTGAAATCCAAAACCGAAGCTAAATCGTACACCATCATCAGAGGTAAATAAGCCCATATTTAATGATATCATATCGACTAAATTCAAAAATAACCCACCTCCAATTGAGGTATTTAAGCCGTCTTTGTTGAAGGCCTGGTCTGTTACTAAACTATCGCCAACCCAAACACGACCATAATCAAATCCACCATAAATTCCATATTCAATAGGCACAATAGATGTTTTTTGTCGTCTAAGGTTATACCTTAGGTCTGTACTCTGAAAAAATGCTCGCTTACCAGTAAAACGTTCATTTCTATAACCTCTTAGACCATTATTCGCTCCTATATTAGCGGCTTGATAAAACTCAAATCCATCACCAAAATTGAAATGCCCTTTCACTCTAGAGGTCAAAACTAGATTTCCACTTGGATTTAATCGATACGCGATACCTAAGGTTGGAATAAAATAGCTAAAATCATTAGAATTAGTCATATTGTTCGTGTATCCTAACGTCATTTTAAAATCTAAACCAAGTGTGGGAAATGCAGGTTCATCAATATTAGTAAATCCATATGAGACTTCTGCATTTATAAAATTGTCTCGATCTGGTTGAATGTCATTTTGAAAAAATTCATTGATAAAACGATCTTCACTATTTTCAATTTCTATAGATTCAAAGTTAACACCTATAGACAGCTCACTTCCATACTCACCTCTTCTAATTAATGAGGTTCCAACAGCATAGGTAGATTGTCTTACTCTATTGTAATCAATGTCCTCTTCTTCTCCATCTGGATTTTCTGTATTTAGATTTGGTGTTGAATTTCCAAATCCAAAAAAGTTAATAGCAAAATTATGACTTGCAAATCTTGCTTTTACACCAAGATTAACATTATCGGCTATTTCTGCGATTTCGCCTTTATAATTAAAATCCACACCACCTGTTGCAAAAAACACATGACCGATTATTGAATGCTGCGAAGAAAATTTTTCGCTATCGTAGCCATTTTTCGTGAATAGACCTCCTACACCTAATTTTAATCCGTCATCTGGATTAAATCCAAAAACGGGTAGAATGACTTTTGAATTATACTTTATTTTTTTGTAATCATAAAGGTTGGTAAAATAATCGTCTTTAAGATGAAGATGCCCTTTATTGGTGATGAATTCACTTTCTTTAGATTTATAATCATAAATATGAACTCGTTGAGAATTTATGACGTTGTAGGTATCTTTATTTTGGCCACCAACTAAGCGTAGTTTTATTTTGCCTTTACCATTTCCTTTAACCTCAAAATAATCGTCATCATCTAATCCAAATACCCAAATTTCATCATGCTCTTCTGGTTTATAAATACGTTCATGAAATAAGTCCTTTTTTTCACCTTTCTTAATCCTGAATACTTTCACAGATGTACTTCCATTTTCAAGACGTTCAATTTCAAACCAATCATCTTTATCAGTACCTCTGACGGTTGCATATTTATTTACAATAGCGAAATATTCATCTGAAATCAAATTGAGATTTTCACGTCGCTGAATAAGTTTTTCTTTAATAATTTGAATGGTTTCATCTCTAACTTCAATAGGAAACTTTAAAAACGCCTTATCGATAACAGCTTCAGTCAAATTATTTTGAATAAGTCGCATTTCTTTATCCCAATCGGCCTTAGTTGATTTTGTAAGTAATGCAACATCTAAAGGAAAAGGTTCGACATTAAACCACTTCGGGTCTTTGAGTTCACCTTCATAAGAGCGTAATAATCTAATTGGTGGTACCAGAAAGGTTGCTGCATTCATCAAATAACCATCATCCATAAGTGAAAACGCCTGATCTCGATCTCTTGGCACTGGTCTATAAATGGTATTACCATCTTCTTTAAACACAGCCCATCTCCATTGATCTTGATGTCTATCCCAATCGCCTATCACCATATCGAATAGTCGTGCTCTTATATATGCCGATTCATCAACAACTTGAGTCTCTTTCTCTCTTATCTCCTCTAGCATGTCATGTGTACTAATCAATTCGTTAGCATATCCAAAGCCTTCTTTATCACCGTGACCATCGGAAGCACGTTCCTCAATCATATAGATTTCATCTCCAAATTCATCATTATACTTCCCTATTGCTTTTTGTTTTGGAACATAAAATAATTTAGGATCTGCATAAAAAACGTTTACTGCTTTTGATAATTCGGCAATTGTAAAGGGTGCATATGGATGTGACGCCGTAAAAGCATCTAATAAAAAGGCCTCAGTTTTTGTGCCTTCAAGATCTGGAGTCACATATTGGTCTCTAAAAAGTATCGCTTGTAAATATTGAACACCATTTTTACGTAATGCTCTCATCACATACTGTCTGCCCTGAGAGTCCTCCAAACGCAATGATTTAGATTGGTGACCTCCGCCCTTTCTCACGGGTTTTAAACCACCATAAAGAGTATCTAAATTAACTGTTGGTAATTCAACTTCGGCACTAAAATATTTTCGATAGCGCTCACCCCACGCTTTTTGATATCCAATACTTTTCTCTGTTTCCTCCTTAGAGTAAATGGATGCCTTAACCGTTTTTGGCATTGACTGAGCAAAGCTATTTACAACACTTTCATTAGCTTTTAATACTTCGGTTTCAAAAACAACTTTATCAGTCCCTACGGCATAAAATCGAACCCATGATGATCCATCACTAAATACATCCAATCGTGCGTATCCCTGATGTCCATATGAAAATTTTCCACCTCCAACATTTTTAGTTGCAGTCACTTTAGAACCAGAACCACTAATAATTTGAGGTAAATTATTTTCTATTATATATTGCAAACTATGCTCATGACCAGAAACAAAAAGTGCTTTATCATTTTCTTGAGCTAGTGTCACTAGTAATTCTTTTAATTCACGATATCTCTTATTATTTAAATCTGCATTAGATGCACCACTGGTTGTACGTAGTACATTTTTTAAGGTACCCAGAACTGGAAGAGGTGTCATATGAGATCCAAAACTATACTGGCCTCCATGAGGTCCATTTGAAAACATCGGATGATGAATCGCAATAATCGTTGTCTTTCCGCGTGCTTTTTTAACTTCGCTTTCAAATTCATCAATAAAACGTGCTCTTGTTTTAAATTCACATTCGTCATTTAACTTAGGATGTTTATCCCAATCAGTAATGTACCATTGAGAGTCTACCAGGATTAATACGATATCTTCAGAAACATCTACCTTTTCAATTGGACAACCGTTTTCTGGCAAAAATGTGTTTTTACCTAAAGCATCTTCTATATATTTTTCTTGACGTTTTAAACCTGAAACACCATCGCTGTACCAATCGTGATTTCCCGGTATAAAAATTGTTTTTCCTTTAAAATCAGAAACTGCGTCGGTTTGCATATTAAGCTGGTGTTCTGCAAAAGCTCTGTTTTCATTACTTTTTTTAGGCAATCCATTTTCATAGATATTATCACCAAGAAAAATAGCTGTACTATTTTTTGAAGCATTACTTAATTCTGTTGTAAAAGCTTGTAATGCTTCAGACGATTCACCAATTGGCGAATTCCCTCCATCTCCAATTAAATAAAACGAATGTTCGATTTCTTTATCTGGAAATGAATTGGAAGTATTCTCACTTTTAAATTGAGGCATAAATGTAGCACAGGCATTACATAAAAGACTTATTATGAAAATAACTACTAGTCGGTTGGTGTTTTTCATTTTAAAGAGTTTGAATTATAAAGAGTTTGAATTATACAGAGTTTGAATTATACAGAGTTTGAATTATAAAGGTATCGATTCTTATGTTAACTTCTCCCACAGACTATCAGTAAAATAATGTTTGCAATCTAAAAAATGATGCTTAACACTGAAATTGGCTTGATGAGCTAATGTTTCTATTTCTGAAAGTGCGTATTTTTTTGATAACTCTGTCCATATTAATTCGTTATATTCAAATTCGAAATAACGGTCTAATTTTCTCAAATAGACAGATTGCTTCTTTAGACTTACAATATAACTTTTTACATCTCCGTTTACCGGATTGTAATGACAATAAAAATCGAAATCGTCGATCTTAAAATCACCTTCAAACTCTCTATTTATTCTTACTAGTAAATTTAAATTAAATCGTTTTGTAATGCCATGTTTATCGTAATAGGCGTTATGGATTGTGATTGGGTTTTTCTTCAAGTCAAAGCCCGTTAATAATTTATCTTCCTCTTTCATGGAATTATTAAAAAGAGTCAACAAATTTTCAGCACTTTCTTTGTTATAATTACCTATGTTTCCGCCTAAAAAGAGGAGTAAACTTGGGATTTTTGTTTGTAGGTTTTCACTTTGTAAAACTTCAAAATAGTCGCCAACACGAGGGTGAATATTTAAATCTGGTATACGCTTTTTGAGGTTTTCTGTTAAACTATCCATTGCGCCTTGCGAAATATCTATTGGTACATAATAAAATTTTATATTAGTATGGACCAAATACTCCAGAAGTTTAAAGGTTTTAAAACCGTCACCAGCTCCTAATTCTATAATATTGAATGGTTCTTTAAATTCTAAAGTTTCAACAATTTGTTGTGCTTGCAGTGAGAGTATCTCAAATTCAGAATCGGTTAAATAATACTCTGGCATTTGCATAATTTCCTGAAATATGCGACTCCCATTATCATCATAAAAATATTTTGAAGATAGGTGCTTATGTTCAGAAGTAAAGCCTTCTATAATGTCTTTTGCAAAAGTGTTGTTCATGTTTTATTTTACGAGTCTAATTCCTGAAAATTGCCATCTCATTTCTGGATGAAAAAAATTGCGATACGTTGGTCTACTATGATTGTTTGCCGTGACTACCGAAGCACCTCGAAGTACCATTTGATTAATCATAAACTTACCATTGTATTCTCCTAAGGCTCCTGATGCCTTTGAAAAATTAGGATATGGCAAATACGCACTATTGGTCCATTCCCAAAGCACCCCATAGTTTAATTGCTTAGAAGCGACTTCCCATTCAAATTCAGTAGGTAATCGCATGTGCTTCCATTCGGCAAAGGCATAAGCTTCATAAAAACTCATATGACTTACGGGCTCTTTTAGGTTTACTTCTTTAAACCCTTGAAGCGTATAGTGATGCCATTTGCCATCAACTTTATACCAATATTCTGGTGCTATTATCTTTTTCTGTTGAATAAAATCCCAGCCTTCCGCATGCCATAAGTTGAAGTTCTCATATGCTCCAGATTCGATAAATTCAATATAGTCTTCATTAGTAACGAGTTGATCTGATATCTCAAATTCATGCAAGAACACCTTATGTCTTCCTAGTTCATTATCATAACAAAACGAGTCATCATTATGTCCAATATCGTAAAGACCTTCTTCAATTTTTAACCATGTCGAAGGCTGTTCAATTTCAGCTAAATGAATCGTGTTTTCAATCGCAGGAAATGTGGGTTGGTTGCCCAAAATATATTTAATGTCATAGTAAAACAACTCTTGATGTTGCTGCTCATGTTGCATACCGAGTTGAACAATGTGGCTAATTTCTTTTGAAGGGTTATCAGCTAAAAAATCGATCATTTGTTCATCTACATAAGCTCTATACCTATAAACCTCATCAACTGTTGGCCGCGTCATTAAACCTCTGTTTGGACGTAACACGCGATGACCTGCGTTATTATAATAGCTATTAAACAAATAGGCAAAATCATCGTCAAAAACTTTATAACCTTCTTTAAATTCTAAAAGCACGAACTGCTCAAAAAACCAAGTACTATGTGCTAAATGCCATTTTGGAGGCGACACAAATATTTTAGGTTGAACCGAGTAATCTTCAGTTTTGAGCGGTTTACAAATAGATATAAAATGATGTCGAGTATTTATATATGAATCTTTTAAAGTCATTGATTGATGCTGAAAAAAGTTTATTTAAATTATTTCGGTGTCAATAATTATTTCGCTTAGTAATGTTTTATGAACAGGACATTTAGAAGCAATTTCTTTTAATCGTTGTTTTTGCGACTCGTCTAAATCACCAATAAAAGTCAACTTTTTTGATAAATGATCGATACGAGTCGGTTTCTCTATGTCTAACATTAAATCGTCACTATGTTTCTTAGAGTATGTAATGTGTGCATATACTTCTTGCAAATCCCATTGTTTACGTTCGGCATATAATTTCAATGTCATTACTGTACAAGCTGCCAAACCTGCACTGATAAAATCGTAAGGTGAAGGACCAAAGTCATCTCCTCCAATCGATTCTGGTTCATCTGCAATAAAATTATGCTTCGCCGTTTGAATGGTCGTCGTGAAATTATCTTCCTTTAAATTTAAATGCGCAACCAATTGCTCTCCCGCTGTATCCAACATTTTGTTTTCATGTTGTGGAAAATAACGTTTCACCCAAACACCAATCATATCTCCAACATAGGAGCTGTCTTGCGATTTACTTAACAAATGATCAGCATTATCTAAACTCACAAAACTTTTAGGATGATGTGCATTATGATATAATTCATGGGCGTTTTTAATACCAACAATGGTATCTATTGGCGAGTGCAAAATGAGTAATGGTTTCCTGAGTGATTTTACTATCGAAGGCAAATTGGTTTTATCAAAATCTGACACAAACTCTTCGTCAATTTTAAAAGGTCGTCCTCCAATATTAACTTCAACTCTTCCTTTGTCTTTAACATCCTCAATACTATGTGAAAACAAATGCTTAACATGACCTACTGTTGAAGGAGCTCCGACTGTAGCCACTGCTTTTATATTGTCTAGTTTAGATGCAGCAACTAAAACTGCCGCACCTCCAAGAGAGTGACCAACTAATAAAGATGGTGCTTGGTAATGTTCTTTTAGAAAATCATTAACGGCTATTAAATCGTCTACATTTGCAGAGAAATAACTGTCGGCAAATTCGCCTTCACTTCTTCCTAGTCCCGTAAAATCAAATCTCACGACTCCAAAACCATAATTAGTAAGTGATCTACTAATTTGTTTTACTGCATTTAACGAGCTACTGCATGTAAAGCAATGCGCGAAAATGGCAAAATAGTTTGGCTTTTGGTTTGCAGGTAATTCTAAATAGGCTTGAAGCTTATGACCCTTTTTATTTTGAATTTTTAATCTCTCGTTATTCATAATCGTTTTATTGTAATGTAGACGCTACATTTAGATGACTGAGTTTATCTTGATTGACAAAATCGCTATAATCCTCTAAAAGTAACTTTAATTTAGGGTTTATAAACGTTTCGCAAAATGGTTTTTCAGGATTGTTATAGTAATAATTAGTAAACGCTTCTCCTGAGGCTTTAAACTCACTAAAATCTAAAATAAGCGTGATTATCTCATTTTTGTTTTGCTTATTCAGCACATTCAAAACAAGTTTAGCCTGGGATTTTTGCTCTTTGGAAAACGTATAAATCGCAGAACGATACTTTTCTCGCATAGAGTGATTTTTAGTGCTCTTATGCGTCAATAAATGAATTTCTATGAGCAACTGAAGGTTTATCTTTTCTGGATGAAATGCCACTATAACACCTTCAGAAAAACTTGAAAATTCATCATTTGAAGCCAGAAAACCTTGTTCAACAGAAATCACACCTTTCAACGATTGAAAAACCGCTTCGGTACACCAATGACAACCGCCACCAAATCCTATTTTCTTTATTTCACTCATTATTTTACGACCTCAACGCCTTTCCAAAAAGCCACATGGCCTTTAATAGATTTTGCCAATTGGGAGGCTTCCGGATAGAACCATCCCGCATCTCTATTTTCTTTTCCGTCAACTTGCAACGTATAATAGGATGCTTCACCTTTCCATGGGCAAGTGCTATGTGTATCATTAAGTTTAAAAAAATCTTTTTTGATACTCTCTGGCGGAAAGTAATGGTTGTTTTCTATGACCACTGTGTTATCACTTTCTGCGATGACTTGATTATTCCAAATGGCTTTCATTATTTAATAGTTTATAATTATTTAAAAAATGAATTACTTTTTCATGAGGCATTTCACATGGTTTCAGTAATTCTTTATCTAATGTTATGTAATAATTTAAGCTGATAAAATCGTTTCCGGCTAACTCTTCAGCATAAATTTTTATACTTTTCCCGTTGTTGAAGTCGGTTCTTGTGACTCCGTATTTTTTATTCTGAAATGTAACCTCGCTATACCCTTTTGGTAATTCTTTTATTTGTTTTAAAATTGACATTATGAACTACAAGATAACATAGAACAACCTACTTTGTGTCTTGCCCAATCTGGTCGTTTTGCGAACCATTTTTCTTGTTCTTGCTGCTCAGCATAAGGTTGTTTTAAAAGCTGGTACAACTCATCAATTAATTTGTAATCTCCTTTATTGGCATCATCAATGGCCAATTGTGCCATATAATTTCTGAGCACATATTTTGGATTTACAGCATTCATTTTTACGTTCCGATCAGCATCTGAGAGCAGTTCTTTTTCTAATCTTAAATCATAGCTATCAAACCAATTTCTCCATTGTTGAGCAATAGTATCAGCTAGGTCATTAGACACATAAAACGCGTCCTTCACAATCTTCAATCCTTTTTTAGCATCCCCTTTTTTGAAGTTGCTCAAATTTCTGAAAAATATGGTCATATCTGTTTCCGTGAGCAATAAGGTATTCTCTAAATTTTTTACCAATTCATTGTCTTTGTCGTCAACTTGTAACAATCCTAATTTAGATCTCATCATTTCTAGAGATTTCTTTTCAAACCCGGTTTTATAATCCTCTAAAATAGACTCAAGTGCTTCCACTTCTTCAATTAATGGATATAAGGCATTGGCTAATTGGTATAAATTCCAAAGTCCAATATTTGGCTGATTACCATATCTATAGCGTTTATGTTGCTCATCGGTTGTATTTGGCGTCCATCCAAAATCGAAGCCTTCTAACCATCCGTAAGGCCCATAATCTATAGTTAAGCCCAAGATGGACATATTATCTGTATTCATTACACCATGAACAAAACCAACACGTTGCCAATGAATAATCATATCTAGTGTTCGTTGCGACACTTCAGCAAAGAACTTAATATAGGTGTCTTTTGAAGGCGTTCCTAAATGGGAAAAATGTTGCTTTATGGTATAATCAACTACCGTTTTTAGTGTTTTATGATCTTGTCTCGCCGCAAAAATTTCAAAACTTCCGAAGCGCAAAAACGAAGGTGACACACGAGACACGATTGCTCCTTTTTCGTAGGCTGAATTCCCATCGTAGAGCATATCTCTCATTACTTCATCTCCAGACAACGCCAACGATAATGCTCTCGTGGTTGGTATTCCCAAATGAAACATGGCTTCGCTACATAGATACTCACGAATAGACGAGCGCAAAACGGCTAAACCATCAGCAGTTCTAGAGTATGGTGTTTCGCCAGCTCCTTTGAGCTGAACTGCCCATTCCTTATCATGATGTTCGACTTCAAACAAATTTATGGCTCTGCCGTCACCTAGTTGTCCTGCCCAATTTCCAAATTGATGTCCGCCATAACACATTGCATATGGCTTTGTGTTTGCTAACATTTCATTACCTGTAAAAACTTTGATGAATTTTTCACTAGAGATTTCAGCTTCAGAAATACCCAAAGCCGCAGCCATTTCTTTCGATACATGAAGTATCTCAGGGTTTTTTGTTAGCTTCGGATTGGCATATGAAAAACAAGCTTCCTTGACTTGACGTCTAGAATTTTCTATAATAGGGTCAGCTGGAAGCTCTTTTGTAAATGTCCTTTTTAAGTTTAGATTCATATTTAATTTATGGTCTGTTTTAAAAGCTTACTTGCATTATTTTTACAAACATATAAGTTACATAATTCTTCTCTATCAAAAAAAGCATGCACAAATTATAATAATCATAGTTCCAAATTATGATTGTTCTCAAATTGATCTTTCCTTATTTTTACTGCTTTAAAAGCATAAATAACTAATAAACTAATGGCTACAAATACCAGTTCCTAATATTGATTTTGTTATTTATCAAAACGAATTATTCAATAGTATAAAGCTGTTAGTTTCTATTTCAAATAATTTCTAATTCCGTAGCTCGCCAAGACACCTTCACCTGTTGCTGCTGCGACTTGAGCAATTGCGCCTTCTCTGCAATCTCCTGCCGCTAAAATGCCATCTACAGAAGTTTGGGCTAAACCTGTTGTTTGTATAAATCCACGTTCGTCAAGTGCAACTATATTTTTAAATGATTTTGTGTTTGGTATTAATCCAATAAAAATAAATGCGCCATCTGCTTCAATAATTGATTCTTCATTAGTCGCATTATCTTTCACTTTTAAACCTTTAAATAGATCGTTTTCATTTGACACAAACTCAAGGGAGCTTTTATTCATGTATGTTGAAATATTATCAATAGATTTCAACTTTTCGACATAAGTTTCAGAAGCGCTAAAGTTTTCAGAGCGATGAATAATTTTAACGCTCTTACAAAAACCGGCTAAAAAGATACCTTCTTCTAGTGCCGAATTTCCACCGCCAACAACAATAATATCTCTATCTCTATAGAATGCACCATCACAAGTTGCACAAAAATGAATTCCAGAACCTATCAATTCTTCTTCATTCGGTATTCCCAACTTTCGATATGTAGAACCTGTCGATAAGACGACTGTTTTTCCTAAATAAGTAGTGCTTTTCGTTTGTATTGAGAATAAGTTATCACGCTTTTCAATACCAATAACTTCTTCGCCTGTTTTTATTACTGCCCCATAGGTTTTAGCTTGCTCTTCCATTTTCTCCATTAGTTTTGGACCAGAAATGGATTGAAACCCTGGATAATTTTCAATTTTCTCTGTTAAAAATGCGTTCCCACCAATTGTTGATTTTTCTAATATTAAAGAATCAAAGCGATCTCTTTGTGCGTAAATCGACGTTGTTAATCCAGCGGCTCCTCCTCCAATAATAATGGTATCGAAAATTTTATGCTCTTTCTCAACGTTTATTGAAAGAAGACGTGTTAATTCAACATTATCAGGATTGGTATAAGGTACATCATCAATCAAGATTGTTGGAATAATCCGTTTTCCGTTATTAATTTCTTCAACTTTCGCTGTTGCCCAATCATTAGAATCTACATCAATAAATTCAAAATTAACACCATTATCTCTTAAAAAGCTTTTAGCTCTTCTACAATCTGGACACCAATCTGCTCCAAACAACTGTACTCTACCTGCTTCATTTATTCCTAAAACAGAGGCTATTTCAATATTATCGGGATTTGTATACGATTTGCCTTTAATAATAACAGTTGGAATAATTCGCTTCCCATTATTAATAGCTTCAACTTTTGCTGTCGCTTCTTTATCTAAATCAACATCAACAAACGTGTAATCAATATTATTTTCTTTTAAAAATGCTTTAGATCTTCTGCAATCGGGACACCAATCTGCTCCATACAATAAAATATCTGTCATTGGTTTTGTGGTTTTGTGAGTTTTCTAAATTTAAGAAATAGAATCTCAAATTATTACAATTTGAGATTCTATTTAATTTTATGCGTGGTAGTATCTTTCTCTATAAATTTGACCATCTTTCCATTCTGTAACAACTACTTGCTCTGATACCATTGTGCTTCCATCTTTTAATTTTAAAGTCATTACCGCATCATAAAAAGAATGGTTACCATTAACAGCATAATTTCCAGCTTCGTAACCAATAAATTCTTCTAAGTCATTATTAATAAAGTCCTCTTCAAACTTAAGGCAGTAAGCTTTTCCTACTTTAGGATCTCCGTTTGCTTCCCTTAATTCTACTTCGTCATGCAAGTAAGTTTCCATTGCTTCCATAAATTCGCCTTTAGCCAATAGGGCATGAACGTGTTTTAGGTTGTTTTCGATTTGATTTTCCATTTGATTTTACTTTTAGTTATTAATACCACAAAATTATGGCACAAAGGAGCAATTAGAAATATCTATTTTTCCCAATGAGATGTACTTTTTCCTTAAATTCATAACTGAGGTAATAAAACAATACTATTAGATGGAATAACCATGACTTGATCAATTATACTGTGTTTTAAACTACACTTAACGTCCAACATTAAATTTGCAGAAAGAAACACTTTTAAAACTTAAAGCCATTATGTTATAATTCTTATAACATATGTAAAGGTAATTAAGTAATCACCTTGTTTTTGGTTTTATGAATCCGCTATTTTTTAGAAACACAAAATTAGAAGAGGCAAGAGCTTATGGCGATAAACATAGGGTCCAAAAAAAAGGTCTATTTTCTTTATTAGAAAATAAATGAACTTTAATAAATATTTAAAGTGTTCTTTTTGAAGTGAATTGGAGAGACTCCTGCTTGGTTTTTGAAAAATTTAGAAAAATGAGAAGCTTCATTAAACCCTAATTCAAAGGCGATTTCTTTTGAAGACTTTTCGGAAAGTAACAATAATTTTTTCGCTTCAAGTATAATACGATCATTAATAACTTGTAAAGGTGTCTTGTTATTATACTTAGTAAATAGGTTGGAAATAGTCTTTGGTGATTTATTTAATAGTTCTGCATATTCAGATACTTTATGCTTTTCCCTAAAGTTGGCCTCAACCAATAAATTAAACTGCCTTATGATATCAACTTTAGATTGCTCCATTGTAGGATCAATGATCGTTTTCTTTAAAAGTCTTACCGATTTTATGAGCAACCTTTTAAGTAATACACGCAACATTTCTCCTTGAATATGATCTTTTGTTTCAAACTCTTCTTCAAAAAACATAAAAAGTAATTCAAAACTCTTTATTTCTTTTTCGGTTAACTCCACTACAGCTGGAGCAGAAGATCCTAAAAACAAAAAACCATTACATGACACTTCATGATCATGGTCTCTTATGCAGTAAAACTCTCGATCAAAAATTATAGAACTAGCCCCTTTTAAAAAAGGTTCTACTTGAATCATATTGAATGGAGTACAGAACAAAACCTGATTTTTTTCTAAGGCAACAGAGTAACCGTCAATACCAAGTGAAACCTCATTATCTTTAGCCCAAATTACTTTGTAAAAGTCCCCTGTTCCAAGTCTATTTTCAAAAGAAGCGCAATTAAAATCTGTTAAAACGAGGTTTCCTTGTTCAGGACGTTTTGAGTATCTAAAATTCATTTAACAATAAATTTGATAGAGGTTAGGTTAAAAAAAAGCAGAAATATACGCAATAAACTTACATTATATTTATCACAAAATTATTAAACATAAATTTGATGTATAATATCGTAGAGTTATTGTCGTTAGCTCTTCTTAAGAATTGCAGATTTTCAGATTTGATGTAATGAAAGAATATAATTAATTTACGACAAATCTCATTGTTAAACCATCATTAATTAAAGTTTAGTATTTTTACTAAATAAACATATCGTCTTTATGGATACTCTTATTATTGAAGCAGAAAAACATGTTATTAACATTCTAAACGAAACATTAGATAATACATTTACATATCATAATTTACCACATACACAAAGAGTGGTACAAAAGACTAAAGAATTAGCTGAAGTTGCTAAATTGGACAATACTCAAGCAAGCCTTCTAACTATTTCAGCTTGGTTTCACGATACAGGTTATACAAAAGGGAACGAAAGTCATGAAGAAAAAAGCGTGAAAATTGCTAGTGTTTTTTTAAAGAGTCATAATGTATCCCAAGACCATATCGATATTATTTCGCAGCTAATTTTAGCCACAAAAATGGGTTATGAACCCAAAAATGAATCAGAAAAAATCATTAGAGATGCTGATTCGTCACATTTAGCTAGTAAAAACTATAAAGACACCTGTGAATTATTGAGAAAAGAATGGGAGCTAACTTGTGACAAGACTTTAACTGAATCTGATTGGTTAAACGAAAACATTAATTTTTTAAGTAATAATCATCGATTCTATACTGATTTTGCTTCGGCAAATTGGGAAAAGCAAAAAGGAAAAAATTTATCTCAATTGCTTAAAGATAAAAAGAAAATTGAGATTTTGAGCTCTAAATTAAAACAGAAAAAGGAGGAGTTAGATTTTAAAAAGAATAAAATAGAGCTCCCAGAACGTGGTATTGAAACAATGTTTAGAGTAGCGCTTAAAAATCATATTACACTAAGTGATATTGCAGATACAAAAGCTAACATTTTACTATCTGTAAATGCCATAATTTTTTCGTTAGTATTATCGAATCTAGTATCTAAACTTGACAACCCTTCAAATGATTATTTGATTTGGCCAACCGTAATTTTTACGACCTTCACTGTCGCTTCAATTATTTTATCTGTTTTAGCGACACGTCCAAATGTGACTCAAGGAAAGTTTACTAAAGAAGATGTTGCCAATAAAAAAGTAAATCTATTATTCTTCGGAAATTTTCATAAAATGAATCTCGATGAGTTTGAATGGGCCATGACAGAAATGATGCAAGACAGAGACTACCTATACAGTTCACTTACCAAAGATTTATATTTCCTTGGTTTAGTGCTAAATAGTAAATACAATTTACTGAGAATCACCTATACCGTTTTTATGATTGGCGTTATTGTAAGTGTAATTTCCTTTGCTGTAGCCTTTATATTATCAGGAGGAAATACAGGCGTGTAATTTCAGATTAACAAAAAATTTAAACCTTAATTTCTCTCAATAAATCATCGTAAGTATGAAATGATTTATCATCTTTTTCTTTATAATATAACACGCTTACTCTAATTGCCTTTAAACCAGTTACAGCCTGTAAATCTTGTAGCTCAACAATTTCAACATCATCATCTAAGCACTTTTTAGACTGTAAGAATTTAATATATCTTAAATATTCTATCTCATCTTGTTTTTGAGAATAGACGATACTTATTTTCCCTTTTTGAGTAACACGCTCAGTCGTACCTTTAATGTATGCTTTATCAACACGTTTTTTTACAATTTCGTATCGAGCATTGTAAGTACCATCCACGTCAAATTGCTTTTCATCCATTCTAAAACTAATAGATAAGGGTTGATTAAACACCAGAATCATTGAAGCCACATCTAATTTTACTGGGAAATCAGATTGCATTAAATAGAACGAATTTTCCATCTCGCACATCACTTGTAACTGCCACAGCCTAAGGTTGTACAAATAGATAGGATTAAAAGAGTCTTCTTTAGTAATAGATTCTCCAATGTACATATTATGTTCCACACCATCAGTTTTGAAACGCTCAAAATAATGTGGATACATGGCTTGTGCTTCAACCTGTTTTTTATCTAAAAGTGAAGCCATCTCTTTATTAATTAAAGTGATAGTATCATCGTAATCTTTTCTGTGTTTATATAAAACGTTTACCTTATCATCTATACTATCAAAGTAAGATTCTACTTGGGGTTTTAAAGAATCTATTTCTAGTAAATGCCCTAATAAAGGATCAATATCTTGTTTAATAAATGCTGAAATTTGCTGCTCACTATCCACCTGAAAATGCAAATTCAACCCTTCTAAATAATCATTTATTTGATACAAATACTGCTCGTAAATTGGCAAGTTTTCAATATCAAAAGCACTTTCGATTATCGCTTTAATAGCACTCAGCTGAATGTTTAAATCTAGCTGTGTAGCTGAATTTCTAGCATCTGAAGAGCCTTTAATATCGATTTGACCATATAATGGGTAAATATTTTCGAAAGCAATCTTATTAAAGCTAGGTTCTTTACCGTTTAATTGATCTTTAATAAAATTCTTAGCTTCTTTTTCAAAACGCCAATTCACACTAGGATGAATAGAAGTACATTCCTTTTGAATAATTGCTTCTATCAAATTCTCTTCTTCTTTTTTTGAACGTTCTACCGCCGAAACGATAAAAGGCATCACATCTATCAATTTATTAGCATTGATGCTATTTAATACTTTAGGTTGTTCTGAAACAATTTCGAGAATTCCCATTAAGCCATCTTCATTAGCTAATGGAGCTAAAATGGCACTTTTAATATTTTGTTCCTTTAGTGTTTTGTACTGTGGCACTTTCCCTTTTGAAAGCTCATAAAATTTATCCACATCAGAAATGGCGTAGAACTTTTTTTCTTTCAATAATGTATTGTAGGACTTACTACAAAGAGCTCCAGAAGTGCGACTAGCATCTAAATGATTTAGTAAATAACTATTCATCCCAACGCCATAAACACGTTCAAAAGTGTCATCCTGTTTATTATATATAGAGAATCCTACTTTTATATCTTTAAGACCTAAAAGGGAACGAAAAATTTCATGAAAATCTTCCATAAATCCTTCCGTTTTTCTCCGATCTTCTCCAATAAGGGTAGATTTGATATTTGAAATCGACTGATCATCTGTTACATTAAAAACATTAGATATTACAAAGCCCTTAAATGTGTAACTATTTGGTGGAAACTTTGCTTTCCACAATTCCATATTTTCAAAATTATCTAATAATTCATCAACATCTTCTTGCGAAATTTTTGGAGCATCCTTAGATGGAATAATTTCAGTGAAATCAGCATTATACAAAATTTTGTAGTACTGCATTATCCCACTAGCATCAGGAATTTCGTAATAAAACGGTCGTTTAAAATTGATATGATGATCATAGCAAAATGCCAATATTATAGTACATGCAATGATGTATGTATCATCTTTCGGCATGTTCTTAATCTCTAATTCAAAATCATCTCCAGCAGTCTTGATGATAGATTTAAAACGTTCGGAAGAATTAAAAATTAGATTATGAAATGGTACCGAAGCTGTTTTAATCTCGTTTTTTGTTAAGACAGGACTAAAGGAATCTTGAAGAATTATGCTGATTTCTTTTTCCCTCTCTACTAAAATAGAAGGATCACTAAACCCATCACGTAATACGGGATAAGCATCAGCCGTCTTTAAAACACGTCGTGCTTTAGCTGCAATGAATTCGTCTTCATTTTGAGACAAGTCTTCATAGTGCTTAAGTAATTTATCAAAACTGACCTTTAATTCAAAGGGAGACTCAATATTTTCATTAATATCGCTCATAACAACTGTTTGGTACATGCAAAGTTACAAATTAATAGATTAGTCGCTACTAATAAGACTTTCTTACCATAAGAATGTTACAACTAAAACACAAAATTTAGCTATTCAATAAAAGTCCAATTAACACCATCGCTAATAACGATGAGTGTTCTTCTGTTGTTTTCATACATAAAAACTTCAACTGTGCCCGTTGTAGTGCCTTTCGGAAATAATAAACCTGCAACAGTAGTAAGCTTGGCCGTTATTGTATTATTGATATTTCTAATAATATATACTCTTCCTGGAAATTGAGTAGGATCGGGAAGTCTGAATTCTTGATCTGTTGCTTGAGGGTTAACTGACAGATAAACTCCGTCGTCAATTAGTTTTGCTGTTGTATCACCTACTAAAGTCAGGTGCTTAACAGATAAATTCCCATTAATATCTAAGGTACTCTTAGGATCCGTAGTTCCAACACCAACCTGAGAAAAACTCATTACAGAACACAAAAAAATCGTTATTAAAACTATCCTTTTCATCTCCTTAATTTTTAATTATACTTATAGCGCAACCACCACCTTCAGCAAGTTTTAAAGTGATCTTACTGTCACTATTAATCTTTGTTTTTTCTATATCTAATGCTAAAGGATTTTTATCCCAATGCGCATCTTCTGCGTCTTTATAAATTGTGGCCGTATACTCTTGATTATCATCTAGAAAATCAAAATTTATTTCAAACTCTCTTGTGTTTTCATCAGTAATACTACCTAAAAACCAGTTCCCTGTTAGACGTTCTTTCCTCGCAATCGTCACATAATCGCCTACTTCACCATTTAAAACCTCAGTAGTTTCCCAATCGACACCAACATCTTTTATAAATTGTAAGGGCTCTGGATTCGCTTCATAATGCTCAACTAAATCTGCTGCCATTTGAATCGGACTATAAATCACAACATACAATGCCAATTGCTGAGCTAATGTCGTGTTAACTTGGTTTTCGGTTTTATATTCGTTGAATTTGATATTAAAAATTCCTGGAGTAAAATCAATTGGACCTGCTAACATCCTTGTAAATGCTACTATTGGCAAATGCTCTGGTGGATTTCCTCCATCTTCAGCCCAAGCATTGAATTCCTGACCTCGCAGTCCTTCCCTAGAAATAACATTAGGGTATGTTCTACGTAATCCAGTAGCTTTTATTGGCTCATGTGCATTAACAGCAACCTCATATTTAGCTGCATTTATTGCCGCATTGTTATATTGATTGACCATGTATTGCCCATGATGATATTCTCCTTTTGGCAGTATTTTACCAACATAACCAGATTTTACAGCATGCATGTCATATTTCTGCATTAATGCATAAGCAGCATCTTGTTGTTTTTCATAAGTTTCCGTAGCAGCAGAGGTTTCATGATGCATGATAATAGCCACCCCTTTTTCTTTTCCGTAGCGAACTACTTCATCTATATCATAGTCTGGATAAGTTGTTACAAAATCAAAAACGCCTTCTCTATCGTCGAAGCCAATCCAACGTTCCCAACCTGTGTTCCAACCCTCAACCAAAACGCCTCCAATATTATTTTTTGCAGAAAAATCAATAAAACGCTTCACATTTTCGGTCGTTGCTCCATGTCGTCCATGCGCTTTTCCTGTATCTGCCCATTCACCATCAACCATTTCCATTCCGTAATCCCAAGACGATTTTCCTAAATGCATTTCCCACCAAACACCTGTGTATTTCATAGGTTTAAACCAAGATACATCACCAATTTTATTAGGCTCATTGAGATTTACGATGAGATTAGATTCTATTAAATCTGGAGCATTATCAGCAATCTGAATGGTTCGCCAAGGCGTGTGAAATGGTAAGCTTCGCTTCACTTTATAATCGGCGTTTTCTGAACCCACAAGATGACTTTCAAGATTTAGGTTTTCGGTATCCACTTTTAAGGTCATCCCAGAATAATCGATTAATGCTGCTTCATGAAAACTTAAGTGCAAACCATCTTTCCCAACCATAGTTACAGGTGTATTGACAGCATTCTCTGGAATGTAGGTTTGTGCTAAATTGACGTGACCAACATATTTTAAAGCATCAATTTCTGAAAGTTTACTCGTACTATATAAATGCTCATAGATATCCCAATCTCCAGGAATCCAGAATGTTTTATAATCTTGAGTTAAATTGAATTGGGTATGTTCTTCGGTAATTTCTACGTCTTTTAATCTGGCTTGTTCAGGAAATTCATATCGAAAACCTACACCATCGTCATAGACTCTGTACACAATATTGAGAAAACGTTCTGGAGATACTTTTTCTTGCAGCATCACCTTAAGTTCTCGATAATTATTAACCACATCCTGCTGTTCTCCCCAAGGCATTTGCCAAGTTTCGGTAAAGGTTTTGGTTTCTGAATTTTTAATAATGAAATTTTTCTCAAATGCAGGTGCATCCTTAAATTCAAAACCCAAAAAAGATGTATCAATTACTGTTGAATTATTACGTATTACCAAATAATATGGCTGGCCTTCTTCAGAAAGATTAAAACTCACCTCAATAGTTCCATTTGGAGATACTGCTTTTAACTCTCTTTTTTCTTCGGAAGTATTGCAGGACAGGAACATGACAAATGCAAATACTGTAAATAAAGCTTTCATATAATTTATTTTTAAGCCTTCTTGACTCCGGTCGAAGTATCAGAAGATTCATTTTTGTTCTAATAGAACAATATCAAATTCAGAATTTAGTTTTATTTTTCCACTAGTAACAATGGCATCTAGGTTTGAATAGGCATCATGAACTACAACGCCTTCTTCAAAAACTTTGGACACATCTATTATTTTTTTTCCTTTATTTAAATCTAATCCAACAACAACCATGTCTATAAACTTTCCGTCGGTAAAACTTCTGGAAAAGGTATAAGGTGTTTCGGTAATCATTTGATGGATTCCTGCACCAACTGCTGGATGTGCATTTCTAAACTTTCCTAGTTTTTGCCAATGGTCTAAAACGGACTGTGTTTTTAGGTCATTTTCGATTGCGCTCCAATTCATCTTTGAACGCAAGTTCGCATCACCTTCAGCACCTTTAACAACTAGAACTCTTGCCGATTCATCTCCATAATAAACTTGTGATGTTCCAGGTGTTAATAATAGTTTAGTCGCAGTCTCATATGGCTTTTCTCTGGCTGGGTCGAAGGGTTGACCATCATCATGCGAGCTTAAATAATTAAGAATACCAAAGTCTTTTAGTTGGTTATGTAAAATGTCATCATAGGTTGAAAACACATCTTCAATAGGCATTTGTTTGGCATTCCATTTAAACTCAAAATTGATTTGACTCGTAAACTTATCATCGTAATAATTGACTTTTTTATCTCCAAAATCAAAAAATTTCCCGCCACTAATTCCATAGTTATACACTTCACCAACGAGGTAAAAATCGTTGTCATCTAAAACTTTTTCTGGATTGTTCTCTTTAAATTCTGAAAACGCATAATCACATTCTGTTTTAAATTCCTGCCATACATACTCTTCAGTGTGTTTTACGGTATCGCATCTGTAACCATCAATTCCATAATCTTTGATATAGTCTGCTAACCATTTCATGATATAAAAACGTGGTGCCCTCGGATGGCCTGTTCTTTCAAAAAACGCATCGAGTTCTTCCACTTCCTGCTCATAACGACCTTCAGCTTTCCATTTTTCTACTAATTGAGGTGGTAAGTCGACAGCTTCATTACTTTCGGTTTTAATATCTGGTAAGTTCTTCACCAAGGTGCAAGTAATTGTATTTTCGTAATTGTTATACTGGCATTGCGGTCTTGTTCTCACCCAATCACTTGGCCAAACTGGATCTTTTTCGGTAACAGGACCTGTGTGATTAATAACGGCATCAAGTAAAACGCGAATCCCCTTTGCATGAGCTGCATCAACCAATTGCTTTAAATCTTCTTTTGTTCCATAGTTTGGATCTATTGCTGTCCAATCTTTTGCCCAATACCCATGAAAACCGTAAGTCACTCCAGTACCTTCATCTGTTCCGCCGTGAATTTGTTCTACCACAGGAGTCATCCAAATGGCATTGATTCCTAAATCTGAAAAATAGCCGTCTTCAATTTTTTTAGTTATTCCTTTGAGGTCACCGCCTTCAAAACCACGAAGCGTTGCTGTTTCTTTTGTGCGATCAAAATTAATATCGTTTGAAGTATCCGAATTATTAAAACGATCGGTTAATAGAAAATAAAGGTTCGCGCCTTCCCAAACGAAAGGTGTTTCTAGTTTTACGACTTCAATGTTTTCTTTTGACTGGGATTTACAACTTAGAAACGTCGCTATTATTAAAATTAAAAGGGTTATTTTTTTCATGCTATTTTTTCAATTTAAGTATTAACGATTGCAATGGTTCCAAGGTAATCTTAGCAAGACCCTCTCCATTTGCAACCGTTAATTCTGTTGTATATGTATTGTACAATTGATCTGATAATTCATACGATTGGTTATCTAATTCCCATGTTTCGATGATGCCTTCAGGAAGCTTCAAATCAAATTCTTGACTATTTTCAGCATCAAAATTTGAAATAACAATAAGCTGCTCATCAGCACTCCAACGCACAAAAGACAGAACTTTATCATTATAATTTTGAGTGTGTTCTCGATTATACAGATGGATATCCTGATAGTCTCCAGCCAATGCATTACTATTAATTGTGAAGTTCAGCAGGCGCTTATAGAAATCACGAAGCTCTTTTTCTTCAGACGTCGATTGTCCTCCATCAAAGTTCTTGTTATTTACCCAACGAACGAGGCTTGGCACACTTCCGTAGTCAAAAATAGACGTACGCGTTGGGTCACCATAACCTAAATCTTCTGTTCCAGGCTCTCCGAATTCTTGTCCGAAATACACCATAGTTGGTGCTGTACTAATTGTTGTTGAAACCACCATCGCTGGCTTTCCTTTTTGGGCACTTCCTGCAAAATCGGGACTTGCAATACGTTGCTCATCGTGATTTTCTAAGAAGTGTAACATATGATGTTCAATATCGTTTAAATCGTCTAAAATTGGTGGGATATTGTCAGTCTTGCCATGACCTTGCATCACGTGTTTGATTGTGTCATACAATTGCACTTTATCATACAAATAATCCATTTTCCCTTTTTTGATATAATCTCTATACAAACTCGGATTATATACTTCGGCCAATAAAAAGGCATCAGGATTTTTCATCTTGATATGCGAGTTCATATAACTCCAAAACTCGACTGGCACCATTTCGGCCATATCGTAGCGAAAACCATCAACATCCTTTGCTGTCCAATACAAGGCAATATCCTTAAACTTAATCCATGAACTCGGAACGCTTTTATCATTCCAAAATTCGAAATGCGCTTTGTAATCTTCATTATCAAAACCATCTGGTAGTTCGTCAAAACCTTTTTCTCCGTCAGGAGATACACCATAATTCACTTTTACGGTTTCATACCAATCGTTCATATCAGGCTGTGAAGCTCGCGAACCGTTTCCTGTCCATTTTGCAGGGTTCTCATCAAATTTACTATCTACCATAGTATGATTTTCACCACCTAATGGCTGGTAATCGTTTTTCCAATTAGGTACTTTGAAAGCTTGTCCTGGGTTATAATAGAAGTTATTATTCACATCATACACTACTGTTTTATCATCTTCGGCTCCAAAATCGGAAGCCCCTTCAGGGTTTGATACACTTTGGTAGTTTCTAGCGACGTGATTAGGAACAATATCTATAATCACTTTAAGTCCTGCTTTATGAGAACGTTCAATTAAAGCTTCAAACTCTTGGATACGATTTTCGCCATTATCAGACAAATCAGGATTTACATTATAATAGTCTTTTACGGCATAAGGCGAACCAGCGCGACCTTTTACGATATCTGGATCATCGTTTGAAATACCATATTTGGTGTAATCTGTAATCACATCATGATGCGGAATACCAGTATACCAAATGTGTGTTACGCCCAAATCTTTAATTTCTTTTAATGCTTTTTCGGTGAAATCACTGAATTTACCAACACCGTTTTCTTCGATAGTTCCCCAAGGTTTATTGGTAGTATTTGTATTTCCAAAGAGTCTTGTAAAGACTTGATATACGACTTCTTTTTTCTTCAATTCTATTATTGTTTTAGGGGATTCTTGTATCGTTTTTTCCTCGTTTTTACATCCAAAGACACTAACCAATACGATCAACATGCTAATTTTTAAGTGTTTCATTTTGGATTATTTTTTGAGTTTGATTTTGATGTTTATATCTTCGGGAGTATTCCATGTTACAGGAATAGTTAGCGTCTTTTTTTCTGAATCCCATTGCACATTAACTTTCTTTCCATCTATTTTAATTCGCTTAGGTTCATTTTGAATATTATGGACTACTAACTCGATAGATTTATCAGTAAAATCAACATCCAATTTAAGTTCAAATTCAAATTTGAGGTTACTTCCTTTATATTCAGATTTATATTCTATGACTTCATAAGAGCCTTTTTTAATAGCATTTACATCATTATTATCATTGTAGAATTCACGCTCACTTTCATTCACTGATCTATCGAAATAGTAATGCAACTGAAATTCATCAGCATCATATTGCTTAGTTGACTGAACTACTTTTCCCATAGGAATAAAAGCACCTCCTCTTACAAACGTAGGTATCGAATTTTCTTTAGTTTGAATGGTTTTTGTTTGTCCGCCTTCAAATTGTTCATCGGTATAAAAATCAAACCAGTTTGATGCCTTCGGAAAATAAACGTCTTGTTCTTTTTGTCCAGCTTTTAAAATTGGAGCAACCAAAATATCATTTCCCCACATATAGGCGTCTGAGTACGTAAATAAGTATAGATTATCCTGTTCTTCAAAAAATAATGGTCGCATTAGAGGTGCTCCTGTTTGATGGTTTTCATACATCAAATTGTAATTGTAAGGAAGCATCTTATAGCGTAATTCAATCGCTTGTTTTGCCAGGGCTTTGGCTTTTTCGCTTCTAAATACCGGTTCGCTAGCGACATCTTCTTGAGCATGCGGACGATAGATAGGCTGAAATACGCCATACTGTAACCATCTCGCATAGAGTTCATCATCAAGATTTGCACCTGCAAAACCTCCCAAATCACTATGCATATAGGCCAAACCTTGCATTCCCATTTGGAGTGCAATTTTGGGTTGCGCTTGTAAACCTCCCCAACTTCTACTCACATCACCAGACCAAGGCACTAATCCATAGCGCTGCGAACCTGAATAACCAGCTCTCATGAGAATAAATGGTCTCATATCTGGATTGGCTTCTAAACTAGATTCATATACCAATTTTGCCCAATCGTGACCATAGATATTATGAACTTCATCAGCCGTACCTGTGGCGTGAATTAATTTTGATGGATGTACTTCTGGCTCACCTAAATCTCCCCAAAACCCGTTGACACCTAGTTTTGCTAAGTCCTTATAAATGTTTTTAAACCATTGATTTCCTTTATTACTATAAATATCGATGAGTCCTGTATTTCCGAAGTAAAAATCATAAATGAATGGATTTCCAATCGAGTCTTTAGCTAGAATATCTTTCTCAACAGCCTCATCCCAGCGCTTAGAAGTCGTCAACATAAAAGGTTCTGTAATCAAAATCGTTTCTATATTCTTTGCCTTTAAATCCTTTATCATTTGACGAGGATTAGGAAAGGAATCTCTATCAAAAGCTAAATTCCCCATAGTCCCTTTCACCTCTTTTCCAAACCAATACAAATCGAGAATTATAGCATCTACAGGAATCTCTTCTTCTCTAAATTTATCGATTGTTGCGATCACTTCCTTTTGAGAATGGTATCCAAATCGGCTTGAAAAATTACCTAAAGCCCATCGTGGTAACATGGGTTGTTTTCCAGTTAAATCGGTGTAATTATCTACGATATCATACCATGAATCTCCAACAATAACCTGATAGGTTTTACGACCTGAAATGGTTTCATACTTCAGTGTATTATCACCTGTGCTATCTAAATCTAAAAAGCCAATTGGCGCATTATCAAAATGAACCATGTATTTATTAGAAGACATGACAATTGGCAAGGAAAAGTTCATTAATTCAGAACGTGTTTCATAACCATAATGCGCTCTGTTGTATAGTTGCAATCGATTACCTCGTCGATTCATACCTAAGGCTCTGGCACCTCCACCATATAAAACTTCGTCTTTAGTGAGTTCAAATTGTATGGTTTCTAAGCTATCATTTTTAACATAGCCGGCTTTTTCTGAAATGACATGTTTTGTCTTATAACTATAACTTATTTTAAAGGGATCAATTGTAATAGTTACAGCTAAACCAGATGAGCCATATGTAATATTATTTCCAACATATGAATATGATGTTTCAATGGCTTCAGGTTTCATTATAACTGCATGCGAATCCTTGTTATGAGATTCTCCTTCAGGAATAAAGTTGGTTTCTATAATCTCATCAGAATAAAATTGAAAAATATATTTACCTTCATTTGTAACTACCTGAAATTTCCTTCCTTCTTCTCTATGAGATTCGTAGACACGTTCAGTGTTTTGTGCAGTTAACGAAACCGTTAAAAAGAATAGTATGTATGATAAATAATATTTCATATTCGTTATATGTGAGATTCTTAATTAGCACTTGGACTGAGCTCAGTGTTAGATTTAGAATGACGATCTATTTTATTCCTAGTAAAAAAGTTAATGGTTGATCCAATCGTTGGTTCCATGAATTTTCTGAATGATTGGTTCCTTCAAAAAATAAGTTCTTAGAATTGCCATTTGTATAACCTTTTTGCTTTAAAATTTCATCTACTCTTGGTGCATATTCTGGATAATATTGATCTAGGGTTTTGTTGCCATAATCAAAATACACTTTATGGTCTTTAGATGACGGAAAATGGTCTTCCATATAATCAAAAATCGCATCTGGGTATGGATTTTTTGGCATTGGCATTACACCAACCCAATGTGTCGAAATACAAGCTGCGCCTCCAAATACTTCTGGATATTCTGAAATGGCATACATCGACATTAATCCGCCCATACTAGAACCTGCAACGAAAGTGTTCTCCTTTTTAGTAAAAACAGAATAAGTATTATCAATAACTGGTTTTAACTCTTCAATAATAAATTTCAAGTAGTTATCGCCATTGAGATTGCCATTAAAATTCTTTGCTTTTGCCAATGCAACTAAGGAATCTCGTTTTTCTTCATTGATATACTCAAAGGCCTTTTGCGGAAATAAATCTTGCCATCGAATCTGAGGAATATTATGTACTGCTACCACAATAAAGTCTCTTGTTTTCTTTTCATTCATTAACTTCGAAGCCCATTCATCTACTTTCCATTCTTGCTTATTCCATGTGGTATTGGCATCGAATAACATTTGTCCGTCGTGCATATATAGAACCGCATACGTTTTCTTATCAGAATAGTTTTTAGGCAACCACACATCAACAGGTCTTGGTTTGATATATTTTGAAGGAAAACTATCCACACGATTCAACGTTCCTTCATATAATTGTGCTTCTTTTAGTTGCTGAAATGTAATGTCAATACTGTCTTCAGACTTAGTCATATTGTCTGATTGTCCTCTACAAGATAAAACGAATGTTGCTAACAGAATTACTATGATTTGTTTCATGTTACTTTGTTTTAGTAGTTAGTAAAAGTGGCCCTTTGGCTGATAAATCAATAGCGTCACTCCAAGTAAAAGTTTCTCCAGAAATGACATTTTTAAATGTTCTACCATCCAATCCCATTTCAGCATAACGCTTTAAATCTATAGTGATTGGTTTTTCATTTTTATTGACGATAAGCACAACCGTTTCATCTCCATGAGTTCTAAACAAAAAGTAAGTTCCCTTAAAAGGTGCAAAATGAACCGTTTTTCCTTCATGAATGGCTTTACTGTTTTTTCTATAATTGAGAAGCTTACTCATATAAGTTTGCATGGCTTTTTGTTCGGCAGATAGGCCTTCACCGGAAAATGCATTAACTTGATCTCCATCCCAGCCACCAGGATAATCGGTACGAATCAAACCATGGTCTCCAGGTTTTTCGAAATCGTTCATTAAGATTTCTGTACCATAATACATTTGTAAAATTCTAGGGAGCATTGCATAGGTTGCCAACGCCATTTTTGTATTGGCGACATCACCATTCATTTGTGTAAAAATGCGACTCATATCATGATTATCTGGAAATACCATAATATCTTTAGGACTTGCATAATGGAAATCATTAGCTAAACCTTCATAGATTTTCACCAAACCTTTATCCCAAGATTCTTCTTCATTTAAGGCTTCAACAACTTTAACTTGCATCGCAAAATCCATTGACGACTTTAAATTAGAATCATAACCATCTCTGTTATTTGCACCATCTTGCCAGTAACCAATGAGTAATGGGTTATAACTCCATTCTTCACCTACAATACTAAAATTAGGATATTCAGTCATAATCGCTCCAGCCCAATCACTCATAAAATCTTTATCAGGATATGGATAGGTATCTTGACGAATTCCATCCAATTGTGCTGTTTCTATCCACCAAATACTATTTTGAGTAATGTATTTTGCCATAAACGGGTTACGCTGATTTAAGTCTGGCATTGTTGCTACAAACCAACCTTGAGAATTCCCATCACTATCATATTGTGATGCATACATATCTTGATTAGTTGTACGTCTATGATTAGAGTTTATAGTAGCTCTCCAATCCCAATTATCAATATTTTTTTCATAATTATCTTGAAGGTTTACCCAATCGCTGAATGGTAAATCTTTCATCCACCAGTGTTCTAATCCGCAATGATTTGCTACTTGGTCCATGATGAGTTTCATCCCTTTTTGCTTTGCTTTTTGTGATAATTCTTGATACTCTTCAAGTGTTCCAAAACGCGGATCAATTTTATACAAATCTGTAATCGCATAACCATGATAAGAACCTTGTTCCATATCATTTATTAGCATTGGCTGTGGCCAAACAGCTGTAAAGCCTAAATCTTGAATATAATCCAGATGATTCGTTATCCCTTCAATATCACCTCCATGACGCGCATAATTATTGGCTCTATCAATGGTTTGTTCTAGCAAAGGTTTCTGACCTTCTATAGCAACAGGCGTATCGTTATTAGGGTTTGCATTTGCAAAACGGTCGGGAGTAATAAGATAAATAGCATCGCTACTATCAAAACCGATATAATCTTCGGCAGGTTTTAAGCGTTCTTTTAATTCGTAAGTATCAATTAATTCGTCACCATTATCGTTTTTGAATTTGATATTGAATATTCCAGCAGAAGTGGTTTCAGAAATCACCACATCAATAAACAAATAGTTATTGCTTTTGTTTCCTTTACTTACCTTTTCAATAGAAACTCCTTCAAACGAAATACTAGGTATATAATCTCCAATATTACTGTGTTTAACTAATAATTGAAGGGTGTCGTTTTCAAAACCCACCCACCAATTTGGTGGCTCCATACGTTCGATATCGCTTTTGTCTATGAACTCTGATTCGACCTGTTCAGTAGAAACACCTTCAGATGAATTGTCTTTACAAGACACACTTAAAACGATTATACATAAGAAAAATAAATAACTACGTTTTTTCATATCAAAGAATTTTAAGTGTGTTTATTATATTTTATACAGTCACCAAATTATTAGGACTTATCATTACAGGTTTACCGTTGACTAAAATTTCTAATTCACTATGTCCTTCTAATTCAAATTCGGTTTCTTTTGCAGTGACATTAATCTTTAAAATCTGATTTCTAAAATTCACTTTAAACGAATAGCCTTTCCATTCATTTGGAATTTTAGGTTCAAACGACAGTTTATCATTTACAATACGCATACCTCCGAAACCTTCAACAATACTCATCCAAGTTCCTGCCATTGAAGTAATATGTAAACCTTCTTCTACTTCGTGATTATAATCATCTAAGTCTAGACGAGACGTACGTAAATAAAATTCGTAAGCCTGTTCCATTCGGCCTAGTTTAGCCGCTTGAATACTATGTACACAAGGTGATAATGAGCTCTCATGAACTGTAAAAGGTTCATAAAAATTAAAATGACGTTCTAACTCTTCTGTAGAAAAATGATCTTCAAAGAAGTAGAACCCTTGTAATATGTCTGCTTGCTTTATGTATGGTGAACGTAAAATTCTGTCCCAAGACCATTTTTGATTGATTGGTCGTTGCGATTTTGGTAAATTGGCAACTGTAATCAATTCTTTATCTAAAAAACCATCTTGTTGTAGGTAGATGTTTTTTTCTTCGGAAAACGGAAAATACATATTGTCTGCAACGGTTTTCCATTGTGTTAATTCAGTATCTGAAATTTTAGTTTTTCCTGAAATTCTTGAATAATCATCAGGATGACCTTCCTTAACTTTTGAAATAGTTTCTAAGGTATAATCAATACACCACTTTGCGATGTAGTTGGTATACCAGTTGTTATTAACGTTGTTTTCATATTCATTTGGGCCAGTAACTCCAAGAATGACATACTTCTGTTTTGCTTCGGAAAGCGTCGCACGTTGATGCCAGAATCTAGCGATGCCTATTAATACTTCTAGTCCTTTTTCAGGAATGTAACTAAAGTCACCTGTATATCTGTAATAATTAAAAATAGCAAATGCTATGGCTCCATTACGATGAATTTCCTCAAAGGTAATTTCCCATTCGTTATGGCATTCTTCACCATTCATAGTTACCATTGGATATAGAGCAGCGCCATTTGAAAATCCTAATTTTTCGGCATTTTCAATAGCTTTTTCCAAGTGATGGTAACGGTATTCTAATAAGCTCTTGGCTACGTTTTGATCTTTGGTAGCCATGTAAAATGGAATACAATATGCTTCGGTGTCCCAATAGGTGCTTCCACCATATTTCTCTCCTGTAAAACCTTTTGGACCAATATTTAATCGTGCATCTTTACCTAGATACGTTTGGTTTAAATGAAAGATATTAAATCGAATACCTTGTTGTGCAGCAACATCACCTTCTATAGTAATATCTGCCATATCCCAAATCTTAGCCCAAGCTTGTTTTTGCTTGTCTAGCAACGCATTAAACCCAAGTTCTGACACTTTATTTAGTGTTTTGTTTGCAACAGAAATCAGTTCATTTTTATCATGATTTCTATCAGACGTATAACCGCCAAATTTTGTAAGTGTGATTGTATTACCCTTAACGACTTGATTTTGATATGTAAATGAAATCTTATCTATAGTATTATTAACTGTTTTGTCTTGCTTTACAACATGTCCATTCAATGACACTTGTGTTTGCATTGACGTACACACATAAAAATGCGTTTTCATCGTTTTTGAAACGATGAATGCTTGTTCTTGTTCGTGATTAACACTTAATACATTCCAAAACTTATCGTCCCAATTAGAATCTTCGTTAGTAATACCATTATCTAAGTAAGGTGAAAAATCTATTTGTGCATCATTATTTGTTGGCGTTACATGATATTCAATAGCACCAACCTCATCAATATCCAGACTTAAGAAACGTTTGGTTTCCACTTTAATTTCTATAAAGTTTTGAAGTGTAGCCGTAAAACTTCGAGACAACCAACCCTCTTTCATGTTAAGTTCTCTCCTAAAGTTTTCTACTTTATTACACTTTGCTAAGTCTAGCATTTCGCCATTGACAGTCACATTAATGCCTATCCAATTTGGAGCATTCAATACTTTTGCAAAATATTCTGGGTAGCCATTTTTCCACCAACCTACTCTGGTTTTATCTGGATAATATACGCCTGCGACATAGCTTCCTTGAAAAGTTTCACCAGAATAGTGCTCTTCAAAATTGGCGCGTTGCCCCATGGCTCCATTACCTAAGCTCATTAAACTTTCTGAAGACTTGACGCGATTGGCTTCAAAACCTTCTTCTATGATTGACCAGTTATCTGGTTGTATATAATTATTATTCATTTTTCTTTACGAATCAATTATTGATTGATAAATTCATTTTTGTTATTTTTTTATATCTCCTGATATAAGCCCTTCTACAAAGTCTGAAGACATTTCAGTAAAGTCCTTAAAGATATAATCTGCTTCATGTAGCACCTCTTCTTCACCAATACCAATAGAAATCATATTGGCTGTATTGGCAGCTTGAACTCCGGCAACTGAATCTTCAAAAACAATACAATCTTCAGGTTTCATTTTTAAGAGTTTCGCTCCAATTAGAAATACTTCAGGATCTGGTTTAGCTTTTGAAACATCATTACCATCAACGATGGCTTCAAATTTCTCTAAGAGATGTACTTTTTGTAAAATTGGTGTTGCATTTTTACTTGCAGATCCTAAGGCGATAGCTTGACCTTTTTCAATTAAGACATCAAGCGTTTTTGTAACGTCAGGAAGAATCTCAGATTCGTCCATCTTATTAATATAACTGAGGTAGTCATCGTTTTTTAAGTCCATGAGTCCCGAGAATTCAGCTTCAGACAGAGTTTTATTTCCCCATGCTAATATTTTTTCTAATGAACGTACTCGGCTTACACCTTTGAGTTGTTCATTTTGTGCTTCGGAAAAATCAACACCAATACTGTTGGCTAATTTTTTCCAAGCTAAAAAGTGATACTTAGCTGTATCAACGATAACCCCATCTAGGTCAAATATGAATCCTTTTTTATGCATTGGTTTCTGATAATTCTGGTTGATAAGAGATTGCATTTTTATTTGTGATCAGTAAGTTACAGAGTCCCGCAATTATTAAACTAATTCCAGCAATAGTCATTGCATTAATAGCCTCCTCACCTAAAAGTCCTGAAATAAAATTAATTCCTCCAATTGCTGCAATAATTTGTGGAATCACAATAAACATATTGAAGATGCCCATAAACATTCCCATTTTTTTAGGATCTACCGAGCTTGATAACATGGCATAAGGCATTGATAAAATGCTTCCCCAAGCAAAACCAATAAGCACAAAACACCATTTTAAATTTTCGGGAGATGTATAATTCATTAATAAAAAGCCTAATCCTCCTACTATCAATGAACCCATATGTACATACTTTCTATTAATATTTCTTTTAGAAGTATAAAAAACAAATAATAGTGCAAATACCATAGAGGACAAGCCATAAACTCCCATAGCTGACCCTACCAGATTTGACGACTTTTGAAATGCTGTATTGGCTACATCAAATGCGCCTGCTTGAACAGCATTTGTCATATCATAAACAGATTGAACTGGAGCAGGTGTATTAAAGACATGCTCCGTTAATGCAGGATTAGCCATACTCCACATCGTAAAAAATGCAAACCATGAGAAAAATTGAATAACACCCAATCTTTTCATTGTAAGTGGCATATTTCCAATATTATTTAATATATCTGGAATGAATTGATTTTTCTTAGCTTTCTCACGTTTAAATTCTTCCATGTCTTCTGGCGGATATTCAGAAGTTGTAAAAATGGTATATAAAATACTGACTAAAAACACAAATGCACCAATTGCAAATGCAACTTTTACTGAATCTGTAATAACCCCAGAATCAGCAGAATCACTTACACCTAGTTTTGAGACCATCCATGGTAAATTACTCGCAATCCATGTACCAATCCCTATAATTAATGTTTGAATAACAAAACCATATGTTCTTTGAGATTCGGTGAGTTTATCAGCCACCAAAGCTCTAAATGGTTCCATAGAAATATTAATTGACGCATCTAATATCCATAGAAATCCTGCGGCAATCCATAGTGCTGGTGAATAGGGTACAAAAAACAGAGCTATGGAACTCAAAATCGCTCCAATTAAAAAATAAGGTCGTCGACGTCCTAATCTAGAATGCCAAGTTCGGTCACTCATGTAACCAATTATGGGCTGAACAAGTAAACCTGTTAAAGGTGCAGCAATCCAAAGAATAGGAATGTCTTCAACTTCTGCTCCTAAAGTTTGAAATATTCGAGACATAAAGCCTCCTTGTAATGCAAAACCGAATTGTATTCCTAAGAAACCGAAACTCATGTTCCAAATTTCCCAGAAACTAAGGGTGCGCTTTTTCATAATAGTATGTGTTAATTAATACTATTGACAAGCGATAAAACTTATCAAAACTTAAATGTAGAAGTGAAAATATAAGTTTTGATTAGGCTGTAAATATAATAAAGTTTTTAATTAAAAAAAGATAAATCTATTATTTGGTAGATTCTCTTTCTATCAAATCGGTCTCAATGACAACTGTTTCGTAGACTTCTTCTACCTCTTCATCGACTTCATCCAATTCCAATCTATTGATTAATAAGTCAGCCGCTTTTTCTCCAATTTTTTGTCCGTGTTGACTCACTGTCGTTAGGCTTGGCGTAGAATGTTTAGACAATACACCATCAGTAAAACTAATGACTTGAAGAGATTTCGGGATTTCTAATCCCAGTTTTCTTGCGACTTTAATCGCAGTGACTGCATACAGTTCATTGACTGCAAAAACACCATCAATTAATTTATTTGACTTAAACAATAATTCAATTTCTTTTTCTAATTTATCTAAATCATCATCTGAAAGAAGTTTATCTTCAATTTTTAAAATCAAAGATCCTTTAAGATGTATTTTGTGTTCTTCTAAAGCTTCTAAGTAACCTTGAGTTCTCAGTTTTCCAACGCTAACATAATCTCTAGTAGTAATAATTGCTATGTTTTTACACCCATTTGTAATTAGTTTTTCAACGGCGTGTTTTGCCCCTTTAACATCATCGACAATAACTTTGTCACAAGGAATTTCATTAACGACACGATCGAACATAACAATAGGCATGCCTTGATTAATAGTCTCTATAAAATGATGATAATCCTGTTGTTGCAAAGTTTCCTTCGCAATAGATAAGATAAAACCATCGATACTCCCGTTTGCTAGCATTTCCATGTTAATGACTTCTTTATCAAAAGATTCATTAGACAAACCAACAATAACATTATATCCTCTTTTATTGGCCACCAATTCGATACCAGTAATTACCTTAGAGAAAAAGTGATGTACAATCTCAGGTATAATAATACCAATAGTTTTTGTTTTTCTGTTTTTTAGGCTCAACGCAATATTGTTTGGCCTGTAATTATATAGTTTGGCAAATGCCTGAACTTTTTGTCGTGTATCTTCACTAATCTCAATACTATTCCGGAGTGCTTTTGAAACCGTTGAAATAGAAACATCTAATTCTTTTGCGATTTGCTTTAACGTTACTTTTCTTTTCATTAGAGGAATTTATAGAGATTTAATTTGTTCAGTTTATGAGCGTTAAAACTAAACAAACATTTGCTTTATTTGATCAAAATAGTTATTTTCAATTCAGAAGTTGACAATAAAGATATCATTTTATTACAATATCCATAATTTGAGGTTCAATTCAGCTTGTTAATGTTAAAAAAGAAAAAGTTCTTAACACGAAAACGTTTGCGTTACCCAAAAACAAAGGGATAACAAAAAATACACATAAATTTTACATAGATTTAACATCAGAAGTGAAAATATAAACAAATTAACCAAAGCAACTAACTTTAAAAATATTTTATGAAGACATTTTTAAATAGCTTATTGTTACTAGCATTTTTAATACCTGCAACGACTTTTGGTCAAACCATAGTCACAGGTGTAGTAACTGATGAAGCTAACGCATTACCGCTTCCTGGAGTTAACATTCTTATTAAAGGAACTACCACAGGAGCATCAACGGATTTTGATGGAAATTATTCCATAACAGCTAATGATGGAGACATTATAGTATTCTCTTATCTAGGGTATGCTTCAAAAGAAGTTACTTACACTGGACAATCACCGCTAAACGTAAGCTTAGCAGAAGATGCTGGTCAATTAGATGAAATTGTATTGATTGGTTATGGAACCACAACAAGGAAAGATGCTACAGGTTCTATAGAATCTGTTACCTCTGAAGATTTCACAAAAGGAAACATTGTAACACCAGAGAACCTATTACAAGGTCGTGTAGCTGGTGTAAGTGTTAATACGAGTGGAGCTCCAGGTTCTGGATCTGAAATTAAAATTAGAGGCGGATCTTCTATTAACGCATCCAATAATCCTTTAATCGTTATTGATGGATTACCAATTACGAATGATGGCGTTGGAGGTTCTAGAGGTATTCTAGCAAGTATTAACCCTAACGACATTGAGTCTTTTACCGTTTTAAAAGATGCATCAGCAACTGCTATTTATGGTTCGCGAGCATCTAATGGTGTCATTATTATTGTCACTAAAAAAGGTAAATCTAATTTTAGTGCAGATTATGATGTACAGTTTACATTTGGAGATATTGACGAACAAGTTGATGTATTTTCTGCTGATGAGTTTAGAGCACTTGTGAATTCACAACCTATTAATGGCACAACATTAAATACAAACTTATTAGGTGACGCTAGTACAGATTGGCAAGATGCTATCTTTAGAGAAACCGTTTCTGCTACACATAACGTTACTCTAAGGGGTTCGTTATTTGACGTTTTACCAGCACGTTTTTCTTTTGGTGTTACAAAACAAGAAGGAGCGCTTTTAACATCTATATTTAATAGACGTAACTTATCTGTAGCGTTAAACCCAACGTTATTCGACAACCATTTAAAAATTAATGTAAACGCTAATCTAGCTTATGAAGATAGTAGATTTGGTGATTCTGGACAGATTGGTGCAGCATTACGCTATGATCCAACTCAAGCTATTTATGATCCTAGTTCTCCTTTTGGCGGTTTCTATCAACATAGAAACGGAAATACATTATTACAAGGAACAAGCAATCCAGTAGCATCTCTATTGCAAACAAATAATCTAGGTGATGCTAACAGGTTTTTTGGTAATATTAATTTTGACTACAAATTTCATTTCTTACCAGAATTAAGAGCAGTCCTTAATCTAGGTTTTGATCAAACAGATGGTAACACGGTTAACCAGTCTGTATTTGCTACAAATGATGATGTCTCTGGTAATAATTCTAGAAGTTATCAAACAAGAAAAAATGAATCTCTTGATGGTTATTTAAATTACAAGAAAACATTTGGTGATATTGGTACAGATTTTATGGTAGGTTATTCTTACCAAGAATTTACTAATGATGGTTCCTTCACAGGAAATCTTTTAGACCCTTTAAGTATAGGTGATACATTTGCTGACCCAGATGTGGTATTAATTGGTTTCTTTGGTAGAGCCAATTTCACGTTTTTTGAAAAATACTTAGCTACATTTACTTATAGACGTGATGGTACATCTCGTTTTGGCCCAGACAACCAATGGGGTGACTTTTATGCAGGTGCTGTAGCATGGCAAATTAGTGATGAAGATTTCCTTAAAGATTCTGAAACCATATCTAACTTAAAGTTAAGAGCAAGTTATGGTGTTACTGGACAACAAGAAATTGGAGAACGTGATTTATTTTTAAGTCGCTATAGAGCAGGAAATGAAAACTCACAATTCCAATTTGGAAATACCGTTATACGATCATTGATTCCTTCAGAAATCAATCCAGATTTAAAATGGGAAGAAACCAAAACTATAGAATTTGGTCTTGATTATGGTTTATTTGACGATAGAGTTAATGGTAGTATTAATGTATTCCAAAAAGATTCTGAAGATTTACTGTTTAATGCTCCTGTACCAGATGGAAGTAACTTCTCTAACCGTATTGTACAAAACATTGGTAACTTACGAATTCAAGGTATAGAATTTACAACAAACGTAGATGTTATCCGAAAAGAAGATCTTAATTTAAATTTCAACTTTAATGCAACATTCCTTGATAGAGAGATTACAGAATTGGCGTTTGGTCAAGATGTAACAACTGGAGGTATTGCAGGTGGTACTGGAAACTTTATCCAGTTATTTCGTGAAGGTGAAGCACCTAACTCTTTCTATGTTTTTAAACAACTAAGAGATGAACAAGGTAATTTTATTGAAGGCGCTTATGTTGATTTAAATGGTGACAATATCATTAACGATGAAGATCGTTATCTTAAAGCTGATCCCGATCCGGATGTCATTTTAGGTTTCCAATCCAATTTGGAGTATAAAAATTTCGACTTCGCATTCAACTTAAGAGCTAACATCGGGAACTACGTTTATAACAATGTAAATTCATCAAGAGCTCAGTATGAATTACTACAGGACAATGCCGTATTAGGAAATATTCCTTCTTCTGTGCAACAAACAAATTTCCAAAGAACATCAGATGTTATTATATCTGATGTCTATGTAGAGAATGCTTCATTTTTAAAGATGGATAACATTACTCTGGGGTACACATTTAAAGGACTATCAAACGTTGTGAAATCTGTTAGGATTTGGGGTGGTATTCAAAATGTATTTACAATAACAGAATATAGTGGTTTAGATCCAGAAGTGTTTAACGGTGTTGATAATACAATATACCCTAGACCTCGCAATATATTAATTGGTGCTAATATCAAATTTTAAAGACTATGAAAAAAAGAATTAAAAACATTAGTGTCCTTGCATTATTAATGATATTTACATTTGTCTCTTGTACAGATGATTTAAATATCACGCCAAATGATGACGACACACTATTAGGCGAAGAACTTTTTGAAGATGAAAGTGCTTACAGACAAGTAATTGCTGGTGTATATGCCAATCTTGCCTTAACAGGTACTGATGGCGCAGGAACATCAAACATTGAAGGTATTGATGCTGGTACAAGCCAGTTTGGTCGTGTATTATTATATCTCCAAACTTTATCTGCAGATCAAATGATTTGGTCTTATGAAAATGACCCTGGAACTAGAGAAATCCAAAGAAATATCTGGACGGCTCAAAACCCTCTTATCTTAGGAATGTTTAGTAGAACACACTTAACTATTGCATTTGCAAACAATTTCTTAAGAGAAACTACAGATGAAAAGTTAAATAGTAGAGGTGTTTCTGATGCTATTCGTTCTGATATTGTTGAATATCGTGCTGAAGCAAGATTATTAAGAGCTTTATCCTATTATTATATGATGGACCTCTTCGGAAAAGCAAACTTCGTAAGAGATACCGATGCTTTAAATTCAATTCCGCCTGTTTATGACAGAGCGCAACTTTTTGATTTTATTGAAAGTGAACTATTGGCTATTGAATCTAACCTAGTACCTGCTGGTGACAATGAGTATGGTAGAGCAGACAGAGGTGTTGCACATATGATTCTTGCAAAAATATATCTTAATGCTCAAGTGTATACTGGAGCAGATAGATATGCAGACTGTATGAACTACTGCCAACAATTATTAAACTCTGGTTATAGCTTAGCTAACGAATACAGACATAACTTCTTAGCCGATAACAATACAAATTCGGCTAACAATGAAATCATTTTCCCTATTGTATCTGATGGATTTACAACTCAAAACTTTGGACCTACAACTGTTATGATTAATGGTTCTGTTGGAAGTATTGAAGTTAATGGCACCGAAGTTGGTGTTAGCGAAGGTGGCTGGGGAGGCGCTTTAAGAGTAAGAAAAGAATTTGCCGAATTATGGCAAGGTGGTAATTTTATTGATGATGATAGAAATACAATAATATCTGGCGATAGACCAATTGGTATTGTGGATATCTCAGATAGAGACACTGGTTTCATTATTCAGAAATATGCAAATGTAACGTCTACTGGTGCTTCTGGTATCGATCAAACTTTTGTTGATACAGATTTCCCGTTATTTAGATTAGCAGATGTAAATTTAATGTATGCTGAAGCTCATTTAAGAGGTGGAGGTGGAATGTTGTCTACAGCTGTCGACTTAGTAAACGAATTAAGAACTCGTGCTAATAATCCTAATCTTATTTCTAGTGATGATATTACCTTATCTTTTATTTTAGATGAAAGGTCTAGAGAATTACATTGGGAAGCCCACAGAAGACAAGATTTAATTCGTTTTGGATTATATACTGGTGGAAACTACAACTGGGCATGGAAAGGTAATGGAAGTAATGGTATTGCAATACCATCAAACTTAAACCTATACCCTATACCTAGTTTAAGTCTGTCATCAAATCCAAATCTTACTCAAAACCCTGGATACTAAAAAATAACACAATGAAAAAAATATTAAAATTTAAAGTTTTATTGTTAGCTGTAATATCACTGGGTTTCTTTTTGAACTCATGTGAGGATGATACATCCGTATTTACCGTGACAGAAACACAAGCTATAACGCTTGCCGATCTTCCATTTACCATGATTGAGCTCGATGCCAGTAACCCTGGAAATCCTGCAATCACGTTCAATTGGAACGAAGCTGATTTTGGACAACAAGCATCAGAGAACTACAGGGTAATCGTATCTTCTGATGACGCATTTACAAACCCTATAATTGCAACTTCAGTTGTGGGAACAACGTCTGCCACATTATCGGTAAACGAATTGAATTCCGCTGCAGGATTAGCAGGTTTACCTCCTTTCACGTTTAACACGTTATACGTTAAAGTAGAAAGTTCAATCGGAACTCAAAATGGCCTTCCCGTAAGTTCAAATACAATCAATTTTGAAGTTCAACCTTTTTTCAACTATGTTTTTGAAGATTTCTATCTCGTAGGAAATGGAACTTCTGCAGATTGGAATAATAATAACAATAACCCACCATTATTTAGAGATGCTGAAAACGGCAACTTGTATAGTTATACAGGTTTCTTTACCAAAGGTGGTGGAGGTTTTGATGATGGTCGATTTAAAATCTTAGAACTAAGAGGACAATGGCAGCCACAATGGGGAACTGCTACAGCTGAAGGAAGTGATGATATTGAAGCTTCTGGAGACATCGCTGGAAATCCTGGAACTCAAGCTGACGATCCTGGTCGATTTGGTGTAGCATCAGACGGATACTATACGTTTACAATCAACTTTTCATCTAATACCTATACAATGAATACTTTTAATGATGCAGGTGCTGCAACATTTACTAGTATGACCTTACAAGGATCAGGCGTAGGCTCTGACACTGCTTTTACACAATCTAGTTTTGATACCCATTTATGGTTTATTAATAGCGTAAATCTTCAACCTGGTGATTTACAGGTTATGACAAATGCTGGATCTTCATGGGCTGGCTCAACATCTTTTTCTGGAGTAGCTACTGAAGGTGGTGGAAGCATTCCTGTTGTGGTTCAAGATGATTATGAAGTTTGGTTCAACGACTTAACTGGAGATTATATTATGATTCCTCTTAACTTATAAAAATTAACACTATGAAAATCAATAAAATCAGTGTGCTAATATTAAGCTTGTTCTTAGTATTTGTAGCGTGCGAAACAGAAGAAAGTATTGATATCACATCTCCTGATGCTTCATTTAGACTTTTGGAGCCTGCGATATCTAATATCAACTTAAATTACAATGTACCAGATAATGAGGCTTTCACAATTGTATGGAACGATCAGTTAACAACTGGAGGAAATTACATGATTGAATTATCTCCTGATACTTTGTTTGAAACCCCAACAGTAATTGGATCATCTACAACGGATAGATTTACAATGACAGTTGCCGAATTTAACAATACGGTATTGGATGCAGGAGCAGATGCTTTTGAACCATTCACCGTATTTATGAGAGTTGTTTCAGGATCTGAAATTTCTAACAGCATTAGCTTTAGTGTCTCATCATTTGCTGAATCTGAACCAGAAACTACAATAGCAGAGGAATTTTTAGAGATTGTGCTTTTGGAGACTAATCCAAATGCTGAAGCCTTCCGTATTGAATGGGAAGACCCCGATTTTGGAGATAATAGCTCAGCAACCGTTAGCTATGAAGTTCAGTTCGTTGCAACAGGAACAAGTTTTGAAAGTGCTGTAAGCGTTAGTGTCCCTGAAGGGCAACTATTCTTAAGCCTAACTACTTTAGAGTTTAATGATATAGCTCTTAATGCAGGATTAGCCGCTGAAGAAGCTGGAAGTTTAGATGTTAGAGTTAAAGCTACTATAGAAATGGAGGCTGGTAATTTGGAACGTTTTTCTGAAGTTGTTACTGTTACTGTAACACCATACAGTATAGAATTAGCCCCAATATTATATGTTGTTGGTGCTGGAGCTCCAGATGCTGGATGGTCTTGGGACACTCCAATAGAATTACCATTACAAGGCACTAAATACTCTGGAAATATCAACTTAGTAAATGATGCATTTAGATTCTTTACCGTTAATACTGACTGGGGTTCTGGAAGAAACTATCCTTTTTATGAGTCATCAGGTTACACTATTGATTCTAACCTAGCGAATGCTTTAGATGGTGATAGTAATTTCCAATTTGTTGGTACACCAGGTGAATACTTCATTGAAATAGATACAGACGCAAAAACGATAACATTGGGACCTCCTGTCATAGGACCAAACTGTAACTTCGACCAATTATGGTTAGTAGGTGCAGGTATTGTTGATGCTGGTTGGTCATGGGATACTCCTGTGGCATTACCATGTACTGGAAATGGAACATACTCAGGAAATGTAGCTTTAACAAATGATGCATTCAGATTCTTCTCAGTGAATAGCGATTGGGGAACTGGAATTAACTATCCAGCTTATGACGGAAATGGATACACAATAGATTCTAATTTCAACGATGCAATGGATGGTGATAATAATTTCTTCTTCAACGGAACACCAGGAACGTATTTCCTAACAGTTGATGATATTAATAAGACCATTACTTTAGGACCTGAACAACTACAATGTGATTTTGAACAATTGTGGTTAGTAGGTGCTGGTGTTGTTGATGCTGGATGGTCTTGGGACACTCCTGTAGCCTTACCATGTACTGGTGCTGGTATTTATTCTGGATCAGTTGCATTAACAAATGACGCATTCAGATTCTTTACAGTCAATAGTGATTGGGGAACTGGAATCAACTATCCAACTTACGAAGGTGATGGTTATACTATTGATTCAGATTTATCTAATGCTGGTGATGGAGATAGTAATTTCTTCTTCGATGGCACACCAGGAACTTATACTGTAACAGTAGACACTGGTAACTTAACAATTACTGTGGAGTAAATTATAACATTCTTAAAAAAGGCTATGTGTAATGCATGGCCTTTTTTTTAAAAATTACATGTCACTATGAAAAAAATATTATACTCTTTAATAACTCTTATTTCCTTAAATACATTTGCTCAAGTAACTTTGAGTGTTGGTGCTATTGAAGTAGATCAGTCGGTTACCATAACAGTTGACACCAATAGTTCAGACACGAATTGTAATGGGTTTATTAATCCTACAAAAGTTTATATGCATTCTGGTATTGGTGACAATTCAGACGCTTTTGGTTTTAATGTTATAGGTAATTGGGGACAAGATGATGGTGTTGGTCAAATGACATCTAATGGAGATGGAACATTCAGTATCACTATTACTCCTCAAACGTATTACGGTATTACTCAAATGCAGGCAGATAGTGCTACTCAAATAGGAATGGTTTTCAGAAATGAAGATGGCTCACAAGAATTAAAAGATGATGGTTGTGAGGATTTCATCCTCCCAATTGGTAGTGTACAGATTACTATTTCGCAACCTTCAAATGATATTGTAGTTTTAAATTCTGGTGATAATTTATCAGTAAGTGCTACAATAGTTTTTCAAGGTGGCACGACTGTTCAAGGCAGCTTTGAAATCTTTTATAACGATGTATCTATTATTACTGGATCGTGTGGATTTCCTGCATGTAATACCACTATTAATAACATTACTCAAAGTGGTACTGTGAAATTTGTTGGAACACCTCCTGGTTCTTCAGAAACTGGAGAAGCTAGTTTTGAAGTTGTGGTTGCTCCTACTGTTGTAGAACAAGCACTTCCTTCAGGTGTTGAAGATGGTATTAATTATAGTTCTGACGCAACTAAAGCGACATTAGTACTTACTGCTCCTGGCAAGGAGTTTATTCAGATAGCTGGAAGTTTCAACAACTACACACCCACGAATGCTGATGTTATGAAACGCGATATTTCAACAGGAAAATATTGGTTAGAATTAACTGGTTTAACCTCTGGTCAAATCGAAACTTATCAATATTGGGTATTTGATACTAATCCAGTTGCTGATTCACCGTCATTGGTGAAAACCGCTGATCCGTTTTCTACATTAGTACTATCACCTTTTGATGATCCTTTTATCCCTTCAAATACATATCCTAACTTACCAACATATCCTGCTGGTCAAGAACGTGAAGTAACCGTGTTGCAAACAGGCCAAACATCATATAATTGGCAAGTAGCAAATTTTAATGCTCCAAAAGAGGAAGATTTAATTGTTTATGAAGTGCTTGTTAGAGACTTTGATGCCAACAGAAATTATCAAGATTTAATAGATAGAATTGATTACTTCAAAAATCTTAATGTAAATGCTATTCAATTAATGCCAGTCATGGAATTTGAAGGTAATGAAAGTTGGGGTTATAATACAGCATACCATTTAGCATTAGACAAATACTACGGAACAGAAAACAAGTTCAAAGAATTTGTAGATTTATGTCATCAAAATGGCATTGCTGTAATTCTTGATGTAGCGCTTAACCATGCCTTCGGAAGAAACCCTATGGTACGTATGTGGATGAACGATCCTGATGGTGATGGTTGGGGTGGACCAAGTAGTGCTAACCCCTATTTTAATGAAACTGCCAGACATAGTTATAGTGTTGGTGATGATTTTAATCATCAAAGCGCACTAACTCAAGAATACACAAGACGTGTTATTAAACATTGGGTTGAAGATTTTAAAGTTGACGGTTTCCGTTGGGACTTAACAAAAGGATTTACTCAAAATTGTTCAGGGAATGATGAAGGCTGTACAAATGCTTATCAGCAAGATCGTGTTGATATATTAAAGGCTTATGCTGATTATTCATGGTCTTTAGATCCAGATCATTATGTGATTTTTGAGCACTTAGGAACTCAAAATGAAGAAAAAGAATGGGCAAATCACCGTTTAGGAGAAGGCAAAGGCATTATGATGTGGGGAAAAATGACAGATCCATATAGTCAATTGTTAATGGGCTTTAACTCCAATAATAATATCAATGCAATTGGTCACAAGTCTCGTACACAATTTAATGGACCTCGAGTGATGGGTTATCCAGAAAGCCATGATGAAGAACGTATAATGTACAAAGCAGTAGAATTCGGAAATGATGGTGTTGGATCACATAATGTTAGGGATTTAAATACAGCTTTATCAAGAATGTCTGCCATAGGTGCTGTTACTTTAACGGTTCCAGGTCCTAAAATGATATGGCATTTTGCTGCATTGGGAATGGATAATTCTTTATTCACATGTCCCGATGGAAGTGTGGACGATGATGGCTGTAAATTAGACACAAAACCGCAACCCCAATGGACAGAAAACTGGTTGGGCGATTCTAATAGGAATCAAATCTATGATGATTGGGCAAGATTAATTGAGTTGAAAATCAGCGAACCCGTTTTTGAAGGTGATTACACAATCACTTCTGGCAACCTAACACCTAGAATTGATGTTTTCGATACTAGTCTTCCTGCTACAGAAATACGAAACGTTATTGTATTAGCAAATTTTGATGTAGTTACTCAAACCGTAAATACAAATTTCCCGACTGGTGGAAATTGGTTCGATCTTATGGATCCAACTGGAAATACAACTTATAGTTCTGGAACAGTAAATATTCCTGCAGGTCAATTTAGAATCTTCGGAAATATGCCAGCGACTTTAAGTACAGATGACTTAAATGCTAACAATACATTTAGTATTTATCCAAATCCCGTAAATACATCATTTAAAACAAATAGAGCTTTAAACGGCCTACATATATTTGATATTACAGGTAAATTGGTAAAGTCTTTTAATGGAGATTTTACTGAAATTGACACTTATGATATTTCAGATTTAACGCAGAGTATCTATTTCGTTAGAATTGAAAACAATAATGGTCAAACATTAACCACGAAGCTTATTAAACTTTAATACAGATTAATTAGTGATTTGAATTAGTCTAAAAACCTCCAAGTTATACTTGGAGGTTTTTTTGTAGTTTATTGGTGCTTGATATATTCCGATTTAATGGAGTAAAGACATATTGAATCACTTATTTAAATGTAGTTACACCTTATTTTTTACCACAACATATCCTATTAGGTTAATATAAAAACAAACTGGTAGGTACTGATAGATCTTTTTGTGTTTTTTAATTAGCTTAGCAAAGTTAATAGGGCTTTTATTGTTTAGGCTATTACCTTTAATAAGAATTTTATCCACTTAGTCATGAAATTAATTAACACAAGATATATACTCTTCATATCACTATTGACTGTTTTAAATATTTCATGTAACTCGAACAACAATAATCAACAAAACAATAATGACATCCAAGATGAAGATGTTGCTGACGACGATATCATACCAGAAGAAACCATCAACTTCTATTATGGAGCTGATTTGTCTTATGTTAACGAAATGGAAGACTGCGGAGCTGCATATAAAAACTCCAACGGTACAACATTAGATGTATACGATATTTTTAAAAATGCAGGAACCAATCTAGTAAGAGTGCGGTTATGGCATAATCCTGATTGGACCAACTATTCCAATTATAATGATGTGAAAAAAAGCATTCAGCGGGCTAAATCGAAAGGCATGAAAGTACTCTTAGATTTTCATTACAGTGATACATGGGCTGATCCTTCTAAACAAGAAATTCCAAGTGCTTGGTTAAATGATATCAATAATACTGAAGCCTTAGGAAATCTACTATATGATTATACCTATGAAACTTTAAACAATCTTGCCTCTCTAAATCTCTTACCAGATATGGTTCAAGTTGGTAATGAAATTAATGGCATGATTCTCCAACAAGGAGAACTAGAATGGCCTATCGACTGGACTAGAAATTCTTTCTTATTAAACAAAGGCATTAAAGCTGTTCGAGATATTTCAGAAGCACATCATACAGACCTTGAAGTTATGCTCCATATTGCACAACCAGAAAATGGCCTTTGGTGGTTTGAACAGGCAATACAAAATGGCGTAACAGATTACGATTGGATTGGTTTGTCTTACTATCCCATATGGTCAGAATATAGTTTAGAAAATGTTCACATCCCATTGACGACTTTAAAAGAAACTTATAATAAAAAATTAATGATTGTTGAAACTGCATACCCATTCACACTCAACAATGGAGATTCAGCAAATAATATTCTGGGGTCAGATGCTTTAGTAAATGGTTATCCTGCTTCACAACAAGGTCAATTAGATTATCTCAATCAACTCCGATCTATTATTGAAAACGTTGGCGGACAAGGTTTAATCTATTGGGAACCTGCTTGGGTGTCCACAGACTGCTCTACAATTTGGGCACAAGGATCACACTGGGACAACGCTACTCTGTTTGACAACAATAACCAAGCAACTCTAGGAATACAATTTTATAATAATGCACTAAACGACTAACTCCTAAAGATGAATTTCAAAACTCACGTCTTATCGCTCTTTATCTTCCTATTAGTAATTCCTTTTTTTACTGAAGCACAAACCAGAGACGTCCTTACTTTGCGTGATGGATGGAAGTTTAGCAAAGGCAGTTACCCAACAGCCCAAACAACCAACTACGATGATTCTCAATGGGAGAATGTTACAGTTCCTCATGATTGGGCGATTTATGGTCCTTTCGATAAAGAAGTTGACAAACAAACGGTAGCCATAGAACAAAATGGTGAAAAAATAGCTTCTGAAAAAACCGGCAGAACAGGTGCATTGCCATATATAGGAGAAGCTTGGTACCGCACATCGTTCTCTCTTCCAAATTATGATGATAACAAAAAAGTCTTGATTGTTTTTGAAGGCGCCATGAGCGAACCTGAAATCTATTTAAATGATGAAAAAGTTGGAGAATGGAAATATGGCTATAGTTACTTCTATTTTGATATTTCAGACTATATAAACGCTAAAGAAAAAAACACACTTGCTGTAAAATTAAATAACCTTGGTTTATCCTCAAGATGGTATCCAGGAGCTGGCTTATACAGAAAAGTTCAAGTCATTGTTAAAGACAAAGCGAGCATTGATCAATGGGGAACGTTTATTACAACACCTTTAATTACTTCGGAAGTAGCTCAAGTTAACGTCAAAACACAAGTTTCAGGTGAAAATTTACGTCTAGTAACTGATATTTTAGATGCCGACGGCAAGACACTAATTTCTAATGAAACTAAAACCCTGTTTGGTCATCAATTTGAACAAAATATTGCAGTTAAAAACCCCAAACTTTGGAGTCCGGAAACGCCATATCTTTATACTGCAATTTCACGATTATATTCTGGAAATGAACTAATAGATCAAATCACCAAACGTTTCGGAATTAGACATATAAAATATGAAGCCAATAAAGGGTTTAGCTTAAATGGTGAGGTTAGAAAATTTAAAGGTGTTTGCTTACATCACGATTTAGGTCCAATAGGAACTGCCGTTAATAAATCGGCTTTGAGGCGGCAACTAAGAATTTTAAAAGATATGGGATGTGATGCCATTAGAAGTTCTCACAATATGCCTTCTATAGAACAATTAGAATTATGTGACGAAATGGGTTTTATGTTTTTAGCCGAAAGTTTTGATGAATGGGCATTGCCAAAAGTAAAAAATGGTTACAATCGTTTTTTTGATGAATATGCCGAGAAAGATATTATTAATCTAGTACATGCGACACGAAATCACCCTAGCATAGTCATGTGGAGTTCAGGTAATGAAGTCCCTGATCAATGGGGAACCGAAGGTGTAAAACGCGCCAAATGGTTGCAAGATATTTTTCATCGTGAAGACCCAACAAGACCTGTTACAGTTGGTATGGATCAAGTAAAGGCAACGATGGCGTCTGGATTTGGAGCAATAATGGATATTCCTGGTCTTAATTATCGTGTACATCTATACGATGAAGCTCATGAGAAATTTCCACAAGGGTTTATTTTAGGATCTGAAACGGCTTCTACAGTAAGTTCTCGAGGTATTTATAAGTTTCCTGTGGAAAAAGCTAGTATGAAACAATATGATGATTTTCAGTCATCATCCTATGATTTAGAATATTGTAGCTGGTCAAACGTACCAGATGATGATTTCGTATTACAAGATGATAAACCTTGGGTTATTGGAGAATTTGTTTGGACTGGTTTTGATTATTTAGGAGAACCTACACCTTATGACGAATCTTGGCCTTCACGTAGTTCGTATTTTGGAATAAATGACTTAGCAGGGTTGCCTAAAGATCGATACTATTTATATCGAAGTCGATGGAATACAACCGACGAAACTTTACACATGTTACCGCATTGGAATTGGGAAGGTCGCGAAGGGCAAACAACTCCTGTTTTTGTCTATACTAGTTATAATAGTGCCGAATTATTTTTAAATGGAAAAAGTTTAGGCATTCAAAAGAAAACGAAAGAAACACCGCAAAACCGATATCGCTTAATGTGGATGGATGTCAAGTATGAACCAGGCACTTTAAAAGTGGTCGTTTTCGATAAGGACGGAAAAGCAGTTTCCGAAAAAGAAATCAAAACTGCTGGAAAACCTCATCAAATCATTCTTGATTCTGAAGTAAAAACCATTAAAGCTAACGGTGAAGATTTAGCATATGTAACGGTTTCTGTGGAAGACAAATACGGCATTCCTTGCCCAACAGCAACCCATCAATTAAAGTTTAAAGTCAAAGGAAAAGGAACCTATAGAGCTGCATGTAATGGAGATGCAACATCTCTTGAATTATTTCATCTACCCACTATGAAGTTATTTAGTGGAAAACTGGTAGTACTCGTTCAATCTACAAATGAAGAAGGCAGCATGGAACTCTCAGTAACTGGAAAAGGATTGAAAACAGGGAAAGCTACTTTAAAAACAAAAAGAGCAAGTGATTAACAGTTTGGTATTTGAATTTCCGAATTCTTTATAGTTTTAATATCAAGTCTCATTAATTGAACTCAAAAAACAGCCAAATAATTGTTAAAATCAAATTATATGTTGCATATACAACATATATATCTTATGTTTGTCTCATGAAATATAACGTAGAACATTGTATTGGAAATAGATTAAGATGTTTATCTCGAATTGTGGATAAAGATTTTAGATCAAGCTTGAAAGATTTTGATATTACTGAAAGCCAATTAAGCATTTTATTTGCTTTAACAAAGTTAGGTAAAGTAGAGCAAGGAAAAATTGGTGAGGCTTTAGTTTTGGAGAGATCAACTGTCAGTAGAAACGTAAAGCTACTTGAAAAAAGAGAAATTCTAACAAAAACTACAGACTATCGTCCCGAGATTGAATTAACAACAAAAGGACATAATTTGATTCAAGCAATAATGCCAGTATGGGAATCTTTAATGGACACTTTCATGGCCAAAATAGGAAATGAGGGTCTGGAAAACATCAAATCCTTAGAAGAAAAACTAAAATAAAAAAAATTTGATGGTCATGTTGTATATACAACTTTATAGCCTATCCAAAATTATGAAACAATCAAATAACAAATTCAACTCAGAAAATTCGGTCAAATCAGTTTCACAAATGCAGCCCCAAAGACCAATTTATTGGAAACAAGTTTTAATAACGACTTTCACAGTATATCCATTACTTATGATAATACAGTGGCTTTTAAAATTACTAACTCCAATGCAAAGTGTACCAAAAGAATTAGCTGTATTAATAGCAGTTTTTGCTGTAGCATCATTAATGGTTTTTCCCGTAATGCCATTAACTATAAAGCTTTTAGGGTCATGGTTATACAAAAAATAATAAAATGAAAACAGACAACAAAACAAATCAACTACTGGTCACCAAGACTGTTAAGTTGAACAAAAATAAGAGCATAATTCGCTATGCTGAATTAGGTGACATATCAAAACCGACAATTATATTATTACATGGCGTTCCTGAAAATTTACATGCTTGGTATGCTGTTGCACCTATACTTTCCAATAATTATCACGTCATAGCATTAGATTGGCCAGGTTTTGGTGGAAGCGAGCCCCTTGATTCTTTTGAAGCCTATAATTCAAATAATTTCGCGGATATAGTTATAGACTTTATGGGCACTTTAAGGATAAAACAATCCATTATTATGGCTCCGGATATTGCCCTTTTACCAGCATTTTTAATTGGTCTTAAACGACCTGAACTAGTTTCGAAACTCATCGTTATGGATGGTATTCCCTTTCCTAGAAAACAACATGCATCCTGGGAGTTAAATAGTTTTGCACGAAAGGGTTCTATTATAGGAAAAGCTCTAGTTCGTTGGTTTCCCGGCATATCAGCTGAAATTGCTTATCTCAAAGGATTTTACAGAGGGCACTCTATTCCAAAAGAAATTCGTAAAGAATTTTCGATAGATGGTAAAAACGAAAATACCAAAGATGCTTTTTTGTCTTATTTTCAAAACTTTCATATAGGACAATCGTATTTTGAACCAATTGCTCACAAACTACTTACACCAGTATTAGTTATATGGGGCAAATATGACCGCTTCATTAATGTCAAACTGGCGCACGAGATTGTTGAAAAGCTCCCTAATGCTGAACTCGAAATAATTGATAAATCAGGCCATTATGTGCATATGGATAAGCCCGAAGCGTTGGTAAAAGCAGCCACAACATTTATTGAACTAGATCAATAATAAAACACACTAATTTAAATTAATTAAGGCAATTAAAGTATGCTAACAACAGCAACACAAACAAAAAAGTTAAGCATTATAGGCAATTATGAATCAAAGTGAATTGTCTGGAATAACAAACGACGATTTTACTAGGAAATACAGTTTAGCGTAGCATAAAACCAAATTAAAAAATTTAATATAAATGTTGTATATACAACTTAAATTAAGCAAAAATGAAAACATTTAATAAAAAATATGGTAGTTGGGCTTTAGTAACAGGAGCGTCATCAGGTATTGGAAAAGAATATGCAACACATATTGCATCACAAGGGCTTAACATAGTCCTTGTGGCTCGAAACGAGAAAAAATTACGCTCTATAGAAAAAGAACTCATCTCTATATACCAAGTAAATGTTGAAGTTATAGTAGCAGATTTAACTATTGAAGCTGATATCGAAACATTATTTAAAAAAACAAATGATTTAGAAATAGGTCTATTAGTCAATAATGCTGGTCGCGAAGATTCCAATCATTTTATAAAGATTCCTGTCAAACAACATTTGGGCACTATCGATTTAAATATTAAAACGCCCTTAGTATTGACACATCATTTTGGAGTAAAAATGATAGAAAGAAAAAAAGGAGGCATTATCAATATGTCATCAATAGTAGCTTTTCAAGGTGTGCCATACATCGCAAACTATGCCGGAACAAAAGCCTTTAACCTCATCTTCTCAGAAGGGATTGCCTCCGAGTTCAAAAAATACAACATTGATGTTTTAGCAGTAACTCCAGGCTTCACAAAAACCAACCTTGCAAAGGTATACGATTTTACAGGAACCCCGTTTAAGCCCTTAGAGCCCGGTTTCGTTGCTAAAAAGGCACTAAAATACCTAGGAAGGAAAAGACTATGTATCCCTGGTTTTATAAATGCATTCCTATACTGGAGTGGGAAATTTTTATTCACCAGACATATGAATACCACCTCCTTCGGTATGGTATTTAAAAAAGTATTAAAAAACACCCTTTAAAATAATTAGAAATCATGAAAAACCAACAAAGTAAAGCCACAAAGTTCTTTAATAAGGTGACTTCACATTACAAAATCATACTAACATTAAGCATTTTAGTCATAATAGGAGTCTCTTTATTTATTCCAAAAATGACTAAGGACACAAGCTATGATGCGTTTCTGCCAAAAGACGATCCCATCCTAGTTTTTAGAAATCAGGTAAAAGAATCTTTTGGATTAAAAGACCCAATGGTCATAGCTATTGTAAATGAAAAAGGAATTTTCAATAAAAAAACACTCGCATTAGTTCACGAATTAAGCGAAAAAATCAAAGCTATTCCTGGCATAGATCCTGATCAAATCACAAGCTTATCGACAGAAAGCAATATCGTTGGTACAGATGAAGGTCTCGAAGTTGATCCATTTTTTGAAATTGACGAATTAACTGATGCCAAAGCGCTGGACGTTAAAGAAGCCATTGATGATTTTGAGTTATATCAGGGCAGTTTAGTTTCCAAAGATCACACAACAACCTTAGTTATAGCAGAAATGCTTGATAGCTATGACAAAAGGCAACACGAGGTCTATAAAAGTTTAATCGCCTTGTTAGATGAATATAAATCTAGAAATGAACAATTTTATCTGGCCGGTGAAGGTGCTGTAAGTGGTTACCTCATTAGATACATTGATGAAGATGCTATGAAGACGAATCCTTTTGCGGCTTTAATCATTTCAATTATCCTAATCATAGCTTATAGAAGATTGCGAGCTGTTGTTTTGCCTAATATTATGGTATTAGCCTCTGTGGGTATTACACTTGGAGCCATGGCTGCTTTCGGAGTCGACTTCTATGTAATAACAAATGGATTGCCTGTCGTATTAATAGCCATAGCTGTTGCTGATGGTATTCATATTCTAGGAGAGTATTATGAGATTGCTGCAAAACATCCTAACTATACTCAAAAAGAATTAGTTGTAAATACGATGGTTCAAATGTGGAGACCTGTTACCATTACTTCAATTACGACCGTAGCAGGATTTTTAGCCATAGCCGCATCATCCTATATGCCTCCTATGATGTACTTCGGTTTGTTTGGCGCTTTAGGTGTTGTTGTTGCACTAGTTTATGCTGTATTCATGATTCCAGCTGCAATGATGCTATTAAAACCACAATTAAGTAAGGCATACAAACCAAATCAGGACATTGATTGGTTCGGGAAGTTGATGCAATTCATCGGTGAAATTGTAGTCAAACACCCTAAAAAAATCGTAATAATATCCATCATCATAGTTGCCTTTGGCATTAATGGAGCAACGAAACTTGTCATTAATGAAAATCGCATTCATAACTTTCAGTCTGAAGAGCCTATTGTAAAAGCAGATGCCTTGATTAATAATAAAACAGATGGCACCTCTTATTTAGACATCTTCATAGAAACGCCGGAAAATGAAGATTTATTCGAACCAGAAAACCTTCGAAAGATTGAAGCATTACAATCCTATGTTGAAACTCTTCCTCATGTTAAAGGAAGCACTTCTATCGTTGACTTTCTAAAAAAAATGAATCAGTCGCTAAATGAAAACCAAAAAGAATTTTATACACTACCTGATAATAAAAATCTAATAGCACAATATTTTCTTTTGTATTCTGCAAGTGGAGACCCAACAGATTTTGACAATTATATAGACTATGACTACCGACTTGCCAATGTTAGATTTAGAATGGATACTGGTGAATATTTACTTGAAAAACCAGTCGTTGAACAAGCCAATATATATATCGAAGAACACTTTAATAATGATATTATTAAAGCAACAACTAGCGGAAAAGTAACTGTAGATGACTATTGGATTGGTGGCTTAGCCTATAATCATTTTCTCGGTGGGATATTAGCTTTGTTAGTCGTATTAATATTTGCTGCTTTAAGTTTTCGCTCTATATGGGCTGGTGTTTTAACTATCATTCCTGTTGCGATTTCTGTGTTATTCATTTACACAGTCATGGGTCTAATGGACATATGGTTAGCTGTTGGAACTTCAATGTTTGCAGCTATTGCCATTGGGGTTGGGGTAGATTTCGCAGTACATACAGTTGATCGTCTCAAATATTTATTGAAAGAAAAAGAATTACCTATAAAAGAGGCTTATAGCGAGTTTTACAAATCGGCAGGTCGTGCTTTACTTTTCAATTTGCTTGCATTAGCACTAGGATTTGGTGTATTGATGACTAGTTCAGTCCCACCATTAAGCAAATTCGGGTTTTTAGTCGCGGTTGCTGTATTGGTTAGTTTTATTGGAAGCATCACCTTACTGCCAGCACTAATTTACTTAATTAAACCAAAATTTTTAAACAGTAACAAATAGATACGAACGTATCATAACATTAAAATTATAAACACATGAAAACAAAATTAATAATAGGACTTCTAGCAATTGGATTGCTATTTCCTGCAAAAAGTAACGCACAGTCTTTGCCATCTGGAAAAAGTATTGCTGACAAAACACATGCTAGAGACGAAGGTGTCTCAATGAGTAGAACATTAACCATGGAACTCAAAGATAAGAGAGGTAAAGTTAGAATACGCGAAACTACATCTCTTCGTAAATACTTTGGTGAAGAAAAACGTCTTGCTATTTTTTATCTAACACCCAAAAGTGTTATGGGAACAGCGTTTTTAACTTACGATTATCCTGATCCATCTGTTGATGATGACCAATGGTTATATATGCCTGCATTGCGTAAAACGAGACGTATATCTGCAGCAAACAGAGGTGATTATTTTCTAGGAACCGATTTAACCTACGAGGATATCAAATTGGAGACTAGAATAAGTCGTGACGATTATAACTATAAAACTATTGGTAAAGAATTAATTAACGGTCATGAATCTTATGTTCTAGAAGGGAATCCAATAAATGACAAAATAGCTAAAGAACTAGGATATAGTAAAGTGAAACTATGGGTAGATGCAAAAATTTGGATGCTGAGGAAAGCAGATAGTTGGGATATTGCCGGTAATTTTTTAAAAACGACTGAAATCACAGACATTAAACAGGTTCAAGGTATTTGGACTTACCATCAAATCCATGTGAAAAATCATAAAACGAATCACCAAACGTATTTCCGTATTAGTGATATCGACTATCAAACAGAGATAAGTGATGACACCTTTACTAAAGAAGCTTTGGTAAACGGTTTATAACAAAATATTTACAACTCTTAAAACGAAATATCATGTTACAAAAATATAAAATAGCCATTGTTTTACTGCTTTCATTAGCAGGAGCGAATGCTCAAGAAAAACAAAATAAGTTTAAGGAATCATTTAAGGCAAGCCTTGTTGTAACCTCTGATTTTTCGTATGAATTTAATTCAGAAAGTCTTCAAAAATCAGAAATTATTTTTAAACCGGAGTTCTCATATAGACTCAATAGAAAGTCAAAATTCGTTTTAAAAGGACAACTTTATACTGAATTAAACGACAACTTAGAAGCGGGAGTTCCTAAAGAAAACACCGTTTCTAATATGAGTAAACGCCTTTTTATTGGGGATAGAACAAATTTAGAATTAAGAGAGTTTTATTTCTATACTAGCATTAAAAATATATTGCGATTAACTATTGGTAAACAACAAATTGTTTGGGGAGAAACTGATGGTTTAAAACTATTGGATGTTGTCAACCCTCAAAATTTTAGAGAATTTATTCTAGATGATTTTGAAGACAGTCGGATTCCGCTTTGGTCCCTAAAAGCAGAGTTCGATATAAAGACCATTGGCGTACAATTTGTTTGGATTCCAGACAATACGTATCACATAACACAAGATTTTGATGCACCGTTCTTTACTAAAAGTTTATTTCAAACGCCACCCGAAGGTGTTTCAGCAGTGTTCAATAAAACTTTGAAACCAAATCGTTTTATAGCCGATTCAGATATTGGTCTTAAATTAAGCACGTTCACGAAAGGTTGGGATTTATCATTAAACTATTTTTATTACTATGACGATTTACCAGTCTTTTACAGTCAACTAAATATCTCAGAAACCAACAGTCCCTTTATTGAGATAAACCCAAAATTTGAACGACAACATTTAATTGGAGGGACATTTAATAAAGTGATTGGATCATCAACCTTTAGAGGTGAAGTTGCCTATATATTCAATCAGAATCTCTCATCTACAAATTCTAATGCCTCTCGTGGAATAGAAACGAGTAATGTATTTAAATCTGCCATTGGAATAGATTATATAAAAGGCGAAAACATTATTAGTGCACAATTATTTAGCGATATCATAACTGATGATATTTCACCTTACAATCGAGATAAATTTGAAACAAATACATCCTTAAAAATTTCTAGGGAAATGATGAACGATAATCTTACCGCCGAAGTCCTCTGGGTCCATAATGCAAATCATGGTGATGGCTATGTTAAACCACAGGTAAGCTATTGGATAAATACGAATACTCAACTATTTCTAGGAAGTAGCATATTCTATGGAAACGAGACGCAACTCTTTGGACAATTCAAGGACAAAAGCAGAATTTCCTTAGGAATGCGTTGGGGGATTTAATAACTAACATAAAATGACAATTACTAATAATTTATAAAAAGAAATGAAAACAGAAATTTTAATTACCGGAGCAACCGGAACAACAAGTCAATATGCCATCCAACATTTAGTTGATAAAGGCATAAAAGTTAGAGCTATGGTAAGAACTATAGATGAAAGAAGCAAACAACTTGAAGCACTAGGTGTAGAAGTTGTAAAAGGTGATTTTATGGATATAAATTCGTTAAGATTAGCCTTAAAAGATATTAAAAGAGCCCTCTTTTGTTATCCTTTTACAGATCATTTACCAAAGGCTGCCGCTTATTTCGCTAAAGTAGCAAAAGAGGAAAATGTAGAAATGGTTGTAGAAATGTCTCAAATGGGTGCTAAAGAAGATACGCCAAGCCCAGCTACACAAAATCATGTGATTACAGAAAGCATATTCGATTGGGCCAACGTTGGAGCCGTACATATTAGACCAGGATTATTTGCATGGAATTATTTAGGTTTTGCCGCACCAACTGTAGCTAGTCAACAGAAATTTTACTATCCTAATTCCGAAGCTAATTATACTATTATTCATCCTAAAGATATTGGTGAAGTTGTAGCAGAAATTTTAAGTGATGATAAGAAGAATAAACATATTGGAAAAAGATATGATCTTACTGGAAATAAAACTTATAGTGCTTCCGATGTCGCTAAAAGCATTGGTGACGTTTTAAATCAGGATATTGAATATATCCCAATTACTGTTGATCAATGGATTGATGCTATCAAAGATCACCCAACTATTAATCCGTTTTTAGCAAAACACTTGCGAGAATTCAGTAGTGAAGTTTCTGATGGAAGGTTTAATAGAACAACTACTATTGTTAAAGATATTACTGGTCATGAACCTCGTTCTTTTGAGGAGTATATTGCAGAACATAAAGCCGTTTTTTTGAACTAATATTTTTGTTTCATAAAAAAACCCCTATTGATTGACAGGGGTTTTTTCTTATTATAAAGATGAAATAATATTTGTTATGTTAAAGTACATTTATGTGATAATCGGTTGTGTTTCTTTCGTATTCATTTTACGGACACTAAAATTTATCTTAAGGTAAAAATCAACCCAACTTGATATTCTCTATAAATGCTACTTCATTTATCCAAGAATGAATTATTTTATTTTTGCAATTACACCATCTAAATATGCATGTTGTGAAACAGGTGCTTTCTCTTTTGCTATTTTATAATACTTTAAAGCCATTTTTTTATTTCCATCTTTTAAATGCGCTTCAGCTAAACTGTCTGTATGTCCCCAAATAAAAGGGTCATTTGGATATTTTTTTATATTTAAAGCGAATATTTTAATAGCCTCTTTTACTTTATTATCTCTTAGCAATGAGTAACCATACGCATTTAACTCGGGAGAAGATGCTATAGGTACTATTTCATCCATAATCTTCTCAGCGGCTTCATTTTGACCTTTCACTGCAAGTAATCTAGCTTTAGCAATCAAGCCGGCAGATGTCCTGTTTCTTGTTAATAATTGTTCAACCCAAGTCATTGCTTCTTCTAAGTTAATTTCATTGTTAATACAGAAACTTATTGCTCCAAGTAAGCTTTCATTACTCCATCTTGCTCCAAGTTTTAAATCACTTCTAAGACGCTCAACATATAATTCTTTTGAGTTCGGAACTGTAATTTTGATAGGTAGTTTAAGTGAGTCCCATTTTAATACAACTGTACTTGTATTTTCTTCCTTTTCTGTAAACTCGTAGGCCAACCATTGTGTAAATTCATTGGTTTCAGGTTTTACTTTAATTCGTAAAAAATCTTCTTTTTGATCGTAGGCAAATGCTCCCCAAGATCTAGATTCTTTAGAAAAAATAACGGTCCACTCATTATCAGTTGGAATCATAAAGACCCCATATTTACCTGCAGGTAATTTATGTCCATTTACCAACACGTCATGAGAAATTGAAAAAACAGTATTCGCATTTGCTCCAGCTCTCCATACATTTATAGCATCATTTTTTCCTGTACCATAAGGAACTAATTGCCCCCATATTTTGCCTTTTCTATTTTCTTTGGTAGAAGGACTGATAATATTTGGACTGTGATAGGTGACTTTTGCTTCCACTAACCCAATGTATTGCGTGGCAACTGATTTTTGATTCCCACCATTAGGTGGTAACCAAATTCCTCTCATTTGTGCGCTTAATGCAAAGCTCCCCAATAGAAAACAGATAATTGTAATAATTTTAAGGTGTTTAAAATAATTTTTCATGATATGTATAAATTTAATTAAGCAGATTTTAATGCTGTTCCTTAATGGCTTAACATTTAGCTTTATGTTTTTTTTATTTATTTATAAGGATTCTCTTTTGTTAGTATTAAACCTTCTCCTGGTTTCCATTTGTCATATTCCATATAAAAAGCAACTTCCTTTGCTTTTTCTAGTCCTTGAAATCTTGCAACCAGATGCAGAGCTCCATCTATTCCTGCAGAAACTCCTGCCGTTGTAATTACCTTGCCATTATCTACAAATCGGACATCTCTTCTAACTTTTACTTTTGGATAATTTTTCTCTAATCCCTCTAAGGCTGAATGAAAAGTTGTTGCAGTATTTCCATCTAAAACTCCAGCTTTTGCTAGAACTAAAGCTCCTGTACACACCGAAAAATACAAATCGACATTGGTTCTGTCTTGTACCCATTTCATCACCTCTTTATCCTCATAAGCATTGTGAGCATTCCCTCCAAAAAAAGCAAGAACATCAGCTTCAGGAGCATCTTTAATACTGTAGTCAGGTTTTATTTTTAAGATCCCTTGAGAGATTATATATTCTTTTGTTTTTGACACTGTAAACACTTTGTAACCAGCATAGGCAAACACTTCCATAGGTCCTGCGAAATCTAGAACTTCTACACCATCCTGTAGATAGAAAGCAATGGTCTTAATTTCAGTGTTTTTCTTATTCTCCATATCCATTTGTAATTGTTCTTTTGTAATTAATTTCATGTGACACACGTCACATAGTCCTCCTTTTTTAAAAGTTTTAGTATCACATGTATTATCACAAGGCGGACAAACGTAGGTGCTCGTCGCATGTTGTGCATGACTTGTAAGTGTAATTAAAAATGCGACAAAAACGATGACTTCCTTTAACATTCTATTTCTGTTTTGCTTGAAAGATTAGATATTATCTTTTGATACTTTTTTTAAGGTGTACACTTTTTTATCGCTACTTCTTGTTATCACTAATACATTTTCACCATAGTCTGCAAGATGTAAAACGCTACCAATGTTTATCGTTTTACGTTGGACACCTTTTTCTCTTGAAGGAGATTTGATGGCTTTCGCATTTAATATATCTTTCCCTTTAAACCTAGTCAAAGAGTATCTGTTGTTACTTACTAATACATAATCTTCATTATTGTATCTATATGAAATGATCCCTGTTGGAGCATTTCCTGCACCAATTTCTGCAACTGTCTTTCCAATCAGTTTATTATTACCATCTAATTCGTTTAATTTAAAAGTGACTAGCGGTGTACACATATAACCAGCAACAATTGTCCATTGATTTTCTAATTTAACAGGTAAAAAGCGATAGATTGGTGCATTTGTTTCGTTAGCTGAGTGAGAAACATGATATGCTTGTACATTGGTAGTAACTATTCCTTTATTAAAAGGAAAAGCAATTTTTCTTAAACCTGAAGAAAACTCTTCATTTGAAAGTCCAGATACAATAACATTGCCATTTACATAGTGTAAATCTGTTACCGTATAAGTTTTAGATGGTTGTCCCCAAAATTTGGCACTTGTAGCTGGCGTATTCTCTATTTCCTTTTTAGAATAGTTTACCTGTTCTAATGAAAACTCCTGTAAACCATTATCGCCTAATTTAAATAAGGCACTTTTAGTACTCCCTCTATTTGCTCTACTCACAGCAAAGAATACATTATTAGATAAAGGATTTACTGCCATATCTAATATTTTAATGTCTTTTGCCGAAGCGCCCATAACAGCTCCAATTTTTGCTGTTATGTCATCTATATTAAAATTAATTTTTGAAGCATTCTTCTTATCATTAATTTCAATCGCATAAACCATTGACCCTGTATTGCCGCCAATAAAAAGGATGTTTTCTGGTCCGAAGGCAATAGCTTGTATTGATTTTATTACTGGACTTCCAAAGGTAAAGCCATCTTTTAAATTAACACCGTCGTTTGCGTAGCTATTTGATACTATTGCTAAGCAAAGTACCAGCATTCCTATTAGTCTTGATTTCATTTTCATTTGTTTTAATTATTTATTTTATATACTTTCTTTTAATGTTTTAAGCAACTTTTCATATCGAGGCAAATAATACTGATGATCTGTTCTATTTGGCATGTTATTCAAAGCTATCTCCCAATATTTAATTGCTTTCTTTTTATTACCTAATGCCGTATAAACATTTGCAAAATCTTTATTGATCATGAAGATCTCTTCAGGGAATTTTTTAGAATTAAAAGTGTATAATTTTAAAGCCTCTTTGTTTTTGTTTTTTGAAAGTAATCTTCTTCCTTCTTTAGAAATCTCTTTTGCATTTGCTGTTTTAAGTGCTTTTTCTCTTAGCTTTTCTGCCTCTTCATTTCGACCTAACTTTTCTAAAACATTTGCTTTTGCAGAAAATGTTCCGTAATTTTTATTACCAAACCATTGTCTATTAATTGCATAATCTGCCCATGTTAAAGCTTCTTCTAAATTGATATTGTTATTTACACAAAAATCGATTGCATCTATCCAATTGCGATATTCAAAACCAGCTCCATTGCGTAAATCGCTTCGCAACTTTTCTACATATAACTCATTAATATTTGGCACCTCAATTTTTACTGGAACAGACAAATATTCCCATTTCAAAGCCATGACCGCATGATCACTTTTTCTTTCAATAAAATCGTACGTTAGCCATTCTGTAAAAGCTGTTTTAGTTGGCTTCACTGTTACTCGTAACACATCTTCTTTTTCGTCATAATACAAAGCTCCCCATGAATTGTAGTTTTTTGAAAAAATGATTGTCCATTCCTCTTTATCTGCCAACATGAAGAGTCCATACTTACCAGCGGGTAAATCTTGCCCTTCAATTTTAACATCATGACTTATCGTAAATACAGTGTTTGTTTGAGCACCTGCTCTCCAAGGAATCATTTGGTTAGCAAATGTTACAAAGTGAAATCCATAAGGAACTACCCCACCCCAAATCTTACCGGTTCTGTCTTCTCCTGTCCTTGGATTCGTAACATTTGGACTATTGTAAGTCACGTTTACTTCTACTAAACCAATCCATTGACTAAGGCTTACTTTTTGATTTTGGGATTCAGGAAGTGTAATCCCATTTTGAGCATTTAAATTTAAATTACTAATCAATAACACAAGTGTTACTTTTAGGATACTTAGCTTCATTTTAATATATTTTTTACTTGAATAATTAAATTTTAATTTATCTCAAAAGGAATTATTACCTCTTTAATATTTTTTGGTTTATCATTTTCGCTGTTTAGGTTGACATCAAATTTTCTGTTTAAATTATTACCCGCTAAATCTTCAAGCCAAGCATTGATTATCATTTTATATTTTCCTTTTGTCCATTGCTTTTTTGGTGTAAACATCCATTTATTTTCGCTCTCAGAAAGTCTAACAACCCCTTCAACATTAGTATTTGTTTCATCAACTATTCCAATTGCACTATGCAATAGTCCAAAATCCATTGCTTCATTGAAATCAATTTTTAAGGATGATTTATTTTTTGTGTTTGGAAAATCAATCTTCCATTTTTTAGGGTTTGGTGATTGTCTATCAACTGAAATCACATCAAATGTTTTCTCAAAACCTTTAATTAATTTTACATCATTTATATCCAACCAACCTTTATCAATTACTAACTTATAGGTGTTTCCTTCAACCAAAGGCAAACCTAATTGTAGGTTTGGTTGCACACCACGCTTAATGCGTCCCGGATCAAAGAAAATGGTAACTCTTGTATTGTCTGGATTCCAAAGCTCTTCAGCAGTTACTAAAAAGGCTTCTGATTCTAATTTACCTTCTGGTAGTTTATACAATCGTACATGCTCAAATGCATCTCCTAATCTCATCGGAGCTGAAAACTCTATATAGAATTTCAGTTGATTCATAGGTAATTTTGAAGAAGTAGGATAAACGTTCTTTATATAAGTGCTAGGTTTTAATTTAATTTCAGGAACCTTAACTATAAAACGTTGCTCTACAGTTGAATTACTCTTTATAAAAACAGTATAAGAAGCACCAGTTGAAAACCCGTATTTCGATTTAAAAAAAAATTGAGAATCAACACATTCAAAAATCCCAATTATTTTTGATATATCAGGATTAGATGGGACTTCTCCAAAGTAAACAGACACATCATAATAAGACGTAGCCTCATTTGAATCGAATCCACTCATAACAATGGCTTCTAATTCTAGATTGTATGCTACGTTTATCTCGCCTGAAGGAGAGGTCCAAAAAAGAGAAAATAAAATCGCTATTAAATTAACCACAACTTTGATTTAGTTATTAAAGTCGCAAAGGTATAAGATACAGCTATCCACAAAAGGACAACAAAGCGCAGAATTAGGACAGTTTAGTTAATAGCGTTTAAATCTGTAGGTATAACACCTTTAAATTTTTTTAGCAATGATCGAAGTTGGTTTGTGCTCTTTAAACCACACTCTATTGTGGCGTATTCCAAAGTATAACCCTCGGCAAGAAGGTGTACAGATTGTTCAACTCGTAATTTTGTAAGATAATCTCCAATGGTAATTCCTGTAGTTTTTTTGAATTGTCGCGTCAAATTTCTAGCGCTCATATACACCTTATCCGCTAAATCTTCTATAATAAAAGGTCTTGCCAAATTATTAGCTATAAAATCTTGTACTGTATGAATTCTAGTATCCAGGTGATTCCTATATTGCAGAAAAATGCTCAATTGTGGGTCAGATTCACCACGCCGAAAATACATTACCACCTCTTTGGCTACTTCTATTGCAAATTTGATTCCGTATTCTTTTTCTACAAGATACAAGCATAAGTCAATACCTGAAAGCATTCCTGCGCTGGTATAAATACGTTCGTTTTCTACAAATAATCTGTTTTTTAGTAATTCAGTCTCTGGGAATTTCTCCTCAAACTCAGCAAACACTTTCCAGTGTGTCGTTGCTTTTTTTCCTTTAAGTAAACCCGCATCCGCAAGTATAAACGCACCTGTACAAATTGACACTAAAGTTGCGCCATTGTTATATTGAGTATTCAACCAATGATAAAATAACTGATTTCCTTTTTTGAAATTGGAATCATTTAATAATGAAAAATCAATACCTGGAATAACTATAACATCATCCTTTTCAAGTTCAAATTCCCGATAGGGTATCAACTTTGAAAATCCTAAACCCAAAGAACTATCTAACTCATTATCTAAAGTGCTTGACACAAAATGCAGGTTTAGATTCGCACCGTTCTCTTTAGCTTCAAAAAACAATTGCGCTGGCCCAAGACTATCTAATGGATGTGTTTGTGGAACGATTAAGAAATAAATATTTTTCATTTTACAATGCTTTAATTTATTGATTATTAGTCGATTAATTAATTGCCTTGCTTAATAAATCCATCCATATAACTCATGCAATATAGAAAAAAGTTCTTGTACATCGATATTTTTTGTAATCCCTATTTTATGTTTGATTAAGTTAGGTACATCTTCAACTTTGTCAATATGATGCCAAAAAAAATGTAATTGGGCGTCATCGTTCAATAATGTTTTTGCCGTTGTATACCACTGGAACCTCTAATAATCAAGGCTGTTTTGTTTTTAAATTTTATCTAAAGTACTAATTGATACCTTTCAATTTTCTAATTACAAAATCTTTTATTTCCTTTCCCAATTCCTTCTCTATAGTATTGAGAAGTTCTGAGGTACTCGTTATTTTATTTTTGTATACTACTTTTAATAAATCGACAAAAGCAACTCTTCCAATTTTGAACTCTAATCCATATAATATGAATGCGCCCTTATAGGTAATAACATTTTGGTAATCGTTATTACTTTTTTCTATTTGGTATAATGTCGGTAAATCTTTAGTTTGCTTTTTTAACCTAACTATATTTTTTGTGAAATTATCTTCTCCGTATAAATCACGCTGTAGTATAATTGCCGAATATTCTGCAAAAGATTCATTTAGCCAATCTTCCCAGGTATTTACACTGGCATTATTCCACCATAAATGAGCTAGTTCATGGGCCAATATTTTATCATAAAATGAATCAAATGAACCATCAATAGATAATGAAATAAAATTTTTCCTAGCATAAGACGTTGTGTGATCTAATTTATTTACCGTCAAAACAAGATTATTTGAATTGGAATTACTAAACATTCCATTCAAATTCTCAAAATGAAATATTGTGTTTCCTTTAATTGTATTTACACTTTCCTGATCTAAACCAAAATGATAAATTTTGACTTTTCCATTGCCTATGGATTCATGATTTAATTGAGGCAAAATAATAATCGGTATACCTACAGAGGGTATTTGTTGACTAATTTTCCATAAATTATGACTGTTTGAAACTTTACCAGAACTGATAATATTATAGCCTTCTGTCAGGTTTACATCAACATTGTAGGCAAAAGTTCCATATTTAGTATTAAAAGGAAACCAAGCAGTATATAAGTTAAGCTCGAGCCAATTCTCATTAAACGTAAATCCGTTATTTTTAAGACTATCTAAACTAAGGGAATACTGCAATCCTACTGTATTCTCTTTAATATCGGCTGTAGGTAGCGAAATATATTTATCATCACCAATAAATGATTCCTGTATTACTTTGTATGGAATCGGTTTAGAATTTGAATAAACTTCTGAGATTTTAGAAGATTGATGCAGATATAATTTTAATGTATCTATTTTAGATAAATCATGTAATGTGATTTTAAAATCTGCAATAAGGTTCTTGCTATTCATATCTATTGAAATACTCCCATCATATTGTTTTAAATTTTGGGCGAAAAAAGCAAAAGAGTTAAGGGCAATAATAGTTACGAAAATGATTTTTTTAAGCACATTCATTTGTTAAAGAATTATTTATTAGGTTCTATCTATGAAATTTTGTTCAATCTCATCTCGTTTTTTTGATACAAATACGTTTCATTCTTTATCTGAAATCGGATAGCCACATAAGCGCTATTTTTCTTGATATTCACAGAGAAATGCGTATCACTGAGAGTAGAATATTTTAGAGAAATTAAGATGTGATTTTATTAGTTTTTAAATTGGTTATTTTCTTTTTTTAGCAATAATAATGTCTATTTCGAGGTATTTATCTTTCATTAAGCTTAATGCAAAAGCACCAGCAGAAGCAGTAAAAACAGAATAGTCAAATGCTCCTTTTAGTCCCGTTGAAAAGGTCATTGCTAAAGCAAAAAATAATAAAAGAAATCCACTCAATTTGGCAAAATATTCAGTTTTATATCCAATGATCATACATAGCGCAAAAATTATTTCTGCAGTTGTGGCTATAATTCCTAAAGGAGAAATTAGAACGTCTGGGATTAATGGATTTATTAAACGTGTGTATTCTATAAAATTATTCCAGTTTCCCCAAGCCGAAACTTCAACGCTCCAAAACCCAAATCTATCTGCAACTGCTGACAAAAATCCAATGGATATTGCAAGTCTTAAAAATAATTTAATTGATTTATGTGTTCTCATTTATTATCTTTTTAACTGTTTAACTTTTATTTAATATGTGTTGGATTTAGCTTAATTGAAAAAAATCATGAACACCAATATATTTATTTACGGTAAATCCCTCAGCATATTTCGCATTTATAGGTCTTCCATAAATACTGTTCGTGCTTTTTATCTGATTTAACAAGCCTAAAATAGAACTAGGCTCATTCTCCTTAGGCTTTACAAATTGTGATCTAAAAGCTTTAATCGCTTCTGTTTTTTTATCCATTTCGGATGAAATATCAATCACAAAATCAGGTTCAATAAAATAATCTTGTATGTAATTGTAAACAGCTTTTGGCCTCCAAGGTTCTTGAGTATCTCCTTCATAAAAAGTTTCCTTCTTTTTGAGCCCCGATAAAAATGCGGCATCAGCAACTAGTTTCGCGGCATTGGCATGATCTGGATGACGATCATGAATGGCATTAGCTAATACAATTTCTGGTTGGTATTTTCTAATGGCTTGAATGACCAATAATCGACTTGCTTCATTATTTTCAATAGAACCATCTGCTAAACCTAATTGTTCTCGGTATTGAATTCCCAGAATTTTTGAGGAGATTTCGGCCTCTTGTTTTCTGGTTTCTGGCGTTCCAAAAGTGCCCATTTCACCAGCTGTTATATCTATAATAGCAACGGTTTTACCTAAAGCAATATGCTTCAATAAAACTCCTGCTGCTGCACATTCCACATCGTCAGGATGTGCACCAAAGGCTAGAATATCGATCTTTTGTGATAGCTTTTTCAAATTTCTTCGTAATTATCTATTGTTAAATGAGATTTCACACCTCCTGTATGCTTAATGTTTTTGGGTTCAAAAAGCATCATCCAAACTTCTTGTTTAGCTACTGGTTTATGCTCTACACCTTTAGGGACCAAAATCATTTCTCCCTCATTTACAATTTCTGTACGATCTCTAAACATCATTTTCAAAGTGCCCTTTAGAATTATGAATAATTCATCTTCCTCTTTGTGATCGTGCCAAACAAATTCCCCTTTTACTTTAGATATTTTTACTTGTTGCCCATTTAATTCTGCTAGAACTCTTGGTTTCCACAAGTCATTAATAACGCTAAATTTGTTATTTATGTTGATTGCTTTCATTGGATTAATTAATTTTCTAATATCACTATTAACTCTTTTTTATTTCTAGAATTTGACGTATCATTTGATTAGTAAAACCCCATTCATTATCATACCAGGTCATCACTTTAAGCAGATCTCCATCTACAACACGCGTCATGTTCAAGTCAACGGTTGATGCATAGGGACTCTTCACAATATCTGAAGAGACTATGGGCTCAGTTGTTGTGGTCAATATATTCGTATACCGGTTTGTTTTGGATTCCTCCTCAAAAATGGCATTTACTTCTTCTACGGTTACGGGCCGTTCTGTCACAAAAGTCAAATCAGATATAGATCCAACAGGAATGGGAACACGAAGTGCGACGCCGTCAAATTTTCCTGCATATTCTGGTAAAGCCTTGGTTGTTGCAATTGCTGCACCTGTTGATGTTGGTATAATATTGGCAGCTCCGGCTCTACCCATTCTAAAGTTCTTTTTAGAAGGACCATCAACAATGCCTTGAGAGGCTGTATAGGCATGAACTGTTGTCATAATTGCCTTTTTAATTCCAACTCGTCGTCCTAAAATTTCGACTATAGGGCTTATATTATTGGTTGTACAACTTGCACAAGAAAAAATATTGGTCTTACCGTGTTCTGAATTAACACCATGAACTACAGTAGGCATATCAATACTACTTGTTGGAGCTGAAACTACCACTGTTTTAGCACCTGCTTTGATATGCTTTTCAGCACCTTCCGTTGTTGTAAATAAACCTGTACTTTCAATAACAAGCTCTATATTATTTTCTTTCCATGGTAATTCTTCAGGATTTCTTATGGATGAGTATTTGATCTTTTTACCATCGATTACTAAATTGTGATCGTCAAATGAAACTGTTCTTTCATATATTCCATATACCGAATCATATTTTAGTAAATACGCTGTATTTTCTGCTGTAACAATATCATTCACTGCTACCAATTCTAATTCTGGTGTTTCTAAAATTACTTTTAGAGCCGCTCTTCCGATACGTCCCATTCCGTTAATTGCTATTTTCATTTTTATGAGTATTTTTATTGTTTGATTTGTTCTTTTAGTTCTTTAACTTCTTTTTCTAATGATTTTATATATTCTTGTTGAGGCGAAAAAGCCTTTTCAATTTCCCCAGTAGTATATCGTGGAGTAATATGTTGAGGGCAGTTCCAATCATAAGCCTCAATATTGAACACCATCATTCGTTCTGGTCTGAATTTATAATCGTCTAAATTTAAAAGTTCATATAATTCAGGATCATCTTTAAGTTGGACGACCTCAGCTTTGGCAAAAATTTTAAGTCGAGTTTTAGAAGGATAATCAATCGCAATAAGCGAAACATTATTGTTGGTTGCTATGTTTCCAACAGAAACATATTGCCTGTTGCCAACAAAATCAATAAAACCTATCCGTTTTGAATCGAGTACCTTCAAAAATCCTTTAGGACCTCCACGATGTTGGATATAAGGGAACTCTTTAACACCTATTGAAGCAAGATAAAAACTGTCAAGGTTTTGAATAAATGTAACTTCATTTATCGTCAGTCCATCAACAATGTTAAACTTTTCCATGCGTTCATAAGCCTTACGACTTCCATGTTGCTCCTGTAGATTTTTAACCTCATCTGTAAATGCGATTTCTGCAAAGTTTTTAGCCATGATTACTATAATTAAATGTTGAACCAGGTGTAAATTGAAGAGTGGAATCTTTAAAAATGCTTACAATTTCTTCTGGAGTATTATTTCTTTTATAAATATATATCGATAAAAATTGGAAATGACAAAAAGTTCGGAATTCTTGAAGTATGGGCGAGTAAATAGTGTATTGTGATTTCTTTCCCTGCTGTTTTCAGATAATCGTACCCTTTTTATTTCGTTAAAAAAGAACATGGAAGTATAAAATAACTGCCATGTTCTAAATACTATTCGTTAATAAGTCGTTATTTAGTGTGAATACCAGTTTGAGTGTTGCTATTAATCTCAATCTTTTGTCACCCAAACTGGCATAAAAAACAACCAATCACACTATTACTTTATGTTATTCTTATCTAAGAAATTCAAAATATAGTTCGCTATTTCATCTCCTTTTTCTTCCAAAGCAAAATGTCCAGTGTCTAATAAGTGAATCTCTAAATTCTTTAAATCTCTTTTGTAAGGGTGAGCACCATCTGCCGGAAATATATAATCATTCTTTCCCCAAACAATTAATGTTGGTGGTTGATGATCTCTAAAGTATTGTTGCCATTCTGGATATAAAGGCACGTTTGTTCTGTAGCTGTAGAACATTGCTAATTGAATCTTGTCGTTTTCTTCTCGCGTTAAGTGTTGTAAATCGATATTCCAATTGTCAGGACTAATTTTAGAAACATCTTGCACACCATGTGTATATTGCCATTTTAAACCATCAGGTGAATGAAATCCTTCCAAGGGCTTTCCATTTTCTACAGTATAATCATTCCAATATTTTTTAATAGGAATCCAGAAATCTTTTAAACCTTCATCGTAAGCATTTCCATTTTGTATGATTAACGCTTCTACTCTTTCAGGATATTTAGCTGCAATTCTAAATCCAATTGGAGCACCATAATCCATTAAATAGATACTGTATTTTTCAACTTTCAATTCTTTTAGAAAGCCTTCAACAATATTTGCCATATTATCGAATGTATAGTCAAAGTCTTTCATCAAAGGTTGATCGCTTCTACCATACCCAGGATAATCTGGAGCTAACACGTGATATCGATCAGACAAGTCTGTAATTAAATTACGAAACATATGTGACGATGTTGGGTAACCATGTAATAATAGAATGGTTGGCTTGCTGATATCTCCAGCTTCACGGTAAAAGATATTTAATCCATTTACTTTGACTGTTTTATGAAGTGTCGCTTGTGTTTTTTCTAGAACGTTAACTACTACTTCTTCGTTTGTTGGGTTTTCAAAAGAAAGTAATCCCATCGATAGTACAGCTAAAGCTGCAATTCCTAATACTGATTTCAAAATTTGTGTTTTCATAATTGTTTAATTTAAAATGATTAATAATAAAATTCCAGTTAATAATGGTAGTGTTAGAAATAAACTTATTAACCCTAATGCTACTTTTGAATTATTACTTAATCTCATTTTTTTTATTTTAACTGTTAATTCAATTTGTGTTTTGATAAGGTTTTCTTATCGGTTTCTTCTTTTACTATTCCATACATAACTTTTTGTTTGTGTGGATGTCATCGAAATTTGATTACTATTTAAGGTTCTCATGATTTTTGTTTTTTAATAATTAGTGTTGAAAAAATGTGTTTAATTAATGCGTCTTCAGTACATGTTTCTTTTTAGAGGAGATCGTTTCTTAATCTCTTACTTTATGTTTCATTTACCATTTGGTTGTTTTTATTTTGTTTCTATTTAAATTTACGCTGTGACTCTTCTATCTCAGTATCATTGGCGCTCATGTCTCTTATTTCCATTAACCCTTCGTTGTCGAATTGCCAATGTTCATTCCCATGAGTTCTATGCCATTGTCCAGTCAAACCATTTTGCCATTCATATTCAAACCGAACAGAGATTCTATTATCGGTAAAACTCCATAGGTATTTTTTTAACTTGTAGTGCAACTCATTATCCCATTTATCAGAAAGAAATTCAGCTATAGCAGCTCTACCTGTAAAAAATTCATCTCTGTTTCTCCAGTTGGAATCAATGGTATATGCCATTGACACTCTTTCTGGGTTTTTGCTGTTCCAAGCATCTTCTGCTGCTTGCACTTTAGCCTCTGCTGTTTCCTTGGTAAAAGGAGGTTTTATTTGTTTCATTTGTTTGTTTTTTAGTACAGACAAGTCTGTTTTATTGATGTAAAAAATATATTATAATAATTTAATACATGTTCTTTTAGCTGAAATTATTGGCCAACTATTTTTTTGTATTTGAGACAATATTATTGCGCCTTCCATAAGCACTAAAATTTCATCTCCTAATTGTTCTGCGCCTTCGGTTGTATATTGATTTTCTTCTTTTAATAAATCGTGAATCAAGTCGCGTAATTCATTTTTATGCAAGGCTACCTGATCCTTAATTTTTTGTTGATCTTTAGGTAAATCACAAATTATATTTTGAAAGCCACACCCTCTAAACTCCACATCAGCCAACCATTCATTCAAATAATCAAAACTTGCGATTAATTTTTCTTTGTTCGTTTTTTTAGACTTTATATAACTTAATAAGTTGCCTACCCACATAATATGCCTGTCTTTCAGATAGGTAACAGCGATATCTTCTTTTGAATTGAAATGTCTATACATACTATCTTTAGACGCTCCTGACTCCTTTAAAATTTGATTTATCCCGGTTTGATTATACCCTTCAAAATAAAACAAATGTGATGCTGCTTCGATTATTCTTTCTTTGGCTCCTTTTCTTTCCATGGTACAAATATACAATGCATTTTCAGAAGTACAGACAAGTCGGTACTTATTTAACATTTCTTTAACACTTACGGAAATCTTTCCTCACCAACAATACCAAAGTAAATGATCTATAAAAACAGTAGAACGTTGAAGCTAAACAAAAAAGCCAACTCGTTTGAGTCAGCTTTTTTATTAAGTACAGGCGGAGAGACTCGAACTCTCACACCTTGCGGCACTAGATCCTAAGTCTAGCGTGTCTACCAATTCCACCACGCCTGCATTTTGGTCTGCAAATATAAACAATAGTTTGAATATTCAAATAACTTTAATGCGGAAAAACATATGCCAATTTTGTACTTTTGAAAAAATTAAAAAAATAGACTCGCATGCAACATATTCAATCTTATATTGAAGAACATAAAGACCGTTTTCTAAATGAACTTATTGATCTGCTTAAAATACCATCAGTAAGTGCTGATTCTGCCTATAAGGATGATGTTATCAAAACGGCAGATGTCATTAAATCTAGTCTTGAAAAAGCAGGTTGTGAACATGTTGAAATTTGTGAAACTGAAGGATTTCCAATTGTATATGGTGAAAAAATGATAGACGAAAGTTTACCAACTGTTTTGGTATATGGTCATTATGACGTACAACCAGCTGATCCTCTCGGACTTTGGCATTCTCCACCTTATGAGCCTGTTATTAAAAAAACAGACATCCATCCTGAAGGGGCCATTTTTGCTCGTGGTGCTTGCGATGACAAAGGTCAAATGTACATGCATGTAAAGGCTATGGAGTTTATGACGGCTACAAATCAATTACCATGTAATGTGAAGTTTATGATTGAAGGTGAAGAAGAAGTTGGTAGTGTGAACCTTTCAAAATTCGTAAAAAACAACCAAGAAAAACTTAAAAATGATGTCATTCTAATCTCTGATACCGGAATGATTGCTCAAGATGTTCCATCAATCACAACTGGTCTTCGCGGATTGAGTTATGTGGAAGTAGAAGTCACTGGGCCTAATAGAGATTTACATTCTGGATTATATGGTGGAGCTGTTGCCAATCCGATAAATGTCCTAACTAAAATGATTGCGTCGTTACATGACGACAATAACCATATAACAATTCCTGGATTTTATGACAAGGTTGAAGAGCTTTCCGAAGCCGAAAGAGCAGAGATGGCAAAAGCACCATTTTCTCTTGAAGATTATAAAAAAGCTATAGATATTGATGCTGTATATGGTGAAAAAGGATATACTACAAATGAACGCAACTCCATTAGACCAACACTAGATGTCAACGGAATTTGGGGAGGCTACACAGGGGAAGGCGCAAAAACGGTAATTGCTAGTCAGGCGTTTGCTAAAATATCGATGCGATTAGTACCACATCAAGATTGGGAAGAGATTACAGATTTATTTAAAGCCCATTTTGAAAGCATCGCTCCAGCTGGAGTCACAGTAAAAGTCACACCACATCATGGCGGACAAGGTTATGTGACGCCAATTGATAGTATTGGGTATCAAGCTGCTTCCAAGGCTTATCATGATACATTTGGGGTAAAACCTATACCGCAACGCAGCGGTGGAAGTATTCCAATTGTAGCCTTATTTGAAAAAGAGTTGAAAAGTAAAACAATCCTGATGGGATTTGGTTTAGACAGTGATGCTATTCATTCTCCTAATGAGCATTTTGGTGTATGGAATTACCTTAAAGGTATTGAGACTATTCCTTTATTTTATAAGTATTTCACTGAATTAAAAGAAGCTTAAAGATCCTGTAAATAACAAAAAAAGCCGCCAGATTATATGATTTGGTGGCTTTTTTGATTTTATCAATTTGTTATTCTTTTACAACCTTGTATGTTCCTGTTTTTTCTGAAGATTTAATATTCAAGAAATAAATTCCTTGAGGTATTTTCTTAATGTTCAAAGTCGTAATATTTTCAGAAGAACTCGAATTCAGTATAAGTTTCCCTGAAACATCGTAAAGTTGAATATCTATATCTCGTATGTTACTATTGGTTTCAATATTAAGATTTGATTTTACCGGATTTGGATAAACATTAACTTCATCATCTAGAAAGGACTCCAAACCAAGCGAATCGAAAATAATACACGTACTACGTTCTACACATGTTCCTGAAGTCACTTCAACAGAATAAGTCCCATTATTATTTGGCGTAAATGATTGGTTCGTTGCGCCTGAAACTGCAGTATCTGTATCACAATTATACCATTGATATGACGTTGATGACTGATTTGAAGTAAGCATTGTACCCGTTTGCGTAACCGTATTATCAACAGCAACCAAACTTGCTTTAGTTGCCATATAAGCTGTAACCAATTTCACCATTTCTCCATAGTATTGTAAATCTAAAGTAGCTACAGTATCTTCATTTGAGTGATAAAAAGGTGTTTCATCATTGGTTTCCCAAGACTCTCCTAACAATAAAGCGGTGAACCCTTGTGCCCAAAAACTCGCGTGATCACTTGCGGTAGTTCCTGGATTAACTTCAATAACATTTAAATCAAATGTATAGGAATTTAAAACTGTAATAATATCATCTTTCATAGCAGCAGAACCAGCGATATTACGGTAATCAATATCAAATTGGTTATCTCCAGGTTGTCCTGGAGCATCTCCGTCATAACCCATCATATCCATATTTAAAACCCCTAAAATATTATCACCATTTGCTGCAGCCAAATTCGCATAAAATGCAGAGCCACGTAGTCCAATTTCCTCTTCATCCCAAAGTGCATATACAATTGTATTATCCAAACACTGCTTTGATAAAATTCTTGCTACTTCGAGTACAGCAACAGTACCTGTTGCATTATCATCGGCACAATAGAGATCTACTGTATCATAATGAGCACAAACGACATAAATATTATTAGGATTAGTCTTTCCAAGTTGAGTAGCAATAATATTTCGACCGGCAGTATTAAATGGTTGGTCTGTAATTGTTACATTATCCAGCGCTTCAAATTGCTCAACTAAATAATTGGCAGCTACATCATTATTAGCCTGTCTCCTATCATCAATTTCTTCTAAGTTACCAGCAACTAATACCATTTCTTCTCCCGTAAACTCATTGAGAGTTAATGTCAATCTATTGATATCAACCTGATTAATAATGTCCTGAATATTTTGTCCGTAAGAGAATATAGAACAAAATAGAAGACAAATTAGAGTAGTCTTAATTACTTTCATTGTGGGCGTTTTTCTTGTAATTTTTTATCAAATATAGTGGATTTTAACAAAATAGTAATTGAAGATCCTTGTAAATCAAATTTTTTGTTCTACATTTGTAGAGTTAATTCTAAACTTGTAGAGCAATGCAATTACCTAAAACAGAAGAACAACTCATGCAATATCTTTGGAAACTCGAAACCGGTTTTATGAAAGATCTTCTTGAAGCCTACCCTGAGCCAAAACCAGCAACCACAACTGTTGCCACGCTTTTAAAGCGAATGATTGACAAAGGTTTTATTGCTTATAAGCTCTACGGAAAATCCCGAGAATATTACCCTCTGATTAAGAAGAAAGACTATTTTTCTAAACATGTTAATACCCTTATAAAGACCTTTTTTAATGACAGTGCTTCACAGTTTGCTTCTTTCTTTACTAAGGAAACCAATTTATCAAAAAAAGAATTAGAAGACCTAAAAGCTTTAATCGATAACGAAATTAAAAATAAATAGTCATGCTTATCTATATCTTAAAATTCAGTGCTTGTCTTGCCATTTTCATGGTTTTTTATAAACTGTTTTTAGAAAAATCTAGTATCCATAATTTCAAACGATTTTATTTATTAGGCGCCTTAGTTCTGGCAGTAGTTATTCCATCATTAACCTTTGTAGAATATATTGAGCCCATTGTTTTCGAAAATCTTAAAATCGTAGAACCAATGACCTCTATTGAGATTGGTGATACAATTCTTCAAGGAACACTAATACAGTACACGCCAATTATTTTGTGGAGTATTTATGCTTTAGGTGTTTTTGTTTTTCTTCTGAAATTTTTCCTCAACCTATATCGCATGATCTCAAGAATTAGGAATAGTCCTAAATATAAATCGGCAAGTTTCATCAATGTATTAGTCAAAAACCTGATGATTCCACACACGTTTTTTAGCTATATTTTTTTAAACAAATACAAATTTGAAAATGCCGAAATTCCAGAAGAAGTCATCCTTCACGAACAAACCCATGCCAAACAAAAGCATAGTATTGATATTCTTATTTTAGAAATTTTGCAAATCCTATTTTGGTTCAATCCACTTATCTATTTTCTAAAACGAGACGTTAAACTTAATCATGAATTTCTAGCAGATCGCGCTGTTTTACAAAACGGAATTCAGCCATCAGTATATCAACAATTATTATTATCATTCTCATCTAGTGCTAGCGAACCTCAATTGGCAAATGCCATCAATTATTCATCCATCAAAAAACGATTTACAGTTATGAAAACAAAAACATCAAAAACATCTATTTGGCTTCGAAGCTTATTAGTTTTACCACTATTAGCCCTTTTACTCTTCAGCTTCACAGACCGCAAACAAGTTATTAAATCGGAAATAACAGAAACGAACACATCAGATGAGTTTATACCAAACAACGTTTACGCCGGCTCATCAGGAATAATAGAAAGACAACAAACTGCAACACCAAAACAATTGGCTGAGTATAACAAACTTGCTAAACAATATAATAAGCAACCATTAAAGCAACGCATAATTAAGCTTAAAGACATTAAACGCTTAGAAGGTTTGTATAAACTAATGAGCGACGAGCAAAAGAAAAATGCACAACCATTTCCGGAATGCCCACCTCCACCACCTTCACCTGTATCCATTGAAGTCATAGAAATAGAAGAAGTGCCGTCTCCTTCACCAGTATCTATTGAGGTAAGAGAAATAAAAGACGTACCTCCACCTCCACCTTTGCCTAAAAATGCAACCTTAGAACAAAAGAAGAAGTACAAGCGTGCTATTAAGAATTATAAAACAAAAAAGCTTGCCAAAGTTACCAAGCTGAAAAACAAAAAAGGAGAACTTGTAGAAATAGTAGAGATCCCAGAAGTTATTGAAGTTCTGTCTCAAGCGCCTTTACCTAAAAACGCTACTTTAAAACAAAAGAAAAAGTATAAACTTGATGTCGAGAATTATAAAGCAAAAAAACTTACTAAAGCCACCAAACAGAAAAAAGAAAAGGGAAAACTTATACAAATAGTAGAAATTCCACCTCCACCACCTCGAAAGTCTTCTTTAGATTTTGCCATAGATCTTGCTAAGAAAAATGCTAAGTTCTATTATGAAAATGAGGAAATTTCTTCCGATAAGGCCATAGCACTTTTAAAAAAGAATCCTAAATTAAATTTACTCGCAAAAAACGCTACGAAAAAACAACCCTTAGTCTATATTTCTAAAGCACCAATCGTTTTAAAAAAAAAAGAGTAAAAAGCCAGTTGGTGATAAATTGACACTAAAAGAACACATTTTAAAAAATAAAAATTGACTTTAGATGATTCTGAAGTAACGTGTTTTAAATTCAAATTTCCAGATTAACCATGACAAACTATTAAGGGCAAGCCTCTAAATGAAGCTTCAAAAGCATATATAAAAGAGGCTTCTAAAGGCAGTTTTGTACAGTTTTTTGATATTAAAGATTCAAAAGGTTTAATTCATCCACCAGTAATTGTAAAAATTTCCGACTAGCTTGTTGCGTTAAAGGAAACTAGCGTTTCATGATACAAATAAACTCAGCTCCTAATTTTAAACTTCAGAAATAGTTTAGAATTAGGAGTTTTCTGTTAAAATATGTAACAATCATGGTGGTTTTGCGTTCTAATAGACAATCAATCAAAAATCAATCATCATGTTAAAAAAATTCTTCATCATCTGTTCTGGAGCAGACACAGATATTCTCGAAAATTGTGGTCTAGGCGAACAAAACAAATATGCGGGCATTGGAGCTACAGTTTTCTTTACCGCAGTTATGGCATTTATAGCCAGTAGTTATGCACTATATACTGTTTTTGATAATTATTTTACGGCAATAGCATTCGGGTTTATTTGGGCATTATTAATTTTTAATCTCGACCGTTTTATTGTGTCTACCATTAAAAAACGAAACAATATTATAGATGAAATTATCCAGGCATCACCAAGATTAATTCTTGCTGTGATAATAGCAGTAGTGATTTCAAAACCTTTGGAACTTAAAATTTTCGAAAAGGAAATTAACCAAGTCCTTTTAGAGCAAAAGAACGATTTAACCTTAGCCAATCAAAACCAAATAGCAGATCAATTCACACCTAATGTTGAAGCGCTAGAAAGTGATATTGCTACATTTCAATCACAGATAGTAACCAAAGAAACGGAAGTGAACGCACTTTATGATGTTTACATTACTGAAGCTGAAGGTACTGCCGGAACTCAATTATTAGGAAAAGGCCCTGTTTATAAAGAAAAGCGTGATAAACACGATGCTGCACTTGCCGAGTTACAACTATTAAAGACAAGCAACAAAGCCAAAATTGAAGCTACTGAAATCCAAATTGCTCAATTAAAAATCGATTATGACACTCAAGTTGCGACCACACAACCAATCATTGATGGATTTGATGGTTTAATGGCTCGTGTGAATGCCTTAGGTGAATTACCGTGGCTGCCGTCATTGTTTATTTTACTATTATTTTTAGCTATTGAAACCTCTCCAATTTTTGCTAAACTAATATCACCTAGAGGTGAATATGATTATAAACTAGAAGATGCCGAAACAGCTGTTAAAACTTGGGTAGAACAGAAAGTCAGCGAGCGCAAAATCTTATTGCAGACCGACCAAACACTCAATAATAGAATCTACAATGATATTGCCGAAGAAGACGAACTCTACAATTATAAACGTAAAAAAGCACGCGAATTAATGCAATTGCAAGCTGATGCTTTCTTTAAACATCAAAAAAACGCATTGTAATTTTAAGTATATTTAGAATCTAAATATATACTTATGAAATTAAAATTTGCTTATTACCTGTTAGTGATTCTGTTGATGTCTTGCCAATCCGAGACTAAAGATGTCCATGCTATAACTGCTACTGAAGTTATTTCCGAAGAAAGTGTTGAAGATGCCATGGCTGCTATAAAAGAAGTCATGTCTGCTCAAGAAATTGCATGGAATAATCATAACCTCGAAGGTTTCATGAAAGGTTACTGGAATGATAAAAACCTTAAGTTTTATGGCAGTAGCGGGCTTACCAAGGGCTGGAATAACACACTAGACAATTATACAAAAGGGTATCCAACGAAAGCTGAAAGTGGCACATTACATTTTGTTGTCAATGACATTTCTAAAATTGAAAATGATAATTATTGGGTCATGGGTGAATACCATTTGAAACGAGAGGTAGGCGATGCCAATGGTATCTTTATGATTATCTTTAAAAAGATTGATGGGCAATGGAAAATCGTTGCAGATATGTCCTGTTAATGACTTTTATCGTTTGACTTTGTTGTCAAAAAAATGAGTGGGTTTTTCTAAATATGAAATATAAAAATAAAGCATAGCCCCAGCCAGGGTTCCTTTTCCTATTGAAATAGTGAGAGAAAAAGAGCGTTCTCTTACATTAAACCTAAATGGTAAGAGGCTCCTTTAGGCTGCCGTCTCTTCAGACTTAAAATGATTATATAAGTTGCCTTGACCTAGTCCAATAATTGACAAACGTTTGTTTTTAACCAAAGCTTCATTATGTAATTGAGCAATTGCGCTTACGCCATAACGATCAATACTGGTCAAATTTTCAATGCTTACGGTAATAGTATTTGCTTTTTCAAAAACATTTCTAAATTGTTTTCTAAATAGGTGAATGTTGTGTCTGTCTAAAGACCCTTTAACTTTAAAAAAGTTATTTGCTTGTGTAATTTCTAGGTTCATAATAATATGATTTAAGTTAATGTTGAAATAACTCTACTTTGCTATTAATCAATATCATTATTCATGCCGTTTTATTAAGTTTCAAATAAAAGCTAGCATTGTAAATATCAGAAATAAAAAAGGATAACTATTATATTTTCGATTAAATGTATAATTGGTTGGTTTTAGATTATAAATAGTCTTTTTAAACCGATAAACAACACATTTTGAATAAATTGCAACAATCCTTCTTAAGGTATTTGAAGTGTTTTTCTGCCCAAAAACACTAAACTTATGTCATATTCTTTAGAGAATAACTATTTTTACTATCAATCAAATTTCAAAAATAAAATACCTGTTATGAAACCAAAGCATCTTTTTTATGCCCTACTTTTTACTATAGCTATAGTAAGTTGTAAATCAACACAACAAGTTATAACACAAACGCCTACAAAGGATATTTCAAACTTTGAAAAACTTGCGTCTATAAAAAATGTCGTCAGCATCGAAAAAAAAGAACCAACAAGTCACTTTGATGAAAATTATGAACTATGGTTTGAACAACCTGTAGATCATAATGACGCTTCAAAAGGCACATTTAGACAACGTGTGTTTTTAGGCTATGAAAGCCAAAACTTACCCGTAATTGTAGAATTAAGAGGCTATGGCATTGGATCTGAAAGCGCAGGTGAACTGGCAGCACATTATAAAGCCAATCAGTTAAGCATTGAACATCGTTACTTCAATAATTCTCGTCCAGATGCTATTGATTGGAATACTTTAACGGTTAAAAATGCTGCTAAAGACCAAACCAACATCATTAATGCTATTAGAGATGCTATATTTCCAAATGCCAAATTTGTAACAACAGGTATTTCTAAAGGATGCCAAACGACTATGGCACATCGTCGGTTCTTTCCAAATAACGTAGATGCTAGCGTATGTTATGTTGGGCCCTTAAATTACAAGCGTGAAGATCCAAGAGTGTATCAGTTTTTAAAAACCGTTGCTACAAAAGAAGATAGAGACAAAGTTAAAGCCTTTCAAAATTTATGTTTTGAAAATAGAGTCGCATTATTACAACTTATGAAAGATGAAGCAACTAAAAAGAACATGTCTTGGGAGTTTGGTGCGCAAAAAGCCATTGATTATACCATTCTAGAATATTCTTTCGCATTCTGGCAATGGGGAATTTCTGTTAGCAGTATTCCTCCTCAAGATGTATCAGTAGAAAACATATACAAGCACCTCATTGATGTTGTTGGCTATGGGTTTTTTGAAGAAAAAGCAGTTGATGATCTTCAACCCTATTTCTGGGCTGCACTGACAGAGCAAGGTATTTATGGTTATGAAACGGCACCCTTTAAAACCTACTTAAATACTGAAGAAATCTACAAATTTGATTGGGCTTTGCCTGAAGGCATTTCTAAGGAATACAACTTAAAACCAATGCAGGAGATTAAATCGTTTTTAGATAATTCGGCAGAAAAGATGTTGTTTATTTATGGAGAATATGATGCATGGAGTGCTACTGCTGTGGAATTAACTAGTACTGCGAAAAATAGAGAGTTGTACAAGTTTGTAAAACCTAAAGGCGATCATAGAACACGAATTAAAAGTTTTTCTACTGAAACGCAACAATCCATTTATAATATCATTGATGGTTGGATAGAGAACTAATTAAAATCGTCTATCTGGATTAAAGTGAGTTACTGGAATTGATGTTGTTTTATCTGCTATAATTTCTGAAATTAATTTACCCGTAGCTGTTGCCATACTCCATCCCATCATAGCATGTCCAGTAGCAATTGTAAGATTTTCACACTTTGAAGATTTCCCAATATAAGGTAATCCATCAGGAGATACTGGACGCAAACCTGAAGCCGCATTGTCTTTTTCTTCGGAATTTAAAGTGATTTCTGGATAATATTGGCTGGCAGCATCGGCAATGGCTTCAACTCTAACTTTATTAATAGTATGGTTGATTCCAGCGATTTCCATAGTACCAGCAAAACGTGTAAAACCATTCATTGGTGTCACTGCGATTTTAGCTTCGGCCAGAATTGCAGGAACAGTTATTCCCGTTGATTGGGTTGTATTAATTCGATAACCTTTACCAGCTTGAAGTAGCAAATTTAATCCTAATTTTTTACTCAATAGATATGACCATGAACCTGCTGCTAAAACAAATTCATCTGCGTTTAAAACTTGCTTATCGGTTGAAATTGAAATTACTTTTCCCTTAGAAACTTCTAAATCTTGAACTTTTTCATTTTTATAAAACTGAACACCAACAGCAGCCAAATGTGCTTTCATGTCTTCCATAAATTCATGTGGCGTTGAATGTGAATCACACTCATAATAGGTAGCGCCTTTAATATTCATTTTGACATTGGGTTCGATATGTTTCAATGTTTCCAAACTGATAGCTTTAGCATCTAGACCTTCGGCTTTAGCTATCTCTGCAGTTTTCAGTTCTTCTTCCAACACTTTTTCTGTCTGACACAGTATTAAAAGTCCTTTATTTTCATAATGAAATGAGAAATTTTCATTGCGCCTAATATCTTCATATAATTCCTGACTCAACAGCGTCATAGACTTTATTGCTGGAATCGCTTTGGCAACATTTGTTGGGCTACACGATTTATTGAACGCCCAAACCCATTTTAAAAAGTCCTGTTCAAGTCTTGGTTTGATATATAATGGACTGGATGAATTGAACATCCATTTCAATCCTTTTTTCATGACACCTGGAGCAGATAATGGGATAATATGACTTGGTGACAAATAACCTGCATTAACATAAGATGCGCCTGCATCCAAATTAGATTGATCCACAATCGTGACCTGACACCCTTCTTTTTGAAGATAATATGCAGAACACAATCCAATAACTCCGCCTCCTATAACAATTACTTTTTTACTCATTTATTCCCATTCAAAATTCCAAATTGGCTCTGATTCTAATAGATACTTTATAAAATAATTCCAACGTTTTTTAATAAAATATTTTCTGTGTTCGCCTTGATAACCGTGTTGTTGGCTAGGTAAAATTAGCAAATCAAATTCTTTATCTGCTTTCACTAATGCTTCAGCCAATTTAAATGTTGCTGAAGGGTTTACATTATCATCCAATCCACCATGAACCAATAATAATTTGCCTTTTAAATGCTTTGCATTGGTAATATTTGATGCGTTTTGATAGGTCGAATCAACTGGCCAGCCTTGATACATTTCTGGCCACCAAGCTTTCTCCATTCTAAAATCGTGATCTGCAGAACTTGCTACACCAACTTTATAAACATCTGGAAATCCTAACATAGCTCTTCCTGCATCATATCCACCAGCTGAATGTCCAAAAACTCCAACTTTATCTGTATCAATCCAAGAATACTTATCGCCTAAAAATTTAATAGCCAACACATGATCTTCCAGGTTATTTTCCATGTTTTTATACGAATGGTCATGAAATTCTTTTGAGCGTCCAGAAGTTCCTAAACCATCCACCATCATAACAACAAACCCTAACTCTGCTATAGATTGATTCATAAACCCTCGATTAAATGTTTTTGGAAAGACTTGCGTGTGAGGCCCAGTATATGAATGATCAATTATTGGATAAGATTTTGAAGGATCAAAATTTGTTGGCTTCCAAAGCGCTCCATAAATTGTGGTTTTACCATCTTTAGCTGTTAATTCGAATGTTTCTGGAACTTTCCAGCCTTTTGACAACGCTTCATCTACGTTGGCATTCGTCAATTTTGTCAATACGCTTCCAGATGTCGACGTTCTTAAAACAGTTTTTGTTGGAATACTTATAGTTGAATAGTTATCTACAAAATGCTTACCATCTTCAGAAAAACTAATTTCATGATGCGCTAATTCTGGGGTTAACAAAGTGGTTTTACCACTAAAATCTACTTTGTACAATTGCTGATGATATAGATTGTTATTTGCTTCTTTTCCTGATGCTAATACATAAATTGCCTCATTATCTTCATCAGTATGAACAACGGCATTAATATAATAATTGCCTTTGGTTAGAGCAGTTGTCTTATCCGTTTTTAAATCAACCATATACAGTTGTCGCCAACCGCTTCTTTCTGATAAGAAAACAACTTTTTGTTTGTCTTCAAGTTTTCTAAACCAAAAATTATCAATATTAGTTTTACTTGTTTCTTCAACAATAACTTGTTCTACTCCAGTGTTAAGATCAACCTGTTTTAAGATTTCCTTCTTATAACCACGTTCAGAATAATTTGCTAATAATTGCCCTGACTTCTTAAACCACTCAACACCAACAGAATTGATATGAGTTCCTCTTGGCAAACTTGTTTTAACTTCTTTCTTTGTTTCTATACTATAAAAAACGGGTTGAACATGTACCATTGTTGTATCTCCAGGAGAACCACGATAATAAGACACTAATTTGGGTTTATATAGTGAATCTATGCTATAATCTAAGAGATACATTTTTTCAGCATTACGTGTATCTACAATTGGAGCTACAATCCATTTTGAATCTTCAGACCAATTCACAAAAAATCGTTTCGGTCGTTCTCCATTTTCGCCTTCCATTTTATCATCCCATCCATACCAAGAAGCATATTCATAATGCTTTTGTCCATCAAAACTTAATTGATGTACTTCTTCATCTTCCGTAGATTTTATAAACAGGTTATAATCTTTAGTATAAGCAATCCATTTACTATCAGGAGATTTTGTTTCAAATGGATTATTCTCTTCCTCTTTTTCATCCTCTACGATAAGTAACGTATATGATTTTAAATCTAAAGTATAGGTTTTGCTATCTATACTAATTGTTAGGTTTCCGTTGTCTGTTTTTTGAATATTAGACAGTGAAAGATCATTGCCTTTAATGTCATTTTCCATGACCTTACTCAAAGCTGCTGCTAATTTAGCATGATCAAACAACACTTCAACTTTATAATCTGAAAAGGAAACTGTTTTGTAGACTTTTGATTGTTTAGAATACTCAATAAACCAAATTCCGGATTTATCCTCAAACCAATTTGCATTTGTATTTAAATTAAAAACTGTTTTATTATTGTAATTATCATAGATAAAACTAACCGCTCTTTTATAATCATCTTTTGTGATTTTTTGAGCTTGTACTGATCCTATTGAAAAGCTCATTACAATAAGAAAATAATGCAATTGTTTCATCTGTTTCGTTTTTAAATTACCTGAAATCCGAACGCATACGGATCATTTTCAGGATCAATTGTTATAGTATTATATCCAAAGATTTTCGCCCAACCTTGAATGCTTGGGATTATGGCTTGTTGTCCTGCTATGGTTGTTTCTTCTTCAACAAGTCCAATAAATTTTGAACCAATAAAACTTTCATGAATAAATGGTTTTCCTAGATCTAATTGTCCTTTAGCATATAATTGCGCTAAGCGTGCTGATGTTCCTGTTCCACACGGACTTCTATCTATGGCTTTATCTCCATAAAATACAGCATTTCTACCAGAAGATGATGTATCAATTGGATTACCTGTCCACAACATGTGTGTTACATCGCGTATGGTATCATTTTCTGGGTGAATAAATCGATTTGGATATTTTTTATTGATTCGGTCCCTAACGACTTGCGAGTATTGGACAATCTGACTAGCTGTGAAATTATGAACTCCTGAAAAGTGCTCTTGCTGATCAACAATCGCGTAAAAATTTCCACCATACGCGACATCAAAGACAATCTGACCTAATTCTGGACAATCAATCGATAAGCCTTCAGCAGCCAAATAACTTTTCACATTGGTTAATTTCACCCAATCTACTTTATTTCCTGTTTGCTGATAGTCAATTTCTACAAGACCTGCTGGCGCTTCCATCCTTATTTTTCCAGGTATTTTTGGAATGACTAGACCTTCTTCAATAGCGATAGTAATCGTACCAATGGTTCCATGGCCACACATAGGTAAGCAACCCGACGTTTCGATAAACAAAATGGCAAAATCATTATCTGGATCATGTGGTGGATACAAAATACTTCCGCTCATCATATCATGGCCACGAGGTTCAAACATCAAACCTTTACGAATCCAATCATAACTTTTCAAAAAGTGTTGACGCTTTTCACTCATAGAACCTCCTATCAATTCTGGTCCTCCTTCTTTAATTACTCTTACAGGATTTCCACAAGTGTGCGCATCAATACAAACAAAAGTTGATTTACTCATTCTTAAGCTTTTCAATATAAGTGTTCACTCGTCTTTCAAGAATTCCTAAAGTAACTGTACCTTGTTCTAATATAATTTCATGGAAGTCACGAATATCAAACTTTGAACCTAATTCGGTTTCTGCTTTTTGTCTCAACTCTCTAATTTTGAGTTCTCCGATCTTATATGATATTGCTTGTCCAGGCCATGAAATATAACGGTCTGTTTCTGTAGTAACCTCATGGATTGACAAAGCCGTGTTTTCAGACATATAGTCAAGCATTTGCTGCCTCGTCCAGCCTTTTGCATGAACTCCAGTATCAACCACTAAGCGACAGGCGCGCCACATTTCGTAAGTTAACTGACCAAATTTTTCGTAAGGCGTTGTATAAATATTCATTTCATCGACTAAATATTCTGAATATAATCCCCAACCTTCTCCGTAAGCTGACAAATACAATCCTCTTCTGAAACTTGGAATCGATTTAGGCAATTCATTATTCAATGAGATTTGTAAATGGTGTCCAGGAACTGCTTCATGTGCTGTTAAAGCAGGAATTGTATACAAAGTTCTACTCGGTAAATTATACGTGTTTACCCAATAAAATCCAGCAGTTGTTTCGCTATACGAACCTGAATACCGTCCTACTGTGTAGTTTGGAGCAATGTCTGCCGGAACGGGGACAACACCATAAGGTTTTCTTGGTAAAGTTTTAAAGAACCTTGGTAATTCTGCATCTATCCGTTTTGCAATGTCTCTTGCGAACATCAATAACTCTTTTGCTGTTTTTGGATAAAATTGTTCGTCAGTTCTAAGAAACTCTATGAAATCTGCGAAGCTACCTTTGAAACCTAAATCATCAATAATACTTTGCATTTCTGCTCTGATTCTTGCCACTTCTTTTAATCCGATTTGATGGATATCATCAGCTGTGTATTGATTACTTGTAGTGAAATAATTGATTCTATTTTGATAAAACTCTTTACCATTTGGAATGGTTGATATGCCCAATCCTTTTCTAGTATTAGGGAAATATTCATCTTCAAAAAAGCTTTTAATTTTTTTATATTGATTAACCCCATTTTTTTGAACACTTGCTTTTGCAGCTTTAACAATAGAGTCTTTTAATGGTGTTGAAAAGGATTCTGGTAAATTAAGAAATGGTTTATAAAATTCACTTGTTGTAACATCTGTAACGATATGTTTGTCATAGGTATCTTCATAGTTATTAAAAACCACTCTAGGCTGTGCCATGCCTTCTTTTATTGCTGTTCTCAATATATTGATATTGTAATCAACCCTTTTTGGCAAATCCTCAAGGCCTTTTAGATAGTCATTTACTTGTTTCTTAGTTTCAAGTGTTCTATTCCCCATTCTGCTTAGATTCAAATGAAAAGCAGCCTCGTTTGTAATCGTATTTAAGAATATTTTGTAAGTATTTGTGTCCATTTTATCTTGCAACTCAAACAGTAATAATTCTCTTGAAATTTTTTCGGTCTCAGATAAGCCTTCTTCTGAAACGGTTTCTAATTCTTCCTTTAGGTTCTTTGCAAAATCAGCTTCAGCTTGATAATATTTTATGGTACTCTCAACAGATTCATTCATCTTAAACCCGTGATCTCTTTCTGCTTCATATTTTGCAATAATTGCATTTAACTTATCCGAATTTGAAAGTGGTTGAAAGGATAGTAATCCTAAACATATAATGATTAATAAATACCTGAAGCTTTTCATAAAAACATATTAAAAATTAAATTTTTTGATTCGTAAACTTGCCATTTAAGGTTCTAGTAATCTCTAAAGGGTTTTCATTTTTGAGTTCACTTGGTAATAATTCATTGGGCCAATCTTGATAGCTAAATGGTCTCACCCAACGTTTTATAGAATGAATACCAACTGCAGTAAAACGACTATCTGTAGATGCTGGATATGGACCTCCATGGACCATTGACGGACAAACCTCAACACCAGTTGGAACGCCATTATAAATGATACGACCTACTCTATTTTGTAATGCTGAAATGACCTCTGCATAGTTTGCGGCCTCGGTGTCATCTGCTATAACAGTTCCTGTCAATTGTCCTTCTAATTTTGAAATAACCTGTTCTAGTTGATTTGCACCTTCACATTGAACCACTATAGAATATGGTCCAAATACCTCTTGATGAAGTGTTGGATTCTCTATGAAAGTTGAGCCTTTAACTATCGTAATCGTTTGTTTCGCATAATTTGGTTGGACTTCCGAATTATAATCAACACCAACAGTTAAATCAGTTTGTGCAATGGCTTTCGCTTTATTCGTTTCGTAAGCCCCAACAATATTTGGATGCAACATACAGGATGGCTCTATGTTTACTATTTCTTCGGAAAGTGTCGTAACAAAGTGTGACAAGGCATCACTTTCAATTCCTAATAGCAATCCAGGTTTCGTGCAAAATTGTCCCGTTCCTAAAGTAATGGAGCTGGCATATGTTTTAGCCAAAGCTTCTCCTCTATTTTTTATGGCTTTTGGTAATATAACAACGGGATTGATGCTTCCCATTTCAGCAAATATTGGAATAGGTTCTTCACGTTGCGCTGCCAAATCATAGAGTGCTCGACCACCTTTTATACTTCCAGTAAAACCAACGGCTTTTACTTTGGGATGTTTTACCAATTGCGTTCCAACTTCTATTCCGCGACTATTTAAATTAGAAAATACACCATTAGGCATTCCCGTTTTATCTGCTGCTCTTATAATTGCAGATGCCACTAATTCACCAGTACCTGCATGCATAGGATGTGATTTCACAATAACTGGACAACCAGCAGCCAATGCTGCAGCTGTATCGCCTCCAGCAGTAGAATAGGCCAAAGGAAAATTACTAGCTCCAAAAACAACAACAGGTCCTAAAGGCACCATGAGTTTACGAATATCCGATTTTGGCATAGGTTGACGTTCTGGTTCTGCAGTATCAATTGTTGCTTCAACCCAAGATCCTTCTCCAACTAATTCGGCAAAAGTTCGTAATTGCCCAACAGTTCGTCCACGTTCACCTTTTGCTCTTCCTTCAGGCAAGCCTGTTTCTGAACAATAGGTTGTGATAAGTTCGTCATCTAACGCTAAAATTTCATCGGCAATGGCATTTAAAAAATGAGCCTTTTTTTCTCCAGATATACTTCGGAAGGTCTTAAAAGCTTCAGAAGCTAAACGGGTTGCTTCATTAATTTCATCAACAGTTGCTTCTGTAAACACGTGACTGTTTTCAATATTTAACTGTGGATTGAAGGTTGTGTACGTTGTTTGTCCGTTGGCTGATTGTTGATCGCCTATATAGTTTTTTCCTGTTATCATCTTTTCTTAATTCGTTTTTGGTGCAATTCTAGATCTACAGGTTTATGAACCACTTTTGTAGATACTGGATATTTTTTTAATAATGCTTCTGGTCGGATAGGTCGTTTTTCAAATCCGCCACCACAATTTGGACACACATGCTGCAATATAGTTTCGACGCAATCGATGCAATAGGTGCATTCAAATGTGCAAATCATAGCGTCTTCTGAATCGAATGCCAAGGCTTTGTTACAATGTTCGCAAGTTGGTCTTATGTCTAACATTTATTATGTTTTAATCTATTTTCTTGTTACCCAAAACTCGTGTTAAGGATTGCAGCGACATCCTTTTGTTTTCACAAAAGATATAGCGTAAAGCCTGACCACGGCAAAGCGTGGTAACACCCAAACTATATTATAAATTTTTATAATCTGGAAGCGTCGGTCTCGTTTTCAAACCATCTTCAATCACTTTAAGCACATGTTTGCGTTCTTCGCCATACAAAGGTAAGCGTGGCGCTCGAACGGTTTCGGTACCGATACCTGTAGCAACTTCGGCTAACTTTATGTTTTGCACTAATTTAGGGTTTATATCTAACTCTAGCAATGGTAAAAACCAACGGTAGATATCTATGGCTTCTTTAATTCGTCCTGCTTTTTGGAGTTCATAAATGGCAACCGTCTCAGCCGGAAATGCGCATACCAAACCAGCAATCCAACCATCTGCTCCCATAAGTAAACTTTCTAGAGCTACGGTATCAACGCCAGTCATGATTTTGAGTCGGTCACCAAAACGGTTTTTGATTCTTGTCACATTAGACACATCTCTAGTTGACTCTTTAACCGCTTCGATATTATCACATTTTAGCAGTTCATCAAACATCTCTAAAGTCACTTCGATATTATAATCTACTGGATTATTGTACACCATAATTGGTAAAGATGTGCTATTAGCAACAGCTTTAAAATATTCAACTGTTTCTCGGTCTCCAGACTTGTAGCGCATAGGCGGCAACATCATAAGGGCTTTCGCTCCATCTTCTTCAGCATTTAGCGCTGCTTGAACAGCACTTTTAGTAGATTGTTCAGCAATATTAATTAGTACAGGAACTTTACCTTTTACAATATCTACAGTGGTCGTTGTTAGTGTTCGTTTTTCATCATCACTCAACGTACTCGCTTCTCCAAGTGTTCCTCCTAATACAATGCCATGCACACCAGCTTCTAACTGTGCGTTAATATTATGCTCAAACATTTTTAAGTCTAATGTATCTGATGCTGTGAATTTTGTGGTTACTGCAGGCATAACACCTTTCCATTCTATGCTCATAAATTATGTCTTTTTAATACTGTAAAATTAGTGTAGTATTTCAAAACTAAATAATGGCTATTTATCCATTATTGATACTATATTATTCCTAATACGCCTAAAAAACAATAAATAGAATAGTATTTGCGTATATTAGATATTGAATTTAATTCTGAAAACATGAAAGTTTTACCATTTAAAATCCCGAAGCCTGACTTTGATGCCCTAGTTTTTCAGGAAGATAAAGGCACTATTTTTTTTGACAAATTGCATCAGCACAAAGAAATACAGTTGAGTTTAATTATTGAAGGCGAAGGCACATTAATCGTAGGAGACACTATAAATTATTACAAAACCGGCGATGTCTTGGTGATTGGCAGCGCTATTCCTCATGTATTTAGAAGTGAGGCTTCTGCAAACCTTAACTCGCATATGTTAACCTTATTTTTTACTGAAACATCTTTTGGCTCCAGCTTTTTTAATCTGGAAGAATTGAAAGAACTGAAGTCTTTCTTTAAACGCGCAAAACAAGGGTTTAAAGCAACATCTCATAGAAAGTTAATTGCAAATTTGTTTGAACAACTAGAAAGTGCTTCAAAACTTCAGCGTTTTATCGTATTACTAGAACTCTTACAATTACTATCTAAGTCTAGTTATACGAGTTTGTCGTCTTTCATATACAATAAAACCTATACAGATATTGAAGGAAAACGCATGCGAGATGTTTTTGAGTATACGATGAATAATTTTGATAAAGACATACCGCTTTCAACAATTTCTAACGTTGCCAATATGACTAGAAACGCCTTTTGTAAGTACTTCAAAAAACGCACAAATAAGACTTATATTTCGTTTTTAAATCAACTAAGAATTGAGCATGCTTGTAAGTTACTCTTGACAAATAAGGATATGACTATTGGTGAAATCGCTGAAGGAACAGGGTTTCAAAACATATCTAATTTCAATAGACAATTTAAAGCTGTGAAGCTGATGAGTCCTTCAGAATTTAAACGCTCAAAAAGGGCTAAAGCTTTTTAACGTATTCTGTTATAATAACAGTTAGCGTCGGACCTACTTTACCTTCAATAAATGTTTCGTTTTCATGATCTAAACGAATGTTTCTAACAGCAGTGCCTTGTTTTGCAACTTGACTAGACCCTTTTATTTTAAGATCTTTAATCAATACCACAGAATCTCCTGCTTGCAATACGACACCATTCACATCTCTGTGAATTAACTTTTCAGGATCTGCTTCACCTTCTCCAGTAGCTTTGGCAAACTCCAATACCTCATCTTCCATATACATCATATCTAGCAAATCTTGAGGCCAGCCTTCATTTCGTAATCTTGATAACATTCTCCAGGCTGCAACTTGCACAGATTGATGTTCGCTCCACATACTATCGTTTAAACATCTCCAATGGTTAGCATCAGTAGTTTCTGGATCTTCAATTTGACTCACACAGATTTTACACCCTAATAAAGATTTATTTAAACTCTCGTCTTTTGTAGGAGCAAGTGTATAGACTTCCAAGTGTTCATCATTACCACATAATTCACATTTGCTATCTGCTCTCTTATTTAATTCTCTTTCTAAACTCATACATCTGAAATTTTTATTGCTACAAATGTATTGTTTTAATTTTATCTACTTATTTTTAAATATGCAAAAATTAATTGTCAGGAATGCCACACTAGCAGACATAGAAACTTTAAAAATATTTAAGCTCGGATTAATTCAAGCAGAGCTTCCTATGGATGAAACTATAAAGGAAGACGCCATTAGTTATTACGATTTAGAAGAATTAATTACAAATGACAGTTCCGAATTATTGGTTGTAGATATCGCTGGTGAGCTTGTTGCTTCAGGTTATGCCAAAATCATTCCTGATAGACCTTACTTAAAACATGACTTTCAAGGTTATTTAGGTTTTATGTTTGTACCAAAAAAGCATCGTGGAAATGGTTATAATAAATTAGTTTTAGATGCTTTATTAAAATGGTGTAAATCTCGAAACGTATATGAAATAAGATTGGATGTTTATGATACTAATCCACCTGCTATAAGCGCATATGAAAAAGCAGGATTTAAAAAGCATTTAATAAATATGCGTTTGGATATTAAGGACTTTGAATTATAAAAGCTGATCTCTCATTTTTTTAGTCATGCCCTTCACAACCATATCATAAGAATGATCAATGAGTTCGCAAACAAACTGTGGTTGCAATTCGCCTTTGTAGATGTAAACCGAGTTCCAATGTTTTTTACTCATATGCCAACCAGCAGTAATACTATCATAATCAGCACGTAGTTCACCGGAATAATCTGGATCACATTTTAAATTGACCGAGCCTTCACCTTTTTCCCATTTTTCTAACGGAAAAAGTGCAAACATCTTACCTAATACTTTAAAGACTAATGTATCTTGATCGAATGGAAAATCTTCGGTTACGGCTTTTTTCTGAAGGCAATATGCTCTTAGTTGTTCTATGTTCATTTTAATAAACGTTCCATGACTTTTTCAGGATGTTTTAACTCTGTATATCCAAATTGCTGATACAGCTTATGAGCATCAGATGTTTTTAACATCCATACCTTGCAGGACTGAAGTATAGGCTCTTCATTTATCCTTTTCATTAATTGTTTAGAATAACCTTTCCCTTTGTATTCTGGAAGAATAAACACATCCATAAGATAAGCAAAAACGACATAATCTGTAGCTATACGTGCAAATCCAATTTGTTTGTTATCTATATAGACCCCAAAACAAAAACAATGCTCAATAGATGTTTTGACTTCATCTTTCGTTCGACCTTTAGCCCAATAGGTCTCCGTTAAAAACTCATGAATTACATTGATGTTTAAACGGTTTTTATCAGTTGATATCTCAATCACTCCTTAAGTTTTTTAGATGTTTTTTCCGCAATCTTTAAAGCCGAATAATCTAGTTTCCAGCCGATAGTCTCGACAATACTTTCGATAAGCAACACCGAATCTAAAGCTTCGCGTTTGGCAATCTCATAGAGTCCGCTTTCTGGAACTTTATTCATGATATGAAGTTTGGCTTCATTGTGTAACTCAGTTAAATCTGAGGCTTCAAACTTATTAAACATACCATCAGATTTATCGTAATAGTTTAAATCGGTTTCAATACTCAGTACTTCAGGTTGTGGAAAATGAAATAATTTTACCGTTTTAGTTTTGACATCAGAATCCATTTGGATCTTGGACAAATCAAACCCTACATGTGCTTTGGCCTTGATTACTACTAAAGCTTTCTTTTTACTAGTAATGAGATTTAAAAAACGTTGTTTAACGTCTTCGTAATGATAGATTTCAGCAAAGTCTCCTTCTACTGTAATAAATTTGCAAACCTTTTTAATCTTGTCTAATAAAATTACTGATTGGGAGTTCGTTTGGCTCTTTAATCTAAATTGCTTAACAAGAGTCACAATACCTAGGGTGACTAATATGCTCAAGATGATTATAAAAAATGTATCCATAGTTAGTTTTTTCCTATACGACCTAAGTGTGTATTTGTAAATGCATCGTCAAATTTTAAGCCATAACCAAAAATTCTATCCATTGATGCATGTGCAAATAAAATGGTGCCTATTAATTTTAAAATTTCAGTTTCAAAATATATGCCAAGAAAATAAATGAGGATTGCTAATCCTTTATGATGACATATATTATAAGTAAATGCTCCTGTTTTAGGACTTATAAGATAACCCAACATACCAATATCTGGCAACAAAATTAGGACTAAAAACCACCACCAAGCATAGCTCAATTGACTAAAAAGAAAGATGCCAAGTCCTAACATTGCCAATTCTTCTATTTTAATTAATGATTTCATTTTCACTCTAATATTTTATACAAAATAGGTTTACTAGGCGTCGCATCGTTTTCAAAAGGTGCAATTTGAAGATTTAAAAAATATTCACCGTCATCAACATTATTTGGAACATAAATTAGCTCAGTAATCGTAGCATCCTTACGTAATTTCCCATTGAAATTCCAAAAGGCTTTATGTGCTTTTAACTCGCCTCCATCTTGCTCTTTATCAACGCTTGGCAAATCAATAAGCAAGTGTTTTATACCTTTCTTAACCAGAAACTCAACAGCATCTTCTTTTAAATACGTCCAATTTGTATTTGAATACTGTTGTGATAGTTTTTCTTTCAAATTAGGCATAGTTCTTATAACGATCGCATCGCGTTTCTTATTACCTAAAGCAAATTGTAATTGCGCTTTTGAGATCACGGTATCTTCACCAAATTCTTCTGGAGCAACGGTAATGACTTCAGCTAAGAAGAAAAACTGTTTTAAATTCTGATTAATCGAATGGAATTCCTTCGTGATATGACCCACACATTCGGTATGTGTGCCATGTGCATGTGGATTGAATTGAATAGTATTAAAATTCACAGCTGCACCTTCGGCAACGCTTATCACATCTTGATCGAATTTAACCGCTTCAATAGTTGGTTCATCAATATACCATGCATTCACATTAGACTTTGAAGCACGCATTGGGATTGAAATATCCAAAGGTTGTGATAAATCTATTTGCAATTTTCTAGAATTATATTGTATTGTTGTTAGCACTATAAATTAATTTTAAAGAGGTCCGACGCGATACCATCGCTCAAAAATTTTCCTTTTTTGGTGACCAATAACTTTTCATCTTCAATATACAATAAATGTTGATTTATGAAGGGTTCGGCTTGTAGTAAAAGATAGTCTTTATAGTTTTTTCCGTAGTCATTATTGACTTTTAGTAATGAAACTCCCCAAACTGTGCGCAAACCTGTCATCACATATTCATTGTATTTGTCAGTTATGCTTAATATTTCGGTTTCATTCGGAAGACTATTATCTTCAATGGCTTTAATGTATTTTGAATTGTTACGAATGTTCCAGCTTCGCTCATTTCCGTTGAATGAATGTGCAGAAGGTCCAATCCCTAGATATGATTTTGCTTGCCAGTAGGCCGAATTGTTTCTGCTGAAATAGTCAGCTTTACCAAAATTAGACAATTCATAATGCACAAAATCATGTGCTTCTAAAGTGTCTATCAACATATGAAATTGCTCTTGTGCCATATCATCGTCAACATTTTCTATCACGCCTTTTTTAATAAAACTCTCTAAAGCTGTTTTGGGTTCGACTGTTAAGGCATAACTTGATATATGGGGAATATGATAACTTAAAGCGATGTCAATATTTTCTTGCCATCGTGTATTACTTAAGCCTGGAATCCCGTAAATCAAATCAACAGAAATATTATCAAAGTGTCGTGTTGCTTCTTCCAAACACGTCTTTGCTTCCTCAGAGTTATGAGCACGATTCATAAGTTTAAGGTCTTCTTCGAAGAAGGACTGGATACCAATACTTAATCTATTAATAGGACTTGAAGCGAGCTTTAATATAACGTCTTTAGACAAGTCATCTGGATTGGCTTCGAGGGTAATTTCTGGTGCTTCGGAAACCTTATAATTTTGGTAGACAGTATCTATTAAAAATTGTAATTCGGTAATCGTCAATAATGAAGGTGTTCCGCCTCCAAAATAAATGGTCTCAACTGCGATGTTTTGAAACTCAGATTTTCGCATTTCTAATTCTTTGGCTAATGCATTTATGAGGACATCTTTCTTTTTTAAGGACGTTGAAAAGTGAAAATCACAATAATGACATGCTTGTTTGCAGAATGGTATGTGGATGTAGATGCCGCTCACTTTTTTACACGATCTTCGTTCTGCTTCACAAAGGCAGACCAACCTGAATAACTTTTACCAACTTCAACGCGACCTTGGTTATAAAAATGGCATACTGCTGCTGCTAAACCATCCATAGAATCCAAATTTTTAGGCAAGGTTTTTAAACCCAGTAAACTCTGTAACATTTTTGCCACTTGTTCTTTACTTGCATTTCCACTTCCAGTAATAGCCATTTTTATTTTTTTAGGTGCATACTCTGTAATTGGAACTTCTCGAGATAAACCTGCTGCCATGGCAACACCTTGAGCTCTTCCCAATTTAAGCATACTTTGTACGTTCTTACCGAAGAAAGGTGCTTCAATAGCAATTTCATCTGGATGATGCGTATCAATAAGTTCTATCGTTCTCTCAAAAATAAGTTTTAGTTTTAAGTAATGGTCAGAGTACTTTTTAAGGTCCAATTCATTGAGCTGAAGAAAGGACATTTTTTTACCAACCACTTTTATGAGTCCAAAACCCATGATAGTTGTTCCAGGATCGATCCCTAATATGATTTTTTCGTTACTCATTAATCGCAGTATTGACATCCACTAATGGAGAATGTAACTCCAAAAGTTAGGGTTAAAAGGTTTCCGTTAAATGAACCAAAACCTTCTGTTTCTGGCTCAAAATCTTTTCCGAAGCCAAGAATATATGACGTGTCTGCAAAAACAGAAATCTCTTGTGTAATTCCGTAATGCACTTCAAAACCAGCCATAACATTTAAAAACGAAATCTTATTTCCTCCAAAGTTCCCTAGAGGTTTTACAAAACTATAACCTGGTCCAGAATGAGCAACCAAACCCATTCGTGGAGGCAAAAATGGAATAGATTCTGTTGGATCGTAAACCAATTGTGCATTGATTCGTGTATAATTAGTTTTAAAATCTACAGAATTATCATCACTAGAAAATCGATTAAATCCAAAGTCTAATTTTGCTCCCACCTGAGGTTTAAACATGTGTTGAATTCCCAAATTTACTGTTGGGAAATTAACTGATTTCGCCTGAAAACCCTCAACAAAGCCAGACTGCGACGGACTATTTACACCGAAGGCGACTTGTGCTTTCCATTTATTTGTATCCTTTTGCGCATATGAATTAGCAAAACATGCAAACGCAATCATTAAAATAGTTAATTTTTGAAGTCTATAATTTGAGGTCATATCATTTTAATGATTTAATTTGTACCAAGAACTCATTTTCGCTTTTATGCATTTTGGTAGCCTTCCTTACAAAACTAAACAATTCTTTTTTGTACTTATTAAATTAAGTATTGTAGTTGGTGCTTTTTATTTTATCTATCGGAAATTGGCAACCAACGAGAATTTGGATTTTCATGAATTTTGGTTGTTTTTAATAGAAAACGAGTCATTTTCATTCAAAACCGTTAGTTTTTTAATCATTTTAACTGGTTTTAACTGGTTTTTCGAAGTTGTGAAATGGAAGACTTTAATAAGTTATATCAAAAATATTTCATTTAAAAATGCTTTAGAACAAAGTTTAGGCGCGTTAACTGCTTCACTTTTTACGCCAAACCGAATTGGAGAATATGGCGCAAAAGCAATTTATTACCACTCTTCAAAACGAAAACGAGTCATGCTTCTCAATTTATTGAGTAATATGATGCAAATGACAGTTACTGTTTTGTTTGGCATAATTGGCTTATGGCTTATGTATACTAAATACGATCTCAATGTCGATGTTTATAAAGTCTCAAGATTTCTGTTAATTATTATTGTTATTGGTCTTTTTTCTGTTTTGGGACTAAAGCAAAACAAGTTCATGATCAAGGGTTTTTCTATAGAAAGATTAAAAGTGTTTTTTAAACATATTCCAACCAGAATTCATGTTTTGGCTTTTGGGATTTCAATGCTTAGATATCTCATTTTCTCATTTCAGTTTTACTTTTTATTAGAACTGTTTGGCATCAGTGTGAGTTATTATAATGCTATGATTGTTATTACTAGTATGTATTTACTAGCTTCTGTGATTCCGTCGATTTTTGTTTTCGATGTTGTGATCAAAGGCAGTGTTGCTGTTTATTTATTTGCTTTAGTTGGTGTTAATGAATTTACAACACTTGGCATCGTCACCATTATGTGGCTTCTTAATTTTGTGCTTCCAAGTGTATTTGGAAGTTATTATGTGCTTAATTTTAATCTTACAAAAACCAACGATTAATGCTAGTCATCATTCTCATTATAACTGTTTTATACCTTTTTTTAATAGGAAGCCTTATTTATGGTTTTGATAAGGTTCAACCTTTTAAATTGGAAGATATTACTCCAAAAACAAAGTTTTCAGTTGTCATTCCGTTTAGAAATGAAGCTGAAAATTTACCAATACTTATAGAATCAATTTCAACATTGAATTATCCAAAATCTATGTTCGAAATTATCTTTGTGGATGATGAATCGACTGATGATTCCGCTGAAAAAATCAACAAGAATTCTTTCGATATTAAATCCATAGATATTTCAGTTATAAAAAATAAGAGAACCTCTAAATCGCCCAAAAAAGATGCGATTACTTCTGCTATAAATTCCGCAAAATATGACTGGATTGTCACTACTGATGCCGATTGCTTGTTACCAAAATATTGGTTGGATGTGTTTGATGGTTATATTCAGAAAAACAGTCCAAACCTGTTGGTTGCCCCAATAAGTTTTGGAACAGTAAGTTCATTTTTTGAACGCTTCCAATTATTAGATATCTTGAGTCTGCAAGGTGCATCTATTGGCGGTTTTGGCATTAAGAAACCATTTTTATGTAACGGCGCCAACTTAGCTTATAGAAAAGATTTTTTTAAGGACATTAATGGTTTTGAAGGCAATGCTCATATTGCCAGTGGTGATGATATTTTTCTGTTGGAAAAGGCTGTTAAGCACGATATTAATAAGGTAAAGTATATAAAAAGCGAACAGGTTATTGTACAGACCAATCCAGAATCTAATTTTAAAAGTTTAAAATCTCAGCGTGTCCGTTGGGCAGCAAAAACATCGAGCTATAAAAATCTTTTTGGGAAATTTACTGGACTTGTGGTACTGCTTATGAATGCGCTTTTGGTTTGTCTGCCCGTGCTATATCTTCTGCAAATCGTCAACCTAAAAACCGTCATTTATATTGTCTTTATAAAGTTTTTAATAGATTTTCTATTGGTATTTAAAACCGCTCGTTATTTTGGTCAAGAACACTATTTATCATCCTATTTGTTTTCAAGCTTATTATATCCTTTTTTTAGTGTATACATTGCATTTATATCAATGTTTAAGGGCTATAAATGGAAAGGCAGAACACACACCAAATAATACTATCATTTATTTTTGTTAGATTTACACAAACTGTAACCCATATCGCAATGCAAAAAATTATCTGTTTATTTTGTCTCTTATTTTGCTTTTCTTTCATGCAAGCTCAAGAGGACACTTATATGGTTAAAGGAGAACAACTCGTATTAAAAAGTGAAGTAAATGGTAAGTTGGATTTACTTTGGAACATCATCGACACAAAATATCGTTACTTCGTAAGAACTGAAACGAATACCATTATTGAGCTTAAAAACACAAAAAAGGACGGTAAATATCAGGAAGACTATAAGACATTACTTAATGAATTGACTAATGCGAGCATGTCAACAAAGCGTTTAAACCTGACGCTTTTTAGTCTCAAAGAATTTATAGACACTTACAATAGCACTGTTGATTCTAGTTACCAATCAACAGCTAAAAGAAATAAATTACAGTATCGGCTTGGCGTTTTTGGTGGCTTAACTAATAGTCCGTTTATTTCCAATCCGGACAATCTTACTACACCGTATTTTGGCGGAGAATTTGAAATTCTTGACGTTGATCAAGTATCAAGGCATGCTGTTTTCTTGCAATTTAAACATGTTACCGAACAAGATGAGCTACAATATTCTACTACAGAGTTAGCTTTAGGTTACCGTTTTAGATTTATCAATAAAGCATCTTTTAGTCTCTACGGAAATGTCAAATTCGCCACTCTAAATTTCTCTAATGCGGTTGTGATTACCGATAATAATGGTACAATAACTACCGAAGAATTTAATGAAACTGCTTTTGATGTGCCATTTATTTTTGGTGTAGGAGCAGACATAAGAGTGACTAAAAATAGTTATATCACCTTAGCGTATAACGAGTTATTTGCATTATTACTTGACAATCAAGGTAATTTCTCAACAGATTTCTCGATAGGCTACAAGTTCAATTTATAGTGAAGCTCTCTAATTATAAATCAAACAACCCCGTGTTTTCAGGTTATTTTTGGCAGGATCAAAAAACGTCCTCCAAAAAAATGACTATCACAGGAATTTTTATCAAATCTTTAAGTTGCATCATAGTCATTGCAGCGATTACAGCTTATATATGGAAGCTTAACCAAGAAGGCATGCCTGTAAAATGGTTTACACTTGGCGGAATGCTTGCAGCCATTGTTATTAGTATTGTGATATCCGTTAGACTTCATTGGGCACCATATCTAGTTCCGTTATATACTATTGCTAAAGGCTTATTTTTAGGTGGATTTTCGGCATACGCACATCAAAATTATCCTGAGCTACCTTATCAAGCTATTGGTGTGACCATCATTACTTTTTTTGTAATGCTCCTGCTGTATCAAACACGAGTTATTGTTGTGACCAAAAAATTGCGAAGCGTCATTATCACTTCTGTAGTAAGTGTTTTTGTAGTGTATATCATCTCTTGGGTTTTGGGGTTCTTCGGAATCGAAAGTTATATTTGGGGAACATCTTGGTTCGCCATTATATTTAATTGTATTGTGATTATTGTCGCTTCTTTTTCGTTGCTTTTAGACTTCGATTATATCGAACGATACAAAAACAAAGCTCCAAAATGGAAAGAATGGCTGGCCACTTGGGGACTTTTAGCAACAATCATCTGGTTGTATGTGGAAGTCTTAAGATTGATGCAGAAGTTCGCTATTCGATTTTAATAATTACCGGGAAAACAAACTGTGTTTTCACGTGCTGACTTCTCTTAATTGCTGGGAGAATTTTAGGTAATGAATCTAGACTTTTCCGAAGCAAACTATCTAATTGTGGAATTAGGGCTCTTGTAGTTTCACTACTCACAATAGCATCGATAAAAAATTGGCCTTGATTATCAATGGTGATTTTAAGTTGAACCGTATCATTAATTTCTTCGGAAACTACAATTTGATGCGAAGAAAGGTTAGTATTAAGAATGTCTCGCAATGTGTTTTCAAAACATGCTTTTTTATTTTCTTTTCCTAGAGTAGAGTCACAAGACTCGAATGTTGGATATTCGTCCACGTCCTTCCAATTGAAGGTTTGCAGTTCTTCTTCAAGAATATCTTCGGTATAGACCTTCTTCTTCTCGAAATAATCGCAAGAACAAAAAGCAAACAATACAACTAAAAGAAATAAGCGGTTCATTATGTTAAAACTGAAACTGAAAAGTACAATTTTTTTGAATATAAGAAGCGTTTAGTTTTTAGCCTTTAAAAATTTCTCTTCTTTAAGTTCAGAGATACGTCGTGAAGCAAAACTCGAATAGAAACTCTTGGGATACTTTTTCTTAAAATCTTCATAGAGTTTAATCTTGGTATCTAAATCTGCATAATATCTATCCTTAGTGGTGATTATAAAAAATGCGGTTTGCATGTTTTCCGGGTTTTCCTTTATAGATTTCTCAAGGACTTCTATCGCTTCTTTATGTTTGTTCTGCCAGTTTAAAGCAATGCCTAACCTTTGATATTCATAATCCAAAGGAACATCTTTCATAACCAGCGCTTGTCTAATATACTTTTCGGCATTTACAAAGTCTTGAAATTCTAGATAATATGTTCCAATAACGAAAATAGCGTTGGCATCAAAAGGATTATACTTTAATGCTAATTTTCGCTGCTCTATAGCTAGCTCAAAATCGGAGTTTTGTGCATAACATAAACTTAATTTTTCATGAATAAACTCTGAAGATTCACCCAAATCAATCAGCTTTTGAAACCAGTCTCTTGCTTTGAAATAATACTCTCTGAAGAAATAGCTTTGTGCTCTTAAACTGATAAGTTCTACATTGTTTTCATATGTTTCCAAGCCTATATCGGTGTATTTATCGACCAAGGAATGCCTTCCTTTTTTTAAATAATTTTTGGCTAATTTATAAATGGCTTTTTGATGCGTTTTATCTAAGTCGTAAGCAGATCGATATCTATTAATGGCTGTCGAATCCTTATTACGTTCCATAGCCAATCCCATTTCGTAATGGTAATTGGGATTGCGATAATCGATGTTCATTAAATTGTTAAACACTTCAATAGACGCTTCAAATTTTTTGGTCTTCGAGAGTAGTTTCGCATATTCATAAAGTACCAATGCGTCTTTGGGATGCGCTTCTACACTTAATTTATAATGCTGTAATGCCATATCATAGTTTCCAATGGCTAAAAAAGCTTTAGCAATGTTATCATTAACTTCTGTTTGGTCGTCGTAGGTTTTGTAAGCAACAATAGCTTTACTATAATTACCATTACTGTATAGACTGTCTGCTCGATTTAAAACCGAAGTCTGGGCTTCGGTTTTAGAAATTAATATCAGAAATAGTAGGACTGGGAGTATTCTCATTAATATGGTTTTGATGATTTAATTTGATACTTGAAATGTAATAGGCAAACTATAAGGTACTACAACCGGTTGTCCTTTTTGTTTTCCTGGAATAAACTGTGGCAACGTGTTAATCACTCGTATGGTTTCTTCTTCTAATTTAGGATGTGGTGCTCTTGCTTTCACATCAATCACACGTCCTTCTTGATCAATTTTAAAAATAACATTAATACGTTGTCTTCCAGTTAAACCCAATTTGGCAGCTAAATCCATATTGAAGTTTTTATTAACGTGTTTTGCAACGTTATCCATCATACATTTTTTACGTTCTTCTTCTGAAGTAAACGTATCACAAAATGAAAATGTTGGCACTTGCTCGATAATAGCAAACGGGACTTCATTAGAAGCATATTTAAAGCTCTCTTTTGGTTTTTCTAAATCAACCTTACCCAAGTTACTATTTGAATTTCCATGCACCTGAAAAATAATTGGTAAACTATAAGGCACAATAACAGGTTTTCCTTTTTGTTTTCCTGGAATAAACTGAGGCAAGGTATTAATGACTCGTATGGCTTCTTCTTCTAATTTAGGATGTGGCGCTCTTGCTCGAACTCCAATGACATTACCTTCTCTATCAATTTTGAAAATGACATTAATTCGTTGTCTTCCTACTAAACCTAATTTGGTAGCTAAATCCATATTGAAGTTTTTATTAACGTGTTTTGCGACATTATCACTCAGACATTTTTTGCGCTCGTCGTTAGTTTTAAACGTATCACAAAATGTAAATGTTGGGGTTTCTTCTACTATGGAAAATGGGACTTCGGCATGAGAATCGATGATTTTTGTTTCAACATCTTCATTTTCTGTTTTAATAATTTCAGTTTTAAACTCTTCATATCTCGTGCCAGAAGCTTTAGATTCGGTTTTAAAAGCTGTACCATAATTCATGAATGACACATAAGATGCCCCATCTTTAAAGTTAACTTCGTGCATTGAGTAACCTTCAGGAATTTTCTCATCAATAGAATGTACCGAATAACATACTCTATTATTTTTCTTATCATAAGTTGCCCAACTCACGTAATTAGAATTAGATTTTAAAAAAGCTTCATAAGATTCGTGAATAACTTTAGTCTTTTCATTCATATCACTATCACCTAATCTCATGGTAAAAGAGTATTTACTTAAATCTTGTGTTTCTGAATTTAATTTTTCTACTACTTTATTAACAACCGTTTTTTGTGCATATGACGATGTATAAATGAGCATCGTAAATACCAGTGGCAACAAAAGCACATATTTTATCATATTGATTTGTTTGGATTTCGATTTACTTAACATAAGAATTCGTTTTTTAATTAATGAGTGTTTAAAAAATGGGTTGACAAATGAAAACTGCTGTGTCTCAAAAACCTGAGCCAACAAGTTGTCATAATAATCTGCTTTATTAGATTGTTTTACCGCTTTGGCATCTGCAATATATTCATGTAATGTGGCGATTCTATTTTGATAGATATAGACCAATGGATTGAACCAAAATGCAATTCGGAAGAGCTCGAAAAACAATAAATCTAAAGTATGCTTGTGTTTCACATGTACGATTTCGTGCTCTAGTATGGACGACTTTTCTTGAGCGTTTAACTTTTCGCCTAAAAAGATGTAGTGAAAAAATGAAAACGCTTTGGTACTGTTCATCAAATTAACAATTAAGAAATTTCCTTTCCATTGTTTTGGATGTTGAGATGCTAACCAAAATAGTTTAGTGATTTTAATGAGCAAAAGAAGCGTTGCAATACTCATTCCTGATATCAAAATGATGTTCCAAATTGACATTGATTCAGGTCCTAAATTGAAACCTGCTTGCATGGCAATTTGCGGATCTATTGTGCTTATGTTTTCTGAAGGGTTACCTATGATCACTTCAGGTAAGCGAATTACAAAATCCTTGGCGACAATTGTTTTTATCTGTTCGATTTTTATAAATGGAATCACTACTGAAAGTGCTGCTGTTACCAATAAATAAGCTCTGTTTAAATTGAAAAACGTTTCTTTCCGAAGAAAAACATCGTAGATGATTAAAAACAATAGTTGAAACGCAACAACTTGTAGAATATAATGTAGCATAACTAGTGTTTTGTTTTATTAATGTCCTTTAAAATGGCTTCCATATCTTTTAAATCTACGTCGTTTTTCTTGACAAAAAATGACACCATACTTTTAAACGATCCTTGAAAATAGTTGTCGACCAAGTTGTTAATGGACTGATTGCTATAGTCTTGTTTTTTAACCATTGGAAAATATATATGTCCTTTACCTTGCTTTTGGTAATCTACAAACCCCTTGTTTTCTAAGATTCTTACAATTGTAGAAACGGTATTGTATGCTGGTTTAGGCTGAGGAAGCTGTTCAATAATAGCTGCAACATTAGCTTTTCCTAGTTGCCAGAGGATGTGCATGATTTCCTCTTCGGCTTTTGTGAGTTGTTTCATTTGGTCACTTTTATTGTTTTAATATTGTCAAATGGTGCATCCATATATCATATACATCTATAAATTAATATTCTAGAGTATGGATGGTTCATTTGGTCACTTTTATTGTTTTAATATTGTCAAATGGTGCATCCATATATCATATACATCTATAAATTAATATTCTAGAGTATGGATGGTTCATTTGGTCACTTTTATTGTTTTAATATTGTCAAATGATGCATCCATATATCATATACATCTATAAATTAATATTCTAGAGTATGGATGGTTCATTTGGCCACTTTTATTGTTTTAATATTGTCAAATGGTGCATCCATAAATTTTAAGCATCTATGAATTACTATTTAAGAGAATGGATGGTACTTATGATAATTCAATATTCAAATATAACTAAAAACTTAGTTCAAACTAAACATTTAGTTTTAAAATGTAACAATTTTAACTTTTGTGCGTCTACTAAGTAGAATTTTAAATCGTTTTAATGGACATATTTCTAGTCATTTTAGCTGCCTTTTTTATGGTTTTAGGAATCGTTGGTAGTTTCCTCCCTATTTTACCAGGACCTCTAACTAGTTGGGTTGGGTTACTCATTTTTCATCTAACAGATGTCGTACCTATGAACTGGACATTTTTAATTATTACACTAATCATTGCCATTGGTATTTGGATATTGGATTATATTATTCCTGCTATGGGAACTAAGCGCTTTGGAGGCACAAAAGCTGGAATGATAGGCACCTCCATAGGTTTGTTAGTTGGATTATTTGCACCAATACCAGGCGGCATAATTATTGGCCCTTTCTTTGGTGCATTAATTGGTGAGCTAATAAATAAAAGTGAGTTTGATAAAGCGCTTAAAGCTGCGTTTGGATCTTTTTTAGGTTTTATTGCTTCTACGTTTATAAAGTTTATAGTCGCCATAATATTTATGGGATTCTTTATAGTGAAAGTTATAGATTATAAAGACGTATTGTTTTAAAAGAAAAACCTAACACCTGTTGAGAAGTGTTAGGTTTTAATTCTTTGCTATTAACTCAACAAATTACTTAGAGGGATTAATTAATTTTGTTGACTTATCAAATATATCTATAGTTTTTAACTTTTTGTTACGGAAAAACCGTAGACTTGATGCGGAAAAACCGTAGTTTCCAGCAGAAATAAGCCTTTCAAGAGCACTTGAAATCACGAAAAACCGTAATTTTAACAGTATCTTTTAAAGAAAACCTTTTTTTCGAGCCTCATTAATTAACGATTCGTCTTTCCCATCGGAAATAGAGAACAGAATTTTAAGTTGCTTTTTACGCTTTTCTATCGCACTCATAGACAGATCGATATACTCTATCAAGCTTCTTGTTTTAATTCCGTTAGATAGAAGATGTAGAATTTTTCGATTGATTTCATCAACATAAATTTCGTTGATTACCGATTTATTTAAGTAGTTACTCACAGTACTACTGTAGTATGGAGGATCTTGTAAAATGTGTTGAAAGGCTTCAGCCAACTCACTAGAGGTTAAATCACTCTTTATTAAAAACCCATCAGGATTAATCTCTTTAACAATGCTATGAATACGATAAGATTCATTAAACATAGTAAGAATAATGACTTTTGCATTGGGAAGGATAGCTCGTGAAATTTTTGCTAAATCTTCACCTGAAGTTATTTTTCCGTCGGAAGAAGCTGGTAAACTAATATCAAAAAAACAAACATCATAATGCTTTTGGTTCGCTGCCTTTTGCATTAATAAGTTTGCAGAATCGCATGTATTTGCCGTATCAATGACTAACGTTTGATTGTCTTTTTTGGTTGCCATCAACGTATTTTGATACCCTTCAATAATGATTGGATGATCATCAACCATCAATATATGAATCTGTTGCATTGTCTCTAATTTTTGTAAGGTATTGTAATACTAACTTCGGTCCCTTTATTTATAATAGAGTTAAATTCAGCTGTCCCTTCAACCTCATTTACTCTCGAATTTATATTTTTGATGCCAATCCCTTTTTTACTTTTATTGACATCAAACCCTTCTCCATCATCAATTACTACTAGGCAAATTACATTATTTTTTAATTGAATGCTAATATTTACAGCCTTAGCATTGGCATGTTTATAAATATTTTGAAGCGATTCTTGTATGATCCTGTAGATATTGATTTTAGTTTTGTTAGGTACAACTTCCCAATTGATATCATCTGTATAATTAAATGAAGATCCTAATTGATAGGCTTTAATTTGCTTTTCTATCAATTCTGAAACGATATCCATAAACCTAGAACCAGAAACAAAATCAGTATTTAAATCATGTGAAATTTTACGAATATCATTTTCAATAGTCATAAGTTCTTTAATATAGGTTGACCTGTTCTGTACGGCTTCTTTTCCTTCGGAAAAATTTAAGCTATCCAAGCTTAGTCTGGTACCAAAGAGTCGACCTAACACACCGTCATGCAACTCTTCAGAAATTCGTTTCTTCTCTCCTGCTCTAGCTTCATCGACTTTGTCTTGTTGCGATAACATGAGGTTATAAATCTCTTCGTTAGCTTTTTGTTGGTCTTTTTCAAACTTTAGTTCTTTGTTTTTTGAACGTTGAGTGATAATAATGTATAATAAGAATAAGGTGACAAGTAAACCACCGGAAATAGCCAGCAGCCACATTAACTGCTGAGACATTCGTGCGTTTTCCTGTTCTACAGTATCAGTATCGTATTTTATTCGTGCAAATTTGTCTCTTACTTTTCGTTCAACATCAAGTAAACTATCGGTTAATCGTATATGTTCTTTAAGATAGAACTTACCTTTTTCGCCATCATCAATTTCAGACAGCATTAATAAAGCCTCTTGTCTCAATTCATTTGCTGACGCATTAGTTGCAATTTCATAAGCTTCATTTGCATATTTACTAATAGAATCTCTTTGGTCAATTTCTTTGTATAGTTTTGATAAATCTAAAGCAACATTCATTTTTAGGAATTCATCATCTAATTTTTCGCCCATTGCATAGGCTTCTTCAAATTTATTTTTTACAGTATCAAAATCATAGTTTCCAAATTCCAATTGAATATCTGCTATATTAGCTATGATTGCCGGATAAAATGCTGGATCTTGTTCCTCATATCTTGATCTTAACGGTATAAGGCTTTCATAAAGCTCAATAGCTTTTTTAAAATCACCCATTTTCCTGTATACGAATGCTTTATTATTTATGGAATACACCTCATTAATAAATCCATCATCAATACGTTTAGCGTATTCATTAGATTTATCATAATACTCAATAGATTTCGGATAGTTCCCTAGTTCTCTTGAAATAATACCCATAAGGTTGTATACATCCCATAGTTTACTGAGTTTATTTTGTGTTTCTGGCAATTGATTTAATATCAATATTGATTGTATTGCTGCCTCTTCGGCTCCAGCATGAATTTTTTCAATTTGCTGTATGTCGGCTAAATAAAGTAATGCTGTTGCTTTTGCTTCAGAAATTTCATTTTTAGGATAAAACTTGAGAGCTTTAGAATAAAAATAATAGGAACTATCATTTTTCTCTAAATACCTATAGAAAGAGCCTAAGTTAGATGTAGCTACTGTTATTGCAGAAGAGTCTTGTAGTTTTTGTGCCAATTTAAAATTAGACCTATTCAAACTTACATATTTGTCATACTCTTCGGTATGGAAGTACATAAGTGATAAATTTCTATGCGCTAATAAAAGAATTGAGTCATTTTTAATATTTTTTGCTATTTCTGAAGACTTTAAAGCAAAATTTAAACGGGATTCCAGTGGTTTATTTTTGTCCTTTGACAATTCAATCAATTTATTTATTGAATCTAGTTGTTTGCTCTGCGCAACAATAGTTTTAGCACCAATTAAAATTAATAAAAATGATAATATTATCGCTCTATACAAAATGAAATACTTTTATTTCAAAAATAGACTAAAAAAACAAATTAATTACATCTCATAAAAAAAGCTCTTGTTAATTAACAAGAGCTTCTTAAATTCGTAAATAGGACCTATTAACCTTGAGATTCCAATTTTTTGTTCTTTTTTTCTATAACTGCTACGTCTTGCTTGTTATACTTTTTAAAAGTAGGTTCGTCAGAATTATCAGCAAGAGCTTCACTGCTCTGTCCAGAAACGGTTAATAATAATACTGTAAATAGTAACAAAGTAATTTTCAGGGTCTTCATGTTTGTTAATTTTAGGGATTTATAAATTCAATTTAATTATGTTAATAATAAAACAGCATCAAAAATGCCAATTCGAGGGAAGAATGGATTATTAACTTTTGGGTGCAAAAAAACCCAACTAAATTGAGGGAAATCTAAATACCAAATGGTACTTAAACATGAATGGATTAACTAAGATTCCTTGAAAAGTGATTTTAGGGGCTTAAGAAGGACTCCAAACATAATACTTTTTAGGTGACAAACAAAAATAAATCCGATTAAATGTGTTTTTTTGTCGATGAAATACATAAAATAGATTTAAAATTGTTGATTACCTGTTAATAACTCCGTTTATTGGACGTTCGGATTAAAAGGAACTGTGTCTTAATTATCTGGTGTACCATCTATATCTGAATCTCTAACATCCTGAGAAAGAACTAATAACTGCCTATGAAATGGAAAATAGGTTTCCATTAACAGTTTATCATATTCTGCTTTTAGCCCAATGACATTATTACAAAGTTGAGAATTGGATTGGTTTAATCCTTGACTGCCTCCATCGTCATTGTGGCTGCAAGCGCATAATAAAGAAATGACGGCTAAAAAAATAATGAATCTAAATGATTTCATGATGTAATTGTTTTTAATAACATCGGAATGCATTAGGAATGTCATCATAAATTACCCTAAAACAAAAAAGCATCCCAATTTTCAATTAAGAAAAAGGAAAGCTATCTATTGGTTTAATAACTTAACCAACCGTGTTATCAAGGTCTCGCTTGGTTTGTCAAATAGCCTGCAGAACGTTTATGGCAAGCCCCTATTTCCCCTATGAATTAAAATCGTAGTTGCCTTAATAAAACAGAAAAGAAGTATTTATAATAATAAGTCTAGTAAATAGAATGCACCAGTAAATAATAACAACCCGACCAAACCAGCTACAAGAAATGTTTTGATATACACCAACACAAGTTTAAAAAATCCTGTATTGTGCGTATACTTAAAAATACTAAATATGCGATATAAAAGAAAAAGGGATATTCCGAAAATAATAATCGTTCCAGCACCAAGAGTCGCAACATGATCTTCTGAGGCACCTGCAATAGCTATAAAAGGGATATAAACAAAAAAAACAAGCATGCCCAAACCGTACATAAAAACAAATACGGTTTCTCTCGAAGTTCGTTTCGCTTTCTTAAAAAGTCGATGCGCAATAAGCCAATACAACATACACCACAACACGAAAAGGTTTAAGTAAACGACTTGTTCAATTTCTCCAATTTCTAACTCCTTCTGCTCCTTATCGTGCTCTACCTGACGTTTCAAAAGCACATAATCTGCTCTAGAGGCGAGCAAATATTTTTCTTCTTTTTCAAAATAGTCCTTGAGTTGTGTCACGGTTAAAGGCGTACTTTGCCCGGTAACCGTCATTAATTCTTGCTCAATATATTCAGAATATAATGAGTTATTGGTATTCTCATCATATTCTGGAGGATTATTTGTCTTGAATTCATCATACCATTGCAACTTAAAGACACTCATGAATTCATATTCTTCTTGCTCTCCCATGGAGTCTATGATTTGATCCCAAGCGGCTGGTTCTGGACTAACTTCTGATTTTAATCCCCAAGGTGAAATTGCTCCAATAATTAATGATACACCAATAGCAGTAAATAAAAAGGCCATGGGCTTTACTTTATTGTCCCATTGCTCAGAGAACACTTCATCAAAAAATTGCTTATGATTAAAGAAGTAATTTTTAAATGTAAGTACGAAATCGCGAGGACACATCTCTTCCCACCAATCGCGAAAAAGATTTGTTTTTTTGGCAGGCGGATTTGATTCAGGTAAATTATTTTGATCTTGCATAGTTGGCTTAAAATCTATAACAAGAAAGGTAAGAATAAATTACTAATAGCTAAAAACAAAAAAGCATCCCAATTTTCTTATTCAGAAAAAAGGAAAGCTTCTCATCGGTAAGAACTCAACAACATTGAGTTTCTCACAACTCTCAGATTTCTCTGAGAACAACACAACTATCTTTATTGCTTAAAAAAAGCCCCAATTTCTTGAAGCTTTAGTTTTGCAATTTTTAGCGGTCTGGACGGGACTCGAACCCGCGACCTTCGCCGTGACAGGGCGACATTCTAACCAACTGAACTACCAGACCGTTGCTTTATTGCGAGGGCAAATATACGTTCGATTTTTAATATCACAAACATTTTATAAAGAATTTTGACAAAAAAATCATTAAATAAATTTTTGTCGCTCTACCATGTAAGTTGTCAATATTTTATCGAATGGTTTATTGATGTCTGCCTCAACATATTTAATTTGATATTGACCACATTTTAATCGAATACTCTTAAAGTAATTTTCGACTGCAGTCTCATATCCTGCCTTAACTGTATCTGGATACAAATTGATAAACTCATTCGTCTCCACATCAATAAAACACTTAGGTGTATTGTCGAAATCAAACTTGAGTTCCTTATCCTTATCAATCACATGAAACAAGACCACTTCATGCTTATTATGTTTTAAATGTCGTAAGGCTTCAAATAACTTCTCCTCATCAGTAGATGTCTGAAACATATCCGTAAAAAAGAAAATCAGAGATCGTCTGTGAATATTTTCAGCAATCTGATGTAAATAGGTATAGGTTTCGGTTTGCTTATTGACCTGTTTTGAAACCACCATATTCCCCAACTGACTCAACAACATTTGATGATGACGTTCACTCCCCTTTTCTGGCGCATAATAATCGTAAGCATCACTATAAATACTCAAACCTACGGCATCACGTTGCTTTTTTAAGATATGCATTAACGCTGCTGAAGCCAATGCAGAAAAGCCAATCTTATTCAAATGAGAAATACTGAAATCTTTTACTTCAGGATAGTGCATCGAACTACTATTATCTATAATAAGATGGCAACGTAAATTGGTTTCGTCGTCATAACGCTTGGTATACAACTTATCTGTTTTGGCATACAGTTTCCAATCGATATGACGCGTGCTTTCTCCTTGATTGTAGATTTTATGTTCGGCAAACTCTGCAGAGAACCCATGAAATGGACTCTTATGCATTCCTGCAATAAAACCTTCCACCACTTGTTTTGCAAGTAGCTCTAGGTTTTTAAAGCCGCCTGCTTTATTGAGTTCTGCCTGTAGATTCATTTCTTTTAATATTAGACCGCTTCGGTTTTATAATCAAGAACAAAGACTTAAATACGTTTAAATTGGGTATTAACCTCTTAAATAAAATAACGTCTTTTACTTAGTTTTATTAAGTCTATACTCTGTTTTCTATAATCTTAACTCTAGATAATTCCGTCTACAATTCCGTAAGCTTTAGATTCCTCTGCTCCCATCCAATGGTCACGATTAAAATCTTTCATCACTTTATCAAAATCTTGTCCGCAATTATCAGCTAAAATTTTAGCGCTCAACTCTTTGGTCTTTACAATTTCTTGTGCTGTAATTTCAATATCACTTGCTTGACCTTGTGCGCCACCACTTGGTTGATGAATCATCACTCGTGCATGTGGTTGGATAAAGCGTTTACCTTTAGTTCCAACAGATAATAATATAGATCCCATTGATGCTGCCAATCCTGTACAAATCGTCGATACATCACTATTTAAGGATTTAATGCAATCGTACATCGCAAATCCAGAAGTGACATAACCTCCAGGGCTATTTATATATAAATGAATGTCTTTAGTTTCTAAAGCGTCTAAATACAATAACCGATCAATCACATGCTTTGCCGATTTATCATCTACCATTCCCCAAAGAAACACTTTACGCTCTTCTAATAATTTACTATCTACTATATCTTGTGCTTTTGCTTGCTTGCTCATATATGTTTTGTCTTATATCTTAATATTAGATAAAAATAAAAAAAGGTTCACCATAATGGCAAACCTTTTATCATTTCTTTTAGATTATATCTGATAATTCTTATAATAAAGAATCGATTGCGTCCGTATAAGCATTTTTAGGAGCTACTCCTACCTGACGACCAACAACTTCTCCATTTTTGAATACCAAAACTGTAGGAATGTTACGTACACCATATTTAGCAGCAAACTCTTGATTAGCATCAACATCTACTTTACCTACAACGGCTTTACCATCGTATTCTGTGCTAATTTCATCAATGATTGGCCCAACCATTCTACACGGTCCACACCAAGCAGCCCAAAAATCAACTACTACTGGTTTATCACTCTTTAATACTGTTTCTTCAAACGTCGCATCTGTTATTTCTAATGCCATAATTATATTGTCTATATGTTTAACTTTATTTTAATTTAATACACAAAATTAGTCAAAAATTTTGCCAAACCTTACAGTGGCAGTATTTGTTTTGATTATGAGGTCATTGACGCATTGTATATTACTTTTTTGGGCGCATAAAACAGGCTCTCACTGCTCGCTCTCTTTGAGGAGCTCAAACATACCGTTCCATCCTTTGCGCAGAGGAAATAATCGATTATGCAACCAATAAGCTGTGTATTTAAAAAATGGCGCACTTAATTCAACTTATACCTCACATCATTGGTATCCAATTCATTTAAAAGCTCTTGAGAAATCTTTACTTTTTGCTTTCGGCTTGACATATTCAACTTAATTTTCTCATCGTTGTCATAGACAATAAAACTTAATGCTTTTTCACCTTGATGCATCCTAAATAAATCCTGTAGTATGGAAATACGTTGCTCTTTTAAATCTTTAATATTTAATTGTATGGAAAGTTTCCTAGCATACGTATCCATAACATCATGCAACAATTGAAAACTATTAAACTGTAATCTAGGATCTCCTTTTTTACCTGTATCTCGATTGACCCAACCTTCTCTGATAAAGGACTTCACATATACAAAACTATTTTTTACCAAAAAGTGACGATACTTGAGATACTCTTCTCCAAAAATTCTGAACTCAAAACTATCGGTATAGTCTTCAACCATAAAAATGGCCCAACCTTTACCTTGTTTACTTACACGATGTTGTATGTCTGTAACGACACCTCCAAAGGTTACTTCACGATTCACATAAGTTTCCAATTCATTAAACATGGCTAAATTACCATTACAAAAGGTTTTCATTTCCACCTTAAAATCATCTAAAGGATGTCCAGAAATATATACACCTACGACTTCTTTTTCTTGAGCCAATTTTTCCATGGTTCCCCATTCTTCACTTGGCGGAACTTCAGGTTCAGCAATTTGAACATCACTTGCAGCACCAAACAAACTTACCTGAGCAGAATTTTCATTCTCCTGATGTTTAGCACCATACTTTATCGCTTTTTCTAAAAATGTAATTCCGTCACCATCATCATGAAAATACTGAGCACGATGTGCTTCTCCAAATCCGTCAAATCCTCCAGCTAAAGCTAGATTTTCAAATGCTTTTTTATTAGCAGCCCGTAAATCAATACGCTTGGATAAATCAAAAATCGATTTATAATGACCATCTTCTTTACGATTTGCAACAATCGTTTTTACGGCACCATGACCTACCCCTTTTATGGCTCCCATTCCGAAGCGAACTGCTCCATCTTGATTCACAGAAAATTTATAATACGATTCGTTAACATCTGGACCCAAAACAGCCATTCGCATACGTTTACACTCTTCCATAAAGAAAGTCACCTGCTTGATGTCATTCATATTGTTAGACAGTACTGCAGCCATATATTCGGCCGGATAATGTGCTTTTAGATATGCTGTTTGGTAAGCAATCCATGCATAACACGTGGAGTGCGATTTATTAAAGGCATAACTCGCAAAAGCTTCCCAATCTTTCCAAACCTTTTCTAGAACTTTAGCATCATGACCATTGGCACTTGCTTGCTCAATAAATTTAGGTTTCATTTTATCAAGGACCGTAATTTGCTTTTTACCCATAGCCTTTCGGAGGACATCAGCTTCACCTTTGGTAAAGTCAGCCAGCTTTTGTGATAGCAACATCACCTGCTCTTGGTAGACTGTAATTCCGTAGGTTTCCTTGAGATACTCTTCCATGGCTGGCAAATCGTATTCAATGTCTTCATCACCATGTTTACGACGAACAAAACTTGGAATATATTCCATAGGCCCTGGACGATAGAGTGCATTCATCGCAATCAAATCTTCAAAAACTGTTGGTTTTAAATCTTTGAGGTGTTTTTGCATTCCAGGCGATTCATATTGGAATACACCAACCGTTTCTCCTTTTTGAAACAACTCATATGTTTTTTCATCATCTAATGGAAAGCTATCTGGATCGAGCAAAATATCATGCTTCGCTTTCACGATTTTAACCGTATCCTTAATTAAAGTCAAGGTTTTTAATCCCAAGAAATCCATCTTCAGTAATCCTGCATCCTCAACTACAGAGTTATCAAACTGAGTGACATACAAGTCTGAATCCTTCGCTGTTGCTACAGGAACAAACTTGGTAATATCGTCTGGCGTAATAATAACACCACATGCATGAATACCAGTATTACGAACTGAGCCTTCCAGTGTTCTTGCCAAGTTTACGGTTTCGGCTTCAAGGTCATCGCCATCAGCAATATTTAGAAGTTGATTGACTTTTTCTAAGTCTTCGGCTCTAAACTTCTTGCCTAATTCCTTTTCATCGAGACCGAAAATCTTACTCAGTTTAGACATGGTTGGAATCAACTTCGCAATCCGATCAGCATCAAATAATGGCAAATCTAAAACCCTTGCTGTGTCACGAATAGATGATTTGGCAGCCATGGTTCCGTAGGTAATAATCTGAGCAACCTGATTGGATCCATATTTTTCAATCACGTAATCCATAACACGACTTCGACCTTCATCATCAAAATCGATATCAATATCTGGCATACTGATACGATCTGGATTCAAGAAACGCTCAAAAAGTAAGTCATACTTTAGCGGATCAATATTGGTAATCCAGAGACAATAGGCCACCACAGACCCTGCTGCCGAACCACGACCAGGCCCAACGGACACATCCATATTTCGTGCTTCGCGAATAAAATCTTCAACGATCAAAAAATAACCTGGATACCCTGTATTTTCAATAACGCTCAACTCAAAATCGAGACGCTCTATAATATCATCTGTGAGTTCATCATAACGTTTTTTTGCGCCTTCGTAAGTTAAATGTCTTAGGTATGAATTTTCACCTCTTTTCCCACCATCGGCCAAATCGCCATCATCTTTAAATTCATCAGGAATATCAAAAGCTGGTAATAATACATCACGAGCTAGCTGAAATGCCTCAACCTTATCAACGACTTCTTGAATATTAGTAATGGCTTCAGGAACATCTTTAAAGAGCGCTTTCATCTCTTCAGATGACTTGAAGTAGTATTCTTGATTTGGCAATCCGTAACGATAACCTCGACCACGACCAATTGGTGTAGCTTGTTTTTCACCATCTTTAACACATAATAAAATATCATGTGCATTCGCATCTTCTTGCTTACAGTAATACGTATTATTGGTAGCAACAAGTTTTATATTATGCTTTTTAGCAAAGCCGATTAGGACAGGGTTTACGCGATTTTCATCCTCCTGATTATGACGCATGAGTTCTATATACAAATCATCACCAAATTCCTGCTTCCACCAAAGCAAGGCTTCTTCAGCTTGATTTTCACCTACATTTAAAACTTTGCTTGGCACTTCTCCATAGAGATTTCCGGTCAAGCAAATCAAATCCTCTTTGTATTGCTGAATTAATTTTTTATCGATTCTAGGCAAGTAGTAAAACCCATCGACAAACGCATGTGATGACAACTTAGCCAAATTGTGATAGCCATTTTTATTCTTGGCAGTCAATACAATTTGATAGCCATTATCTTTTCGGGTTTTATCAGTATGATCTTCACAAACAAAAAACTCAACACCAATAATGGGTTTAATTTCTTTTAAGTCTGAAGTTTCTCCTTTCTCTTCAGCTTCAGCAATTTTATCTTTTACTGATTTATTGTGATTATTAACCGCTTTCACAAAATGAAAAGCGCCCATCATGTTCGCATGATCGGTCAGCGCAACTGCAGGCATATCATGCTCTGCAGCAACAGCAACTAAATCTGTAATACTTATAGTAGACTGCAATACCGAAAACTGAGAATGATTATGGAGATGTACAAAATCGACATCTGCTAAGCCTGAAATATTTTGATTTATTTCAGCTTCGGAAATATCATTGGTTTGCAACTTCTGAAGACGCGCATTAATCTTCGCGCTTTCCTTCTTGAGGTTGATATGCTTTAATCCAATAAGTTGAATCGTTTGCGAATTCTTCTCGTTAAAATCCTGAAAGTAATCAGGTTGAACGTCTAGTTGCTCTTTGGTATACTCTCCCAATCGAACTAACTCAAAGAAGCAACGCGTGGTAGCCTCAACATCGGCCGTTGCGTTGTGTGCTTCCGAAAAGGGTTTGTTGAACAAAAACTGATGTAACTCGGTTAAGGTTGGTAGTTTAAACTTTCCGTAGCGACCTCCAGGGATTTGACAAAGCGATGCCGTGTGCTCTGTACAAGTATCTAAAACTGGAAGTTCTTGAAGCTGATTTGCAACAGTTTCCCTTACAAATTCAGCTCCCATAATATTGAGATCAAATTTCACGTTTTGACCAACTACAAACTTAGTCTTCGACAACGCACTATTAAATTTCTCTAATACATCTTGAAGTGGTATACCCTGTTCTTGCGCCAATTCGGTAGAAATTCCATGAATCTTTTCGGCATCATAGGGAATATTAAACCCTTCAGGTTGCACCAAATAATCTTGATGATCGACACAGTTACCCATCTCATCATGTAATTGCCATGCAATTTGAATACATCTTGGCCAATTATCAACATCTGTAATTGGTGCATCCCATCGTTTTGGTAATCCTGTGGTTTCGGTATCGAAGATTAAATACATGTAGTTCTTTGCCCTTTAATTGTATAAACTTCAGAAGAAAAATCTCTAGAAGTAAGTCCATAAAATTACGAAGAAACTTCTCTTTTTTAAAGCTAAAGTTATGAACAGTTTTAAACAAAAAAACAGCCTTAAAAGGCTGTTTCTGTATAAGTCTTTTTATCTACATTTATGGAATACAAGTTCCTAAACCATCAACTATTAGTTGCTGGCTTCCATCTAGATCACCACAGGCATCTATTTTACCAACTAAAGCTGTCTTATAAGCGCTACATGCATCTGTATAATCAGGCATAGTAGTACTTGTTGCATTAAATGCAGCCTGAGTAATATTTACTTGTTGAGTCGCTTGTAGACAACTACTTCCGTTATTAATTACAACCAAACCGCCCACAATTGGCACTTTATGAAATACACCCTCATTAAAGTTTACTGTTTGCAATCCATCATTTGTGAAAGCATAAAACCAAAACGTTCCTGTCATAGTCTTAGGAGTTGTATTAATGATGCTCTCAACAATAATTTGCCCCTCAACTGGATAAAGTGAAAAACTTGGATCTGGGTCATTTGCCGTAGAATAAACCACTCCGTTAGCATCTTTAACTATTGCAACATTTGGACTATCACCGCCTAAATTATAGACTCCCGCTGTATCATCTTGAGTTATCAATTGCAAGGTTTCAATATTATTAGATCCTTGAACTAAAAATCCTCCAAAGTCAATATCTGCAGCGTAAGATCTTGCTCTCCAAAGATTCCCGTTATAATTTCCTTGAATTGCTGGGGAGTTAAATTCTACTTCATCACCACAACTAAATACTAATAATATGGTAACAAGAATTAAGGCTAATTTTTTCATTTCAATTTGGTTTCAATATTGTTTTCACAAATTTAATAACGTTTAAAGAGCCCCAAAAGTATAATAAAATTTCAATATGAACTCAACTTAGGTTTTTTATTAGCCGAAAAGCAATATGATAGGACGAAATCATAGGTTAAAGATTAATCAATAAAGACCGGAAGCGTTCTTACTTAATTTCAAATAAAATGTTGAGAATTAAATTATTGTATTATCTTTGCGCCTCATTAATAATAGAGGTCGCGAACCTCACAAATTAATTAAATATATGCCTGTAAAAATTAGATTACAAAGACACGGTAAAAAAGGGAAACCTTATTATTGGATCGTTGCAGCAGATGCACGATCAAAAAGAGATGGTAAATACTTAGAGAAATTAGGTGCTTACAATCCTAACACTAATCCAGCAACTGTAGAATTAAATGTTGATGGTACAGTACAATGGTTACAGAATGGTGCTCAACCAACTGATACAGCCAGAGCAATTTTATCTTATAAAGGTGCAATGCTCAAAAACCACTTAGCTGGTGGTGTATCAAAAGGTGCTTTAACTGAAGAACAAGCAGAAGCAAAGTTTGATGCTTGGTTACAAGAAAAAGCAGGAAAAGTACAAGCTAAAGAAGCTGGTTTATCTGAAATACAATCTAAAGCTAAAGCTGATGCGTTAGACGCTGAGAAAGCAGTTAACGAAGCAAGAATTGCAGCTGCGGCTCCTGTTGTTGAAGAAGAAGCAACTGAAGAAGCAACTGAAGAAGCACAAGTTGAAGGTGAAGTTACAGCTTCAAACGAAGAAGAATAGAAAATTATTTTTTATACTTTTAAACCCAGACCATTTGCGTCTGGGTTTTTTATTTTAAAGTCATACGCTTTCCAATACTTTGGAAAACAAAATCACACTTCAAATGCAAAAAAAAGACTGCTTCTTTCTTGGTAAGATTGTCAAAAAATACAGTTTTAAAGGCGAACTATTAGTCAAATTAGATACTGACGAACCTGAGCTTTATGAAAACATGGACTCTGTTTTTATAGAAGTTCGCGATAAGCTCCTTCCCTTTTTTATAGAATCCTCTCAACTGCACAAATCTGAATTATTACGTGTCAAGTTCGAAGATGTAGATACGGAAGAAGATGCAGATGCACTTATGAAAAGTGGTTTATACTTACCTCTTGAATTTTTACCAAAACTTGATAATGATAAGTTTTACTTTCATGAAATTATCGGATTTAAAGTTGAAGACAAAAATTTTGGCCATGTAGGGATTATCAAATCTATTAATGACTCTACCGCGCAATCACTTTTTGAAATTGATAGGGACGGAATAGAGATCTTAATTCCAATGAATGATGAGTTTATCTCCAAAGTAGATAAGACAAATAAAACCATTTTTATGAATACTCCTGAGGGCTTGATTGATTTGTATTTAGAAGAATAAATCTATCATTCAGAGTAAAGCGACGAATCTCACAAATAAAAGAACTAGATTCTTCAGTTACTCCGATAGTTATCGGTGCTCCTTCTGAATGACAAAACAATGAATTATGGACAAACCATTCCAATTCAAACAATTCTCAGTCAACCAAGACCAATGTGCCATGAAAATTGGTACAGATGGTGTGCTTTTAGGCGCATGGACAACAATTGAAAACAATCCATTTTCTATTCTAGACATAGGTGCAGGAACAGGTGTTCTATCATTAATGTTGGCACAACGCTGTGACGCTCAAGTTATCGAAGCTCTAGAGATTGACGACAAAGCGTACGAGCAATGTGTTGATAATTTTGAACAATCACCATGGAATGATCGCTTGTTTTGTTATCACGCATCATTAGAGGAATTCGCTGAAGAGATTGAAGACACATACGATTTGATAATTTGCAATCCGCCTTTCTACGCTGAAAACTATAAAACTAAAAGCGCACAACGTGATCTGGCACGATTTCAGGATGCAATGCCTTTTGAACATTTATTACAAAGTGCTGTAGCTTTACTTTCAGAAGACGGAATGTTATCAGTCGTTATACCATTTTCTGAAGAAGACCATTTTATAGAATTAGCGTCTAAAACCGGACTTTTTCCGAAGCGAAAAACACATGTCAAAGGCACACCTTCCGCAGAGACAAAACGCAGCCTTATAGAGTTCTCTTTTAAAGAATACGATCTAAATATTTCAGAATTAATCATTGAAACTACTCGTCATCAATATACAGATGACTATACCAATCTGACTAAGGATTTTTATTTGAAAATGTAGTTAATACCGTCGCAACAAAGGACGGGTCAAACAGGTTGGGCCTCCTCCTCCTTTTACACTAATTTCATCTCCCTTATAAGCAGTAACTTCACACCCTGCTTCTTCCAATAATTTTCTAGTTTGCGGATTACCATCAACCATTATGCATTTTCTTGATGCAATGGCCAATACATTACAACCCATAGATTCAAACTCTTCTTCTGGTACTTCAACCAATTCAAAACCTCTTTCAAGTAACTGATTTCTAAATTTAATAGGCATTAACGGCGAATAAACAACCGCCAAATTCTTATCAACTGGACTCAAAATTGACATTAAATGAAATACATCTTCTTTGCCTTTGTAATGTGGTAGTTCTACAACTATCACTTCTATTCCATTGGGCTCAAGATATTGTCTTAATTGTTTTATTCCGTCTACATTCGTTCTATACGTATGACCCACAGCTAATGTTTTTTCATCCAACCAAGCGACATCGCCTCCTTCCAGAGTTCCTGGAGCCGTTATTTCGCCAAGAATTGGAATATTACTTTTAAGGAATTGGAGTTTCTGAGATAGTGGTTCATTAATGCGTCCGCCTTTGCCCATATTACAAATGATCATTCCAAAATCTGTAGCAATGGAAGCATCTCTGCAATACACCGAATCAATTTTCACAGTAGCATCTTGTGAAAAATATTTCAATTCAATTTTTGAAGCCTTAAACAATTCTTCGAATGCTTTATACTCTTTAATTGACTTATCAAAATCTGGCCGAGATAAGTAATTAAGTTCCTGCCATTGCTCTACTAATTCATCATCAGAAACAAAAGCATTTTTTGCTGGTTTTATAAAAACAGATTGTAGGTTTAGATATTCTGAATGATGTGTCGTTTTCATTTATTTTTTTCTTTTATTCCACTGCATTAAAACATAGAATGGAATTCCTGCTAACAATAATAAAAACCCATAAAATACCGTTTCTGATCCTGATCCGAAAATTGCCCATATCGAATACGCAAAGCCTAAACTACCCAATACAAATGTTTTAAGAAAGCTATTAATGTGTGTTTTCTTTTCAATTAGGACAATTATATAGGACGCTGAAACAAAAAGATACGGCACTAAACAAGCAAGAACAGTTAGGTTTACAATAAATGTAAACTGTTCAACTAACCCATCAGAAATATTAAGTAGTAAGATTATTGTAGTCAATACACTCCCTATAACTATCCCAAATATTGGTGCTCCATTTTTATTCTCTCTAGCAAAAACTCTTGGAAACATTTTATCTTTGGCTACCGCCAAGGGTAGTTGAGCAGACATTAATATCCAACCATTCAAACATCCTATTGCAGAAATAGCGGCTCCTGCAGCCACAAAATAACCAGCATACTTACCGCCTATTATTTCTCCTGCTTCAGCAAAAGGCGCTGGTGAATTTGCTAAAACATCTACAGGTAAAATTCCAAATAAGACTATTGTACTCAAAATATAGACTAATACTACGATTATAGTCCCTAACATCGTTGCTCTAGGAATCGTTTTTTCAGGGTTTTCAACATTTTCTGCTGGTATTGTAGCGCCTTCTATACCTAAAAACGCATAGAGAGTTAATGCTGCAACTACTGGTATTGTAGCAAAATCACTTTCACCAGTTAAATTAAATGCTGGAAAATTATCACTATCAAAAAAGAAAATACCCGCTAAAATAACAAATGCTAATGGCAATAATTTTAGAACTGTAGTCACCACTTGCACCTTTCCAGTTGCTTTAATACCTCTAGAATTAACCCATGTAAAAAACCATATCATTCCTAATCCTACGCTAACTTTCAATATTGGGTCCGTATTTAACGCAGGAAAAAAGACACTTAAAGCACCTACAATTGCTAAAGCTAGTCCAGCGTTACTTATCCAACAAGATATCCAATATCCCCAAGCGACTAAAAAACCAATAAAATCTCCAAAACCAGCTTTTGAATACGTATAAGGGCCACCGCTTTTATTGACAATTATTTTACTGAAATTGCTAAATATTTTGGCAAGGATCAACGCTCCTGTTGCTGTGAACAGCCATCCTAAAATACTGATACTTCCATACGCCGCTAATGATGATGGTAACAAAAATATGCCAGCGCCAATAACGCCTCCAACTACTAATGACGTTGTGGTAATTAAACCGATCTTTTGTTCTTTTTTTGCCATTTATATTCTTTTAAAAAGATAGATTTAATTGTGTAAATTTAGGAGCGTCAACGAAAATACAATTATATTTTTTATGAAATCGAATTATTATATTGATCCAGATATCACAAAAGCAGAGACGTTACCTGCTTCTTTTTATAAAGACAAAGCAGCATATGAAACCACTAAAGAACTTGTTTTCTTGAAGTCTTGGCAGTGGATTGGCGATGAGAGTTTAGTTCCCTTTCCTCAGTCTGTACATCCTTTTGTATTGTTAGATGGATACCTAACAGAGCCACTAGTATTGACAAAAAATGAGCAAGGCGACATTAATTGTTTAACAAATGTATGCACACATAGAGGGAATCTTGTTGCTTTAAATCCGGGGAAATCTAAAAAATTAACTTGTTTTTACCATGGGCGACGATTCAATCTTAAAGGTGAATTTGAACATATGCCTGAATTTGAACAAACTGAAGATTTTCCCAGACCTTGTGACAACTTACATCAATTTCCATTAAAAAAATGGGGGCCTTTTTTGTTTGCAGGATTAAATCCAACTTTTGATTTTCAGCAGGTCATTGACAAAATGAATGAACGTGTAGGTTTCCTTCCTTTTAATGATTTTGAATATAATGCATCTCTATCTCAAGATTATTTAGTACACGCCAATTGGGCGCTTTACTGCGATAATTATCTAGAAGGTTTTCATGTTCCTTTTGTGCATCCTGGTTTAAATGCCGTATTGGATTATGGGAGCTACAAAACAGAAGTTTATGACTATTGTAATTTACAAATTGGATATACTGAGGAAGCTACTGAGGTTTTTGATTTACCAGAAAATCATATAGATTACGGAAAAAATGTTGGGGCTTATTACTATTGGGTATTTCCAAATATGATGTTTAATTTCTATCCATGGGGTTTATCTGTAAACATTGTAAAACCTTTGGATATGAATAGAACCAAAGTGTCCTTTCTATCCTATGTATTAGATCCAACAAAATTAAATCAAGGCGCTAGTCAAGATTTAGAGAAAGTCCAACGAGAAGATGAATTTGTTGTTGAAAATGTTCAAAAAGGCGTAAAATCCTCTTTTTATAAAGCAGGGCGATTTTCTCCAACAAGAGAACAAGGTGTACATCATTTCCATAGCTTATTAGCAAAGTTTTTAAATTCTTAAATCGCTTTCGTTTTTATTATTTATCAGCTAAAACCTCATCTTTAAATTGCCAACTGAAAACGTTTTCGTTACTTTTGTAATTCAATCAAATTAAACCACATAATGAAGCCAGATTTATTTGAAGCACCTGACTATTATAACCTTGATGAGTTACTTTCTGAAGAACATAAATTAGTGCGTGACGCAGCCAGAGACTGGGTGAAACGTGATGTTTCACCAATTATTGAGGAGTATGCACAAAAGGCTGAATTCCCAACTCAAATCGTTAAAGGTTTAGCTGAAATTGGTGCTTTTGGTCCTTATATTCCTGTTGAATATGGAGGTGCCGGATTAGACCAAATTTCTTATGGCCTAATCATGCAAGAAATTGAACGTGGTGATTCTGGTGTGAGAAGTACAGCTTCTGTACAATCGTCTTTAGTCATGTATCCCATTTGGAAATATGGTAACGAAGAACAACGTCAAAAATATTTACCAAAATTAGCTAGTGGAGAATGGATTGGAAGCTTTGGTTTAACAGAACCAGATCACGGAAGCAATCCTAGTGGAATGGTGACCAACTTTAAAGATATGGGTGACCATTATCTTTTAAATGGTGCTAAAATGTGGATTTCAAATTCGCCATTCTGTCAAATCGCAGTTGTTTGGGCTAAAGATGAAAGTGGGCGTATTCATGGTTTAATTGTTGAACGTGGAATGGAAGGATTCACTACACCTGAAACTCATAATAAATGGTCACTTCGTGCAAGCGCAACTGGTGAACTTATTTTTGATAACGTAAAAGTACCTAAAGAAAATTTATTACCTAACAAGTCTGGACTTGGAGCACCACTTGGTTGTTTAGATTCAGCACGTTTTGGTATTGCTTGGGGTGCTATTGGAGCGGCTATGGATTGCTATGATACTGCTTTAAGATATAGTAAAGAACGTATCCAGTTTGGGAAACCAATTGGACAGTTTCAATTACAACAAAAGAAACTAGCAGAGATGATTACAGAAATCACGAAAGCTCAATTATTAGCTTGGAGACTTGGTGTAATGCGTGAAAATGGAACAGCAACTTCTGCTCAAATTTCTATGGCGAAACGAAACAATGTGGATATGGCTTTGAAAATTGCTCGTGACTCAAGGCAAATGCTTGGTGGAATGGGAATTTCTGGCGAATATTCTATCATGAGACATATGATGAACTTAGAAAGTGTAGTCACTTATGAAGGGACTCACGATATACATCTACTAATTACTGGTTTAGACATTACAGGACTCAACGCCTTCAAATAGTGGCTGAGCCACATCTAACAAATCACTCAGATGTGTGGCTTTGTATAATAAGCGACATATAATTATTTCACTCTTGCGGAATCGTTATGTGCAAAATTCAAGAAATGCTTCTCACTCCTGAGAAGCATTTTTTATGATTACGTATTGTCTTTGAATAACTCTCGAAAAAATTGAATGAGGTATCTCAGGTTGATTAATTTCTGCTTATTTTAGTTGAAAGTTTATTCATGTCTTCAAAAAAGAGATTAGATCATGCTTATAAAAATGCTAAAGTTGTCAACTTTGATGACTCTAGTAAACTCATTCTGTTTAGCGATTGCCATAGAGGCGACAATAGTTTCGCTGATGATTTCGCGAATAACCGTAACATCTATTTTCATGCTCTAAAGCATTATTATGCTGAAGGTTTTAGTTATTGCGAATTAGGTGATGGCGACGAACTCTGGGAAAACCTATCTTTTGATTCCATCTTTAATGCACATAAAAATGTGTACATGTTGATGAAGTTGTTTCATGAGCAAGAACGACTGCATATGATTTGGGGAAATCACGATATGGTCTATCGCGATCCAAAATATGTTGAGAAATATTTATCAGCTTTTTTTGATCCTAAAACAGGTGAAAACGTTGAACTCTTTTGTGATCTCCAATACCATGAGGCCGTCATTTTAAAATATTCTGAAACAGGACAAGAATTATTCTTAACGCATGGTCATCAAGCCGATTGGTGGAACTATCTCTTCTGGAAATGGAGTCGGTTTATGGTTCGTGTGCTTTGGAAACCATTAAACGTTATGGGCATTGCTGATCCTACTAGTCCTGCGAAAAACTACAAAGAGTTGATAAAGGTAGAGCGACGCACAAAAAAATGGATTGCCGAAAATAATAATCTAATTACGATTGTTGGTCACACACACAGACCTCGTTTTCCAGAACCAGGAGACATCGCTTTTTTTAATGATGGAAGTTGTGTACACCCAAGAAGTATTACAGGTATAGAAATTGAAAATGGTGAAATCTCACTCATTAAATGGCAAATTGCTACTTCGGATGATGGTACGCTGAAGATTGTTAGAGTTTTGTTGGAAGGTCCTCGGAAATTAATAGACTATAAGACTGAATAAATTAATTACGATTCTGGAGCTAACTCAACCTCTAAACCTTCCATCTCTGATGTCATTTGAATCTGACAGCCTAAACGAGAATTATCTTTAACGTAAAATGCTTCGCTTAGCATGGCTTCTTCTTCATCATGCATTTCGGGAAGTTTATGATCAGAATTCACATAACACTGGCAAGAGGCACACATAGCCATGCCACCACAAATACCAATAGTGCCTTCTGGCGCTAATTCGTAAGAACGAACAACCTCCATGAGGTTCATCGCCATATCTGTAGGGGCTAACACGTCGTGAGTAACACCATCTCTATCTATTATTTTTATGTTTACGTCTTGTTCCATTTTATTAGTAATTAGTACCCCGTTGATAGTAATTATTCTATTGCTTTTACAACTGCTTTTGGCGCTTCTTTTCGAGTACCATCAAATCCATCGACTCCACTTACAGTTGTATATTTTAATACGTAACGTTTTCCTGGATTGATAATTTGGTAAGCCGCTTGACACATTAATGTCGCTTCATGGAAACCACATAAAATCAGTTTCAATTTCCCTGGATAGGTATTAACATCTCCAATTGCAAAAATCCCAGGAATATTAGTTTGATAATCTAACGCATTATTAACTACAATAGCATTTTTTTTAATCTCTAATCCCCAATTTGCAATAGGACCAAGTTTTGGCGATAGTCCAAAAAGTGGTATAAAATGATCACACTCTATCTCGAACTCTCTTTCAATATGTTGTGCTTGTTTTACAACAACGGCTTTCACCTTATTATCACCAACGATTCCAATAACTTCAGCAGGTGTAACAAGGTTTATTTTTCCATGGTTTTTTAATTCTTGAACTTTTTCTACGGAATCAAGATGTCCACGGAATTCATTACGTCTATGAATTAAAGTCACTTTACTCGCAACATCACTTAAAAAGATACTCCAATCTAATGCCGAATCTCCTCCACCTGAAATCACTACGTTTTTATCTCTATAGATTTCAGGGTCCTTAATGATGTACTCTACGCCTATATCTTCAAAATCGGTAATATTATGAATTAAGGGTTTACGAGGTTCAAAACTCCCTAACCCACCAGCAATAGCCACTACAGGCGCTTGATGTTTTGTTCCTTTATTGGTTGTCACAATAAATGTTCCGTCTTCTTGTTTCTCTATTGTTTCAGCGCGTTCACCAAGTGTATAACCTGGTTCAAATTGCTTAGACTGTTCTATTAATTTTTCGGTAAGATCACCTGCAAGAATTTCTGGGTAGGCAGGAATATCGTAAATCGGTTTTTTAGGATATATTTCTGAACATTGTCCGCCAGGTTGTGGCAAAGCATCAATTAAATGGCATTTTAATTTAAGCAGACCTGCTTCAAAAACTGTAAAGAGTCCTGTTGGTCCTGCACCAATAATGAGTATATCTGTTTTAATCATAGTAATGCCCATGACAATGGGTATCTCTTTAATTTAACTTTGATTTCTGATTACAAAGTTTTATGAATTTAATTCTAAATTTTATGACATTTATCAATTTGCGTGAAGGATTGAGGTTTTGTTGGAGCTCATCTTTGATAGCGACTACCGAAAGCCTGACCCTTGTGGTCACGCCAAACTAAGCCTCTATATTAACAACGTGTTCAATTTGAGGCGCATACTTTTTAATAGTCATTTCCACACCAGACTTGAGTGTCATTTGGTTCACACTACATCCAACGCAAGCACCTTGCAATTGCACTTTTACCAAATTATCATTTTCAATGGACAACAGTGAGATATCACCGCCATCACTTTGTAAAAACGGACGAATTTCATCCAATGCTTTTTCGACATTCAATCTTAGTTCTTCTGTACTCATGTTCTATTTCTTATTTACTGCTGAACATCCAGCCATCGTGGTTATCTTAATTGCTTCTGTTGGCGGCAAGTCATCATTACGTCTGACGACTTCTTCAACAACGTTTTGGGTTAACTTCTCAAAAGCTTGCTCTAATTCCGTTGCAGTTTGCAATGCTGCTGGTCGGCCAACATCTCCAGCTTCTCTTATGCTTTGCACCAAAGGTAACTCTCCTAAAAAACGTACGTTTAAGTCTTCAGCAAGATTTTTCGCCCCTTCCTTTCCGAAGATATAGTATTTATTATCGGGAAGTTCATCTGGAGTAAAATAAGCCATATTTTCAATAATACCCAACACAGGCACATTAATGCTTTCTTGTTGAAACATGGAAACACCTTTCTTGGCATCTGCCAGAGCCACATTTTGTGGTGTACTTACAATAACAGCTCCAGTAATTGGAAGTGATTGCATAATACTTAAATGAATATCTCCTGTTCCTGGAGGCAAATCCAATAACATAAAATCAAGTTCTCCCCAATCAGCATCAAAAATCATTTGATTTAAGGCTTTAGATGCCATTGGACCTCTCCAAACAACTGCTTGATCTGGTTTTGTGAAAAAACCAATAGAAAGAATTTTGACCCCATAGTTCTCTACAGGTTTCATTTTAGATTTTCCATCGACATTAGTTGCTAATGGTCGCTCTAATTCTACATCAAACATAATAGGCATTGATGGCCCATAGATATCTGCGTCTAAAATCCCAACTTTAAAACCCATTTTTGCTAAGGTCACAGCCAAGTTAGCGGTTACAGTAGATTTACCGACACCTCCTTTTCCTGAAGCAACGGCAATAATATTTTTAATTCCAGGGATAGTCTTCCCTTTAATCACATTAGGTGCAGATTTAGTTGGTGCATCAACTTTTATATTTACCTTAATTTTTGCTTTCTCATAAACCTTATCATGAATCGTTTTCATAATCTCGACTTCGGTTTTCTTTTTAGCCTGTAAACTAGGGTTTGTAATTGTAATATCAACAATAACCTCGTCAGCAAATGTGACCACATTCGTTACTGCTCCACTCTCTACCATATTTTGTCCTTCGCCAGGTGCAGAAATGGATTCGAGTGCTTTAAGTATATCTTGTTTATTTAATTTCATGTGTTTATACGTAATGTTTTTTAACGGTCACATGCTGTTCGCTATTAATCATTTCCTTCTATGATAATAGTTTTAACATGCTCGTTTCATAGCAATTTTTAAATTCTTGAATGTTTTATTCAGAATCATTCTAAATGCAAATATACTTAATAAAGCTTGAAGTTTAAAGTCTTGGGATTGCTATTTCTTATGGTGAGATTGCGTTGAATTATGGGAGTAAAAAACATCAAATAATGAGGTTCTGAAACAAGTTCAGAATAACGAGTTATAATTCTTTAGCTGGATCCCAATACACCCTTTCCAAATCTTGAATTTGATTCTCAATAACAGTAATACCTTCGCTTTCTAAAAGTTGCTGCATAAGGTTTGTACCATCGAAATGATGCTTTCCAGTAAGTAGCCCTTTTCGGTTTACAACACGATGTGCAGGTACATCTTTACCATGCGAACCATTCATTGCATATCCTACCATTCTGGCACTGCGTTTTGCTCCTAAGTAGTTGGCTATTGCACCATAGCTAGTAACTCTTCCGTAGGGAATGAGTTTCGCTACCACATAGACTTTATCAAAGAAATTTAAAGTCTCTGTCTTCATTTCCAATCCATGACTATGTTAATCAAAGTAATACCTGCTACAATTCCTGTAATTGTACCAATGATATAATTCATGTTTTTTTGCGATGTAAAGTTCTTATTCTTGATTTTATCAAAAAAGAATATGTAGACATACAACATTACAAAGGTTCCCATTGCCGCTCCTGTAACATAGGTAAGAATACTTGATTTTTCAAAATCAAACCATCCAAATCCAGCAATTGTAATGGTCATATAAGCGTGATAAGGAACTGGAAATACATTTATTGCCGATAAAAACATACCTTGAAAAAATCGACTTTGGCCACTTTTAGTATGAGCCTCTACTTCTGGTTTTGCAGGTACCTTCGCTACTAATAAATAATAGATGGTAATTAAAATGAAAATAACAAAAGCAACACGTTGTAAAATTTCAACAACATAATAATGATTGCTTAAATATCGTGCAAGCATTGCTGCAATATAGGTTTGCAAAAATACAATCAAACACACACCAATGGAAAAGACAATACCTCTATTAGCACCTTCCTTTAAACTTACTTTTGCTGCTGTCATATTCAATAAACCAGGAGGAACCACACCAACGAGTGCTATAATTAATCCGAGAAAAAAAATGACAGTAATGTTCAATTCTAACTAATTTTAAACCTAATATACGTAATTGGTTTGTTATGCTCTAAATACTGAGACTCGTAATAGGTTTGAATGCTGGTAACTTCATCAGGACTACCCTCTTGTTTATAAACATCATGATTGGCATACAAAACTTCATGACCTTCACCATGTAGGAGCCCGAGAGTATACCCATGCATAAACTCACTATCTGTTTTCAGATTAACCACACCATCTGGTTTTAAAATAGTTTTATAGCGTTTTAAAAAATCTGAATTTGTCATTCTATGCTTGGTACGCTTATATTTTATTTGAGGATCTGGAAATGTGATCCAAATTTCATCCACTTCATTCTCAGCAAATGCAAAGTCAACCAATTCTATTTGTGTACGTATAAAAGCAACATTTGTAATGTTTTCTTCGATTGCTGTTTTGGCACCTCTCCAAAATCGAGCACCTTTGATATCGATACCTATGAAATTTTTCTTTGGAAATTTCTTTGCTAATTCTAAAGAGTATTCTCCACGACCACATCCCAATTCTAATACCAAAGGATTATCATTTTTGAATACCGAGGTTCTCCAATGTCCTTTTAATTCATATTCTGAATTAACCAATTCATCTCGTTTTGGCTGAAACACATTCGTAAATGTTTCATTCTCTTTAAATCGCTTGAGTTTGTTTTTACTTCCCACTTTAAAAAATTAACACTTTGTTATTCTTAACATTTAAAGCGGTAAAATTAAGGAAACATTTTAACCTTATCTTTGTTTTTGAACATAGACTCATTAAAATAAAAAATACTGAAACAAGTTCAGCACAAGAAACGAATACTCATCGCGCCTTTAAATTGGGGATTAGGTCATGCAACGCGTTGTATCCCAATTATCAATGCACTAATTACACATCAGTTTGAACCTGTTATAGCAAGTGATGGTATTGCCTTGTCGCTTTTAAGAAAGGAATTCCCTGAATTAGAATCCATTGAACTTCCATCGTACAAAATCACCTATCCGAAAAAAGGAAAACACTTTAAATTAAAAATGCTACAGAATTCTCCTAAGATGGCAAAAGCCATTAAAGCAGAAAAAAAGAGTGTCGCTTCCATTATTGAAGATTACCACATTGATGGTATCATCTCTGATAACCGTTTAGGTATCCATAACAAAAAAATACCTTGTGTTTTTATAACACATCAACTTCAGGTTTTGAGCGGAAATACAACTTGGTTGAGCACAAAATTACATCAAAAAATTATCAAGCGTTTTCACGAATGTTGGGTACCCGATAATCTAGGAAATGTCAACCTAAGTGGGATATTAGGTCACACACATATGCATGAAATGCCTATAAAATTCATTGGTCCTTTAAGCCGGTTTTCAAAAGAAGATAGACCTATTAGATATGATGTAATGGTATTGCTTTCTGGCCCGGAACCTCAACGTACGTTTATAGAAGACCAGCTCCTCTGCGAGTTTAAGAAACATAAAGGCAAGGTAATTTTTGTTAGAGGTCTGATTGAAAAGGAGCAGCATATTTCCGAAGAAAACAACATGAGGGTTTATAATTTTATGACTTCTGAAGAATTAGGAAATGCGATTAACGAAAGTAAGACTGTTGTGGCTCGTTCTGGCTACACCACCATTATGGATTTAACAAAATTAAGTAAAAACGTATTTTTTATTCCTACACCTGGTCAATTTGAACAAGAATACCTTGCCGAACGATTAACCAATCTTGGTTATGCAGCAAGCTGTAAACAAAAGGATTTCACAATTGATAAGCTCAGTCAAATTTCAGAATATAAGGGATTGAGTATAATGGAATATGAGGTGAATTATAGAAAATTATTTCGCCTTTTCGAGGGTAAATGAAAACTCACTGCCAATACCTATTTCACTTTCAATGTAAATTTTTTCGTCATGAGCTTCAATAATATGCTTCACGATGGAAAGTCCAAGTCCGGAACCACCTTCTTTACGTGAACCACTTTTATCTACTCTATAAAAACGTTCAAATAAACGTGGTAAATTAGTTTCTAAGATCCCTTCACCATTATCTGTAACTCTCACAATAGCTTTGTTTTTGATGAGATCTTCTATACTGACTTCAGTAGTCCCTTTTTCTTCGCCATATTTTATAGAATTAACGATAAGATTTGTTAAGACTTGTTGGATACGTTCTCTGTCTGCCAAAACCATAATTGGCTCTGTGTATTCCATGTCGAAAATGAGAGATATTTTCTTCTTAGCAGCTTTCATTTCTAAGAGGTCAAACACGCTTTCTACTAATTCTACAATATTAAATGCTTCGATATTTAATCTCAAATCACCAACCTCTAATTTGGTAATCATATCCAAATCTTTGACGATGTATATCAAACGCTCTAAACCTTTGTTAGCTCTATTGAGATATTTTTCACTAACTTTTTTATCATCAATAGCACCATCTATTAATGTCAAGAGATAACCCTGAACTGTAAACAATGGTGTTTTTAATTCGTGAGACACATTACCTAAAAACTCCTTACGGTATTCCTCTCTTACTTTAAGCGTTTCTATTTCGAGCTTTTTGTCTTTGGCATACTTTTCAATTTCTTCGGTAAGCGTTGCCATATCTGTAGTTATAGGTTGTTTGCGCAAAGAACTAGATTCTAGAAGCGTTAAATCATCATAGATTTTTTTTACACGTCTGTAAATAAATCGTTCTACTCTGTATTGAATGACTATAAATGTTAGCACATAGGTAAAAACAGCGAAAGAGATTAAATAAAGGACGTCTACGGAATGAAGTATGTACAAAAAAACACTCGATAAGAACGTTAAAAAAATAGTGATATACAGTGATGTTATGAAAGAAAACCTGTATGTTTTTTTTAATTTGTTCTGCATCAATCTACAAATTTATACCCAACACCTTTAATAGTTTTAAATTTCTCATCTCCTATTTTCTCTCGTAACTTTCTAATGTGAACATCAATGGTACGGCCACCAACAACCACTTCATTTCCCCAAACTTTATCAAGGATTTCTTCTCGTTTAAAAACTTTATTAGGTTTTGTTGCTAACAAATATAGCAATTCAAACTCTTTTCTTGGCAGCACCATTTCTTCTCCCTTGATCATGATTTTGTACTCTTCCCTATTAACCGTTAGGTTTCCTATTTTAATGATATCTTCTACTTGTTCTTCGTCCTTAATACGTCTTAACAAGGCTTTTACCTTACTCACCAAAATTTTTGGCTTAATTGGCTTTGTAATATAGTCATCTGCACCAGCATCAAAACCAGCCATTTGTGAATAATCTTCACCTCTTGCTGTTAGAAACGTAATTATAGTATCACTTAAATCTGGAACTTTCCTAATAAGTTGACACGCTTCTATACCATCCATTTCAGGCATCATAACATCTAAAATAATGAGTTGAGGCTTCTCTTTTTTTGCTTTTTTTACGGCCTCAACACCATTTTCTGCAGTGATAATTTGATAGCCTTGAGAAGACAAATTATAACCAACAATCTCTAGAATATCTGGTTCATCGTCGACCAACAAAATTTTAATATCTCTCTCTTTCATGTGATACTATTTATTGCCTTTTTAAGGTTATATGCTACATCTATAAAATCATCTCCGAGTTCAATTGGATCTTATACTTATAGATGTTTCATTATTTTTAGTTTAAAAAACTTAGTGATGTAAAGATAAGATTAATAACAAAAATTCATACGAAAGCGATAATTGATAACATTAAGTTAACCTAAAAAAAACATTGTAACATTATTTTTTAGACATTTAAAAAACAATGTTATTTAATTGTAAAATACCGTTTTAGTAGTTAAAATATTCGTTATAAACACAAAAACTGAGTATATTTGATTGCTATTTTTATTAAATACTTAATTTTTAACAAACTATATAATTATGAAAAAACTTTACTTTTTATTTATTTTATTAATTTCTTTCGTTTCTTTTGGGCAAACTACTGTTTTCTCAGAATCTTTCGAAACAGATGGAAATGGTACTAGATATGCTTCTTCTGTTCCAGAATTTACTGATGGATCTGGAGATTTCTTTATAAGAACTGATGGCACAGGAATTAATACTTCATATGTAGTAACTGGCGAAGATGGTTCTTTTTACTTTGCAGCAATGGATACAGATGGAGATGGAAATCCTGCAACCATTACTATAGATTTTGACGATATTGACATCTCTACTTTTACCAATTTAACTTTTGCTATGCTTGTTGCTGAAGATGATGATGGCACAAATGAAGATTGGGATGATGGTTCTAGTTTTACTGTTGAAGTTGATATTGATAATTCTGGTATGTTTACCACGTTATTACAATTTGAAGCTATCGAATTGAGACCTGATGGCAGTTCAAGCTCTTCAAACAAAGAACCTGCTTTAGACACAGACAATGATGGTGTTGGAGACGGAACACGTTTAGCTCCAAATTTTCAAGAATTTACAGCTGCAATGAGCTCTGGTTCTCTTGTAGATATACGTCTTACTTTTACTGATTTAAAAAATGGAGATGAAGATATTGCTATAGATAATATTAGACTAATTGATGGTTTTGTTTCAAATCCTACCGTTAGTGTTACAGCTCCTGCTGACGGAACTGTATTTGCTCCTGGAACATCTTCTGTAGATGTAGAGTTTTCTGCTACAAATTTATCTGGAGGCGAGACATTTGATATAGATGTTAACGGTTCTCTTTTCACAGGCGTAACAAGCCCTTACCCTGTACCTACAGTAGATGGACAATCGTACAACATTACTGTTAACCTAATGTCTGGAGCCACTGTTTTAGATTTTGAAGGTGTAGATTTTAGTGTTGGTAATTTAATAACTGTAGCTGATATAACAGCTTTAAGAGCTGATGTAACAAATAATGGCCTTGGAAGATTTTATGAAATCACTAATGGCTCACTTGTAACTCACACTGATGGGTTTAGAGATAGAAAATGGATTCAAGACACAAATATCTCAGGAGTATTAATATATGATCAAGCAGATGTTTTAAACGCAAGTCCATATGCTGTTGGAGATATGGTAACTGGACTAAGAGGCACAACTGAAGAAAGTAATGGCATATTAAGATTTGTTCCTACTTCAGATTCTGGAACTCTTGCTTCTTCTGGAAATCCTGTAACACCACAAGTGGTTACTGTTCCTGCTTTTAATGCAGCACCAAATGATTATGAATCTGAGTTAATAGAGCTTCAAAATGTATCATTCCCAATTGGTGATGGAATGGAAATGTTTGCAACTGGACAAAATTATGATATTAATGATGGAGCTGAAAATACAATTATGCGTACAGATTTCTTTTCAGCAGATTATATAGGTACTATTATTCCTATGTCTACTACAACACTACCTCGTGTAATTGGTGTAGCAGGAGAATTTAATGGTACTTCACAAATTTATGTGAGAAGTCTTAGTGATTTAATATTAAGCACTCCTTCGTTCGAAACGACTGGGTTTAAGGTATATCCTAACCCAACAGCAACAGGATTTGTAAATATTGTAAGCGCAAACAATGAAAATATTGCTGTTACAGTTTATGATATCCTTGGAAAACAAGTAATCAGTGAAACTGTAAGTAACAACCGTTTAAATGTTTCTGCATTAAACACGGGTATTTACATCTTAAAGATTTCTCAAAATAACGCTTCGGTTACTAAAAAATTAGTGATTAAGTAATTCGTTATTATAAATAACTTTAAAAGCGTCCCGATAATTATCGGGACGCTTTTTGTTTTTCCATACTTTTGCAGTAATGATAAACACAACTGATATATTTTCTGTTTCTTCGGAAGATGCATTCAATAGATTAGCATTAGATGTTTTTAAATTTCAGTTTGAGAACAATACTGTGTACCGTTCCTTTTGTGATTTGTTATATAAAAACCCAAGTGATATCAATTGCATTGAAGACATCCCGTTTTTGCCTATTCAATTTTTTAAAAGCCATCGTGTCCTCAGTTCTCAGGCTCAAATTGAAGACACCTTTTCAAGTAGTGGAACTACTGGCTCTATAACCAGCAAACACTATGTCACCAACTTATCGATTTACGAACAAAGCTTTCGTAAAGGATTTAATGCCTTTTACGGAACTATTAGCGATTATGTTATTCTGGCATTACTTCCTAATTATTTGGAGCGCAAAGGTTCTTCATTGATTTATATGGTTAATGATATGATCCGTGAGTCTCAACATGCAGAAAGCGGATTTTACCTCGACACTATTCACGAACTAAAAGAGCAACTCATCACATTAGATGCTAAAGGAAAAAAAGTATTACTCATTGGTGTGTCCTTCGCATTATTAGATTTGTTAGAACTACATCAATTCCAGCTAAAAAACACCATCATTATGGAAACTGGCGGAATGAAAGGTCGCAGAAAAGAACTCGTAAGAGATGAACTGCATTCTGTTTTAAAATCGGGATTTGGTGTCTCGAAAATTCATAGCGAATATGGCATGACCGAATTACTAAGTCAAGCGTATTCTTTAGGTGATGGAAGATTTAAATGCCCCTATTGGATGCGTATTCTCACTCGTGATCCTGAAGATGCTCTTACACTACAGAAAACAAAAAAAACTGGTGGTATTAATGTTATTGATTTAGCGAATATCAATTCGTGTTCGTTTATTGCTACACAAGATTTAGGTCGTGTTTATGATGATCATAGTTTTGAAATTATTGGTCGTTTTGACTCCAGTGATATTAGAGGCTGCAATTTGATGGTCTTGTAAACTTTAGAAATTTTAATCGACTATAGATTAATGAAAACCAAAATTCTAAGTGTTATTTTTTTCTTCGGAATGATAACCACATTCGCACAATCCGCAGATTATAATACTAAAAAAGATTACGTAGCCAAAGGTTATGATGTTGTCGCTTATTTTGACAACCAAGCTGTAGAAGGTAAAAAAGAGTTCACAACAACTTACGATACCGTGAAATTTAAATTCTCTTCAGAAAAGAACCGCATCACATTTAAAAGTAATCCCGAAAAATACATTCCGCAATATGGAGGCTATTGCGCATATGCCATTGCTGTAAAATCTAAAAAGGTTGATATTAATCCCGAAACCTTTGAAATTAGAGATGGAAAGCTCTATTTATTCTATAATTCTTGGGGAAATAACACTTTAAAGACCTGGCAAAAAAATAATGTGAAAGGTTTACAAACTAAAGCCGACAAAAACTGGGAAGCTATGAACTTGAACTAATAGTTTAGAGTTCTATGAAAAAGAAGGATTAGCTTCTAATAATAGTTGATTGGTTAATGTTAAGCGTCCTATCTTACGATAGGACGCTTTTCTATTTAGGATACTTTAATGATATAGGTATTCTTTTTTCCTTTATTAAGAATAATATATTTATCATTAATTAAATCATCGGTTGATAACTGATATTCTTCTTTTACCTTTTCTTTGTTTACTGAAACTGCATTTTCCTTCAGCGCACGACGTGCTTCACTATTAGAAGCCAAGAAATTAGTTTTGGCGGCTAAAGCACCAATCATATCTAGTTCAGATAATTCATCTTTAGAAATTTCAGCTTGCGGGACGCCTTCAAACACATCTAAAAATGTTTTCTCATCTAAGGTCTTGATATCAGCCTTAAACGATTTACTAAATAAAATATTAGATGCCTTTTCAGCATTTTCAAAATCAGCCTTCGAATGTACCATCGTCGTCATTTCTTCAGCCAAACGTTTTTGAAGTCCGCGTTGATGTGGTACTTCTTGATGAGTAGCAATAATAGCTTTAACCTCATCTTCGGTTAAAAACGTGAAAATCTTGATGTACTTTTCGGCATCTTCATCGCTAGAATTCAACCAGTACTGGTAAAACTTGTAGGGTGATGTTCTGTTAGGATCTAACCAAACGTTTCCACCTTCTGACTTTCCAAATTTTGAGCCATCGCTTTTGGTAATTAACGGACAAGTAATCGCGAAGCCTTTTCCTTGAGCAATACGTCTAATTAATTCGGTTCCGGTTGTAATATTTCCCCATTGATCACTTCCTCCCATTTGAATCGTACAGTTGTTTTCTCTGTATAAATGCAAGAAATCATAACCTTGAACGAGCTGGTATGTGAATTCTGTAAAAGACATTCCGTCGCTTGAATCGGAAGAAATTCTATTCTTAACCGAATCTTTCGCCATCATGTAGTTTACTGTGACATGTTTACCAACATCACGAATAAATTCTAAGAATGAAAACTCCTTCATCCAGTCATAATTGTTAACCAGAACTGCCGAATTTGCCACATCACTTTCAAAATCTAAAAAATGAGACAATTGTTTTTTTATCGCTTCCTGATTATGACGCAGTGTTTTTTCATCTAATAAGTTACGCTCACTAGATTTCCCTGAGGGATCACCAATCATTCCTGTTGCCCCTCCAACCAAAGCAAATGGCTTGTGACCACAACGCTGGAAATGCGCTAATAACATGATTGGCACAAGGTTACCTATATGAAGAGAATCTGCAGTTGGGTCAAAACCAATATAAGCAGATCGCATGGCTGCCATTAAATGTTCTTCGGCTCCAGGCATAGTATCGTGGATCATTCCTCTCCATTGCAATTCTTCTACAAAATTCTTTATCATAACATGTGTATTAGTAATCTTTCGCAAAGATAGATTTATACCTTAAAAGACAAAAGACAAATAGAAAAAAGAGTAATTTTACATTATGATACTCGTAACAGGTGGCACAGGTTTAGTTGGTTCTCATTTATTGTTCAAATTGGTGAGCAATGGCACGTCTGTTAGAGCCATATACAGAAGGTCTCATAAGCTAGAATCTGTAAAAAAAGTATTTGGTTATTACACAACTGATGTTGAAGCCCTTTACAATAAAATAGAATGGGTTGAAGCCAATATCAATGATATTCCTACTTTGGAAATTGCTTTTAAAGGCATAACACATGTCTACCATTGTGCAGCTTTTATCAGCTTTGAGCCTGATAAATATTATGAGCTTCGCAAAGTCAATATTAAAGGAACGGCAAACATTGTCAATCTTTGTATCTCTAATAAGGTTGAAAAATTATGTTATGTAAGTTCGTTAGCTGCCATTGGGAATGAACCTCTTCCTGAAACACCAATTACAGAACAAACAGAATGGAATCCTGAACAAGATAATAGTGTCTATGCCATCACTAAATATGGTGCCGAAATAGAAGTATGGCGAGGTACTCAAGAAGGTGTTGATGCTGTGATAGTAAACCCTGGAATAATTTTAGGGCCTGGATTTTGGAAAGGTAGTGGAAGTGGCAGTCTTTTTAAGAAAATACATAAAGGACTCAAGTATTACCCTCAAGGCACTTCGGCATATGTTGATGTTTGGGATGTTGTAGATATCATGCTAAGACTTATGGAAAGTAGCACCAAAAATGAACGTTACATTTTGACTTCGGAAAACTTACCGTTTAAGACATTTCAGGAGCAAATTGCTAAGGCACTAAATGTGAAACCTGCAAAAAAAGCAGCCTCATCATTTTTACTATCTATCGTTTGGAGATTAGATTGGTTGAGCCACAAACTTTTTGGAAAACGTAGAATGTTATCAAAACAAATGGCCAAATCTATTTCCACCAAAACTGTTTATGATAATTCTAAAATAAAATCTGAACTGAATTTTGAGTTTACAGCTATAGATCAATCTATTTCCAAAGTATCAAAATACTATTTAGAATCGTCTGGATAATCTTTGTACTCCAATTTTTTTATAATTGTCGTCGTGTCTTTTTTCTTGTTTTTATATTTGTCGCTAAGCTTTTTTATGGAGTCTCGCTTTTCTTGTTTCCGATTCTTTTCATCATCAATACGCTTTTGATATTTTTCCTTATCATTATTGATACGTTCCTCTACATTAGCTAAAATAGATTGGTATTCTTCAACATGAAACCCATAGTATTCATTGCTTTTAACAAACTGTAAGCTATCAATTTTGTATTTCTCAAACACATAATCTTCGGGAAGAATACCATTGTTTTCCAAAACACCTTTACTAGAACCTTTTGCAGCATTTAAAATAAAAACATCATATATGATATCTTCCATTTTATCTTTAGGAATAAGATTGTCTGGTTTTTCAAGTTTGTCAAAAGAGTTGCAACCTATACATGATAATACTACAAAAAGAATTACGAATATTCTCATCTGTTAAAAGTTAATCGTTTAGCTGCCTTTACATCTAAAACCTTAAAATTGTTATATACTAATGAACCATTTAAAAAGGTATGTGTTATTCGCGATCTAAATGTAGTTCCTTCAAATGGTGACCATCCACATTTATAAAGGATATTGTCTTTTTTCACAGTCCATGGATTATTGATATCAACAATAACCAAATCTGCAAAATACCCTTGCTTGATATAACCTCGTTTTTCAACCTGAAATAAAATTGAAGGATTATGTGCCATTTTTTCGGCAATTTTTGGTAATGAGATTTTATCCTTATGATACATTTCTATCATTGCCACTAATGCATGCTGTACCAATGGACCTCCAGATGGTGCTTTGGTATAACTGTTATTTTTTTCTTCTAAAGTATGAGGCGCATGATCTGTAGCGATGACATCAATTCTATCGTCTAATAACGCTTTCCAGAGTTGATTTCTGTCTTTTGCCGTTTTCACCGCTGGATTCCATTTAATATGCGTCCCTTTTTTAGCATAATCTTCATCACTAAACCAAAGGTGGTGAATACAAACTTCGGAAGTGATTTTTTTATCCTTTAAGGGAATCTTATTACTGAATAACTTGGTCTCCTTGCCAGTAGACAAATGAAATACGTGTAATCTTGCTCCCGTTTTTTTAGCAAGTTCTATGGCTTTAGAAGATGACAAATAGCAAGCTTCTTCGCTTCTAATAATCGGATGTTTTTCAATAGGAATATCCTCACCAAATTCGTCGATATGCGCTTGGGTATTTTTTCTAATGGTAGCTTCATCTTCGCAATGCACAGAAATCACCATATCTGTACTACGAAAAATTTTCTCCAAAACTTTAGGGTCGTCAACAAGCATGTTTCCTGTAGATGAACCTAAAAATAATTTTAAACCTGCAACGGTTTTTGGATTGACTTTTAATATTTCATCCAAATTGTCATTTGTACCACCAAACATGAATGAATAATTTGCATGAGATGAGTTCGCCGCGATTTCAAACTTCTCTTCCAATTTTTCAACTGTGGTCGTCTGCGGATTGGTATTTGGCATTTCGATAAAGGAAGTTACTCCTCCTGCAAGTGCTGCTCGTGATTCGGTTTCTATATTTCCCTTGTGTGTTAATCCTGGTTCTCTAAAATGCACCTGATCGTCAATACAACCGGGAAACACATAGTTTCCTTCGGCATCTATAATTGTAACGTCTGCAGATTTTGCACTAATTGAATCTGAGACTTCTTTTATGATCTCTCCTTCAATTAAAATATCGCCTTCTGTAACTTTCCCTTCGTTTACAATTTTAGCATTTTTAATAAGTATGGTTTTCTTTTGCATCTTATTTACTAAATAAACTTTTTAATTTCATATTAATAACACCAAAAATCGCTTCTGAAATAATACTTCCGCTCATTTTTGATTTTCCTTTAGTTCGATCGGTAAAAATCACCGGAACCTCAACTATTTTAAACTTTTGAAGATACGCTTTGAATTTCATTTCAATTTGAAACGCATAACCTACAAACTTGATTTTATTTAAATCGATTGTTTCCAATACATGCCGTTTATAACACACAAATCCTGCTGTTGTATCACAAATCTTCATTCGTGTAATTAACCTCACATATTTTGAAGCTCCATACGACAGTAACACACGACTCATAGGCCAGTTTACCACATTTACACCATCTACATATCGTGAGCCAATAGACATATCTGCACCACTAATTGCACAAGCATTATAAAGGTAAACGAGATCATTTGGATCGTGAGAGAAATCGGCGTCCATCTCAAAAATATAATCGTAATGTTTTTGCAAACACCACTTAAACCCTGCAATATAAGCCGTACCTAACCCTGTTTTATCTTGTCTAGACAATAGATGAAGTCCATCTTTAAATTCATTTTGCAAGTCTTTTACTTTAGCACCTGTTCCATCTGGGGAGTTATCATCAACCACCAAAATATCAAAGGCCTTGTTCTGGGCAAAAACGGCTCTTACAATAGCTTCAATGTTTTCTATTTCATTATAAGTTGGTATGATGACAATAGCATCTTGCATGTAAACTTATGTTAGTTTTTCTTTGTTAGATAAAGGCAAAAGTAAGTTTTTTATCGTTTAAAAGTAAGTGTTAAAATCATAAACAATGTTAATCTTGTCGCTCCACTTTTAAGTTGCTCCCAATAAGGTATACAATCGTCAATTTTTCTTTATAATTTTACAACATGCTAAGAGACGTCTTTTCTAATGATTGGTTTACGGTATTCCTTGTTTTAGGATTACTTTGTATTACACTATCTAAATACGTTTTCGCACATCGGTTTAAAGATTTTTTAGCGGTTATAGGAAATTCGAAATATTTAAAAATCTACGCTAGAGAACAAAAATTCATAGACAGATTTGATGCGCTTCTATTTTTTAATCTTATAATCTCTGTTTCTGTTTTTGCTTATGTATGTTATTCTACATTAGTAAACCCTTCAGAATTTGAAATCAATCAGTTTTTTAAATTATTATTTGGTGTCGGCGTTTTGGTCTTGATAAAAGTATTGTTGGAACGTTTAATTGGGAGTCTTTTTGATATTGATGAACTTATTGATGCCTACTTATTTCAAAAAACCACGTTTAAAAATTACACCGGTTTTGTTTTATTTCCTATTAACTGTATTCTGATTTACGCTATAAATCCTTCAAAACCTATTATTTATGCAATTTTAGGACTCATTATTTTAATAAACTTAGTTGGATTTATCTCTTCATTCAAGAATCATCAAAAATTACTTTTAAATAACATATTCTATTTTATTTTGTATCTTTGCGCACTTGAAATTGGGCCCTATCTGATTTTATATAAGTTAATTAAAGATTTCAACGCTTAAAACACTTTATGTAATATGACGAAAGTGAAAACAATTTTAGTATCTCAACCAGAGCCTAAAATAGAAAATTCGCCTTACTTTGATCTTCAAGAAAAGCAAAAGGTAAAAATAGATTTCAGACCATTTATTCATGTTGAAGGTGTAGAAGCTAAAGATATTAGACAACAAAAAGTTGACCTTTCTAATTACACGGCTATCATATTAACAAGTAGAAACTCTGTAGATCATTTTTTTAGAGTTGCAGATGAAATGCGCTTTAAGGTTCCCGATTCGATGAAGTATTTTTGTCAATCTGAAGCTGTAGCATACTACCTTCAAAAATATGTAGTGTACAGAAAACGTAAAATTTATGTAGGTAAACGTACGTTTGCAGATTTATCGCCTTTAATCAAGAAGTATAAAGACGAAAATTTCTTATTACCAACAACCGATAAATTAAAACCTGAGGTTCCTCAAATTTTAAACAGTTTAACTGTTAAGTGGAAAGAAGCAGTATTTTACAAAACAGTGATTAGTGATTTATCAGACTTAGCTGATGTCTACTATGATATTTTAGTGTTCTTTAGTCCGTCTGGAATTGAATCTTTATTTAAGAACTTTCCTGAATTTAAACAAAACAGCACACGTTTAGCAGTTTTCGGAAATACAACGATCAAAGCTGTAGAATCTCACGGTTTAAGAGTCGACATAGCAGCTCCAACACCAGAGACGCCTTCTATGACAATGGCTTTAGAAAAATATATTAATCAAGTAAATAAAGGAAAGTAATTTTCTTATCAAGCATAAAAAAAGCGTCCCGATAATTATCGGGACGCTTTTTTATTACTCTTATTTATCTTTAGAATGCATAACGTTGTGGACCTCCTCTTCGAATTTCCTCGGTTGCAGATTCTTCGAACTCTTTAAAATTTTCTCTAAAAGCATTTGATAGTTTAAATGCCGTTTTATAGTAAGCTTCATCGTTATTCCAAGTTGTTCTTGGGCTCAATACTTCTTTTGGCACACCTGGACAAGATCGTGGTTGCGCTACTCCAAATACCGAATGAATATGATAATCTTCATAGGTATATGACCCTAAGTCTCCGTTTAGAACAGCATTAATCATAGCACGCGTATATTTTAGCTTCATACGTGTACCAACACCATAAGGTCCAGCAGTCCAACCGGTATTAACTAACCATACATTTACACCAGAATCAATCATCTTTTTGCTTAACATTTCAGCATATTTGGTCGGATGCAACGGCATAAAAGGTGCTCCAAAACACGCCGAAAAACTAGGTACTGGCTCTACAACACCAGCTTCTGTTCCAGCGACCTTGGCTGTATAACCAGAAATAAAGTGATACGCTGCTTGGCTAGGTGTCAATTTTGAAATTGGAGGTAATACTCCAAATGCATCAGCAGTTAGGAAGAATATATTTTTTGGGTTTTTTCCAATTGATGGCACTTTAATATTTTCGATATGGTGAATTGGATAACTCACTCTTGTATTTTGAGTAATTGATGTGTCTTCAAAGTCTACAACTCCATTATCATCCAAGATAACGTTTTCAAGAATTGCTCCTTTTTTAATAGCGTCGTAAATTTCTGGTTCTTGATCTCTAGAAAGATTGATGACCTTAGCGTAGCAACCTCCTTCAAAATTAAAGACTGTATTTTCATTAGTCCAACCATGTTCATCATCACCAATTAAACTTCGTTCGGCATCAGTAGATAATGTTGTTTTACCTGTCCCTGATAATCCAAAAAAGATAGCAGTATCTCCATCTTTACCAACATTCGCACTACAGTGCATTGGCAAGGTGTTTTTGAATACTGGTAGAATAAAGTTCAATGCAGAGAAAATCCCTTTTTTGATTTCTCCAGTGTAACCTGTTCCTCCAATTAAAGCAATTTTACGTGTAAAATCTAATATCGCAAAGTTATGTTGTCTAGTGCCATCTATCTCTGCATCTGCCATAAACCCTGGCGCATTGATGACTGTCCATTCTGGAGTGAAGTCTTTTAGTTCATCTTCGGTAGGACGTAAAAACATATTGTAAGCAAACATATTACTCCATGGATATTCATTGATTATACGAATATTCAATTTGTAATCGTCATCTGCACAAGCATAGCTATCTCTTACAAATACTTCTTTATCTGACAGATAAGCTGTGACTTTGTCATACAATTTCTGAAACTTATCAGATTCAAAAGGGATATTGATATTTCCCCACCAAACACGATCTTTTGTAATATCGTCTTTAACGATAAATCTGTCTTGAGGAGAACGACCAGTGAACTCTCCAGTTTGCACTGCAATGGCACCTGAAGATGACTCTTCACCTTGTTCTTTTGAAATTGTAAGCTCATGAAGTTCGTCTGATGACAATTGATATCTTACTTGAGCATTTTTAATACCGTAGGCATCTAACGAAATCGTTTTCGTACAATGTGTATGGTCTACCATAATTTGTTTGTGTTGTTTAAGGTGCAAAGTTAAATATTATTTTAAAGTAGACTGCTTATTTTAAGATTTATCAGCCTTGATTTTAAAAAAGTTTATCAACAATACCATCCAAGCCGTAATTAATAATAAACCGCCAATTGGTGTAATGAATCCAATATGTTTAAAATCAAAACCTGAAAGGTCGTTTGTTGCTAAACCATAAATAGAGCCTGAGAAACACAAAACACCAAATATGACCAAATAAAAAATGGCTTGCTTAGCCTTTTTATTGAGTGCAGTAAAACTTCCTATAAACAAAAGAAATAAAGCATGATACATTTGATAACGAACTCCTGTTTCAAAAGTTTGCTGAGATTCACTAGAAATTAATGACTTAAGGCTGTGAGCTCCAAAAGCACCTAGACCAATGGCTATAACTCCAAAAATACATCCAGTAATAAGAATTTTTTTGTTCATATATAAATTGAATTTTGGTTTTTATAACCCTTTCTATTTAGTAAATTCGTCTAGAAATTTCTTTGAAGTTTTTTTAAAAACATTAAATTGGTAGTTAAAACTTTCTTTTAAACCTCAAAGAATTTTAAATAACAAAATTACTCAACTCAACCCATTATGCGAAAGATTTTAATCATAGGTTCTGGAAAATCTACTTCATACCTTATAAAATATTTATTAGATAAATCTACCGAAGAAGACCTTCACATCATTATTGGAGATATTAAAATACAGAATGCTAGAAAATTAATTGGCGACCATGAAAATGCAAATGCCATTGCCTTAGATGTTTTTGATAAATCATCTCGACAAGCAGCCATAGAAAATGCGGATATTGTTGTGTCTATGCTTCCTGCGAGATATCATATTGAAGTAGCAAAAGATTGTATTACTTATCGTAAAAATATGGTCACTGCCTCTTATGTAAGCGAAGACATGCAAAAACTCAACAAAGCTGCAACCGAAAAAGGTTTGGTTTTTATGAACGAGATAGGTGTAGATCCTGGCATTGACCATATGAGTGCTATAAAAGTGATTGACAGCATTCGTGCTAAAGGTGGAAAAATGATTTTGTTTGAATCTTTTACTGGAGGGCTTGTAGCTCCTGAGAGTGATAATAACTTATGGAATTATAAGTTTACTTGGAATCCAAGAAATGTTGTTTTGGCTGGACAAGGTAGTGCTGCAAAATTTCTACAAGAAGGTTCCTATAAATACATCCCATACAACAGACTCTATAGACGAACCGAATTCTTAGAAATTGATGGATTTGGTCGCTTTGAAGCCTATGCGAATAGAGACTCTCTTAAATACCAATCGGTGTATGGGCTAGATAGTGTTGAGACCTTATACAGAGGAACCATGCGTCGTGTTGGCTTTAGTCGTGCTTGGAATATTTTTGTACTGTTAGGTTTAACGGATGACAGCTACGCTATTGATGATAGTGAAAACATGAGCTATCGTGATTTCGTAAATGCATTTCTTCCATATAGTCCTACAGATTCTGTCGAATTAAAATTTAGACACGCACTTAAAATCGATCAAGATGATATTGTTTGGGACAAATTAGAGGAAATTGATATTTTCAGTAAAACGAAAATGGTAGCACTCAAAAAAGCAACACCTGCCGAAATTCTTCAGAAGATATTAATGGACAGTTGGACACTTCAAGAAGAGGACAAAGATATGATTGTCATGTACCATAAGTTTGGATATGAACTCAATGGTAAGCGATATCAAATTGATTCGACTATGGTGACTATTGGTGAAGATCAAACTTATACTGCCATGGCTAAAACTGTTGGATTACCTGTAGCTATTGCCACTTTAGCAATACTGAATGAAAAGATTACAAATCCTGGTGTTCAAATACCGATTAGAAAAGAAGTATATGAACCTATTTTGGATGAGTTAGAAGACTTCGGAATCCAATTTACTGAAAAAGAAGTGCCGTATTTAGGATATAACCCATTGAACGTTTAAGCGTATGAAAATAGTCAATCAAAATATTCAAATAGACGGGATCGATAAAAAGATATTACGTGCATTGATGTCAGATGCTAGAACACCTATTTTAGAAATTGCAAGATTGGTAGGTATTTCTGGTGCAGCGATACATCAACGGCTTAGGAAATTAGAAAAATCGGGTTTAATTTCAGGCTCAAAATTTGTAATTAACCCAAAAGTCCTGGGTTATACAACAATGGCTTTTATTGGTATTTTTCTTGATAAAGCCATTAGCAATCCAGAAGCTGTAAAACAATTACAAAAAATTCCTGAAGTATTAGAATGCCATTACACAACAGGAAACTGGAGTATCTTTTGTAAAATCTTATGTAAAGATAATGAGCATTTAATGCATGTGCTCAACAGAGATATTCAATCGATTACAGGAGTTTCAAGAACAGAAACCTTTATTTCTCTAAATCAACAAATAGATCGACAGATTAAAATTTAGAAATACACATACAAAAAAAGGCAACCTCATAAGGTTGCCTTTTTAGTTGTATTAAGATTGGTGACTATTTAATAGTTAGCTTTTTAGTGATTGAGCTCTTTTCTGAAGAAATCGTTATCAAATATAATCCTGTAGATAAGACCGAACTTAAATCTAGGACTTTATCCTCTGTAATTCCATTTAAATTATAAGAAGAAATCGTTCTTCCATTTAAATCTGAAACGATAACGTTATTTAAAACAACTCCCGCATTTTTAATTGTAATATTTCCGTCGGAAGGATTTGGAAAAATTTCAATATCACGCTCTAAAGAGACAATATCATCTGTACTTAACGTATTTAGAATTACGACATTAATATTATGAAACCCAAAATCATTTAAATCATCGTTATCGGCAGGTATGATATTGATTTGAGTTATACTTAGCGCATTTGCAGGATTAGTAATCGCTAATGTTCCAAATCCCGTCGGATAATTTGTAGGACTAGAAATAACATCACTATCTTGGTTAGTTAGAGATATAAAACCTGCTTCTAAAGTATCATAATCAATACTATTAAGATCAAAAATAGCAGGATCTCCATTCTTTGTAATGGTCAACATGTGAGGTGTCAATGGATCGATAGCACTATGGAAAAATATAAAGTCTCCTCCTCCTATGTCGACCAATTCCTCATTTCCAGAATGGAAAACGGTTAAAATAAAAGTATCTGGGCCACTTACAATAGTTTCTGTAATTGATGTCCCATTATCTATCGCACCATCAATAGTAAAGTTTATATTTTGAGCAATACTATTAATGCTTGATAATAGTAGGCCACACCAAAGCATAGTGTTTTTTAAAAATTCGGATTTTAAAGTGTAATTTTTTTTCATAGTAATAGGTTTTTAGTAATTAATAACTTTTGATTTTTTTAAGGCACTACTAAACCCTTATAATCATCTAATAATTAGCTGCTTATTGTTAAGGTGAATCAAATATTAGTTCAACTTAATTTTTTTCAACAAAAAGTAACTTTAAAAAAAGCAGAGTACACTAAAAAAGTATACTCTGCATTGTTATACTGATTAGCTTCTCGGTGGAAAAAGACCTTCCAAAGCAATGATATAATTTACCACTTGAAAAGGCTGCATATTATTAATAGCTTGGTTACTTCCTGTTTGCCCAATGACTACAGAATCTGCCGCCATAGCTACATTTTTTGCAGTTGCATAATTACCTCCTTCAGCAGGATATGCATTAGTTGGATCAGTTGTGCCTTCACCACGACCTACTGGATTAGTTGCTCCTAACCCAGCAGTATGATTGTGCGAAGGTAATTGGCCTACAGTTAATGTGTTTGTAGGCGCTCCTCCTTTTTGACCTAATCTTGTTGCTGGTAATCCTGCTCCATTTCCAGCATGTACTGGCACTCTACCTTGTAAATCTGGCAATCCAAATGTTGTTCTACCATCTCCACCATAAGTGGTTCCCAAAATTGAGAATAATGCTGAGTTACTAGAAATTGCTAATAATTGTCCGTTACATAATGCCCAACTTCTTGGCGCGAAGTTCCCTCCAAACATCATAATTTGTCCGATGTACTGTTCCATAATAGTCTAATTTTATAATTTGATTAATATGTTTCAAATTTCAGTTTAAACTCTTTGAAATTTTAACGCAAAATCACTTCAACTTAAAAACAGGTAGAATTACCTGTTTTTAATATGCAAGTATTTTTTTTAAAACTATTGATGTAGCTTTAAGGATTATTAATCAATAAAACAATATAATGAACAATCCAGTACCAATTAAAGATGCAGAAGCATGGACACTCAAATGGCAAACAGAGAATCCTAAACACGCTAAGGCCTTCTTAATTCCTGTTGCCGACCTATTAGGTTGCATGACAGAAATGGGACTCACTATTTCTAAAGATGCAAATGGCAATCTTGTTGCTGACAAACCAGATACTAATGTACGCGCCTATATGGGTGTTGACGTCAATCAATCTGAAGGTTTTGGAGAAAAACTAGTGATTGTAGGCACAGTTAAAGATGGAAGCGTTCATAGTGACATTGTAGAAGGTGGCTCGTTCCCTAAAGGTGGTGGTGTAAAACTAATAGGCAGTGGTGCTTATGATTTCACGACACCTTGTCCTGCTGATTGTGATCCTAAAAGTTCTTTAAATCACAATTAAAAACTGATATTTTTAAATGAATTTAATAAATTCCTTTTTTTTATATGCAGGATTTATATTAATTGTTATAAACGCATTATTATATCTTATAGGCTATAAGCAAAATAAAAAAGCTTTAGCCTATAAGTTTTTTACTGTCTATTTAATAATTTCAATTATCATATCACTTTCCGCTTTTATTCTTGCCAAACAACAAATACCAAACTTATATCTTTCACACGCCTATTTTATCGGTCAGTTTATAATCTTATCATTGTTTTATTGGTCACTATTCAAATCAAATCAAAAGAAATATGTACTATTAACAATAGCACTAGTTAGTATGATATTAGTTATTCAATATGCATTGCAACCTAGTTTGTTTTATACGTTTAATTTATTTGAAATATTCATTACCTCATTACCTTTAGTGGTTTATGCCATTATTTATTTATATAACTCGTTAAATAAAACCAATAATTATTTAATTATAAATTCTGGTATTTTAATCTATATTACCTCAAGCACACTTATATTTATTCTAGGTAACTATTTATCCTACGTAGACATTAACAACGACGTTAAAAGAAATATATATTTAATAAACAAAATTCTATATGTCGTTTATTTAACTTTAATTTTGATACAATGGAAAACCAGTTTTCGACCGATCAACAACAAATTATAGGTGCACTTGTCTACGGGATTATATTTTTACTCTTAGTCACATTAGGGCTTATCTTGTTTTTTTACTATTCTAGAAAAAAGATTATCGAAAAAGAGGTTGAAAAAATTAATATAAAACTCGATTATCAAAAGAAAATATTACAAAACACCATCAAAGTACAAGAGGACGAACGCAATAGAATTGCACAAGATCTGCATGATGCTATAAGTTCTAAATTAAATGTTGTAAGTTTAACTACGAACGTTTTAATTGATGACGAATCTTTAGATGCTGAACATAAGGAAGCCTTAAACCATATTCTAGATATTACAACAAGAACTTTGGAAAGTTCAAGAAGAATTGCCCATGAGTTAATGCCGCCAATACTGGATAAATTTGGCCTCAAGGTTGCGTTGGAAGAATTATTTGATGAGTTTACATCGAATACATCAATCAAAATAAAGCATGATATTGACACCATTAATCATCTGGATAAAAGTAATGAACTGCATGTGTTTAGAATTGCTCAAGAGCTAATTAATAACGCACTCATTCACGGGAAAGCAGATGAATTACAAATGGTACTAAAAAAAGAACAAAACGGATTTGTATTAGTGTTTAAAGATAACGGAGAGGGATTTGACGTTAACAAAAGCAGTAAGAAATCTGGAATAGGATTACAGAATATAAAGAGTAGAGTTGCTATTTTAAATGGACAACTTTTTGTTGAGAGCTCTGAATTGACAGGAAGTGTATTTAAAATAAATTGCAACTCATATGGATAACAAAATTACGATTGCAATAGCAGATGATGAGCTATTGTTTCGACGCGGACTTATTTCGATATTAAACAAAGAAGAAGATCTTGATATTCTTTTTGATGCCGAAGACGGTAATGATTTGATGAACAAATTAAGAGCCACTAAAAATATTCCTGAAGTCATTATAACCGACCTCAAAATGCCAGAACTTAATGGTGTAGAAACAACTAAACTCATCAGAAAAGAATTTCCAGATATTAAGATCATCGCTCTCACTAGTTATTTTAGTAAACCGTTTATCTTAAACATGATCTCTATTGGTGCTGTAGCTTACCTGGCAAAAAATAGCACTCCTAAGTTAATGCTAAAAACAATAAGAGAAGTCGCAGATAAAGGCTTTTATTATGACGAACAAGTCTTGAAATTTATACATGAAGGCTTATTAAACACTCACGATCAATTCAAAAAGTCCAATTTTGATACGACGTATTTTACAAAACGTGAAAAAGAAGTACTAGATCTCATTTGTCAGCAATATACGACTAACGAAATAGCGGAAAAGCTATTTATTAGTCCGAGAACAGTTGATGGTCATCGCAATAATTTACTCCTAAAAACTGAAGCTAAAAATCTTGCTGGCTTGGTGGTTTATGCGATTCAAAATAAACTAGTGAATCTCGAAGAACAGTTATAAATCAAATAAATATAAAAGCACCCTTTTCAGAATGCTTTTATATTTATTTGTCTTTAAAAACTTAATCTCTTCCTCCAAATACTTGAAGTGCCCAGTACAGAAGTGATGCTAATGCACCAATTGCAGCTACAAGATAAGTTCTTGCTGCCCATTTTAGCGCATCTTCAGATCCCTTATATTCTTCTGGAGTAAGCATATTTTTATTCTTTAACCATGCCAATGCCCTATTACTGGCATCATACTCTACAGGTAAAGTAATAAAACTAAATACCGTCGCAAATCCCATAAATACTAATCCTGCTACAGCAACCCAATAGCCCATACCAACACCAACAGCACCACCAAGAATCAAACCACCAATGACTAACCATTGTGACATTCCAGATGTGACACTTACAATTGGCACCAACGCCGAACGCATACCTAAAGCACTATACGCTTGTGCATGCTGAACAGCATGACCAACCTCATGAGCTGCAACAGCTGCAGATGCAGCATTGCGCTGATTATAAACAGCTTCACTTAAGTTAACTGTTTTATTTTTAGGATTATAATGATCTGTTAACTGACCTGCAACAGAAATGACTTCTACATCAGAAATACCATTATCGGCAAGCATTTTTTCGGCAATCTCTCTACCACTCATGCCATTGCGTAATTGTACTTTGGAGTATTTTGCAAATTTTCGTTTTAATTTATTACTTACCAACCAGCTAACCAAAGCAATGGCGCCAATTAGCACATAATATCCCAACATTCCGTTCATATTTTTTTAATTAAAATTGTTATAATAAAGATAACAAAAAGTGAGCCAATTTGTAATTAGGAAATTTTGTCAGTTCAATCTTCAGAATGTATCACCTTGGTGACGATTTCATTTTCAAAAACAACAAATAGTCTCTCTACTTTAGACTCAAAAAAACTAGGTGCTTTGCCTAATTTATAAATGATATTATCTTTTCCGTTGGGATTAGTATCGTAAAATGTTCCTAATAACACTATAACATCGTCTTTGGATTTCCCAATAAGCAGCTCACTATCAATAAGGTCTTCTGCCATTTTGTATCGTGTTGACGGACTTGACCTCCAATCATCTTGGTCAAACCGTTCTTCGAATGCCCAAATTAGAAATGAACTAATAAGCATGGCAACGAAAAACACAAAAAGAACCTTATCATATTTTTTGAGAATAAATCGCATCAATCTTTGAGTTCTACAGTACTGACTTTAAAACGATCATCAACTATTTCTCCAGATACTTCAGCAGTTCTAATCACTTCACAAAATCCAGTTTCTTTATCGTGAGCGTCACCAAAATCATCAATTTCGGCACCATCTACGAAATACGCTTTATCATCTATGCGAATCGCTAAATCACAACCATCTTGAGATGTTAATCCAAATTGACATTGGCCACAAGATAACTCGACAATTTGTTTCTCAGTTTTAGATTCAGCGCAGGCTATGCTTAAAGCAAGTATACAAATAAGACCTATTTTTTTCATAATATTATATATTAATTATCCAACAATGTTAACAATTTTTCCTGGTACAACAATCACTTTTTTAGGTTCACGACCTTGCAATTGTGCTATGGTTTTCTCGTGAGCCATGACCGTTTTTTCGATATCATCTTTACTCATATCTAAAGGTAACTCTAAGGTAAAACGCGTTTTACCATTAAATGATATCGGATAATTTTTGCTGCTCTCTACCAAATACTGTTCTTCAAACTTCGGAAATGGAGCAGTCGAGATCGATTGATCATTCCCAAGTCTGTTCCATAATTCTTCAGCGATGTGAGGCGCATAAGGAGATAATACAATTAGTAAGGGTTCAAGAATCGCTTTACTCGTACACTTTTGAGCCGTTAATTCATTGACAGCAATCATAAAGGTAGACACCGATGTATTAAACGAGAAGTTCTCGATATCCTCTTCTACTTTCTTGATCGTTTTATGCAATGTTTTAAAGGCCTCTTTTGATGGTTCAGCATCGTTAACTTTTAAACCATTATCATCGATATACAATTTCCAAAGTTTTTTAAGAAAACCATGTACTCCTGTAATACCAGCAGTATTCCACGGCTTGGCTTGCTCTAATGGTCCTAAGAACATTTCGTAAAGACGAAGGCTGTCGGCTCCATATTGTTCGCAAATCGCATCTGGATTAACCACGTTGTATTTGGATTTGGACATTTTTTCGACTTCACGACCAACTTTGTAAACACCATCTTCTAAAGTAAATTCTGCATCAGCATAATCTTCTCCAAACTCACTATCCTTTTTTAATCCTTCAATATCTAATTCATCTGATGCGTTTATATACTTCACTTTTACATGAATAGGATGAACATGTTTATCAGCGATTAATCCTTTTGAAAAATATTTATTTGTTCCATCTTCTCTGTAAATAAAAGCACTCGTCCCCAAAATCATCCCTTGGTTAATCAACTTTTTAAAAGGTTCTTCAACATTAACGAAGCCTCTATCCTTCATAAACTTCACCCAAAAACGTGAGTATAATAAATGGCCTGTGGCATGTTCGCTTCCGCCAATATATAAATCGACATTTTCCCAATAGTTGAGTGCTTCTTCACTTGCAAACGTTTCATCACGCATGGCATCTTCCATATATCTAAAGAAATACCAAGAGCTTCCTGCCCAACCTGGCATGGTGTTGAGTTCTAAAGGATGAATTGTTGTATTATTTATCTTGGCATTTGAAACAACAGAGTTAGTTTCTGTAGACCAAGCCCAAACATCGGCACGACCCAAAGGTGGCTCGCCTTCTTCGGTTGGGAGATACTTTTCAACTTCAGGGAGTATGATTGGTAAATGTTGTTTTTCTATCATTTGCGGCTTTCCGTTCACATAATACACAGGAAACGGTTCTCCCCAATATCTTTGACGTGAAAACACCGCATCACGTAATCTATAATTCGTTTTTCCTTCCCCTTGACCTAATTGCTCTAATTCGTAAATCGCGCGCTTAGTTGCTTTTTTGTAGTTCATTCCGTTAAGGAAATCGCTGTTTGCAATTTTTACATTGTCTTTAGACCCATAAGCTTCTTCGGAAATATCAACACCTTCAAAAATGTTCGGTATAGCAATATCAAAATGCTTAGCAAAATCATAGTCACGTTGATCACCACAAGGCACAGACATAACGGCTCCTGTTCCGTAGCCAGCTAAGACGTAATCACCAATCCAAATCGGAAGTGGCTCTTTGGTGAATGGATGTTCTGCATAAGCACCAGTAAAAACTCCTGAAATCGTCTTAACATCTGCCATACGTTCACGTTCACTGCGTTTGGCTGTTGCTTCGATATAAGCTTCTACATCTTCTTTTTGATCTGCAGTTGTGATTTTTGACACCAAGTCGTGTTCTGGCGCTAAGGTCATAAATGAGACGCCGAAAATCGTATCAGGACGTGTCGTGAAGACTTCAACCACCTCATCATGATCACTCACATTAAAAGTTACAGATGCTCCTACTGATTTTCCTATCCAGTTGCGCTGACTTTCTTTCAATGAATCCGTCCAATCAATCGTATCTAAGCCTTGAAGCAAACGTTCGGCATATGCCGAAATGCGCATACTCCATTGCGTCATTTTCTTTCTAATTACAGGATGCCCTCCACGTTCAGACACACCATTAACGATTTCATCATTTGCTAAAACAGTTCCCAATGCAGGACACCAGTTCACTTCTGTTTCAGCCAAATAAGTCAACCTATATTGTAATAAAACGCTTTGTTGCTGTTCTGAAGACATGGTATTCCATTCCTTTGCAGTAAATAGTTCAACATTTTCATCACAAGCTGGATTTACACCTGAGTTCCCTTCCTCTGAAAATAACTTTTCCAATTCAGAAATCGGAAAGGCACATTGATGATTCTTACAGTACCAAGATTCAAACAGTTGGATGAAAATCCATTGTGTCCATTTATAATACTCAGGACTACTTGTACGTACTTCTCTACTCCAATCGAATGAAAATCCAATTTGATCTAACTGACGACGATAGGTTTTTATATTCGTTTCAGTGGTAATTGCTGGATGCTGCCCGGTTTGAATTGCGTACTGTTCGGCAGGCAAGCCAAAACTATCATACCCTTGAGGATGTAATACATTAAATCCTTTATGACGCTTATAACGTGCATAAATATCACTTGCGATATAGCCTAATGGATGACCAACATGCAAACCTGCTCCACTTGGATAAGGGAACATATCTAACACATAATATTTGGGCTTGTCACTGTTATTTTCAGCTTTAAAGGTTTGGTGTTCTGCCCAATACTTTTGCCATTTGGCTTCAATAGCGTTAAAATGATATTGCATTTTTATGTTTTTTTCTTTTTAAACCTTTCGACTGCACTCTAACTCTAGGAGATAACAGTTCGAAATCTTAAAGGATAATTATAAATTGAAAACTATAGTAACTAATTACATACTTCTAGTGCCTAGTCACTTTTTAAAGGCACAAATTTAAAGGTATTACAACACAATTAAAAGTTTAAGCGTTGTAATCCTTATACAAACAAATTGTTTTTTATTTTTACAGCATTAATCCAACACTTTTATGAGTACATCTTTTGACAGATATCAAAAACGAAAATTAATTTCTTCATACTTTTCTGTAGTGATTAGTATTGCTTTGGTATTATTTTTACTAGGATGCTTGGGATTATTGGTCTTGAACGCCAAAAAAGTAGCCGATCATTTTAGAGAGCAGGTCGTTGTAACTATTTATTTAAATGATTCTGCCAAGGATGTTGAAGTGAATCAGCTTCAAAAAAGCTTGGCTATGTCAGAGTACACAAAGGATGCTAAATATGTATCCAAAGAGGAAGCTGCTCAAATTGTAAAGTCAGATATAGGTGAAGATTTTATGGAGTTCTTGGGTGTAAATCCTTTGCAAAATTCGATTGATGTATATCTCAAAGCCGATTATGTTACTAACGAAACCTTAGACGGCATTACTGAAGAATTAGCTAATAAAGCCTTTATTGAAGAGATTAAATACGATAATGATCTTGTTGAAATCATGAATGAAAACGTAAAGAAAATCACATTTTGGGTTTTGATTCTTAGCGCTTTATTCACACTCATTGCAGTGTTACTTATCAATAGTTCTATTCGGTTGGCGGTATATTCTAAGCGTTTTATCATCAAAACCATGCAGATGGTTGGAGCGACAAAACGTTTTATTAGAAAACCATTCGTGCTAAAGAGTATCCAATTAGGAATTATCGGAGCTGTTGTTGCTTTGATAGGAATGGGCATTGTTTTATATTACCTCAATCGAACGTTCCCAGAACTTGAGTTACTACAAAAACCCATATTGATTGGTTCTTTATTTCTTGGTATTTTTCTCCTTGGAGTTCTCATCACATGGATAAGTACATTTATTGCTACACAGCGCTTCTTGAACTTGAAAACGGATCAATTATACTATTAATATTTAATTAAGAATTTGCACTAAAATTTCTTTTATATTTACACCTTACTAAAATCATGGGAGAACAGAAACGTAAAGACACATCTAAAGACGAATTTATCTTCGGAAAGAAAAACTATAAGTTTATGCTCATAGGCTTAGCTTGTATCGTTGTAGGTTTTATTTTAATGTCTGGCGGCGGAAGCGACGACCCAAATGTATTTGATGAAAGCATATTTAGTTGGAGACGTATCCGTTTAGCACCAACTCTGGTTCTGATTGGTTTTGGCTTTCAAGTGTATGCCATTTTGTTAAATCCGAATAAAGGATCAAAATCATAAACACAAAATCATAAACACAAAATCATCTCAAACAAATTCTTAATCTTTCATCAATTGGTAAGCCTATTTTGATATTTTTGCCCCATGGATATTATCGATTCAATTGTATTAGGAATTATTCAAGGACTTACCGAGTTTTTACCAGTCTCTTCTAGTGGCCATCTCGAACTAGGCAAAGTCATTCTTGGTGATGATTCGGTGCCAAAAGAAAGTCTAATATTTACAGTCGTACTGCACTTTGCAACAGCTCTAAGCACCATCGTCGTATTCAGAAAAGACATCTTAAGTCTTATTAAAGGTGTTTTGAAATTTGAATGGAATGAAGACCTTCAATTCGTTTCAAAAATTGCATTATCAATGATTCCTGCAGCAATTGTTGGACTCTTTTTTGAGGAGCAACTCGAGAAATTATTTGGCGGAAATATATTGCTGGTTGGATGCATGCTTTTAGTAACTGCCGCACTACTCTTTTTAGCAGATAGAGCCAAAAATACAAGTAAAAAAGTGAGTTTCTCAAATGCATTCGTGATTGGTATTTCTCAAGCCGTAGCCATGCTACCAGGAATTTCTAGATCTGGAGCAACAATTTCAACATCTGTATTATTAGGAAATGATAAAACCAAAGCCGCTCGATTTTCATTTTTAATGGTTGTTCCACTAATCCTCGGAAAAATTGCTAAAGATGTGCTGAGTGGAAACATCACTTACGAAAGTTCAAACTTCACTAGTTTAGGCGCTGGGTTTGTAGCAGCATTTATTGCTGGGTTATTCGCTTGCACTTGGATGATAGCCTTAGTAAAGAAAAGTAAGCTCTCATACTTCGCTATTTATTGTGTTGTTGTTGGCATCGTTGCTATTATATTTGCTTTACTTAATAACTAAAATATGACTACCGAAGACTTTCAATCTGGTCAAGTTTTACTCATCGACAAACCGTTGACATGGACCTCTTTTCAGGCGGTAAATAAATTGCGTTGGGAAATCAGGCAAGCATTCAACATTAAGAAAATAAAAGTTGGTCATGCAGGAACACTCGATCCCTTGGCAACAGGATTACTCATTATTTGTACTGGAAAAATGACCAAACAAATCCACACATATCAAGGTCAGGATAAAGAATACACTGGCACTTTTGTATTAGGTAGTACAACACCATCATATGACTTAGAGACTGAAATAGATCAAACATTTCCAACCGAACATATTTCCGAAGCATTAATTCATGAGGCTACAAAACAATTTATTGGTGATATTGAACAATTTCCGCCTGTATTTTCAGCATTAAAAAAAGATGGAAAACGTTTATACGAATACGCTCGCGCAGGAGAAAGTGTTGAGATTAATTCACGAACAGTTCGTATTTCAGAATTTGAAATCACCAAAATAGATGGCCAAAATATCTCGTTTAAAGTCGTTTGTAGTAAAGGAACTTATATTCGTTCGTTAGCTCACGATTTTGGAAAAGCATTAAGCTCTGGAGCACATCTTTCGGTCTTACGACGCACAAAAATTGGTGACTTTAATGTTGCAAATGCGGTTTCCCCTGAAGATTTTATTGCATCCTTGTCTTCGGAATAATTATTGATAACACTATTGCTTCTAACTAAAATTAATCATGAAGCAATTCTCAACATTACTCCTATTATTGTTTTTTACACTAGTAAACGCACAAGACGAGGAAAAAACTAGCGGCTTATTTTACAAAGCATCTTTATCTGCAACCTTAACGACTAATGAAGATTATACCATTGCCAATGATGATGGCGAGACCTTCATTAATATCAACGGAATCTTCATTAGCAATACGCTTGGTTACCAATTTGATTCGAGATCGAGTATTGGACTCAACGTTGAATACGATCGCTACATTGATCAGGACTTAAACTTTCTACCCGTATTTTTAGATTTCACCTATAATATCTTTGATTTTGATGATCAAGTTTTTATTCGTGGTGGTTACGGAAAACTTGTCGACTTGGGAAAAACTTTTGAAAATGGCACTACTTATAAAGTAGGAATAGGATATCGGGCTTATGACGATGACTTTAAAAACTCATTGTTAATTGGATTTGATTTTAATAGAAAACGCTTCGGATTTAGGCAAAATGAAAAGCTCTCAAGCTTTGCGATTTTTCTAGAGTTTATGATATTCTAATCTTTTTTCGTTAATTTAACGTATATAAGACACCAACTTAAATTAAAATACGCCTAATTGAACTTTATAGAAAAAAATAAAGCACTTCTCATTACGTCCTTACTTACAGGAACGATAGTTCTTGCTTTGTTCAGTTTCAGTATTAAGAAAAAGGCAGGATTTATTACTGAAAGTTATTATGAACTTGAACCTCAAACCATAGAGGAACTTAAAAAACTAGAACTCTTAAAAGCACTTGAAGCGCTTGAAAACGCAAATCCAAAAACCAATCAAGCCTTTAATGAAGATGAAGAGTTTAAGGAGATGATGCGTAATTTTAAATCAATGAGCACTCAGCATGACGATGAGGTATCCAAAGAACCCGAAGAACTATCTAAAGACACTTCGGAAAATCCAGAGGATGTGATGACGTCTAACTCATCGAGCACCATAGCTAAAGATTATGCCTTAAAAGAAAAAGAACGCAATACATTTAGTAAGGCCAATGACGTATTGGCCATGCATTCTCCAAAAAAGAATACTAAAAATAGCAAGGGTAATTCAGCAAGTAGCGTGTCTTTTTCACTATCAAATAGGTCAAAAGTAAAACTGCCACCACCAGTATATTTATGTGAAACAGCTGGCAAGATTGTGGTGAATATTACTGTAAACCATCAAGGTCAAGTGACAGACACTTATATCAATTCGTCATCGTCTAGCAACAATCAATGTTTAATTGAAACTGCACTAGAATATGCAAAAAACGCTGTGTTTTCTTCGGCAGAACGTAAAAGTCAGATTGGATCTATTACGTACTATTTTCAAGGAAAATAACTACAACCCTAGAAGTGTCATTACATTTTCAATGATATTCTGACCTTTATTCTTATTATACCAAACTTGTAAATCTTCTTTAAATTCTGGAGTTAGCTTACCATGTTCAGCTTTATAATCATTTACTAATTTAGTCGCTTCGCTTGGTCTTGGACCAAAGGTATTCACCACCTCATTTGTAGTATTATCAATCATGATTAATTTTGCAATAGCTCTTCCTCCATTGGTTAAAAACTGATCCATTAAAGTTTCATTTTCATCTCTAAAAACGAGTTTTAGTTCTATGTTTTCTGAAAATTCAGCAAGTTTATTTAGTACAGGGATCACATGAGCCGCATCACCACACCAACTTTCGGTAATGACCAACCAAGTTACATTTCCGTTGAAATGAGATACTTTTTCTATTACCTCCTCGGAAATTTTAACCGTTTTATCCCAACGCTTCATTCGCCTATCGTTAAGCATGGTATAATTAATCAAAGCTTCGGTTTTTTCATTTCCAGATGTAGATTCTTCTGAAACTAATTGTTTCACTAAATCGCGATACTCCTGATATGAAATTGCTTTTTGTAAACTTTCATCTATAATGTCTTGTACTGATATATGTTCTAATGTAATCATCTTATTATTTTGGTTTGTAATTTAAGCTAAACTCCTAATGTGGAAAATGATTTAAATCATAAAATCATTACTCAAATTGATTTGTCTAACTCTAAGACGAAGTATTGGGCAAAAACTTACTATTTTTAAACTTCAATCGAATTATTATGGAAAAACACAGATGTGGTTGGTGCTCAGGTAATGACTTATACAAAGCGTATCATGATGAAGAATGGGGTGTTCCTGTAAAGGACGACGATACCTTATTTGAATTTCTAATATTAGAAACCTTTCAAGCAGGTTTGAGTTGGATTACAGTTTTAAAAAAGCGTGAAAACTTTAGAAAAGCACTTGACCATTTTGATTATAAAAAAATCGCAACATACGATCAAAGAAAAGTAGATAGCCTACTTCAAAATGAAGGTATTATTAGAAACAAATTAAAGGTCAACGCTACCATTACTAATGCACAAGCCTTTATGAAAGTACAGGACGAGTTTGGGTCGTTCTCAAAATATATCTGGGAATTTATTGATGGAAAACCTATCAAAAACAAATTTAAAGATTCCAAAAATGCACCAGCAAACACACCTTTAAGTGATGCTGTTAGTAAGGATTTGAAAAAACGCGGATTCAAATTTGTGGGTTCCACTGTAGTCTATGCACATATGCAAGCTACAGGAATGATTAATGATCATGAAGTTAGTTGTTTTAGATATGACGAAGTTTAACGCTTACCTAAATACTTTAAAAACTCATCTCTAGGAATGTCTTCTGCTCCTAAACTCTCTAGGTGGTTGGTATAAACTTGGCAGTCTATGAGTTTATAATTCGAATTCTGAATAAATGTGATAAACCCAACTTTACTGGCATTACTAATAAGACTAAACATACTTTCTCCACAAAACACGCCATTATTTAAGTCAACACCATATAAACCTCCAATAAGCTGATTGTCTAACCAGACTTCAATAGATTTTGCATGGCCTAATTTGTGCAAATCCATATAGGATTCCTTCATATTCTGTGTAATCCATGTTCCTTGCTGACCATCACGTCTTACTTTTGAACACTGATCCATAACCGCTTCAAAATCCTGATTTATAGTCACTACAAAATCAGTATTCCTAAGGACTTGTTTCATGCTTTTGGAAACTTTTAGTTTCTTAGGAAATAAGACAAACCGAGGGTCTGGCGACCACCAGATAATAGGTTCTTCGTCATCAAACCATGGGAAGATTCCGCTTGTATAGGCAAGCAACAATCGCTTAGGCGATAAGTCTCCTCCAATGGCAACAATCCCTTCTTTTGAGGCCAACGATACATCGGGAAATTCTATGTTATGATTTAGAAAATGCATATAAAAACTACATCGTGATAATTCATCAATAGTGTGTTAAATCTAAGTATTAACTTTGAATACTTGAGATTTTTCTTCATATTTGATATGACCTCTATGAATTAAATTTTGTTCATCATTGCTTTTTTTTGAGTTTGTTTGTAAAGGTCAAACCTAAAACCACAATACTAAGTCCCGAAGAAATTTGGGGCTTTTTTAATTTAAAGAGCCTCAATATAATTGAGGCTCTTTAATATTTTCACTACGACTACACTTCGACATAGCTCAGTGTCCGTAAATCAGAAATTCAGATTAAAACGGTAAATCGTCGTGATCTTCTTCGTTTAAATTTGTTGCTGGTTCAAAAGCTTCTGTTGGTGCTACAGGAGGCACATTGTCACCTTCAGCCTGAGCTGCTTCGATTCTCCATCCTTGAACAGAGTTGAAATATTTAGTTTCTCCTTGTGGATTAACCCATTCTCTACCTCTTAAGTTGATATTTACTTTTACAGCTTGTCCAACTTGAAAACTATTTAATAAATCGGTTTTGTCTTGAACAAATTCAACCAAAATATGTTGTGGATATTGTTCTTCTGTAGTTACTACCAATTCTCTCTTTCTAAACCCATTACTTCCAAACGTTTGAGTTTCTCCAATCATTTTGACTTTTCCTTGTACTTCCATTTTTGTATTACTTATATTAAATTTAGATTGTTTTTTATTATTATGATAGCAACAGTTTCCATGCACTATCTACATCACCATAACTCAAATAGTTTCTGGCAATTTTATGTTTTTCACGATGAGACATTTCTTTTATGTTAGGATAACGCTCACTCACATTGTTGATAAATTCGTCAATATTATTTTGATTTGGCAGCGCTTCTACATTCCCAAGCATTCCTAAATCGTTTCCCGTTAAAATCATACTGTTCTTAACTTGTGAAGGCATAGCATCAACTCCAATTCCAATAGTTGATAAAGGTTTTGGTATTTCAAAAAAGCCCTTCTTTGCTCTATTATAGTAGCTTCCGCCAGCTCTTGCTACGAGGTCTAATTTTTCTTGAACAATAACCTCCTTATCATCGAGAACATCATCTGAAATATGAAGTTTCACAACTTCGCAAATGATTAAATTTCCTGCGCCTCCTTCGGTTCCTAAATGTACAATCTCATTGACTTTACATTCGAATTGAACAGGAGATTCAGCAACTCGAAATGGTTTTACAATATCAGACTCCAACATGGTCAATCCAGCTTTTTCAAACTCGTTGACGCCTTTGGCATATTCGGTACTGCTCAGTGACATTTGCTGTACGATATCATAGTTGACTACATTTATTACAACTTCTTTTGTCGCCTCAACATTTTGCAACGTATGCTTTGTGGTATTATCTCTAACACGACGTGCTGGAGAAAATATCATAATTGGCGGATTGGCGCTAAACACATTAAAAAAGCTAAATGGCGATAAATTAGGGTTTCCGTCTTCATCCATCGTACTCGCAAAAGCTATAGGTCTAGGAGCCACAGCACTTAATAAGTAACCATGTAATCGTCCTGTAGATAAGTCTTTTGGAGTAAAAGATGCCATTTTCTTGCTGTTTTCATCTTAAACGCAACCGTTTCAAGATATTGAAATGCAAATGTAACCATATTGAATATGTTATAAAAATGAATTCACCCTATCACAAGACAATATTATTAACATAAATCGTTTATATTTAAAAATCAAAATTTAACTTAATGGCACTTACCATAAATCGTAATATGACACGATGGATTATTATCGTGGCTTCATTCATTATTATCTCTCTTATTCTCTGGAATACCTATGTGTTTTTTCAAAATTTTAAGGCTGAAGAACGCAGCAAAATGGAAATTTGGTCTTTAGCTCAAAGGGATATGTTTAAGGCTCTCGAGGAATCTGATAGCAATAAAAGTGATGATATCTTCGCCGATTTAGACCTCGCTTTTGAAATACTTGGCAATAATAATACGACGCCTATGATTCTTATGAATTCGGATTCAACGGTTGGGAGTTTCAGGAATATTATTAACAAAACAGAGATTGATTCTATACATAACATCAAAGAATCAATGTATGTCAATGAAAACCTCAAAACGCTTATTTCAAGGTATGGCAAAGAAAATATCCCAATTAAAATTGAAACCAATAATCAAACGCTTTACTACGGAAATTCCCCATTGTTAAATAAACTAAAATATTATCCATTAGCATTACTACTCATTATAATTCTATTTGCGGCAGTAGTCTATTTCTTCTATAAAAGCTCCAAAACAGCCGATCAGAATAAACTTTGGACAGGTATGGCAAAAGAAACAGCTCATCAAATAGGAACTCCGTTGTCTTCTTTAATCGGTTGGGCCGAAATTTTAAGAAGCGAAAATGTGAATCCAGAATACATAGTTGAAATAGAAAAAGACATTTCCAGATTGCAAACCATAACCGATCGATTTAGTAAAATAGGTTCTATGCCAACATTGAAAAAAACAGATGTTGTTAAAGAAACTTTAGATTCGTTTCAATATCTCAAAGCGCGATCTTCAAAATTAATTGCCTTCGAAATCACAACTCCAGAAGAAACACTTTATGTTGACCTTAATCATCAATTATATAGCTGGACAATTGAGAATTTGGTTAAAAATGCTATCGATGCTATGAAAGGCAAAGGCAGTTTAAAACTCGCCATTACCAATGATGATAAATATGTAAAAATAACTGTAGAAGATTCTGGAAAAGGAATTTCAAAACAAAACTTTAGTTCTGTGTTTCAACCTGGTTACACGACAAAAAAGCGTGGTTGGGGATTGGGATTATCATTAGCAAAACGTATTATCGAAGATTATCACAACGGAAAAATTAAAGTACTCCATTCAGAAATTGGAAAAGGCACAACCATGCAAATTTCACTAAAATTGCTGGCATAATTTAAAGCTATGAAACACTACTTTACATTAAAGGAAGTCCAACTTAATAATAATTGTCCGGAGTGTTATTCTAACGAAGGATTAGAGCTCACATTTAAACAGCAATTTATTGAAAATGCATTCTATAAATCTATAACTCAAGAAACCATTCATAAAATGCAATGCAATACATGCAATACCACTATTTTTCCAGTACGATGGACCAATGATATTGAACAAGTTGTTGCCTATCAAAAACGCGCTGTAGTTCCAAAGCCAAAATCTTTGAAATTAAAGCAACTAGCTTGGGTTGTAATTATTGCCGATGCGGTTTTGTTAATTGTGGTGCTGCTTTTCGTTACAGGACTTTTGAAGTTTTAATATCATTTACCAAATGGTATTGCTACAAAAACGAAGCAATCCTATTGGCAATCGTTTCAAATTCTTCTTTTTCTAGCTGTGTTTTATTTATAAACCGTGCATCTTCCATGGAAGTTAACGGAATCAAATGCACATGAGCATGTGGTACTTCTAATCCAATAACAGTCATTCCTACACGTTTGCAAGGGACTGCTTTCTCTAAGGCTATAGCAACCTGTCGCGAAAATTCCATAAGCCCATGATAAGCCTTTTCATCTAAATCAAAGATCTTGTCAACCTCTTTCTTCGGAATGCAAAGCGTATGTCCTTTAGCATTTGGATTAATATCTAAGAAAGCCAAATAATCTTCAGTTTCTGCTATTTTATAACACGGGATTTCGCCATTAATTATTTTTGTGAATAGGGATGCCATGGCTTTAATTTTTAGAGTCTATGTAAATATAAAAAGATTCCTCTTTTGAAGGAATCTTTTCTATATTTATATATTAACAAGTTAATAGGTGTTGTTATCTGGAAATTTCCAAGACATCAAACTTCATCACTCCATTTGGCACTTGTACTTCTGCAACTTCTCCAACAGATTTTCCTAAAAGCCCTTTTCCTATAGGTGAATTCACAGAAATTTTACCTGAAGCTAAATCGGTTTCTCCGTCTGCAACCAAAGTATATGTCATTTCCATGCCATTAGTTTGGTTTTTTATTTTCACTTTAGACAATACTAGTGCCTTAGAAGTGTCCATTTGCGACTCGTCAATTACTCGTGCTCCAGCTAAAGTGTCCTCTAGTTTAGCAATTTTCATCTCCAACATTCCTTGTGCTTCTTTGGCTGCATCGTACTCTGCATTCTCACTCAAATCACCTTTGTCTCTGGCTTCACCAATTGCATGAGATGCTCTTGGACGCTCTATATCTTTCAACCGTTTAAGTTCGTCCCTTAACTTTTTTAATCCTTCAGGAGTATAATAAGATACTTTACTCATAATTCATTCGTTTATTAATAAAAAGATTCCGAAAATATACTTCGACTTCGCTCTGTACAAGTAGTCGGAATAAAAAAATCCCGCTATCACGAGATTTCAAATACAAAGATACAAAATATTTAATTCAACCTTTTAAAATATTGTAAATTGCAACCCATAAATGAGTTTTTAACAAAAAAACTCAGTGATCTGAAAAATTTAATTCATGAAGAAAATCTTAATCGTTTTATCACTCGTATTCTTAACCAATTGTGGAGATGATGATAATATAAATAATTGCAATTTTTTACTCAATGTTGGTGTCAATGCAACTCTTAATTTAAACTTACCAGAGTTTAGTCAATTGATGTTTACTAGCAATTCAGTTTATGTGTCTAACCAAGGAGGTAATGTAGGAATTATTGTGACCAATGTTGGTAATAGCAATTACAGAGCTTGGGATGCAGCAGATCCAAATCACGTGCCTAGTGCTTGTTCTCTATTGCAAATTGATGGTGCTAACGCCATTTGTGGTTGCACAGACCAAAATGAATACAGCTTATTTACTGGACAAGCTATTGGAGATCCATTACCATGCGGACTTAAAGAATATCGTGTCACAGTTAGTGGTTCTAATATTGTGATTAGCAATTAGAATTGCTTCAAAAGTATAGATCATAAAAAACTCCCATATCAATTGATTGGGAGTTTTTATTTTGAGATTCCTGTTTTCGTAAGACTATTAGAACTTCAAAGTAACACCTGCCAAAAAGTTAGTAGTTGCTTGCGGATAAAACCCTGAAAAGTAGCCTGTAGTCGTTCCTGTTGGACTTGTTGAATCATCAAAATCGAATGATCCAAAATAGCCGTTAGACACATATTTTTCATTGAAAATATTATTTACTAATCCTGAAAACACAATAGATTTAAAAATCGTTTTAGGCTTCCACTCGTAAGTGATACTAAAATCGTTTATAAAGTAGCTTTCCAGCTTTGAGTCTGAGTTTTCAGTATTTCCCATAAATTGTTCACCAACATACTTACTTAAAAGTGATAGTTGAAATCCTTCTTTGGGTTGAAATACTAAAGCATTAGCTGCAATAAATTCTGGAGAAAATGAAATATCCGTTTTTCCTAAATCTAACAATTCACCATTAACAGATGCAAAGGTTTGCTTATTTTTATTAGAGCTTATGGTGAAGTTGGGTTGCACAGAAAATTTATCTGTAATGGCTACGGCTGCATCTACTTCAAGACCTAAACGAAAACTGTCTCCATTATTTGTTCGAACAGGGTCTCCAGTATTATCAATTTGACCCGTCAATACCAACTGTTCATTATAGAGCATGTAATAGCCATTGATATTCAACCTGAATTTTTGAGTGTCATGTCTCCATCCTAATTCAAAATCATTTAGTTGCTCTGGTTTTACATTAGCATTATTCTCAAAATCACTTCTGTTTGGTTCCCTATTTGCTCTAGCATATGAAAAATATAAGCTATTATTTCCATTTACTTTAAAAGTGATTCCTGCTTTAGGATTAAAGAAACTGTAATTTTCATCTACATTAAACGGAATTCTATCTGAGGTCAAACCAGAGGTTTCATAACCTACCAAACGCAATTGTAAATCGCCATACAAACTCACTTTATCAGTAACGCGATAGGTCGCCTTAGTGAAAAAACTCAAATCTGATTTTTGTCCGTTACCTTCATAATAACGATCTCTAATTTCGCTATCGCTTGCAAATTCTGCCCAAATGATTTCTCCGAAATGATCTCCATCATAGAAACTATACGAACTTCCGAAGGTTAAATTCACTTCATTGTTTTTATAGTTTGCACTAGCATTCAGTACATAAAAGTCATTGTCTAACCAACGACGTCTAATTAAATTGGTAGTATTAACCGTTTCACCTCCAATGTCTAAAGGTGTTAAATCGTAATCTGCGAAATCTTCATCTTCTTTGTATTGTTCAAAATATCCTCTTCCGTAGGTATAATTTAAACCCATATTTGTGGACCATCGATTGTTGTAACGTTGATTCCAATGTAATTGATAATGATCTTGATTGTAATTATCAACTTCGTTATCATAAAATTGTGTGTTGCCATCTGCATCCGTGTAAATCCCTGACGGATTAAACGTTCGATCATTCTCCAAGGTTTCTGCATCAATACCATTCCAAGCTTGATACGTCACTTCTTTTCCGCCAAACGTGATCGCTTTAATTAAGGTATTATCATCAATATATGACCCTTGTAAGAAGTATGATTTTAAATCTGTTGCTGCTCTGTCAATGTATCCATCTGAAGAAATGTTTGATAAACGACCAGCAATTTCTATATGGTCATTTAATAAACCTGTACTGAATTTCACCGTATGCTTTCTTGTATTAAAACTTCCGAAGGAATTAGAGATTTCTCCATTAGAATTAGTAGAAATAGCGTCTGTTAACACATTGATACTTGCTCCAAAAGCGCCAGAACCATTGGTTGATGTTCCAACACCACGTTGCAGTTGCAAACTCTCAACAGAGGATGCAAAATCTCCTAAGTTTACCCAAAAGGTTCCTAAAGATTCCGCATCATTATACGGAATTCCATTAATGGTTACATTGGTAGATTGCGCATTAATACCACGAACCCGAATTCCGGTATAACCTACTCCTCCTCCTGCATCAGTCGTTGTAACTACTGAAGGCAAGAAGTTTAACAAGACAGGAATATCCTGTCCCAAATTACGTTTTGTCAATTCCTTTTTGGTCACATTACTATGTGTAATGGGAGATGTAGCATTAACTCTTACGGCGTTCACTAAGACTTCGTCTAGCTTTTCTATTTTGGTAGAATCTTGTTGTTTTTCTTGTGAAAAACTTAAAAAAGTAAACCCTAATAAAAAGGCAAAAAGCAGACTAGCATGAGATTTCTGCCTTCGCTGAAAGGACAAATAATTGAATAAAATTTTCATACGACTATATATTTATAATCGAATAAAAAGAGGTCATTATTCTTGGTTAATAATGAGTAACTATAAACGTTAATACTAATTTGATTAGAAAAATGCTATAAGCATTTTTCTGCACTCACTAAAAATCTCCACAGGACATTTTATTAACGTTCGCTTTCCTTAGCAGCATTACCTGCTCAGGTTCAATGGGTATGATCTCAGCCGATAATAGGCACCCCTTTTTTGAGAACGTTGCAAAGATAAAATAGATTTACCGTTTGTACATCAAGAATTACTAGATTTTTTTATTCAATCGACTTCAGGGGGTTTTCGATTTGTTTTTTTTACGGAATTTTTGCGTTTATTGGTGAGTCGTTTCCTCACAACTGCTCTTGGAATTTTCGTAGGAATACGTTCTTTGTCTTCAACTAGATTAGCCTTGAGTAACTCTAAAAAACGATGTATAATAATGGATTTATTTTTATGCTGACTCCTACTTTCACCGCATTGCATAATGAGCACATTCGCTTTTGTGAGCCTCGTTAAAAGATTCGTTCGAAGTACTGCTTTTTGCTCTTCTAAAAGCACTTGTGAATTTTCCAAATCAAAAGTTAGTTCCACCTTAGAAGATGTCTTATTGACATGTTGTCCTCCAGCTCCAGAACTTCTAATTGCCTTGAAGCCTAACTCATGTAGTATGGCGTGTTCATCAAACATCTTATTTGATTTGATGAGGCCCTTTAAGTAAATCATTAACCGTTTTCACAGGACTAAACGTAATCAATGGTACTTCAACAAAAATAGTATTCCAATTAGCCATACTACCATTCCATAGTCCAGGAAGCTCAAGTGCTTTAAGATCTTTTCCTGTTTTGGTTTTCATGGTAATAAAGGCTGTTTTTGCATCTACAAATTTCTTGAGGTCAAACTTTTGACCTTTATAATTTTTAATCCCACAAACCAAATCTACCGGATTAAAATGTGTCGCATTCTTTAAAATTTCCTTCTGATGTTTACTCTTTCTGTTGATTTGTGCAGACTCTACAATTTGAAGTGAGATATTTCCGCTTTCGTCTTTAACCCAAAATGGCCCACCTCCAGGTTCACCTTCATTTTTTACCATTCCGCAAACACGAATAGGACGATTTAATTTCTCTGTTAGATATTCAACTTGATATTTAAGAGAGTATTTTTCAAACTCAGAACTAATTTTTACGTTCACCCTGTTAACTAGAAATTCGGCAATTTCAATAAGTTGTTCTTCGGAAAGATGTCCGGCTTCAAGTAAATCAAGATATTTAAATGCTTGTTCTTGAACTTCCAATAAAATACCTGCCAATATTTTTTTGTACTTCGCAACTTCTTCTTTGTATTTATAAGTAACGACATTATCAATATTCTTAATAAGAATAACGTCTGCTTCCAAATCATTGAGGTTTTCTATCAAAGCTCCATGTCCAGATGGTCTAAAATACAAGGATCCATCATCATCTCTAAATGGTTTGTTCTTAGAGGTAACAGCAATGGTATCTGTAGATTCCTTTTGATATGAGAATGATATGTCAAATTTTGAACCTGTTTTATCTTCTACTTTTTCCTCTATACGAGTAAATTCTTCATCAAAATTATGATTATGTTTTTCTGAAATGGTAAAGTGCAACTTTGTAGTTTCACCTTCGGAAGCATATAATGCCGCCTCGAACAAGTGTTCTTCAAATGCCGTTGATATGACTTGATTTTTATATTCGTGAAATGGGAATAAACCTTTAGGGTAATTTCCATAATTTAGATGGTCAGAATCTAACATCATTTCGACAAATTTCAAATGTTGTTCATTAATAGATAACATGCTGAAGCTTGGGTTGTCTTCCTCAAGTTTTTCCAATACAATGTGATAAAACGGAAACTTTTCAAGACCGATAAAAAAGATCGATAAATCTTTATTATCCTGGTTATTAATATAAGAGTTAATGCTCTCTTTTTTAATATCATACCCCTCCAAAAACGCAAATAAAAACTTAAACATTCGCGTTGCAGCACCAGAAGCTGGTATGAACTTTAAAATTGAAATTTTATTCTTATTCTTTTCAAAATTCGAAATATAATGTTCGCTTTTATCATTTGATAACCTTAAAACTCCATTATCAATTGTCGCTGCTGAAACTAGGTTAGAAAAAGGCAATCCATTTTCAAAAAGTTGAATTTGCTGTTCTACTTTTTTCACAGTTAACCCTTTACGCTCTATTTGTTGTATGTCTTTTTTAGAGAAATTCAATACGTTCTTTTTAAAAGTTTATCAATATGTGTTCTACAAGTGTCAAATCGGTTTTCAAAACCTCCTTTTACAACGATATAAGGCTTTTTAGCATCGATTAATGCGCGTTCAAAATGATTAAATAATTGCAACCTGTTATTGGGTTGATCACGAATACCATCGGCTTCCCATACTGTGTCAATATAAGTTAAAAAATACAAATCGTAAGTATTTTCATGCGCATATTTTTTTACTGGTTCTGGACAAAATCCGTTGTAATAAAATTCAGAATACACTTTAGTCTCTAACAAATCTGTATCACAAATCAATAGTTTTTTAGCGATTTCTATCTGTCTATTTTCTGAGGCCATCTGCCCGACAGCAATAGGTAAAACATCTTTTTTAGTTAACTGTAGATTGTCATGTGCTTTAGTTTCAGCATAACCACGTGAAAACTCCTCAACATAAACCGTATCATACCAATTAGCCAGTTCTTTAGCTAAAGATGATTTTCCAGTAGACTCCGGACCATATAAAACAACTTTTATACAGTTGCTAGGTTGCTGTTTAAGCTTTTTTTCCATTGTTTATATGCTAGAATTGCTAGAATTAAAAAAACAAAATATTGAATTCCGGTAAAACCATATCCTTTCACAAAATATAGAGGTATAGATGCTATATTACCTATTATCCATAATGTCCAGTTTTCTATTTTCTTAAGAGCCATCAACCACATGGCAGCAAAAAATATGCCTGTTGTAAAAGTATCAATAAATGGTATTGCTAATCTAAACTTTTCTAAATTACCAGAAGCTAAATTTTTGAAAGCATATTGTATGCTTTCGGTAAAGTTTAATGTGTTTGGCATCACATTATAATAGCGATATATAACAATTACAAAAATGGAAGTGAATAAGAATATACCTATTGCTTTTAGTTTATCTTTTGTATTTGTTCTAGAAATTGGAATATGATTTTTTTTATCATCAATCACTTTACTCCACATATACCAGCCAAAAACGCTCATTAAAGTGTAATAGATGTTAATGATTAAGTCTCCATATAAATTCCATTGTGATAATAAATACACATAGATTGCTGTGCTGATAATTCCTGTTGGATAGACAAGAATATTTTCTTGCTTAGCAAAAAAAACACTAGCAACTCCAAATGAAGCAGCAATGAACTCTAAAATAATATTTAAAGTAGAAGCTGTACGATAAGGCTCTAAAAAAAAGTCTAAAATATCATTCAAGTGTGTCTTTTTTTAATTCATCAAAAAAATTCTCGTCGTCTTCAAAGGCTGTACCAATAACAACAAGATCTGCTCCAGAATTATAGGCGTTTTCCAATTGTAGCTTACTTCTAATACCTCCTCCAACAATTAAAGGAATTTCTAACTCTTGCTTTACAAAACTAATGATTTCTGTTGGCACAGGATGTATCGCACCACTGCCAGCCTCGAGATATATCAATTGCATTCCTAGGAGCTCTCCCGCTTTTGCCGTATCAACTATATGCTGAGTATTATGTCTCGATAAAGGTTTCGTTTTTGTTACTTTTTCTACTGAAGTTTGCTTTCCATTTTCAATCAAAACATAACCTGTAGGGATCACTTCTAAGTCAAAATACTTGAGTTTTGAAACGGCTTTAATATGCTTTCCGATTAAATACTCAGGATTATCACCAGAAATCAATGACAGAAACAATACTGCATCTGCATGATTTGTGATTTGTGTCACATCTCCTGGGAATAACACGATTGGTAAATGGGTATACCTTTTAATTTCAGCCACTAAAATCTCTGTAGCATGTTCATTAACAGCGCTTCCGCCAACAAAAACATGAGTCGCCACAGATTGATTTAATTTTTGCATAAAACCAGATAAGTCTTCAGGCTTCATTTTATCTGGATCTATTAAAACAGCCAACAGTTTTTTACCTTCGGATATTGAGCCTAATATGTTATTATATATCGCTTTCATTTAAGTCGTAACAAAAGCACAAGTAAAACCTTCAAATTCTAGGAAGTGTGTATTGTATCTGTATTTTTTATCCTCATAATCAATCCAAGCAACCGTTTCACCATGGTCCAACATAAATGGGATGACCAAAAAATGCTCTCTAAACAACATCCCAGGTGTTGCAAATAGTTTGTAGAGCGATTCTTTAATTCCCCAAATTACTGTGAGCTTTTTGATGTAGTCGTCATCGTCTTCAGACAAGTATTGAAACTCATAATCCACAAATTTATTAGCGATAATCGTTATCTTTTGTCGTTGCTTTTCAATATCAATACCAACTTCAGAATCACTAACAATCACTCCTGAAAACGTAAACGAATGTGTAATCGATATATATTTGCCGTCCTTTAAATGTGGTTTCCCGTTGTCATCATAGTATAAATCCTGATCTGTATATCCAAAATCTCTTAGTAAATGGCGAACACTAAGAAATCCGCGTTGATGTAGCTCGCTTTTCATTCCTAAAACGCGCTTTAAACTATTAGGTTTTAAATCTAATGGACTCATTAAATCATCATAAGATTCGGTAATCTTCCAAACTTTAACTGTAGTTTGTGAATTTGGTTGAATAATTTTATAAAGTGGCATTTAATTATCTGAAACTTAATAGTTATCTTTGCATTCGCTAATCGCAAATATAGATAGAAAGATATAATTATGAATACAAAAACATCGACTTACGTGCCTAATAAAGTAAAAGACATGTCTCTTGCTGCTTGGGGAAGAAAAGAAATCGAATTAGCCGAAGCTGAAATGCCAGGATTAATGAGTCTTCGTGAAGAATACAAAGACACACAACCTTTAAAAGGTTCTCGTATTGCTGGATGTCTTCACATGACCATTCAAACTGCGGTTTTAATTGAAACCTTACAAGCTTTAGGTGCTGAAGTGACTTGGAGTTCTTGTAATATATTCTCTACACAAGATCAAGCTGCTGCTGCAATTGCTGCTGCTGGAACTGCCGTTTACGCATGGAAAGACATGACCGAAGAAGAATTTGATTGGTGTATCGAGCAAACCTTGTTTTTTGGTGAAGATAAAAAGCCATTAAACATGATTTTAGATGATGGTGGTGATTTAACGAATATGGTTTTAGATAAATATCCTGAATTAGCCGAAGGTATTAATGGTTTATCTGAAGAAACAACAACAGGTGTTCACCGTTTATACGAGCGTGTGAAAAACGGAACTTTACCAATGCCTGCAATCAATGTTAATGATTCGGTTACAAAGTCAAAATTTGATAACAAATACGGTTGTAAAGAAAGTGCTGTAGATGCGATTCGTCGTGCAACAGACCTAATGCTTGCTGGAAAACGTGTCACGGTTTGTGGTTATGGTGATGTTGGTAAAGGTACTGCTGCCTCTTTTAAAGGTGCAGGGAGTATTGTAACCGTTACTGAAATTGATCCAATTTGTGCGCTTCAAGCTGCAATGGATGGTTTTGAAGTTAAAAAATTAGAAACTGTTATTGGAAATTCTGATATCGTGATTACAACGACAGGAAATAAAGACATCGTTCAATCGCATCACTTTGAAGCTTTAAAAGACAAAGCCATTGTGTGTAATATTGGTCACTTTGATAACGAAATTGATATGGGTTGGTTAAATGACAACCATGGTCATACTAAAAATACGATCAAACCTCAGGTTGATAAATATACTATTGACGGTAAAGATGTGATCATTTTAGCTGAAGGTCGTTTAGTAAACTTAGGTTGTGCAACAGGTCACCCTAGTTTTGTAATGAGTAACTCATTTACGAACCAAACTTTAGCACAAATTGAATTGTGGAATAACATTGAAGCTTACGGAAACGATGTGTATATGTTACCAAAAGAATTAGACGAAAAAGTAGCAAAATTACACTTAGAGAAAATTGGTGTAGAGCTTACTGAATTAAGAGAAGACCAAGCGTCTTATATTGGTGTAAAGACTGAAGGTCCTTACAAACCTGAGCATTACAGATACTAACAAATTCCTGCGAAGGCAGAAATTTTAATATAATTATAAACCCAAGCTTTCAATTGAAAGCTTGGGTTTTCTTTTTTGCGTGAAAAAGTTCTTACCTTCACATTTGAAAACACTAACTTCATGAGCTTAGAAAAGCTAAATCTTGTACTTAGAACCCTAGAAGAACATATAGAAAATCATAGTGTTTCTAATCCAAAAATATCTAAAAGCGATGTCGCTTGGCATATAGATCATAGCCTTAAGGTTATTAATAAAGTAATCGCTACTCTGCAATCATCAGACCCTAAGATTTATAAAGATAATTTTAGTTTTTTAGGAAAGTTGTTCTTTAAGCTTGCTTTCTTTCCTAGAGGAAAAGGAAAAGCTCCAAAACATGTGAAACCACCTGAATTCATTTTAAAAGAAGATCTTATATCACAAGTTGAACTGGCTAAAACTAATGTTGAAACAATAGCTAGTTTAGATAAAAATGCTTATTTCAAACATCCTTTGTTTGGTAATATTAATACCACAAGAGTTTATCGATTTTTAGTACTTCACACCAATCATCATTTAAAAATTATAAATGATATCATGGTGAAATAAGGTTTTCTTTAGGGCAATCTTGTTTTGTTAAAAAAAGTCAAAACAAATCACGCTTTCCGTTATATCTTTTTCTCGTTCCCAAAAAAAGAATGCCACTGCAAATGCAAAGCATTCACGATTTCATATTTATCAAAACAAGAATGTATGAGTAATCGTTATTACGTAAAATCTAGCTTAATTGATTTTAAGGCTTCAAAAATAGTATCTTTATAATTCAACACTTACTATGCAACTCACACCAAAACTTACCAATGTAGAAACATCGATTTTTACAGTCATGAGTGCATTGGCAAATGAGCACAATGCGATTAATTTATCACAAGGTTTTCCAAATTTCAAAAGTGATCAAAAACTGATTGATGCAGTTTCCAAAGCCATGAATTCTGGCTACAATCAATATGCGCCAATGGCAGGAAGTTTAGATTTACGACAAGCCATCGCCAAAAAATTTGAGTTATTATACAACACGTCTTATCATCCTGAAACCGAAATTACTGTTACTGCAGGTGCAACACAGGCCATTTTTACCATCATTTCAACCTTTGTAAAACCTAATGATGAAGTTATTATTTTCAAACCTGCATATGATTGCTATGAACCAGCGATAATGCTTAACGGAGGAAAACCAATTGCTATAGCACTCGAAGCACCTGACTATAAAATGGATTGGACACAGGTCGAACAAAGTATCAACAGCAAGACCAAACTCATCATCGTTAACACACCTCACAATCCGAGCGGAACAGTAATGAGTAAAGCCGATATGCTAAAACTTCAAGAGTTAACTAATGGGACAGATATCATCATATTAAGTGACGAAGTCTATGAGCATCTTATTTTTGATGGAGAGCAACATCAAAGTGTGTGTTTGTTTTCAGAATTGAAAAAACGGAGTTTTATTACAGCGTCCTTTGGAAAAACATTTCACAATACAGGTTGGAAAGTCGGTTATTGTTGCGCACCAACGGCACTCATGGAAGCTTTTAGAAATGTACATCAGTTTAATGTGTTTTCGGTACATCATCCTACGCAAAAAGGCTTAGCCGATTACTTAGCTGAACCTAAACATTACCTAGATTTGCCGGACTTTTATCAGGCTAAGAGAGATACCTTTTTAAACCTCATCAAAGATTCGAGATTTAAATTCACACCATCAAAAGGCACGTATTTTCAGGTATTGGATTTTTCTGAGATCACTTCGGAAACCGATGTCGATTTCGCAAAACGTCTTACCATAGAAAAAGGCCTTGCCTCCATTCCGTTGTCTGTATTTAATGATCATCAACGTGATGACAACGTGCTACGCTTTTGTTTTGCAAAAACGGATGACACACTAAAAAAGGCAGCAGATATACTAAACAGAATTTAGATATTTTAGATCATGCAAAACGAATTAAAAATAGCGCTTATACAATCGCCTTTGGTTTGGGAAAACCCAGAACAAAACCGGATTAATTTCACCGATACAATTTCAGCAATACAAGAACCTGTTGATCTTATTGTTCTTCCTGAAATGTTTACTTCGGGTTTTACAATGAATGCCGAACAGGTTGCCGAAACCATGTCTGGTGAAACCGTGTCTTGGATGCAACAATTAGCGAGACAAAGAGGTACGGCTATTACAGGTAGCCTAGTAATTACAGAAAACGACTCGTTTTACAATAGGTTATTGTTTGTGTTTCCGGATGGAAAAATCCTTCACTACGACAAAAAACACAGCTTCACTTTAGCTGGAGAACACAAAGTGTATCAAGCGGGAAAACACACTTTAATTGTCGATTATAAAGGTTGGAAAATTAAGCCATTGATTTGTTACGACTTACGCTTTCCTGTTTGGGCAAGAAACACCGAAGATTACGACGTATTGCTTTATGTTGCCAATTGGCCAAAGGTGAGAATTTCGGCTTGGGATACATTGTTACAAGCAAGAGCTATTGAAAATATGAGTTATTGTATTGGTGTCAATCGTGTTGGATTAGATGGAAACAACTATGAGTACTCTGGGCATTCTGCAGCCTATGATGTTTTAGGTAATCGATTAGATGACATTCCGTTTGGAAAAGAATTTGTAGACATCGTGACCTTAGATAAAGATCATATATCTAAATACAGAGAAAAGCTTGGCTTTTTAAACGACAGGGATCGTTTTAATCTAAAATAAACACCTCTTCTGGATAATCCCAACCTGCTCTGCCATCAATTAAACCTTTCGCGTAACTCACACGTTCGGCTTGTCGCTGCAATAAGAAGTTTCCAGAATCCCACTTTTGGTTGCCATTAGCATCAAAAACGACTTTTATGTAGTAATTCCCAGGTGTTAAATTTCTAAAATCAAACAAGCGTTCTTCTGTAGCAAACTGTTCGTATTTGACATCTCCTTTTTCATTGGTAAGCTGAACAATCACAGGATAAACGGCTTTTTCTAATCGGACTCTTATATTTGTATAATCAGCGTAGGTTTTTGTTCTCAAGTTGTAGTTGAGTGTATCGTTAACATTTCCGAAGAAATCCTCAAATGCTCCAGGTAACATCTGGATATTATATTTTTGTGATTCTTCCTTTTTAAACTTAAAGTTATAAGTGTTATCCAACTTGGCATATGAACTTTCAAAAGGCACATTAACCGAATCATTATCCAAAATTGTGATTTGTTGTACATTGATTTTTTCTAACGGAATACTTCCTGAAACGCCAAAATCATCACTAAAATTTAAGGTTCCAGAAGTATTGGCTTTTATAACCAAGGAGTCTTTATCAATAGTTCTAAATCTGTGTTTGAGGGTATCAATATAGGTTTTGTTTTTTACAACAAACTTCGCCGAATCCAATTCTATCTTAGGCTTGTACCAATATAAGAGCGTATCAGCTTTCTCCATTTTGGTGATTCTAGTTTTAAAACCTTCTGGTTTATCTCCTAAAAGTTCTATTTCCATCGACTTGTAATCCCCTTCATACGCAAAAGCAATTTTCTGACCTGCAACTTGCTTGGGTCTTTTGGCATCAAAATCGAGTTCTTCCTTAAATAGCTTTATAGTATATAAGGAATCTGTTGGTGCTGTTATAAAGTCTTCGTAAAATCCTATTTTATCTGAATCTTGCTGAAATGTAAAATTCCCGTTTTCATCCTTTAAAGCTACCAATTTATATGTTCCAGGTTTTATATTATCGATACTGAAGGTTGTTAAACTATCCAAAGTATTTGTGATATATTTTGGTCTTTCTTTAAAAACCGTAGAGTCTGTATACGTCGAATCTATTTCATACAACATCACTGAAACAAAGGCATCTGATTCTCGATTTTCGGCATCTAAAATTTGCCCTTTTACTGAAAGTGAATCGATATAGGCTCCTGTAGAAAACACATATTTATAATAATCGTATGGATTCCCTTCATTGTTATCAACGATACTTTGTCCGAAGTTAAAAGCATAAGTGGCATTATCTTCTAAAGTATCATTAATAGTAATTTTAATGTATTTGCTCGCGGTACCTAAAGGGGTAACCGATGGTTCAGGATCCATTGGAGGTGAGATAATGAGCTGTTTTTGAAGGTCTTTAATTTTAACGTACTCATCAAAATAAATTTTGATTTCCTTTCCTTTAAAATTCGTTGTGTAATTTTCTGGAATTGCTTTTATAATTTTAGGAGCTTCTTCGTCCAATGGTCCGCCAGATGGCCTTCCTCTATTAGCACAACTAGCTAAAAGTGCAATAACTGCTATTAAAACTAATCCTTGTAAAATGTTTTTATGCATTCTCGCTTCAAATTTCGACAAATTAACAACAAACCTCTTTATCCTCAAAACAATTAACGTCGTTTTAAGCTGTAATAGCCATCGTGGCCATACTTAAGGTAATCCCATTAATAAGTAATAACCTATTCGCACAATCTTCAATCGTGGCTCCAGTTGTAATAATATCATCAACTAAGAGAATATGTTTCTTCTCGAGAGAACTCCCGTTTATGATTTCAAAATTACTATGATCACTTAAATTTCGTTTTAATCGATCTTTAAATACTTGAGTTTTGGTATTGGTCGTTTTTACTAACACAGCCGTATTGTAATCTGCGTCCAAGGCTTTTGCTATAGCCTTACCAAATTCATCGACTTGGTTGTAACCTCTAGATTTGAGTTTTGATTTATGCAATGGCACAGGAATCACAACATCAACATTTAAATATCCATCTATATGCCTAAGTTCCTCACCTAGCCATTCCCCTAGAAATTGACCAATCTCTTCTTGTCCACGATATTTTAAGTTATGTATTAGTTGTTGAACAATCCCCTTTTTTGAAAAATATAAAAGCGCAGTAGCTTGTTCCAATTTTACTCTTCCGTAGAGCATTTTATGAACTGTATTATCCTTGTCACTATGAAAATTTGTTAATGGCAATTGATGTCTGCATGTTGTGCAAATATTTAATTCATTATCTGATAAATGGTTATTACATGCACTGCATAACTTTGGAAAAAATAAGTTTAACAAGTTTTTTATCATTTCAACGATTAAAATCAGTTATCAATAACATATTAATTAGTTTCGCAAGATAAAATAACGATATTAATAATGATAGTTAACCCTCAATCATTTAACTACAGATTAATAATTGGTTCTTTAATAGTTGCGGTCGCAGTTTTAACTGTTTACAGTTTTACGAGTTATAAATCCATTGTAGCGCACCAGAACTTTTTAGAACAAGAAAAGAAACTAGTTGAAAGTGAACTCTCCCAAATGATCACTCGCTATGATGACGTTTCGATTTCAAATGATCTGATTTCTTCCCAACTGGAAGACGCTAAAAAAAGAACCCAATTAACTTTGGATTCTCTTAGAATGCTCCGCAGTGAACTTTCTGTAATATCAAAATTCAAACAACAAGTATTCAGCTTAAAGTTTAAAAATAAAACTTTATTTAATGCCATTGATTCTTTAGATCAAGCAAATAAGGGTTTAGAAAGAGAAAAACTTTTGGCTTACAACGCATTAAGAAAGCAGAAACGCGAAAATTCTACATTATTAAAGGAAAACGAAAACCTAGAAAAGAGTCTTGAAAAAGGAGCTTTACTAACGGCAAACTCTTTTAAAGCTAGAGGTTATGAGAATTTCTTTGGTACTAAACGATCCAGCATTAAGGCAAAACGTGTACACAGTATAGAAGTTTGCTTTACACTTGCTGAAAATTCTTTAACTCGAGCGGGAGAAAAAGAATTATACATTCAAATCTTGAATCCAAGAAATAATGTCATTGCAGATAAAGGCGCTGTTACTTTTGGTGATTCGTCACTAATTTATAGTGCTAAACAAATGATAGATTATTCTAATCAAGTTGTCGAAGTTTGTATCGATGTTGATGCAGATATTGATGAGCAGCCTTTAGTTAATGGCACTTATTATATCTCTATTTTCCATAAAGACAGAAAACTTGGAAGCACCGAAGTGAAATTAAAATAACCTTAACGATATAAATTCTTAAAAACCGCTCTATTAATTGGAGCGGTTTTTTATTTTTGCAACATGGCAAACGACGATAAATTTAAAAAAGTAATCTCTCACGCAAAAGAGTATGGTTACGTGTTTCAGAGTAGTGAAATCTACGACGGACTTAGTGCAGTTTATGATTATGCGCAAAACGGAGCAGAGCTCAAGAAAAACATTCGTGACTACTGGTGGAAAGCCATGGTACAAATGAATGAAAATATTGTAGGTATCGATGCCGCTATTTTTATGCATCCTACAACATGGAAGGCTTCTGGTCACGTCGATGCATTTAGTGATCCCTTAATTGACAATAAGGATTCTAAAAAGCGTTATCGTGCTGATGTTTTAGTAGAAGACTATTGCGCTAAAATCGAAAACAAGATAGAAAAGGAAGTTAAAAAAGCTGAAAAACGCTTTGGTGACACTTTTAATAAAGAAGAATTTTTAAGTACCAACGGAAGAGTTGTTGGGTACCAAGAAAAGATTAATACGATTTTAAAACGATTAGGTCAATCTTTAGAAAAAGAAGACTTAGCCGATGTAAAAGCGCTAATCGAAGAATTGGAAATTGCAGATCCTTTATCAGGTTCTAGAAACTGGACAGATGTCAAGCAATTTAATTTGATGTTTGGAACTAAGTTAGGAGCAAGCGCAGAAAGCGCTATGGATTTATACTTACGTCCAGAAACAGCTCAAGGAATTTTCGTTAACTTTTTAAATGTTCAGAAATCGGGTCGTATGAAAATTCCGTTTGGAATTGCGCAAACAGGAAAAGCCTTTAGAAATGAAATTGTAGCTAGACAGTTTATTTTTAGAATGCGTGAGTTTGAACAAATGGAAATGCAATTCTTTATCAAACCAGGAACTCAAAAAGAATGGTTTGAATACTGGAAAGAAACCCGCATGAAATGGCATTTATCTCTCGGAATGAGCAACGATAATTATCGTTTCCATGACCATGAGAAATTGGCACATTACGCAGATGCTGCAACAGATATTGAATTTAAGTTTCCGTTCGGATTTAAAGAATTGGAAGGCATTCACTCTCGTACTGACTTTGATTTAAAACAGCACGAAGAATTCTCTGGTAAGAAATTGCAATATTTCGATCATGAAGACAATGCAAGTTATACACCTTACGTTTTAGAAACTTCTATTGGTTTGGATCGCATGTTCTTGGCTGTATTCTCTAATTCATTACAAGATGAAACTTTAGAAGATGGAAGCGTGAGAACTGTTTTAAAATTACCAGCCGTTTTAGCTCCAACAAAAGCAGCTGTGTTACCATTGGTTAAAAAAGATGGTTTACCAGAAATTGCTAAAGACATTATAGAAGAGTTGAAATGGGATTTCAATGTAGTTTATGATGAAAAGGATGCAGTAGGCAGACGTTACAGACGTCAAGATGCCAACGGAACACCATTTTGCATTACTGTAGATCATGATACCTTAAAAGATAACACAGTGACTATCCGTCATCGTGATACTATGGAACAGCAACGTGTGAAGATCGAAGATTTACGAGATATCATTAAAAAAGAAGTTGATGTAAAGTATTGGCTTCAAAAAATGAAATAAATCTGGATAAATATCATGCTGAACTTGGTTCAGTATCTCATAAAAACTCCCAAACTAATTAGTTTGGGAGTTTTCGTTTCGCATGTCTTCTATACTTAAAATTGATAGCCATAAGGTTCCGTATTAACAATCCTATTTTTAATGATCGTTTCCACCTTCACCTTCATTAAGTAACAGACTTGTTCCCTTAATTATAATTTGTTTGTTTTTTAATAGTTGAGGATTTAAAACTTCAACATTTACTTCTGTTCGTTTTCCAAGGTCCAATTTTACTTTTTCTAAATAAAATTCATCACCATGTTTTTCTTCCAACACCAAAACATAGGCTTCATCATCAACCTCAATAATCGCTTCAGTAGCTAAACCCATACCCTTTGTTCCAGAGATAATAATATCAGCTTCTACAAACATACCAATGATAAAATTTTCTTCGCCGTTATCTAGATGACCATGTACTTTTACACGTCTTGTTTGTTCATCAATCGTGGTGCCTACTAAATGAACTTCAGCTTCATATATATCTTCCGAAGCTTCCGGGGTTTTAAACAAGATTTTCTGGTCTTTCTTAACTTTCATGATATCCTTTTCAAAGACCGATAATTCTAAATGTATATGGTCTGTATCTACAATATCCATAATCACATCGCTTGCTGAGACATAACTGCCATTGCTCACATTTACCTTGGCCACATAACCATCAATTGAAGCATAAAGATTGATGGTAGATGAAACACGACCTTGTTCAACGTTAGTTGGATTAATATTAATCATTAATAGTTTTCTACGTAATCCATTATAGTGTGCTAGATTACTTTTATAAGCACTTTCAGCTTTTAGATAGTTTTTTTCTGAAGTAATTTGCTCATCAAAGAGTGTTTTTTGTCGGTTAAACTCAGACTTTAAGTAATTGATCTGCTCTGCAACTTCAAGATACTCTTGTTGTAGTTCTACAAACTCTGTATTTTCAAGTGTCACCAAAAGTTGTCCTTTCTTTACTTTGTCACCAACCAACAAAGGTGTTTTGGTAATATAACCTCCAATAAAGGTAGTAACACTAGATTTGTTATGTGGTGGCACATCAATTATTCCATTGACTTTTACTATGTCGTAAAAATCGAGTTCCTCCAGACTTCCGAAAGCCATTTTTTCGCCTTCAAATTGAGCTTTGGTAATGGTGATTTTGTTTGAAAATTCTTCAGTTTGAAAACTCTCATCTGCTTTTTTTTCTGAATTTTGGCAGGCCACTAGAACCATTGTAAATAATAGGATATATATATGTTTCATTGTTATAAGGTTAAATAATTGATTGTAATTACTGTTTGATTGTATTGATTAAGTTGCTCTAGATAATTCAACTGAATTTCTTTAGCAGTCTCTAAACTTTGGATATATTGAAAAAAGTCAATCTCACCTTCCTTAAAAGTGCGATTTGCTGTTTTTATAATTTCTTCAGAAAGCATTTTTCCTTGCGTTTTATAATAGCGAATACCTTCTTCATACCGCTGTAGCTTAGCCAAGAGTGATTTATATTCTGCGTTTAACTGATTCTCGTAACCCGTTTTCTGTTCTGCGATAATATCTTCAGAAATTTCTGATGCTTTTATTCTAGACCGTTGACCACTAAATAATAAAGGAATTTTTAATCCAAATTGATACCCACTAACAGTTTGATTTAGAGCTCTGTTTGTACCTTGAAAATATTCAGCACTTAAATCCGGCAGTAAACTCTGCTTCTCTAATTTGGTTTGCGCTTGCTGGTAATTTATGGACGCATCAAAAAAGGACAAACCTAAATGAGTATCTACCGATAAATTTTGAAGTTCTAATTTTTGAAGTTCAAAATATTGAATTGTTATAGAATCAACTTGAACCACTTTTTCGAGTTGGTATTTAGATAGGTTAACGTCTTGTAATGACTGTTCATATAAGGTTTCTAATTGTTTCTGTTTAGAACGAGCCGTAATCATTTCCAGATAATTGGTTTCACCCAATTCAAAACGTCTTTCCGCTTTTCTAGCAAAATCCTTATACAAGCTATCCAAATATTTATAAGCTAAAGCCTTATTTTTCGCATAGCTTAACTGATAGTAATTGGCATAAACATCTCTTTTGACTTTTAGCAATTGTAAGCTAAACTTAGCTTCTTGCAAACCTAATTTTGATTGGTTTAGTTTTTTTTCAGCAAAATAAACCGTCGGAAATTTAAAATCTTGCGACACACCAAAAACCTTGAGTGGTACATTATTTATCGCCAAATTATTCTCATCATACTGATAATAAATATTTGTTTTATCAAAATTAAAAGCACTACCAACCAATGCGCTAGATTTTTCGATTTTTAATAGTTCAGCTTTGAGATGCCCATTATTTTCAATCGCTAATGATAAGGTCTCTTCAACCGTCAATGGGCTATTTTGAGCATTTACACTAAAAGTCAATGCCAAAATAACAATAGTCATTATAGAGGTTTTATTCATTTTTAACTCTTTTTTATTTTCAAACCACGCATATAAAACAGGTAAGACGATTAAGGTTAAGAGCGTCGCAGTTATTAAACCTCCAATAACGACAGTTGCCAACGGTCGTTGGACCTCAGCACCTGCGTTTGTTGAAATCGCCATAGGCAAAAATCCCAAAGCTGCTGCAGAAGCAGTTAATAGCACAGGTCTCAAACGTTCGCTGGTTCCTTTTTTGATGCGCTCTTCTATGTTTGAAAAACCTTCTGCTTTAAGCTCTTTAAAATGTTCTATGAGTACAATTCCGTTTAGGACTGCAATCCCGAAGAGTGCAATAAAACCAACTCCTGCCGATATACTAAAAGGCAAATCCCTAACCCATAATAATAAAACGCCTCCTACTGCTGCAAGTGGAATAGCAGAATATACAATCAAGGCTTCTTTAACAGAATTAAATGCGAAATACAGCAGTAAAAATATGAGAATTAATGCAACTGGAACTGCCACCAATAATCGATCCTTAGCGCTTTGTAAATTTTCAAATTGTCCTCCATAGGTAATAGAATAACCCACTGGCAACTTGAGTTGATATTCTATAATTTGTTGTATATCATTAACTACAGATTGTAAATCTCGATTCCTCACATTAATCCCAACAACAATGCGTCGTTTAGTATCATCTCTAGAAATTTGTGCAGGACCTGTAGTATATTCAATTTCTGCCAGTTCACTCAAAGGAATTTTGTTCCCATAAGGTGTGTCAACATATAAATTTTTCAGGCTTTCCAGATTTTTTCGATTGCTTTCTTGTAATCGAATAACTAAATCAAAACGTTTTTCGCCTTCAAATACACTACCAACAGATTCTCCTGCAAAACCCATAGAAATTATCCGATTCAAATCAGAAATATTCATGCCATAGCGTGCAATTTTACTCCGATTGTATTTGACACTCATTTGTGGTAAACCTTCTACTTTTTCTACGGAAATATCTGCGGCACCTTCTACATCCTTGATTAATTCTTTGATTTCATTGGCTTTATTAGCTAAAACGGTTAGATCTTCACCAAAAATCTTAATCGCTACATCTGCCCTTACACCTGTCACCAATTCATTAAAACGCATTTCAATAGGCTGTGTGAATTCTACTTCCATGCCTGGAATTACAGACAAAGCTTCTTTAAATTTATCTGCCAGTTCATCTTTATTATCTGCGGAAGTCCATTCTTTTTTAGGTTTCAGCTTAATGATAACGTCACTTTCTTCCATAGACATCGGGTCTGTAGGTACTTCTGCTGCTCCAATTCGAGATACCACTTGATCAACTTCAGGAAAATCATCCAATAAAATTTGTTCTATACGAGTTGTGATACGAACTGTTTTTGCTAGTGACGTGCCTGTTTTTAGAACCGGTTGTATTACAAAATCGCCTTCATCAAGCGTAGGAACAAATTCGCCACCCATTCGGGTAAAAATCCAAACACTCATCGCTAATAAAATTGCAGAAAACAGAACAACCATTTTTTTATGGTCCAGTGACCAATTAATAACTGGTTGATAACGTTTATTCAAAAAGTTCATCAATCTAGAAGACACATTTTTACTTGATGCTTTACTAGCTCTCAAAAACAAGGAGGAAACTACTGGTACATAAGTCAAGCAAAGCAACATTGCTCCAATTAAAGCAAAACTAAATGTCATGGCCATAGGCTTAAACATTTTGCCTTCAATACCACTCAAAGACAGAATAGGTATAAAAACGATTAAGATGATTAATTGACCAAAAATGGCAGAATTCATCATTTTTGAAGCACTTTTAAGTGTAATATGGTCAATTTCTGCTTGTTTTTCGTGTTTATCGGTTGTTGAAATATGGGAGGTTTTGGACATAATTTGAAAGGCAATGAACTCCACAATAATGACAGCACCATCGATAATGATGCCGAAGTCAATGGCGCCTAAACTCATCAAATTAGCATCCACTCCAAAAAAGTTCATAAGAATAATGGCAAACAATAAACTTAAAGGAATAACCGAAGCAACGATTAATCCAGAGCGCCAATTCCCGAGTAAAAGAACGACCACAAAAATGACAATAAGAGATCCTAAAATCAAGTTTTCAGCAACAGTAAATGTTGTTTTAGCAATGAGTTCACTACGTTCTAAAAAACCATTAATGTAAACACCTTCGGGCAATGTACTTTGTATAAAGGCAACGCGTTCTTTTACGGTATCAATGATAGCTTTAGAGTTACCATCTTTGAGCATCATAATTTGACCTAAAACTTTTTCACCTTCGCCATTTCCTGTAATCGCTCCAAAACGTGTCGCGCTACCAAATCCAACATTTGCGACATCCTTAATAAAAATAGGTGTACCATCATTTTTTACAACTATGTTCTCAATATCTTCTAACGAGCTTACTAAACCCTCTCCACGAATAAAAAAGGCTTTGTCATTTTTTTCTATATAACCACCGCCAGCGACGCTATTATTTTTTTCTAATGCTTCGTATATTTCTGATATCGAAATGTTCATTGAAGCCAATTTACTTGGATTAATAGCGACTTCATATTGCTTTAAAAATCCTCCCCAAGTATTGACCTCAACTACACCTGGAATTCCTGACAGTTGACGTTTTACAATCCAATCCTGTATGGTTCGTAAATCGGTTGTAGTGTACTTATCTTCGTAACCAGGTTTTACATCTAAAATGTACTGGTAGATTTCACCTAAGCCAGTGGTAATTGGCCCCATTTTTGGTGTACCAAACCCTTCTGGAATTTGCTCTGAAGCTGATTTTATTTTTTCTGCAATGAGCTGCCTTGGAAGATAGGTTCCTAAATCGTCTTCAAAAACGATTGTGACTACAGACAATCCGAATTTTGAAACTGAACGTATCTCTTTAACTCCTGGTAAATTAGCCATTTCTAATTCAACAGGATACGTAATAAATTGCTCCACATCTTGTGTTGATAAATTTCGAGATGTGGTAATGACTTGTACTTGATTATTGGTAATATCTGGAACTGCACCAATTGAGATTTCGGTTAACGAGAAAATTCCGAAACCAACAATAAATGCTGTAAAAAGGAAAATAATCAGCTTATTTTTTAAGCTAAAATTAATAATGTATTCTAACATAATTCGATATAATTAAGAATTAATAATTCCACAAAAAATACTATATAATGCGGATTTTAAAAAAGCTTGAAAATGAATTATGCTAATTTTGGTGGTAGAAAAACAGTAGGTCTTTCAAATAAAGAAATTGATTCTTTGTAGAAAAAATTAAACGGGATCTCTATAAATGATTCGTAATTGAGATTGAATGTTATAATATCAAAGGTAAATGCTGCACTAGCATGGACGCAGGATTGGTGATTATGCTTAAAAGGCAAATCCTCATGTTCTTCATGATCATTACCATGGTCATCTTTCACATCACCATAGTGCTCTCCTAGGAACTGAAAAAAAGAATCTCCGTAGGTGTCTTGATGATATTCTGCATGTTCCAGCAAAACGCTGAATTTAGATATATCTTCAACTCCAATATTGAGGCTCTGAAAAAGCACCAATAAAGAAAATACTATGCCAAACACTTTTTGCATAGAGCAAAGTTATAAAAAAAATATGCTTTAGATATTAATTAACATATAATTCATTAGAAATAAGCCTTCAACTGAACTGTTCCTGTATGAATGGTCTTGCTGCTTTCTGTTTTTCTTCCGAAGTAATTAAAATTCAAATCCAAGAATTTGGTAAGTTTCTTTTGTGCTAATAACGTCCACGTGAAATTATTCCCAGATTGTAAGCCTTCTAATATCTGATATGCTACAGGCGTGTTTGCATTTCCTGTAAATTCATTTTTAAAGAAGTTCACTTCACCTGTCAATGCTAATTTATTGGCGTTGTTATATGTAAATGAGAGTCCGTAATTATTTTGAAGCAATTGCTCCATATTTCCAACCACATTATCTTTAGAAGTATATTGATAAAAGATATCGAAACGTGCATTTTCATTAAAAATATAGGATAGTTTTGGTTGAAATCTCACTTCATCCAATTCAAAATTTCTCGAAGTGAAATTCTCATTGAGGCTTTCATTCTTTTCGAGGCTCGTTTCAAAATTAAACAACCAATTTGTCGCAAATTTATGATTGAATTGTAATTGATGACTATTGATTTTATTTTGCAATAACCCAATAGATAATAAGTTTCTAGTCTTGTTAGACAAAAATGTGTAAGACGCTGTATAACGCTGTTTTGACCTGTTAAAGAACAATACGTTTCTAATACTTTGATTGATTAAAAAATAGTCATCAACATCTAAATCTTCTTTTAATGCTTCAAATGGATTTAGATTAAATTTATTGCCTTCCCTAATCTTTTTACTTTCTACCAAAAACGACGTTTGGTTGTAAAAATGTGACCAGAGTTTCTTGGTTTTATCTTCGGAAACTGACCATTGCTGAGGATTTATAGTCAAGGTTTGGCTAAATCTATTTTGATGGGTTTTTACAAAAACCTGATTGGGTAACAACACACGAATATAACTACCTTGGTCTGCAAATTGCGCGACTTCAAACTCATTGAGTTCCTGAATTCCGTTCTCGTTATAATCAATCCACGTATAAGCACCTTGACCGGGTTCTACTTCTACATAGGTAAAATCTTGTTGCGGTAAGGTTCCCGAATTGGTTTCGTAAACGGTATTCCAAAGCACTAAATTATTCCATAGCTTTTGATTGAAATTCAATCTAGAATTGAGTGAGTTCTCATCTTCAATAGTGTCATCGGCACTTTTTAGTTTTCGGTAATTGGCATAAATACCCAAATTGGTCGTTGCATTCTGAATGATTTTCGATTTCAGATAAAATGTATTAGAGGTATTCACTCGTTTCACTTCATTAGCTCTCAAACTGTCATTCGCTCTATACTTATAACCAACTTCGACAAAAACCCCAGTACTATCTCCATAACCTGTAAAGGCTTCGTAGGAGCTAAAACGCTGACTCAAATTCGTTAACAAATCGGTTTCCCGTTCACGTTGCTCATTATCTTCTAAAGCGATTCTTGTCCCAACCCATTGCTTATTAAAACTGTAAGTAACGCGATTAAATGAACGCACAAAAGTCGACGTTGACACGCTACTTTTATTGTTTAGAAAACTTGAACTAGAAAATATATTGAACTGATTTAACTGAAGGTTTGCCAACACATTATGTCGATTTCCATTAAAATTCTCTGAATAATTCAAATGTTCAAACTTGTAAGTTGCAATTCCTTTTTTAGGATGAATAAGCTCTAATCCTGAAGACAATAAGGCTTGATTACCTAGTGGGTTTTCCAAATTCCAATCCCGATTAAATTCGGCTCTATACAAACGCTGAATGGTTGTAAAGTTCTTGTTGATGATATCGGCGTCTGCATAAGCGTTCAAATCCCATAAACTATCCGTTTTAATAAGGTTTTGGTTAACTTTCAACTTTCCAGCAAAACCATCATTATTGCCATCGTCTAGACTTGAAAATAAATTCAAGTCATTTTTACTTCCGGCGAGCTCAAAATACACATCTGTTTTTTCTGTAGGTTTATAACTTCCATTAACGACAGCAACTTGCAATTTTTCTGGAGCTATCAATCTTACAATCGGTTCATAATTTCCTTGTAGAATCCCATTTAAAGGAGCAACATACTCAAAAATATTTTCGATAGCATTGCTATTGATAAGAATATAATTCCCTTGATTTGGACCTACAAGCGTGAATCGCACGCTAAATAATTCATCGTCAGGATCGTTGGAGAACACAAATATTTCGATACCACCAACGCTCACTTTTTTATATAAAATTCGGTTGTCGTCAAAAGCTTGAGCTATGTCTGAAGGTGCCACCATTAAGGATTGGTCATCCCCTGCATTTGATAGAATTTCTATTTGTTCTGAAGACAAGTTTTGTTGTAAAGGTTGGTTCTTCGCATCTGCTTCAGAATAGACCGAAACGCCCAATTTTAATTTTTCAGATTCATACGATCCGCCACCATAAATGGTAAATCTCGAAAAATTCCGTTCACTAAACTGATAATCTACAGTGATTCGCATTTCCGAAGTGATAGAATAGGTCGAATTAAAAACAATCTCACCAGCATTATAATCGATAATATAATCTTTGTTCTCACCGCGTTCTATTGGAATTCCGTTAACATAAACCGTTTCACTTCCCGAAACAATCAAAACGAACAGTTCGTTGTTTGGCCCAGTGAGTTTATAAGGCCCTTGATTCCCTTCTTGGGCAATAAATTGACTCGTCGTAAACTGACCTCTAACCAAAGCACCAGATGCAAATAAACTGGTTTTAGAATCCTCACCACCTAAATTGGCAGCGACTTGTAACCCTTGTACACGCTTCGTGAAATTTGCAAAGTAACTAGTGGTATTCGTCAAATCGATATCACCAGCTCTTATGTTCCAATTATCACTAAACAGTTCAATAAACACTTGATCAAACTCATCTAATCGTTGGGAATACCCACTTTCTTGCAACGGAATATTAGCATCTTGAATCGAGGCTCGTAGCGAGACCTTATCACTTAATTTTCCCGAAATCTGCAAATCCAATTCACTGTTCAAAACCGAATTTTGATTATTACCAAGCGTAACCCCTCTAGAGATGCTTCCAGAAGTACTCAAACCATCAAAAGGCGTGAAATTACGTTCGATATTAGATTGATTGAGTTTATATAAACGCTGAAGGTTATCCGTACTCTCAACAATGATTTTATCGTCTAGCTGAAAATATTTCCGAGTTAAAAAATAGGGATAACGTAGATAACTTATTTCAACTGAATCCTGGTCAACAGGTTTTTTAAAGGTTAGCAAAGCTTTTGCAAAATCTACTTTATAATAAGAGGAATCGATAATGGTCTTGTCTTTTCGCTTCAACTTAAACCAACTGGCATTGATACTTACAGTGTCAATTTTAATGGAGTCTCTAACCGCCACTTTTTTTGTTTTATAGTTAGAGCTTTCCTCTTGTGCAAAGGCACAAAAAGACAACATAAAACAGATAAGTAAAGTAGCAATTCTCATTCAGTATATAAACTTCTAAAGGCGGAAATTATTTTATCCTTAAAATCGGGTTAAAATAGTAGTGTAAAAGTACAGTATTATTTAATTTAGCTGAAACCTTAACTTATTAGAATGAAAATCATCTCATACAACGTCAATGGCATACGAGCAGCAATGAATAAAGGCTTTGTCGATTGGCTTAAAAGCGCAAATCCTGATGTGATTTGCCTTCAGGAAATCAAAGCTATGAAAGAGCAAGTCGATATCGAAGCGATTGAAAATGCCGGCTACAAGTATAACTATTGGTTTAGTGCTCAAAAAAAAGGCTATAGTGGTGTTGCTATTTTAAGTAAGGTTGAACCCAACCATGTGGCATACGGAACGGGAATCGAATCTATGGATTTTGAAGGTCGAAATATTAGAGCCGATTTTGATGGATTATCTGTAATGAGTATGTATTTGCCTTCTGGAACTAATGATGCGAGATTGGCGCATAAGTTTGAATATATGGATATGATTCATCAGTATTTAAATAACTTGCGGAAAGAACTTCCAAATCTAGTTGTTCTTGGTGATTATAATATTTGTCATGAAGCGATTGATATCCACAATCCAAAAATGAAAGGTGTTTCAGGGTTTTTACCTGAAGAACGTGAGTGGCTTGGCAATTTTATTAATAGCGGATTTATAGATTCATTCAGACATTTACATCCTGAAAAGCAAGAATATTCATGGTGGAGTTACAGAGCCAATTCTAGAGCTAATAACAAAGGCTGGCGCTTAGACTACGCTATGGCAAGTGAACCATTACAAGAAAACATCAAACGAAGCGTTATCCTATCGGAAGCGGTTCACAGTGACCATTGTCCGATTTTAATAGAGATAGAGAACTAGTTGACAGTCGAAATTTTCAGTAGGAAGTCAAAAATAAATATCAAAAAATAAATAAATTCAAATTAAAAATATCATGATTAAAAAATTGTCATTAATAGCACTCACTCTAGTATTAAGCACCTCTTGTGTCTCTAAAAAAATATATACAGATTTAGAAGACAAGTATGCCAATCTAAAAAAGGAAAACCGAAAATTAGCCGATAGCAATAGAGATTTAGAAACGACTCTAAATAAAGCCAAAAATGATTTATCAAAACTTCAACAAGATTATGATGCAACCTTGGCACAACGCAATACGTTGCAAAGTGATTATGATGCTACCAAATCTAATCTTGATAATTTGAAAGCTTCCTATGACGCTTTGGAAAAAAATAGTAGTGCTGCTATAGCTGCAAATTCAAAAAAGAACAGAGAGCTATTAGCGCAATTGGAAGCTAAAGAACAGGCATTAGCTACTGAAAACGCAAGACTAGAACAACTCAAAAAAGAATTAGAATCTAGATCTCAACGTGTGGCCGAATTAGAAAACGTAATTGCTTCTAAAGATGCAGCCATGACTAAGCTAAAAAATGCGATTTCTAAAGCCTTAACCAATTTTGAAGGTAAAGGATTAACTGTAGAACAACGCAATGGAAAAGTTTATGTCTCTATGGAAAACAAATTGCTTTTTCAATCTGGAAGTTGGGCTGTTGGTACTCAAGGAAAGCAAGCCGTAAAACAACTTGGAGAAGTACTTGCCGAAAACCCTGAGATTGCTATTCTAATAGAAGGCCATACCGATAATGTACCTTTCAAAGGCAATGCGCAATTGAGTGGAAATTGGGATTTATCAACCAAACGTGCAACTGCTATCGTTAAAATTTTGAAAGAGAATGCATCGATCAATCCTGAGAATTTAACAGCTGCTGGTCGTGGTGAATTTGCGCCAATCGCTAGTAATGATAATGCTGAAGGCAAAGCGAAAAACCGTCGTATTGAAGTGATATTAACACCTAAGTTAGATGAGATTTCTAAGTTGCTGAATGAGATATAAACCAACGTCATTCTGAACCAAGTTCAGAATCACATAAGAGTCATAGAACCTTAACACAGAATTAGACCAATCTGCTTTTATAAAGCAGATTGGTCTTCTTATCTTTACACTTCTTAAAAACTAATCTGAACGTATGAAATACACGACTTTACCTAAAACCGATATAAAAGTTAGTAAAATATGCCTTGGCACAATGACGTGGGGAAACCAAAATACCCAAGATGAAGGTTTTGCGCAAATGGATTTAGCACTTGATAAAGGGGTTAACTTCTTTGATGTTGCCGAGTTGTATCCAGTTCCAGCAGTAGCAGAAACCTATGCCGAAACCGAACGTATTATTGGGAATTGGTTTGAAAAAACCGGGAATAGAGATAAAGTGGTATTAGCTACTAAAATTGCTGGACCTGGAGATTATACTGCTCATATTAGAACCAACGGGTTTAGTAAAACCGCACTTAATGAAGCCGTAGATAATAGTTTAAAACGTCTTAAGACCGATTATATCGATTTGTATCAATTACATTGGCCAGAGCGTCAATCCAATACCTTTGGCGTAAGAGATTATAACCATAATTCTAATGATCCATGGACAGATAATTTTAATGAGGTTTTACATAATCTAGATGACATTATCAAATCTGGAAAAATACGTCAGGTTGGTATTTCAAATGAAAAAGCTTGGGGAACGATGCGCTATTTAGAAGAATCTAATGCGCACGATTTACCAAGAATGATTACGATACAAAATGCATACTCGCTGTTAAATAGAGTCTTTGAAGGCGATATGGCAGAAGTTGCTATTCGTGAAGAGATCGGGCTTCTAGCCTACTCTCCTATGGCATTTGGTGTGTTATCTGGTAAATATGTGAAAGGTACTGCGGGAGATAATGCACGATTAAAGTTATTCCCTAGATTTGCAAGATACAGTAGTGATAATTGCACTGAAGCCACAAAACGTTACCTGAAAATTGCTGAAGAGAATAATATGACCTTAGCTCAAATGTCTTTAGCATTTGTGTCTCAAAGACCTTTTATCACGAGTAATATTATTGGAGCAACCTCTTTAGAACAATTAGAAGAAAATATAGATAGTATCAATATCACCTTGAGTGACGATATTTTAAAAGCGATAAATGAAGTGCACGCAGAGATTCCTAATCCTGCGCCTTAATATTCATATAATAATTAAAAACAAAAACCCCTTTCCACATAAGTGAAAAGGGGTTTTAGATATTATTTGATTTCCTTACCATTTTTGTCATAAAAATGATATTCAAGATATGTGTAAGCATCTCTAGGTAAAACTTTTACCCATTTTTTGTGTTCCATAAACCATTTAGAACGTACTGATGGAAACCCTTTGGTTATAAAGGCTGCTATAAACGGATGCGCATTTAAGGTTATCTTTTTATAGTCTTTTTTGAAAAGCCTTTCTAGGTCTTGGGTAATGTTTTGAATCACTTTAATTGGTGCTTCAATCTCACTACCTGCAACGCCATCAGGATTTACTTCTTTTGTTTTAATATTGCGTTCTGGGCGAACACGTTGTCTGGTAATTTGTATCAAACCAAACTTACTAGGCGGCAAAATTTTATGTTTTGCCTTATCATCTTTCATTTCGTCACGAAGATGATTGTACAATTTTTTTCGATTCTCTGCTTTATTCATGTCGATAAAATCTACAACGATAATTCCTCCCATATCACGTAAACGTAACTGACGAGCAATTTCAGAAGCAGAAATCATATTGACTTCTAGAGCAGTATCTTCTTGATTTTTTTCTTTGTTAGATCTATTCCCACTATTGACATCAACAACATGCATCGCTTCGGTATGTTCTATTACCAAATAAGCACCTCTTGCCATGGATACTGTGCGACCGAAAGATGTTTTGATTTGACGTTCTATTCCAAACTTTTCATAAAGTGGTACGCCATTTTTATACATCTTGACTATTGACTCTTTTTTGGGAGCGATTTCTTGAACATAATCTTTGATTTGTTCATAAAGCACTTCGTCATCTACTGTAATGCCTGAGAATGAATCGTCAAAAATATCTCTTAAAATAGAAGAGGCTTTGTTCATTTCACTCAACACCTTACTAGGATGATGTGCTTTGTTTAATTTTTTACACATTGCTGTCCATCTATTCAGCAAATTTTGTAAATCTTTGTCGAGTTCGGCAACTTTTTTGCCTTCTGCGACTGTACGAATAATAACACCAAAACCTTTAGGCGTAATACTCTTGACCAAACGTTTTAAACGTTCTTTTTCTTCCTTCGATTCAATTTTTTGAGAAATTGAAATTCGGTCAGAAAATGGGACCAAGACAATATAACGACCAGCAATGGAGAGCTCGCTACTAATACGAGGTCCTTTGGTTGAAATTGGCTCTTTTACTATTTGTACTAATAGAGATTGATTTGATTTTAAAGCGTTAGCAATGCTCCCGTTTTTATCAATATCTTTCTCAAACTGAAAATTTTTCAGTAAAAAATCGGTATGTCTACCTGTGCTTACACGTTTAACGAATTTTAAAAGTGAAGGTAATTTTGGTCCTAAATCATGATAATGCAAAAATGCATCTTTCTCATAACCTACATTTACAAATGCAGCATTTAGACCAGGAACAGCTTTACGTACTTTGGCAATAAAAATATCACCAACCGCAAATTTGTTATCATCTTCATCTTTGTGTAACTCGATAAGTTTTCCATCTTTTAATAAGGCAAAATCAACAATATCAGAACTCGATCTTATAATCAATTCTTTTTCCATGTTGTTCATTTTAATCCATTTTGATTCATTTCAAAATAGATGGATAATTACTTTATTTTGACACAGGACAATTAATCCAGCAAACTCATGTATTACGAAGGTAAACGTAATAAACTCATGAATTTTATATCAAAGAACGTTGTTTTTAAAATTAAAGAAAAGTAGTTAAAAAACTACTTTTCTTTAATTTATTTCTTTTTGTGACGATTAGCGCGTCTACGTTTCTTACGCTTGTGCGTCGCGACCTTGTGTCTCTTCCTTTTTTTACCACTTGGCATAAATAAGTCTTTTTTAAATTAATATTAGTTTGAATGTTTTAGTTGACCTCAACGTTGGTCTTAACACCTTCAACAAATACTTTTGCAGGTTTAAATGCAGGTATATTGTGAGCAGGTATCTTAATCGTTGTGTTTTTTGAAATGTTACGTCCAGTTTTTTCAGCTCTTGTTTTTACAATAAAACTTCCAAAACCTCTAAGATATACATTGTCTCCACCTTCTAATGAAGACTTCACTTCTTCCATGAAAGTTTCAACTGTTGCTTGAACATCTCCTTTTTCAATTCCTAACTTATCAGAAATCTTAGCTACTATATCAGCTTTTGTCATTGTTGTTAATTTTTAGGGTTATCTATTAATTATAAGGGATGCAAATATAGGGATTTTAATTTCAATATTTCATGCGTAATTAATTAAAATTTAACCTAGTAAAGAATTATTTTTGCAAATATTTATTCTTTTAAATGAATTTCTCAAAAATTTTAACATACTGGTATTCAGCAAATAAGAGAAGCCTCCCTTGGAGAAACACCAAAAACCCTTATCATATTTGGTTGTCTGAAATAATTATGCAACAAACTCAGGTTAAGCAAGGTTCTCCATATTATGAAGCTTTTGTTACTCATTTTCCAACAGTTTTTGATTTAGCTAATGCCAATGAAGAGACCGTTTTAAAACTATGGCAAGGTTTGGGCTACTATTCCAGAGCTCGAAATTTACATGCTTCTGCAAGGTATATAGCTCAAGAACTAGCCGGACAATTTCCTTCGACATATTCTGAACTATTAAAACTCAAAGGTGTTGGTGATTATACCGCAAGTGCTATCGCTTCCATTTGTTTTAATGAACCTACAGCTGTTGTTGATGGCAATGTCTATCGCGTCCTTTCTCGTTATTTTGGAGTAGACATACCGATTAATTCTACGCAGGGCATTAAAGCGTTTAAAACCCTTGCAACCTCCTTAATAGACACCAAAAACCCTGGTGATTACAATCAAGCTATAATGGAGTTTGGTGCTATACAGTGTAAACCCAAAAACCCATATTGTAGTGATTGTCCGCTAAAAGATAGTTGTGTCGCTCTTCAAAAAGGAAAAGTTAATGCACTACCAGTGAAACTGAAGAAAACAAAAGTGACCAAAAAGCACTTCAACTTTTTAGTGGTGATTTCCGAAGACAAAAAAACTATTTTCGAAAAAAGGAGCTCAAAAGGGATATGGCAAAACTTATATCAATTTCCACTTATAGAAACGGAAGATATATTAGTTTCCGAAGGATTTAAAACAGAGCCCAAAATTCAATCCTATTTCAAAGATTTAGATTTTGAATATTGTCTTTATAATACTAAAGAACTTGTTCATAAACTTTCACATCAACATCTATATACTAAGTTTTGGATTATAGAAGTTAATCAACTACCTAAAGAAGGGATTCCTATTTCAGACCTAAAAACCTATCCTACACCTATATTAATTAGCAATTTTATAGACGCCTTTGATTTTTAAAGAACTCATAAATTTTTCTTACTTTTATTAATGAAACTATTATTTGATTTCAAAATGTGTAATTTTGTAATCTTAAACAACACATATTATGTCAGGAACATTAAATAAAGTAATGCTTATAGGGCATTTGGGAGATGAAGTAAAGATGCATTATTTTGATGGTGGCAATTGTATTGGCCGTTTCCCATTGGCAACTAACGAGACTTACACTAATAAACAGACCAACGAACGTGTGACTAATACAGAGTGGCATAATATTGTCGTGCGTAATAAGGCTGCTGAGATTTGTGAAAAATATTTATCTAAAGGTGATAAAGTCTATATTGAAGGCCGTTTAAAAACCAGAAAATGGCAAGATGATAAAGGTAACGATCGTTACTCGACCGAAATACAATGTACAGATTTCACGTTTTTAACTACTAAAAATGAGAATCAAGGTGGAAATACGTCAACTCCAAACCCTCAACAAGCTGCTCAAAACCAGCCTAACAATACCGTATCTGAACCTATTACTGAAGACAATGATGATCTTCCGTTTTAAATAAACTAAACTTAAAGTATTTATCTTGGATCCTGAACCCACGAGTTTAATAATTATGCTTAATACGAATGTGTCTTTTTTTTTCGGACTCATTTTACTTTTTATTTTACTGCTTTGTTCAGCACTAATTTCTGGTGCTGAAGTCGCATTTTTCTCATTAATTAAGTCAGATATTGATACTGGCCTTGAGAAAAATTCGAAAAAATTTAGCATCATTTCAAAACTACTTGAACGACCAAAAAAACTATTAGCAACGATACTTGTGGCTAATAATTTTATAAATATTGGTATTGTTATCCTGTTTGCATATTTAGGAGAGACCATGTTTGAGGATATCGAAACCACATGGGTGAGATTTACTTTAGAAGTTATTGTCATTACCTTTTTAATTTTACTATTCGGTGAAATTGTGCCTAAAATTTATGCCAGTAGAAATCGCATCAAGTTTTCCGCGTTTATGGCGATTCCATTGAAAATTTTGGATGTTATATTTTCACCTATAAGTTTACCAATGCGTCACATGACTTTGGCTATTCACAATAAATTAGGAAAGCAAAAATCAAATCTTAGTGTCAATCAATTATCACAAGCATTAGAGTTAACGAGCGATAGTGACACCACAGATGAAGAACATAAAATCTTAAAAGGTATTGTTTCCTTCGGAAATACAGACACCAAACAAGTGATGCGTCCAAGAATGGACATTTTTGCACTCAATGAAGGCGCCAAATATCCCGAAATTATTCAAGAAGTCATCAATAACGGTTACTCGAGAATACCGGTTTATAAAGACAGTATAGATAACGTCACAGGTATTTTATATGTTAAGGATTTATTGCCTTACATAGAACGAGAACAGTTTGATTGGACGACTTTACTTCGCGATCCATTTTTTGTTCCTGAAAACAAGAAGTTGGATGACCTTATGGTAGAGTTTCAAGAAAAGAAAGTGCATCTCGCTGTGGTTGTAGACGAATATGGTGGCACTTCTGGTGTTGTATCTTTAGAAGATATTATCGAAGAGATTGTAGGAGATATTAGCGACGAATTTGATGATGACGATGTGATTTACACAAAGATTGACGATAAAAACTATTCTTTTGAAGGCAAGACCACACTCAAGGATTTTTACAAAATTGTACAACTTAAAGATGAATCAGATTTTGAAGATAACAAAGGTGAAGCTGAAACCATTGCTGGATTTCTTTTAGAAATTTCAGGTATTTTTCCTAGACGTCAAAGTGAAATAAATTTCAAAAATTACGTTTTTACTATAGAGGCTATTGATAAAAAACGAATCAAACAGATTAAGTTTACCATTTTAGACTAAAACCGTCAGCTTATATGACTATCAAAAAACTATTTATTCTCTCAACTGCAGTTGCTTTTTTTTCCTGCGGAAATGACCCTTTACCAAAACCTAAGGCCATGTTGAGACTAGAATATCAAAAACCTGCATACTCTAAAGTAGATGTACGCTTACCTTTCACTTTTGAAAAAAATCGAGCTGCAGACAAAATATCCAATATAAAACTCGATGGTATTAATGACTCTTATGGTGTAAATATTAATTACCCAGAAATGAAAGGCACAATCTACTTAACCTATAAAAAGGTGAATGAGACTAACCTAAACAACTTATTGAGAGATGCTCAAAACATCACTCAAAAACACACCATGAAGGCTGATGAGATTGAAAGCATCATTTATGAAAACCCAGAACAAAATGTATTTGGAATGTTTTATGAAGTAGGTGGCAATGCAGCATCGCAATCACAGTTTTATGCAACAGATAGTATTAACCATTTTTTGAGTGGTTCCTTATACTTTTATGCAAAGCCAAATTATGATTCGATATATCCAGCTGCTGTTTATCTAAAAAACGATATCAGGCGTATTATGGAATCTATTGAATGGAAAGAATAATATTGTTTTCTTCGGAACATAAAAAAGCCTATCAAAATTGATAGGCTTTTTATTTAATATTGAATTGCTATGTACGTTAGTTAGCAACCCATTCTCCAGCTGATTTTATTAGGTTAAAATCTTCTGTTGCATTACTTCCAATATATACATCTGCAGTAACAGAATACTTTTGCCCTTCAGCGGCAGATGGATCTAAGTTCTCTAATACAATTCCTAATGCAGTAATCATCATTTCATCACTCCAATTTGTACTTCCACCAGTTCTATTAAAGTTACCGAAATTATCTAAATTTCCAGCAGCAGCCTCAAAACCTTCCGTCAGTAATAATGCCGAAGCAACTAATGAATAATCAGACCCTAATAAGGTATATCTAATTGTATTATCTGGAACCCAAACACCATCTTCAAGACCAAATTGTAATGACGATATGCTTGGAAGCCAACTTCCACCATTAAATGTATATAAGTTTCCTTTAGTAACAGTTCCAACAGCACTTCCACCGTAATATCTATAAACAACAAACAACTCATCTTCATCTTGAGCAAATGGATAGTTGATACTTAAAAATTGTGGTAAATAATCAGCTGGTAATACAGAGCCACTAAAGTTATTGAATTGACCTGGTTGTCCCGATCCTTCACCCATAGAATCATAGTCTGCACTATTTAAGTAATACACACCATCTACATCATCCCATTCGCCTTCAGAGTATTCATAATATGAAGATAATGATGCTGTATCACCAGAAAAACCTATAGTTCTAATAGCAAAATCTTGAACTCTCCATCTTGGTGAATCAGAATCTGTAGAACTATATTTTAAAGCAACATGAACATTTTGTCCATCGTAGTCAGAAAAATCAAAATCTTCTGATGTCGTTAAACTTCCGAAGATCGTTTTATCAAAAGCTATTGCTGTCCAAGTTGCGGCTGCAACATCTCCACCTGTTGTATAATCAGTTGAAACTAGAATATCTATTAAGTCAGGATCGCCTAAGAAATCAATTTCTTGAGTAATTTGAAAAGATACACCTGCACTGCCTGATAAATCGACTTGAGGAGAAATAAGCCATTCTTCTGTAGCCACAGCTCCACCATCAAATCCAGAACCTGTGACATTAGCAGATTCTTCAGTCCATCCTAATTCATCTGGACCTGAAACAGAAATCAATTCAAAATCTCCAAAATTTGCTGGAAATGCAGCTTCATAAATGCTCGCTAAGCCAACTTCTGGCACTCCTGTAAATTGATTATATCCAAATCTCACAACTTGCCCTTCAGTAGGAAAATCAAATTGACCTGCTAACAAACCTTCTAATGTAGACTCAACATCTTCTTCTAATAAAAATGCATTACTGTTACTTGTTGGGTAATCACTAGATTCAAGAAAATATACATCTGCATTTGTAAAAGCACTTACGTCTTCTGGGTTACCATCATTCAAATTAAAACTAACCGTAACTGATGAACCATCGCCCCAAAAAGGGTATCTATTGGTTAAAAACGGAGGTAAAATCACTTTAGCATCTTCTAAATCACTGAACGCTTCAAATGTTTCGTAGTAATCTGGATCTTCTTCGTCTCCTTGTTCAACAAGTTCCGCATAATCATCTGACGATAATGTAAATTCGTCAAATCCTATTACTGGATTATCTTGATTACCAAGGTCATTATTAATATCTTCTATAGGATTACATCCTGTGAAGATTGCTGCCATAAAGGCTAATACATAAACTATTCTTTTCATTGTTCTATTTTTTAAAATTTAAACTTAGCTCCAACACTGAATGTTCTACCAAAACCGTAATAAACTAAAGCTGTTTCAGCATTTGAATCTGTACCATCTAAAGCATCAGAGATATACTCTGTATCCAAGATATTGTTCATTCTAGCTGTTAATACCATTTCAAATTCACCAAGTGTGAAACCATGTGACATTGCTGTGTCAAAAATACCATAAGCAGGAACTTTCCATGCATCTGGAGCACCTTCTACACCTCTATCACTAGGATTAAAATCTGCATATAAATTATCAAAATAATTATAATCTACAGTTAATCTTGTTTTAGGTGCTAATCTATAGTTAGCTCCTAAAGCAAACGTTGTTTGAGCTGCATCACCAACATGTAAATCTTCGATAAAAATATCTACAGTATCAACTACTTCTTGTTCTTCATTTAAAATATTAACATCTGTCACATTATCTTCCCATTTCCAGTCTCCTAAAGATGCCATACCTGTAATATTTAATTTGTCTGTTGCTTTATAAACAAAATCAACTTCAATACCTTGGTGAATTGCGTTTACTCCTAAAATATTAGCAAATCCTGTTTCGTCTTGACTTAGTTGGAAACTTTCAGTCTCTGTTCTATCTCTCCAAGCAGTTCTATATAAGTTTACATTAGCTGAGAATTTATCTCCTCTAAAACCGTAACCCAATTCAAAACTTAAAATCTTTTGATTTTCTGCATCTGCATTAATGTCTTCATTATTAAAGTTAGGGAAAACGGCATCAAAATCTGGTGCTTTTTCAAAATACCCTAAGTTAACAAACACATTATGGTTGCCATCAATTCTATAGTTAGCACCACCTTTAGCACCAAAACCAAAGAAATTATAACGATCTGTTTCTCTTAAAGAATCATTAGGAGTATATTGAAAATAATCAACTCGCTTATATGATGTATTAGAAGCTGAAAGAGAAATGAACGTGTTGAAGTTTTCATTAACATCATATTCTAATTGTGCAAAAGCACCTAACCAACCAACGTGACCATCATTAAAATAAGATACTTTATCTCCAACTCTAGCAATTCCTGTTGGGTTGTTGACATTATCTTCATTAATAATGAATTGACCTCCTAATAAATCAGTTACTTCTCTAAAGTGAATTCCTTTATAGCTTCTCCAATCTAATCCTCCTAAAAAGACTAAATCATCAGATAAATCTGTTTTCAAGGTAGATAATATTCCAAACCAATTATGATCATTACGAGATGCTCTTAATGCTGCACTAGAACCATCAGCTCCATTAGCAATATTTTCGTCAACGATTCGATCTAAATCTAAAGGCCCGAGTTCTCCTATGCGATAATCTGGGTTAGTGAATTTAAATCTGCCGTCACCTTCAAATCCTGGATTTTCACCATCACTACCAAGAGTTCCACCTCCACCACCAGAACCAAATGATGCATAAGCCGCTGTTGAGATACTTGTCTTTTCGTTAAGGTCCCAATAATGGTTTAAAGAGATTTGTGGTTTGTGGTAAAAATTATCTTCCACATGTGTTACTTCTCCATTTTTATAACCCCAATCTGAGTTATATTTAATACCGTCTTCACTTCTTCTGTAGGTATCAATTAACTGTCTGTTTTGCCTTTGACCGTGGCGTTGTTTTGCTCCAAAAGCAGTAAATGATAATTTATGAGAATCATTAATTTCTTTTGAGACATTAATAAAATAATTTACTGAGGTAAACTGAGTTCCTCTTACGAAACCATCACCATCAGTTTTTGCTGCAGAAATAGTAGCTGCAAAACCATTTTCCATTAATCCAGTAGAGTAAGTCATTCCGAATTTCTCGTATCCATCATTACCAAGTGTAGTATAAACATTACCACCTTGTTCCATATCTGTTGTTTTAGATATAATATTAATCGTTCCACCAACAGATGGTACAGCAACTTTAGAAGCACCAAGACCTCTTTGTACTTGCAATGAACTAGTCACATCTCCTAATCCAGCCCAGTTAGACCAGAATACACGACCGTTTTCCATATCGTTTACGGGAACACCATTAATCATAACAGCAACGTTCTCAGAATTGAATCCACGTAAGTTAATACGTCCATCTCCAAAACCTCCACCTGCTTTTGTAGCGTACACACCAGGTGTGGACTTTAAAACTTCAGGAAATTCTTGAGTTCCTAATTTAAGTTCAATGTCAGCAGCTCTTACCGTTGATACTGCAACAGGTGTTTTTCTGTCTACAGCAACAGATGCTATAATTTGAACTTCTTGTAAACCTACTTCGCTAGAAGTTAGGGTAATTGTACCTAAATCTTGATCTCCAGAAAATGAGATTGTTTGAGAATTGTATCCTACAAAACTAATCACTAGTTCTCCCGAAGCAGCATCTGTTTTAAAGGTAAAATTACCATCAAAATTAGTTGTAGTACCATTTGAAGTCCCTTTTTCTAGGATGTTCGCTCCTGGCAAAGGTTCATTCATATCTGAACCGATAACCTTACCGGTAATTGTGCTTTGTGAAAAAGCAATTGTAGTGCACAATAAGACCACAAAAACCAATAAACATTTTGAGATTTTTTTCATTGTTTAAGAATTATTTAGAGTTTTTAATTTTTGGCAAAAGTACAATCGAATAAGTGATACTACATTACCATTACGTTAAGAAATATTAACTTTTTGTTAAGATTTTTTAACTTTTAAAAATACTTAAAATTTTCTTAAAATATGAAATTAGGACTTATTTTAAATAAATATTTATTTAACAACACTACTCTAGATTTTGGTAGTGTTTAATGAGGTTCTGGGTGGACACATCGTGATTGTTAACAATCTTTTCGTTTTTTAATTCCTTCAAAATAGAATTTGCCAATTGTTTTCCTAGTTCTACACCAAATTGGTCGTAGCTAAAAATATTCCATATGACACCTTGAACAAAAATTTTATGCTCATACATCGCAATTAACTTTCCAAGGCTTTCAGGAGTTAATTTATTGATCAAGAATGTTGTTGTTGGCTTATTTCCGTCGAAAACTTTAAAAGGTGCAATTTTCTTTATTTTTTCTTCGGAAAGTCCTTGTGCTTCCAATTCTTTTGTAGCAGTTTCCATGGATTTACCCTTCATCAATGCTTCAGTCTGTGCAAAGAAATTAGACATGAGTTTATCTTGATGATCTTGATTGCCATGTAGTGATTTTGCAAAGCCGATAAAATCTGCTGGAATTAATTTAGTGCCTTGATGAATTAATTGAAAAAAGGCATGCTGTGAATTGGTTCCTGGTTCGCCCCAAATAATAGTTCCTGTCTCATAGTTAATTTTCTTCCCACTTCTATCAACACTCTTTCCGTTGCTTTCCATAATACCTTGTTGTAGGTAGGTAGCAAACTGATTTAAATATTGGGAATATGGTATAATAGCTTCCGTTTCGGCATCGAAAAAGTTATTGTACCAAACACTTAAAAGCGCAGTGATAACAGGTATATTCTTATCAAAATCTTCATTTTTAAAATGCTCGTCCATTTTATGAGCACCTAAGAGTAGCTTATCAAAATTATCAAAACCGGCAGCAAGACTAATAGACAAACCAACAGCACTCCATAACGAGAAGCGACCTCCTACCCAATTCCACATTGGGAAAATATTGTTTTCATCAATACCGAAGTCTTTAACCTTTTCAATATTTGTTGACACCGCAACAAAATGCTTTGAGACAGCATTTTGAGGTGCGTATTTTAAGAACCATTCTCTTAAGGTATTGGCATTAGACAAGGTTTCTTGCGTTGTAAATGTTTTTGAAACGATAACAAAAAGGGTTGTTTCTGGATTCAAGTTTTTAATCACTTCGTTGACATGATCCCCATCTACATTACTCACAAAATGTGTTTTTAAATGATTTTTGTAGTATGCTAAAGAATCTACGACCATTGCTGGACCCAAATCTGATCCACCAATTCCAATATTAACAACATCTGTAAATGGCTTATTGGTATGACTTTTTAATTCGCCATTAATAATTTTATTTGCAAAGCCTTTAATTTTTTGTTTGACTTCAAAAATTTCAGACATTACGTTTTCACCTTCAACAACAACTTCAGCATTTTCTGGATTTCGCAATGCGGTATGCAATACTTCGCGCCCTTCAGTTTGGTTGATAGCATCACCTCCAAAGTATTTGTTCATGGCATCTTTTAAATCGACTTCATTTGCCAATTCTATTAACAAATCAAGAGTCTCTTTAGATATACGATGCTTAGAATAATCAACATAAAAATCATCCCATTTAATGGTCATATCATTTGCTCGATTAGTATGCTCTGCAAATAATGTTGTGATAGGTTTGTCTTCTATGGTTTTGAAATGCGCTTGTAATTTACTCCACGCTTTTGTAGTTGTTGGATTAATCGTTTTTAATGCCATTATTGTAGTTGTAAAATTGAATCTTCTTCTATGTTAATTGGGAACTCGTTAAAACTGTCTTTAATTTTTATGTCATCGAGTCTTATTTTTATAGGCGCTATAAAATCTAAATATCTCACTTTTAGACTATCTGAAATAGGTTTGGCCTCAGGAAGTTTTTGTCTTAATGGATCGACTTGCTTTCCATTTTTCCAGAACCGATAACACACGTGTGGTCCACCTGTATTCCCAGTCATTCCAATCCAACCTATCACATCACCTTGTTTTACAAAATCACCTTTCTTTACATTTTGTGCTTTCATATGCAAATACTGCGTACTGTAAGTTGCATTATGTCTTATCTTAACATATTTTCCATTCCCTCCTCGTCTTGTCGATTCGGACACTGTTCCGTTGGCTGTTGCTAAGATTGGTGTTCCAATGGCAGCAGCAAAATCAGTCCCTTTATGCGGTCTCAATTTATAACCGTAGTATTTGATGCGACGATTGAGATTGTATCGTGACGAAATGCGACTAAATTGCACAGGCCCTTTTAAAAATGCTCTTCTTAAGTTTTTAGCTTCATCATTAAAGTAATCTATAACCCCTTTAACAGAATCTGTTTCGAACTGAAAAGCATAGAAGGGTTTTTTTTTGTGCTCAAAATACACCGCCTTAATGTCATGAACACCGACATAAATAGAATCATCTATGTATTTATCAGTATAAATTACTTTAAATCGATCTCCTTCTTGAAGTCTTCTAAAATCAATAGTCCAGGCATATATTTCATCGGCCATTTTATAGGCTAACCTTGGACTTAATCCTTGTTCAATCATTAATTGTGAAATTCCCATACCATCAGGAATTATTCCTGTAGCGGTTTTCTCAACATATTTAATGTCCTTTCTACTCGTATAGGCATGAATAGAATCAGCAAAGCTAATTACAACATAATCAACACTATTAGGTTGATAAATAAAACATTGTGGTGTTTGCAAAGAATCATTAGTACATAATAGCGTATAAGGTTTACCAATATTTAAATTTCTAATATCGAAGCTATCTTTAGCTTTTTCAGCAATATTAAAAATCCTTGGATAGCCTATCTGGTTACGTTCTAGGATTTCGCCAAAGCTATCGCCTTTTCTTATTGTATCTCTCTTTACAATGTAGTCTTCTAGAACAAAACCAAATTCTCTTTTTGGTTCTGGCTCAACTAGCGTTTCTAAATCTTCTATTGTCCCTACTTTTTTATCGTCGTCTTTACAAGACCATAAACCAATACAGATGAAAAGTGCTATTAATATTTTTTTTGGTTGCATTAAGTTATTCCGTTTTAAGAACTCATTTTAAAAAAAATTGGTTTTTGCGAAAAGTCAAATTCAGTTCTATAAGTTGTCTCCCCAATTTTCTATTTCTTGTTCGCTCCAAAGTTCTGGAAAAAATATGCGTTTTTGATATTTAGGATGCATATATTTTTTCCAATCGCTTCCTCCTGTTGCTTCACCATCTCCTGTTCCGCTTTCAATATAATGTCTTGCTGCATTATAATGCGCCATTACCCAAGTGATATTCACTGTGTAATCGTAGTGTCTCATGGCTTTAACTAAATTTTTATTTTCTTGATCTTTCTTAGGAAGTTCTTTGAATCGTGACCATAAATTCTTAGTATTATAGGTTTGCATAAAACGAATAAAATCACCTTTGTAGCGTTTTTCAAAATTGACTAAGAGTGTTGATTTTTTTCCTGTTTTATAATCTTTCCCAGCAGCTTGCCAATACAAATGTTCAAAAGCATGTTCAAATGGCGTGTTGCGATCTATCGTTTTTCTGAATCTGTAATCTATAAGGTTTATGAGTTCTGTAGAAGAAAATTCAATCATCCTATATTGTGCACTTTGAAATCCACTAGCTGGTGTCAATGTATATCGAAACTTCATGTATTGCTCAATTTCCATACCTTCTCTCATAATATTGAAAGAGGTGGTAAGCATGTCGAAATAGCGACTAATACGCATGAGTTTATTCTCAAAATATTCGACATTCAAATCCTCCTTTTCGGCGACTTGTTGAATTTCCCACAAAATCATTTTAAAATTGAGTTCATTAATTTGATGGTAAGCAATAAAGACCATCTCATCTGGAAGTGTTGTACGCTGAGTTTGAAGATTTAAAAGCGCGTCTGTTTGAATATAGTCCCAATATGTAATAGGTTTACTGTAAAGCAAGCCATATAGGTGGTCATGAGTATCTTGGTCTATTGATGTATATTTCTCTTGAAGTTGTTTTATAATGTCGTCAAAATTCGGTGTGTCTTTCATGTTTTGTTAGTCAAATTGAATAGGAAAATAATGTTTTAATCCTTTGTAAGATTCTAGATCTGCTCTTAATGAGCCTACTGCCAAATCGGCTTTAATTTTTAATGGAATCTTATTCTTATCTGCGCTCACCCAAAGGGTTAAACTTTCTTGTTCTTTAAACACGCGTCCAGCCATTACGTATGGTCTAAACTTAAGTGTTTTAATTTTACCAAATTCGGTTTTTATGGTTTCACGACCTAAAAACTTGAGTTTAAAATTGTAATTCTCTTCATCAAAAAACATGTTGAGTTCTACAATATCTCCTACTTTAATATTGTTAGTTTCATAGTTATTCCGGAGATAGTAAAAAGCAGAGACCATATCTTGCACATCTTGTGCTGTAGCGACTGTTTTTTTTGTTTTATATTTTTTGTTTTCAACAAAGGCTTCCTTTTTATTGTGATCAAAAGCAATCTCTATGTCCTTGGTATGACCACCTTCGTCTATTTTTCTAATAAACTTGTATGGCATGCCCGTTTCTTTATCAAAATAACTTTCGTAGCGATCTTTAACTTTAAAAAACCATTTGATAGCACCTGTAGTCCATCCTTTTCCAACAACATGGTATACAGGCTTTCCTTTTAACTTTGTTTCTTTAATCGATAGTGTAGCGTTTCCTGCTTTTAGAAATCCGCTATAACTCATTCTAAATTTAAACCATTCACCATCTTGAAATGCGCTTTCCTCTTGGGCAATAGAGCTTTGCATACAAAATAGAACACTAATTATAAGTAGTACGTTTTTCATCGTTTCAAAATATTGTAAATGTAACTTATAGCATTACATTTTATTGTTTGTAATGAATATTTACAATTACTATTCCAAAAATATAAATTTTATTGAAACCATTATAAACAAAGGTGTTATAGTTCTGTTAGATTTTATAGAAAACTCCATCAATTGAGATGGAGTTTTCTTTTGGAGTTAAATATTATTATAGCGTTCCGCGTTTGGCTTGTTCTCGTTCTATAGATTCAAACAATGCTTTAAAGTTACCTGCGCCAAAGCCTTGTGCTCCCATTCGTTGAATAATTTCAAAGAACAAGGTTGGTCTATCCTCAAGAGGTTTGGTAAATATTTGAAGTAAATAACCTTCCTCGTCTGCATCAACAAGAATAGATAATTTTTGAAGTTCTTTAATATCTTCCTTCATCATTTCCATATGCACTCCTAAACGTCTCGGAATATCATCATAATACGATTGTGGTGGTGGTGGCAAAAACTCCACACCTCTTGCTTTAAGTTGTGCAACAGTTTTAATGACATCATCTGTTGCAACAGCAATATGTTGCACACCAGAATCTTCATAAAAATCGAGATACTCTTCAATTTGCGATTTCTTGGCTGCTTTTGCAGGTTCATTAATTGGGAATTTGATACGACCATTACCATTACTCATCACTTTACTCATGAGCGCCGAATATTCTGTATGAATTTGTTTGTCATCAAATGATAAGAAATTTACAAATCCCATCACATCTTCATACCACTTTACCCAAGTATTCATTTGTCCCCAGCCTACATTACCAACCATGTGATCTATATATTTTAGTCCAACAGCTTCTGGATTATAATCTGATTCCCATTTTTCAAATCCTGGCATGAATGTTCCTTTATAATTTTTACGTTCAACAAACATATGCACTGTTTCTCCATAAGTATAGATACCTGCTCTAACCACTTCGCCAAACTCATCGGTTTCAACTACTGGCTCCATATAAGACTTTGCTCCTCTTTTGGTGGTTTCTTCATATGATTTTCTAGCGTCATCAACCCAAAGTGCAACAACTTTAACACCATCACCATGTTTTACAATATGATCGTTAATTGGTGATTTGCTATTAAGTGGTGTGGTTAATACCAGCCTAATTTTATCTTGTTTTAAGACGTAGCTCACAGAATCTCTTGACCCTGTTTCCAATCCTTTGTATGCATACGATTGAAATCCAAATGCCGTTTTATAGAAATGAGCCGATTGCTTCGCATTTCCAACGTAAAATTCTACGTAATCCGTTCCTAAAAGCGGTAAAAAATCTTGAGCATCTTCAAAGATTTTTTCTAATCCGTAATCGACACTTTTTACTTCTTTTGCCATAATGTTTAATATTTATTCTCCCTAAGGAATTGTAATTATTTTAATTAGTAATACTGTCTAGTGTTGGCGCTTCTACTTCTATAATTTCTCCTTCATCTATTCGAATCGAATCAATACGAATCGTATCTCTTTCGTATTCGTAATCACGTTCATCTTCATACAAACTGTCATTTTCCCATTCATAATAGAAATCATCTCCATTTTGTTCAATATTATAGGCTTCTTTAAATATCTGAGAAACCATAACGCCATAAAAGACAAAATATAAGATATAGCCTATCGTTACTAATGATCCTAAAATTATAGCTATAATATTCAAGACCTTGGCAGTACTTACATTGGTTCTACTTTGAGGTGCGTAAACATCTGAATTTAAATGGTATGCTCGCAAACTTTTGTTTGCCATCACCAATCCGATGATACCCATGATTACTGGGACAACGGCAAAAACACCGCAACAGCAACCTGCTAACGCGATCACTAATCCTATAATTCCTAAAATCATTGCAGTAGGGTCTGCAGGCAATTTATTGTATGACATATTCTATATCTAGTGTTCCAACCAAGATTTAAAGTAATCTTCATCTGCTATTTTAAGCGCTTCTTCCGTAATCTGTAAAGGCTTGAACGTATCAACCATTACGGCTAATTCATCGGTTTTCACTTTACCAATACTACGCTCTGTAGCTCCAGGATGTGGACCATGTGGTATACCTGCAGGATGCAGACTAATATGCCCAGCATCGATATCGTTTCGACTCATAAAATCACCATCTACATAATATAAAACCTCATCACTATCTATATTACTGTGATTATAAGGTGCCGGAATGGCATCTGGATGATAGTCATACAAACGAGGCACAAAACTACATACAACAAATGCATCGGTTTCAAAAGTTTGATGCACAGGAGGTGGTTGATGAACTCGACCTGTGATAGGCTCAAAATCATGAATTGAAAATGCATATGGATAATTAAACCCATCATAACCCACAACATCAAAAGGATGTGACGCATAGACCATTTCAAAGATATCATCTTGCTTTTTAACTTTCATTAAAAACTCACCTGACTCATTGTTAGTTTCCAATTCATAAGGCTGTCTTAAATCACGCTCACAAAATGGGGAGTGTTCTAGCAATTGACCAAACCAATTTCTATAACGCTTAGGTGTGTAAATTGGTCGGCGAGACTCTACAATAAAGAGCCTATTATCTTCCGTATCGAAATCTATCTTGTAAATAATTCCTCTAGGAATTACGAGATAATCGCCATATTTAAAATCTAAATTACCTAGATGAGTTCTCAGTTTACCCGTCCCTTTATGAACAAAAATGAGTTCATCAGCATCAGAATTTTTATAGAAATAATCAGTTGTAGATTGCTTTGGTGCAGCAAGAATAATAGTGCAATCACTATTAGTTAATACCGCTTTTCTGCTTTCTAAGTAGTCATTCTCTGGTTTTACTTTAAAACCATGTAAACGATAAGATTGTATATGATTTGCTTTAGCGACTTTAGGCGCAACACTGTACTGCTTATTAATTGCTTTAACTTGTGTTGGCCGTTGCTCGTGATAACTATTGGTAGACATCCCATCAAAACCAATAGTACCAAACAATTGCTCATAATACAAGCTCCCGTCTTCTTTACGAAATTGGGTGTGTCGTTTTGGTGGAATCTTTCCTAATTTATGATAAAAAGGCATCTTTTTTAAGTTTAAAAAGTTGATTTGTTATACGTTAATACGCATAAAATAAGTGTTTTTAAAGATACAAAAAATGCTTACTTATTCAGAATTTTATCTGATACATTTTATTGTTTTCGATAAGACAGATAGAACACAAATATAACCAAGAAATTAAAATTAAATTAGCACTCATTGTGCTTCTCTTGATAAGCAAATGAAGATGGCTTAGTAAATCTTTGAAGACTAGATTTGACATGTTTCAAATATTGAAAAATTTTGTATCATGATTTAAACTAATTTTTAAATAAAGTGTAGAAAATTTTCTATATTTAAATAATTTTATCTATATTTGGAATAGACAGTAATGAAATTTGGGTCATAAAGAAGTCTCCCATTTCAAATTGCAGTCGAGTTGCAACGTAAACAAGCGCTTGTTTTATTATTAAAAAAATACTTCTTAATTTAAATTTGACTTCTAATGACTTCTTGAATTATACATTAATCAACCTAGATGATTAGGTTATAAATTTTTAGAAATCATGAAAAAAGCAATAACACTATTTTTTTTACTTATTGGATTAAGCCTTAACGCACAAGAATTTAGCATGTGCAATTTAACTATTACTAGTGTGTCAATTTCAGGAGATGTTAGTTTTGGCGCAAAAGGATTGGATCTATCCAAAGCATGTATAACACTAACTGGGACTTCTGATATATGCGATAGTAACGGCAAAGTTGTTTCTTCTGGACTAACAGTCACGGTTACGTCATCGGCCTGTAGTGAAGATAGAATGGCTGGTTCTGGTATGTCGGGAGATAAAATATTCATTCCTTTTGAACTTTTAGGTGAAACACCAAAGTTTGAAGGACAGGAAATTCCTTTGGTATATCCAAATCCAAGCAAAGGTAAATTTACCTTAAAAACTAGCAAACAAAACTTGAAGGATTCAATAAAAATTATATCCATATCAAATGGAAAAACTGTAAACGCGAGTCTAATTAAAGTCAATAACGGTTATAGTATTGATTTGACTAGATATCCTCATGGCATTTACCTATTAACTTACAACAAAGATGGACAAGAGTTTTCTCAAAAAATAATCAAAAATTGATTTTAATAACATCGCGTATTTTATGTTCAAAAGACTTATTTAAAAACAAATAAACTCATATTTCTTTAGTGTATTCAAACGCACAAAGTCTTCAGTTTATGATGAAAATCACACTAGAATAATCTTTCTATTAAAACCCAAAAATAAATATCAAATACTTTTACGATGTTCTGGTGAGTCGCATATTTTGACATGTCTCAAATATTGGAAAATTTAGATTATAACGTAAACAAAAATATTGTAGAATATTTTCTATATTTAAATAATTTCATCTATATTTGGAATAGACAACAATGAAATTTGGGTCATTAAGAAGTCTCCCTTTTTAAATTGTAGTCGAGTTGCAACGTAAACAAGCGCTTGTTTTATTATTAAAAAAGTACTTCTTAATTTAAATTTGACTTCTAATGACTTCTTGAATTATATATTAATCAACCTAGATAATTAGGTTATAAAATTTCAGAAATTATGAAAAAAGTAAGTTTAATAATTATAGCTACGCTAATTATTGGTACTGCATTCGCATTTGAAACGAATCACAAAACCGAAGAAAACATCAACAATAAAGCTCCAATTGAAATAAACTCAAATGAGAATCTAAGCTCACCTCGTATGTGCTGTAGAAGGACAGCAAGTAATGAAGAAGGCGAATCATGGACTGCCACAAGATGTTACACTCATGCCGATGGAGCAATAGCCAAAGGAAGAGCTTGTGCTTTAGCTCAAAGTGATGCAAATAAAGCCCAGCTACAAGCTGCTGAATACATTTTTACGGACAACTCTGGCAATTGAAATAATTAAATTGTTAATTTAAAATAAATTTTAAGGGACACATCATGAAGAACATCATAATTACAATACTTTCATTTTTCATTTTTCATTTTTCTTATTCTCAAAAAGAAACCATTGAAGTCAACTATGATTCCAATTACTTAGATGAGAAAGATAACTACGGATCATTTAACTTTTTTAACGGAATATTGACCACCGATGGTAACAAAAGTGTATATGCTATTACTTTAAAAGACACTATTGCTGAATCTGACTTTTTTGGTCTTATTGATAATACCGAGTTCAATTATTCAAATAATTACTACAAGTCAAATTTGAATCAAGTAACATATTACAGAGAAAAAAGAGGTTTAAAAAAAGCGAAAATCATTAAAGATAATTACAAACATAATTGGCAATTGACAGAAGAAATCAACTACATTCTTGATTTTACTTGCCAAAAGGCTACGACGTCATTTAGAGGTCGAGATTATGAGGTTTATTTTACCAAAGATTTGGCTTACAATGATGGTCCCTTTAAATTTAACGGATTACCTGGATTGATTCTTCAAGTCAAATCCATAGATGGCACTGTAAATATCACAGCTAAATCAATAACTTATATTGAAGAAAAGGTTCCTTTAAATCCGTATTTGAGCATAGAGAACACCATAGATTTTACGGATTATAAAAAACTTTATAAAAAATACTTTAATAATATGACAGGGTACAGACCTGATATAGATTCTGAAATATCTGTTCCTAATAGGTATATTGAATATCTGATTGATGAATAAAGCCTTTTTTCTATTGTTAAATCCAAAAACTATGGCGTTTAACTGCATCATGGTTTTTTTTCTTTTTACAATTTCCTTTTCGTTTTCCCAAACCATTCGAGGTAGAGTAAATGACAGCATAGGTCAACCGTTGTTTGCTAATATATTAATTAAGAAAACATCTAATCTCGAAAACATTATTCAATATACAACTACAGACAATGATGGAAATTATAATTTGGAGTTGAGGTTTCCAAAGGATTCTTTAATACTTGAATTAAGCTCACTAGGTTTTGAAACACAGATTAAACATTTATATCTCCTTAAAGACAGAAATAATAAATTGAGAATAGATTTTGTATTAAAAGAAAAGTTAAATCAACTTGATGAAATCGTTTTAAAATCAATGGAACGTATCAATTTAAAAAAAGATACAATTACCTACAATGTTGAAGCGTTTAAGGATGGTACAGAAAAGAATATTGAAGATCTTCTAAAAAAGCTTCCAGGCATAAAAGTTGAATCGAACGGTGAAATACGATTTAAAGGAAAAAGCATTAAAAAACTTCTCCTTGATGGTGATGATTTATTTGGAGCTAATTATCTGATAGGCTCAAGAAATATAAACGTTGATATTATTGAAAAAGTACAAGGCATAGAAAATTTTGAAGAAAACCCGCTATTAAAGGGGTTAAAAGACTCAGAGGACGTTGTATTGAATTTGACACTAAAAGAAGACAGAACAGATGTTTCAGGAAATACAGAATTAGGTTATGGCTATAAAAACCATAAGGACGCATACGCAACTAGTATAGTTGCAAGTAAAAAGCTTAAAGCATTTAGTATAGTATCTTACAACGATATTGGGAAAAATAATTCACCATATAACCTTAATGGCGCATCGTTATTAAGGAATCAGAGTAACCTTCTTATCAGCGCAAAGTCTTTGTTGTCTGAAGGTAATTTCAATTCTATCCTTAACAATAGTTTTCATGTTAATAATAGCTCTCTATTCTCCAGTACAAATGGCATATATAAAGTATTAAAAAAATCTTCTATTAAATTAAATATTGGTGTTTATAATGACAAGCTTGAAAGATTGAATAAAAATAGCACTGAGTTTAGTAGCAACAGTAATGAAATAAGCCTTAACAACACTGAAAAATTAATAAAAAAACCAACCGTATTTTCAAGCCAATTCTTATTTACAAATCAAGAGAAAGATAGTTTAAATTGGAACTATAAAGGATTGATTAACATTAGAAAATCCCATTTAACGAATATGAGTAATAACAATGGGACATTGACACAGCTAGGAGAATTGTCGACTAATACATTTACTACATCTCACGAGGTAAATTTAGTTTCAAGATTAGATAAAGAAAAGGCTATAGAAGCAACTCTCAAGTACAGTTCAAGTAGTGCTCCTCAAGAACTTAATTTACTTCCAGGCTCTATTTTTGAAACCGATCAAAGTGAGCAATTTGAATTAAATACACAAAATAGTGAGTTTAAAAAGAACATTTTTCAATCGAAAATTAATTATACAAGGAAAAAAAATAAAATTCAATACACAATAAACTCGGGATTTAATCATTTCAATAACCGGTTACAATCTTCGCTTCATAATTCAGAAAATGAATTCAATTCAAATTTCACTAATAATATGAGTTATAAAATCAACTCGATTTATATTTTTCCGAAACTAATTTACAATAACAAAAGGAGCAAATTTACCTTATCTCTTAATTTACAATATAACACCTTAAATTATGATGACTTTATCAACGACACAAAAATAAAAGATGTAGGCTTAGTTTTATCTCCTAACATTCAATACAATTATAAGTTTTCAAAAAAAATAAGTGCTTATGTTTATTATTCGTATAATGAAACTTTACCTGAAGAAGACAACTTATACTCTAATATCATACAAACAGATTTCAGGTCTTTCTCTAAAAACGAAGTAGTTCTAAACTACATAAAATCTAATTGGTTTGATCTGCGTTTTAAATATTATGATTTCTATAGCAGAACGACTATTAACTTGGGCGCTACACATGTTATTAGAGATGGGAATTACTTTAATGAATCATTTATAAACCAAAACTTAGTAATTGATTCAAATTTTTATAAACTTGTAACGACCAAAAACTACAGTCTATTCTTCTCTTTTGAGACCTACCTGCATTTTTTAAAAAGTACTTTGAAATTAAATACAGCGTATAATCTTTCCTTCGACAAAAATGTTATCAATAATTCCGAATTAAGAAATATTACAAACAAAAACCTACAAACAAATTTCATCATTCGTACAGGTTTTAAATCTAAATTAAACTTTGAAAATAACTTAAGTTTTGAAAATAATAGATTTGAAATTTCAAATCTGAACAACAACTTAAATACCCTTACTAACCAACTAAAAGCAGTATACAAAATTAATAAAAGCGTCTATTCAAACACTATTTTAAGTTTTATATCTCCAAACTTATCAAACAATAGTAATTATACATTTGTAGATACAGAATTAGTTTTTATTCCAGAAAACAAAAATCTTCAGTTTTCTATTGTTGGAAAAAACTTGACCAATGTTAAGAATTTTGAAACCACTTCAATCAATGATTATTCAGAATCTAGTCTTTCCTATAATTTAATTGAACGATATATAATGATTAAAACATCTTTCTCATTTTAAAACCAAAACCCAATATTAAAATACCAAACACTTTTACGCTGTTCTGGTGAGTAGCTAAATTTTGCCTGAACTGGTCCTAAAAATGTTTCAACGCCATAACCCAAACCATAACCTCTATAATCAGGTAAAGTAAAGGCTTCTGCAGATTCGAAAATATCTTCATCTATATTTGCCCAGTTAGCCTCTAATGTCAAATGATGTTTATGGAATAATTCATAATCTGCACTCGCATAGGCTTTCACAAAACTGTTTCCGGTTAATGAAATAAAGTCGTAGCCTAAAAACGGAATGAAATTATTAATCAAATTATTACCATATCCACCTAATACAAAATCTAAAGTATTAGTTGAATTGTCTCCAAATTTAAAACCACCACTAGCCTGAAAATTAAAACTCATCTTATCAGAAATACTAAACGCATAGCCTATATCAGCTTTAGCAATTGAAAAATGATCAAAGTCTTTATTAAAATTTGATGCAAACAAATAAGAATGAACATCTCCATTAAAATAAACACCGCTAGACGGATAATATTTATCATCATAAGTATCGAGTTTCAAATTTGCGAAGGCACTAAAATAATCGGTGTTCTCAAATAGGAACTCGTCGGTCTCATTATCTATGGTAATCGTTTCCGATTTAATCGTCAATCGTTTGTGCTCTGCTCCTATACTCAAAGCAAAATCCTTTCTAAATAGTGTCTGCAGATAAAATTGATTGGTTTGATCTCTTAACTTAACCTCTAGTTTATTAATTCCTGAAGCTATAAGTTGTGCTTCATCTAATAGTAATTCGGCAGGAATATTTTTTTCAAATTGATTATATCGAGATCGTAACCCTACACTCCAATAAAACCCTTTGTCTATGAAATACTCAAAGTTATATCTCACATTATCACCCAAAATTAAGTCAAAAGAGACTACATCGTTATTAAAAAGCAAACGCTTTTTTGTTAAATTGGCTAAAGCTGCACTTTTGTATAAATCATCAAAGTGTATACCTAATTTCAGAAATGTAGCTACGGAGTTTTCAGTAAGTTTTGCGCTCAAATCATAACCTTCCTTGTCTTTAGACTTTTTAAATTCATATTGAAATGCATCAAAATTATTGGTGGCAACTAAGTTGTTTACACCCTTACTAAAATTGGAATAGCTCACTTTTTCGTTGCCTTTAAGTTTTAGTTTTCCCAGAATATATGATCGTGTGTAGCGTTCATTACCTCTAACACTTATCCCATTAATTATAATGCTATCCTTATAGGTTAAATCTAGCTCGGAGTGTTTATCATTGGCCATTATTTTTGGCAGTTCTTCTAGTTGTCTCAACTTCTCTAATGCTGCTTTTTTTCCGTTTTCTACAATTTTTTCCCCTTCGCTAAAAGAGACGACGCTAAAACCCTTAATATCTGGTTTGATATAAATATCTGTCATTTCAGACTTCAATTTCATGTCATTTATTGTTCTAAAATTATTGATTTGCAAGAGTACATCAGGTGCAGAAACCATTTCCTCACGAGTCGCTAAATCGTCTTGTACATCGACACCAATAATGATATCCATCCCTTTAGCTTTAAGCTCATCAATAGGGTAATTATTAGAGACTCCACCATCAATAAGCACTTTATCATCAATATTTACAGGTTGAAATAACGTAGGAAAAGCACCACTTGCCGTAATGCTCAATGGTAGATTCCCTGAATCCAAAATCACTTGCTCTCCTGTTTCAATATTGGTTGCAATACAAAAAAACGGAATTGGCAACTTCTCAAAATTATCAATTTCACTGACATGCAAAGTCAATTTTGATAATAAATTGAATACATTTTGTCCTCGAGATAATGCTGATGGCAACTTGAGTTTAAACTTATTGAATGGTAACGAAATTGCATACTTCTCGGTATTGTCTCGTTCATAAAAATTCTTTGACGAACGAGGTAAATTATCACTAATTACAGTGTCAAAATCTAGGTTTCCAAAAATAGAATCCAATTGCTTACCAGAATAACCTGAAGCATAGAGCGAACCTACAATGGCTCCCATACTTGTACCAGCTATATAATCGATTTTAATACCAAGGCTATCAATAACCTTAAGTACACCAATATGTGCAAATCCTTTTGCCCCTCCACCACTCAGCACCAAACCAACTTTAGGTTGCTTTTTGCCGTTTTCTGTTTGCGCTTTCAAAGAAACCGTACAAAAAAGAACTAATATGATTATAATTTTAAATTTCACTTCTTACTGTAATACTCTATTATTTTTTGTGCTCTGGATAACCCAACCACTTTTTCTAAATCTTCTTTTTTTGCTTCGGAAATACGCTTAACCGATTTAAATGTTTTCATCAAAGCTACAACCGTTTGCTCACCTATTCCCGATATCGTATCCAACTCTGTTGTGAGCGCACTTTTACTTCGTCTATTTCTATGATGTTCAATACCAAAACGATGCGCCTCGTTTCTTAATTGTTGAATCACCTTAAGTGTTTCGCTTTTCTTGTCTAAATATAACGGAATTGGATCATCTGGATAAAATAATTCTTCCAAACGCTTCGCAATTCCGATTATGGCAATTTTATTTCGGAGATTTAAAGCATCCAAGCTTTTTAATGAAGAGGAGAGTTGCCCCTTTCCGCCATCAATAATAATTAATTGTGGTAAAGGTTGTTCTTCATCAAGCAAACGTTTATAACGTCTATAGACCACTTCTTCCATAGATGCAAAATCATCGGGACCTTCAACTGTTTTTATATTGAAATGACGATACTCTTTTTTACTTGGCTTTCCATCTTTAAATACCACACAAGCTGCTACTGGATGTGTCCCTTGAATATTTGAATTATCAAAACATTCGATGTGTCGAGGTTCTCCAGATAAGCGTAAATCGACTTTCATTTGTGCCATAATTCGGTTGGCATGACGATCTGGATCAGTAATTTTTACTTGCTTGAAACGCTCCATCCGATAATACTTAGCATTCCGAAGCGACAAATCTAATATATGTTTTTTATCTCCTACTTTCGGGATTGTAAGCTTAATTTCATCTCCTAAATCAACTTTAAATGGTACGTAAATCTCATTGGATTTTGAGTTAAAACGTTGCCTAATTTCAGTAATTGATAATTCTAGAAGGGCTTTATCTGTTTCATCTAACTTCTTTTTAATTTCAAGTGTATGGGATCTAATAATACTTCCGTAGGACAACTGTAAAAAATTAACATATCCGAAGCTTTCATCACTCATAATACTAAACACATCGACATTACTAATCTTAGGATTTACAATAGTAGATTTTGCTTGGTAATTCTCTAAAACTTCAATTTTTTCTTTGATGCGTTGTGCTTCTTCAAATTGCATCTCTTGAGCCAATTGCTTCATTTGGACTTTAAATTGAGATAATGAATCTTTAAAATTTCCTTTTAAAATTTCTCTAATAGCAACAATACCTTCGCTATAGTCTTCTTCAGTTTGCAAGCCTTCACATGGTCCCAAACAATTCCCTAAATGATATTCTAAACAGACTTTATATTTTCCTGCAGCTATCTTTTCTTCGGAAAGATTAAAATTACATGTTCGTAATTGATATAATCCTTTAATTAAATCGAGCAAGGTGTGTACTGTTTTCATACTCGTATAAGGTCCAAAATACTCTGAACCATCTTTAAATACACGCCTTGTCGAAAACACTCTTGGGAAGCGTTCTTTTTTTATGCAAATCCAAGGATAGGATTTATCGTCTTTAAGCAAAACATTATAACGTGGTTTGTATTTTTTTATCAGGTTATTCTCTAATAAAAGCGCATCGGTTTCAGTCTCAACCACAATATGTTTTACACTTGCAATCTTTTTTACAAGAACCCTGGTTTTACCATTCTCATGAGTCTTTGTGAAGTATGAACTCACTCGTTTTTTGATGTTCTTGGCTTTACCTACATATATCAATTTATCCTCCGCATCAAAATATTGGTAAACACCAGGTTGATGAGGCAAGGTTTTTAATTGAATATCTAATGTGGGTTTTTGCATTACTCAAAGGTAAATGAAAAGGGAATACTGAAAAAATTAAATACTAACGTTTTAGTATATTGCGCTTAGTTAATATGGTTTTGGTTTAAATTATAAACAAAATACATTAATTGCTTTATATGAATATTGTTATTTTATCAAGAAATTCTCAATTATATTCTACACATAGACTGGTAAAGGAAGGTGAAGCAAGAGGCCATGAAGTGGAAGTTATTGATCCTCTAAATTGTGATATCATCATAGAAAAAGAAAAGCCAACTATCTATTATAAAGATCGCTATTTAGATTATGTCGACGCTATTATCCCTAGAATTGGCGCTTCTGTTACTTTTTACGGCTGTGCCGTTTTAAGACAGTTTGAAATGATGGGTGTGTTTACGATAGTAACTTCAGATGCTATTTTACGATCTCGAGACAAACTGAGAAGTTTACAACACTTAAGTAAAGTTGGAATTGGGATGCCCAAAACCGTTTTCACAAATTACTCACGAGATGTCGAAGAAGTTATTGAACATGTTGGAGGAACTCCTGTAATCATAAAACTTCTAGAAGGGACCCAAGGTCTAGGCGTTGTTTTAGCCGAAACAAAAAATGCTGCCGAATCTGTTCTAGAAGCCTTCAATGGGTTACAAGCTAGAGTGATAGTACAAGAATACATCAAAGAAGCCAAAGGTGCAGATATTAGAGCATTAGTTGTTGACGGACAAGTCGTTGGCGCTATGAAGCGTCAAGGTAAAGAAGGCGATTTTCGATCTAATCTTCATCGTGGCGGAACTGCGAATATTATTAAATTAAGTGAAGCCGAACTAAAAGTTGCCATGAATGCCTCTAAAGCCTTAAAACTCCCTGTTTGTGGTGTTGACATGTTACAATCTGCAAGAGGCCCTTTACTTCTCGAAGTCAATTCAACTCCTGGTTTAGAAGGTATTGAAGTCGCCACAGGGAAGAATATAGCTGAAGTAATTATCACTTTTATTGAACGTAACAGAAATTAATACCTATTCAACTTCAAAATATCACATGTAAATTGATTTAAAATGAGCGAAAAAGATATTTTAGAGATACTGGGTAAAAAAGTAGCTCTAGGTAAAAGTGCAACGGTTAGCTTTAATGTGGCAAAATTACACACCCAGAACACTATAGATGTTCCTGTTATTATTGAACGCTCAAAAAAACCTGGACCAACAGTTTTAATTACTGCTGGTATTCATGGAGACGAAGTTAATGGTGTAGAAATTGTTAGACAGATTATTTCTAAAGGGATTAACAAACCTAAAAAAGGAACCATAATATGCGTTCCAGTAATCAACGTTTTTGGTTTTATACATATGGATCGTGAGTTTCCAGATGGTCGTGATCTCAATCGGGTGTTTCCAGGAATGAAAACCGGTTCTTTAGCAAGTCAGGTCGCTTTTAAATTGGTCACTGAAATAGTACCACATGCAGACTTGGTGATGGACTTTCACACGGGAGGTGCAGATCGTTTTAATGCGGCACAAATAAGAATCATTAAAGGTGAAAAAAACCTAAAGGAACTTGCTGAAATATTTGGAGCTCCTTTCGTGCTGTACTCAAAAAACCTCAACAAATCCTTTAGAAACACGTGTTATAAATTAGGAATTCCTGTGCTTCTCTTTGAAGGTGGAAAATCCTTCAATATAGATAATACCATTACCAATACAGGTGTTAATGGCATAAAGCGTGTCCTAGATCATTTAGAGATGCTAAATAGCAAATTTAAAGTCTCTCAACCCAAAAAACCTTGTGTATTTATTGCAGAAAGTAAATGGATTCGCGCAAGTCATTCTGGAATGTTCAAACATACGGTCACCATAAATTCTCACGTGGATAAAGGTGATGTTATTGGTCACATTACAGATCCTTACGGAAGCTTTAATCACTCTGTAAAAGCACCAAATAAAGGTTTTGTGTTTAATATCAATGAGTCGCCTATCATCTATCAAGGTGATGCAATTTTCCATATAACAACAGCTTTAAAAAATGACTAAAAACGAATTGCGAAAAACCCATAAACGACTTCGGAAGACTATTTCCGAAGAACAAATTGAAGACTTCAGTTTAGACATTGCCAACCAACTACTAACCTTACCGATTTGGGAACATGAATTTTATCACCTCTTCTTATCGATAACCGAACATAAAGAAGTCAATACCGATTACATCTTAAATATCCTCTCAGGAAAAGATAAACATATTGTCATTTCTAAAAGTGATTTTACGACACTAGAAATGTCACATTTTCTGCTAACCGATAGTACGAAAATCATAAAAAATGAATGGAATATCCCTGAACCGGTTAATGGCATCTCTATTAGTCCAGAACAAATAGATGTCGTATTTATCCCATTATTAGCCTTTGATAAATCTGGAAATCGAGTGGGTTACGGAAAAGGATATTATGATAAGTTTCTATCTAAATGTAGACCTAAAACCATCAAAATCGGACTCTCATTTTTTGAAAGCACAGAGCATATTATTGATGTGTATGACGGTGATATTGGCTTGGATTATTGTGTAACGCCTAATAAAATTTATTCTTTTACAGACTAATTAGCACAACTTTCACAATAGGCACTTCTCAAATAATTATCTTCTAACAATTGAAAAGTGACACCTCCTTCTCCAAAGGGATCAAAAAGTTTGCAATAGCGTGATTTATTCATGTTTAATGCATTCAACATGATAGTCCTGTAATCTGAAGTTTTCGTTAATTCAGGATCAATAATAGTTAAATTCAAATAATAGAATAATAGATTTTCATCAATATCAATACGCTTTACTTTATCTTTCAAAAGCTCCACAGATAAATCTGTATTAGCATAATAGCTAAAAAACTGTGCCAGACTCAAATAATCATAATCTGATAGCTTAAAATTTTTATAATTATTTTTTATAAACTTTACTGCCTTATCCTTATTTGCATAATCGCGTTTGCGCATCAAGTTTTGGGCAATAACGATATGATAGTTCACTAATATTCTTGAGATTAGATCGTCACTTATTCCATAATTTTTTAGAGCTTTAATTTCTGCTTTCAGTTTCTTCTCATCAACCTTAATTGCATTTTGTCGCCATAACTTTAGTTTGGTAACAGCAATATTGTATTTGACTCGTTTATCTTTTGGTGCCAATTTTTCAAGTTCGAGTAACTCATTATGAACTATCAAAATCTGAGGCTCCTCCAATAGATATTTATATGCTGAATTTTTATTTAAAAAGGTCGTGTATTTTAACTGGTTAGGCACTTCCATTTGATTCAATAAGTCGGGAGATACTTCTTTGTTTTTGAGCTTTTCAAACAACGAATTTTGAATTTTTAATGCTTCATCTAAATCATCTGAAGTAATAGACGTATTAAATTTATTTAAAAGTTCTGTGGCATCCAAATCTTTATAGACATCTTTCTTTTCAAGCTCCAAAGTGATTAATGCCTTCCTATGCTGTTTTAAAATAGGTTCCATTTCTGAAGATAATGCACCCACAAGTTTTGCTTTAACTTGCGCTTTGCTTAAACTCTTTAAATTTTCATAGGTTGTGTTTTCAATATCATTTAAAAACTCTACCCAATTCTCAGACGATGATATTTCATTTTTAATAGAAGGTTTTTGAAATGTTTGAAGCGCAGTTACAATACTAGCAGCTCTTTGTTCTTGGAGTTTTACATTACGCTCTAAACTTCCTTCTACCGAAGAGTAGGCTTTAATTTTAACTGATTTTATATTAAAATCGGTTAAGCGCAAAGAATCGTAAAGTGGCTTAATATCTTCTTGTGAATACTCTGATTTATTTTTCTCAAACGGAATTTTAAACTTTAGCGTTTTGTATTTCAAGACGTAAGCATCAGTAGAAGCCGTTTTTATTTCTTTGTCTTTATAGGTTATCGAATCAAGATACATTCCCATATCCATCAAATCCCATGGATAAGACTCCAAATCGTAAATCACATAATACTGACAGAGATTTTTATTACTTAGAAACAGTGTATTAAATTCGAGTTCTTTTTTTAATAGGTTGGCAGGAATACGTCCAACTAAAACACGATACATAGTTTGTCCCGATTTTTTAAGACCGCTTTTAAGTCGCTTTGAATACACAGGTGGCAGTAATTTACCTTTTATTTGAATGCGCTCTATGTCGTCAACATCACAAGCGTAGCGGTCTTTAGAGACAACATCAATTGCAATACCATCATTAGCATTCACAAAAAGGCTCTTAAACCACTCTTTATCATTAGTTTCAAAAAACAGACTGGCATTAACTCGTTTTATCCCAAACTTCACCTCTTTCGGTCTATTATTAAACGCCTGATTAAACTTTTGACAAACTTGGCTATTATAATTTGTAAAATCAATTCCAAATTGATTTTGGGCACTAATTATGTTTGACAAACACAAGGCCAAAAGCAAAATAACAAGACTTTTTAATTTCATAATTAGTATCTAGTTTTAAGAGTTTTAATCTTCTAATGCTACTTCTTCAACTTTCTTTTCAGAAGGTCCAAAAGCACGCTTATTAAAAAATATTAAGATTCCAATACCTGTACTTATCGCCATATCTGCAATATTGAACACCGGATCAAAAAAGCTAAAGGAGTCGCCTCCAATAAACGGTATCCAACTGAATAAATTCCCTTCCCATATAGGAAAGTGCAGCATGTCTACAACATTACCATGAAAAAGCGTATCATAACCTCCATCAGCTGGCATAAAAGTAGCGACTTGCCCAGAACTAGAATCGAAGATAATCCCGTAGAAAGCAGAATCGATAATATTCCCTAAAGCTCCAGCTAGAATAAGAGAAATCGCAAAAATTAAAGTTCTTGAACTCTTGTTTTTAATCGATATGTTTAGCCAATAACCAATCCCAAACACTGCTAAAATTCTAAAAACAGTCAAACAAACTTTAGCCGTCCTATCAGAAAGAAAAGACACAAAATCACTCAATTTTGTTCCCCAAGCCATCCCTTCATTTTCCACAAAAGCAATATGAAACCAATCAAAAACAATGGTCTTGTCATTTAAAGCAAAATGTGTTTTGATGTAGAACTTACTTATTTGATCAACAAGTAAAATAAGTATGATTAGAACTGTCGCTTTTTTTAAAGACATACATAAGGTTTAAGTCTTCTGATTAATAAAAAAACGTCTCTAAAGAGACGTTTTGTATATGTGAGGTCCTCTTTTTCTAAAGGGATTTTACTTCTGCATGTTTTTAGCTTCAATACTCAAAGTGGCATGAGGCACTAGCTCTAAACGTTTTTTGTTAATGAGCTTTCCCGTAACTCTACAAACACCATAGGTTTTATTTTCAATACGTATCAACGCATTACTAAGATCACGAATAAACTTTTCTTGTCTAATGGCTAATTGCGAATTAGACTCCTTACTCATTACAGCACTCCCTTCATCAAACGCTTTAAACGTTGGTGAGGTATCATCTGTACCATTATTATGATCGTTCATGTAAGCACTTTTGATTAATTCTAAATCGTGTTGTGCTTTTTCTATTTTTTCATGAATAAGTCTCTTAAACTCATTTAAGTCTTTATCTGGATATCTTACAGTGTTATTGGTTCCCATTTTTTATATTTTTTTAATAAACAATTTGGTATTTACATCATCAAAAGTAATTTCTATACCATTGTTTACAGTTTCTAAAATCTCTAATTCGTCGGTTAAGGTTTCGGTTTTAATATAGTCGATATTTGTTTTAATTGCACTTTCAATTTGTTCATCTTTTTGAAATTGAACTGCAATTCTATCCGTTAACTGAAATCCAGAATCTTTACGCAGGTTTTGAATTCTATTTACCAATTCTCTTGCAATACCTTCTTTCTTTAATTCTTCTGTTAGTGTGACATCTAAAGCAACGGTTATCGCTCCCGAACTTGCTACAAGCCAACCTTCTATATCTTTAGAGGTAATCTCAACATCTGATTGTTCTAAAGTAATCTTTTTTCCGTTAATTTCAACATCTAAACTTCCTTTTTGCTCAATTTTTTTGATGTCTTCAGCTCCTAAACCCTTAATTACCTGAGCAACAGCTTTCATATCTTGTCCAAAACGTGGTCCCAAAACTTTAAAATTAGGTTTTATTTGTTTGACTAATATATCTGAAGCATCTTCTAAAACCTCAACATCTTTAACATTTACTTCAGTCTTAATCAAATCTGAAACGGCTAAAATCTCTTCCTTCTGTTCTTTTGAATCAATTGGAATCATAATTTTTTGAAGTGGTTGACGCACTTTAATCTTCTCCTTAGCTCTTAACGATAATACCAACGAAGAAATTGTTTGGGCGCTTTCCATTTTGTGTTCTAAATGTTTATCAACAAAAGTCGCGTCAAATTTTGGGAAATCAGCTAAGTGTACACTTTCAAATGATTCTTTTTTCGTTACCGAATTTAAATCCAAATACAAACGATCCATAAAGAAAGGTGCAATTGGCGCTCCTAACTTTGCAATGGTCTCCATACATGTATAAAGCGTTTGATATGCTGAAATCTTATCAGATTGGTAATCGCCTTTCCAGAAACGCCTTCTGCTCAAACGCACATACCAGTTACTTAAATAATCCTGTGTAAATCCTGAAATAGCTCTCGCTGCTTTTGTCGGTTCGTAATCAGCATAATATTCATCTACCTTCAGGATCAATGTATGCAATTCAGATAAAATCCAACGATCAATTTCAGGTCGTTCTGCTAACGGGATATCTGCCTCTGCATAGGTAAACTTATCTAAATTAGAATATAATGTAAAGAATGAATACGTGTTGTATAAGGTTCCAAAGAACTTGCGCTTCACCTCTTCAATTCCTTCTAAATCAAACTTAAGGTTATCCCAAGGGTTGGCATTCATAATCATATACCAACGTGTGGCATCTGCACCATAAGTATCCAAAGTTGTAAATGGATCTGTCGCATTACCTAAACGCTTCGACATTTTCTGTCCCTTCTTGTCTAACACTAATCCGTTAGACACCACGTTTTTGTAAGCTACTGAATCAAATACCATCGTACTAATCGCGTGCATCGTATAGAACCATCCGCGAGTTTGGTCAACACCTTCAGCAATAAAATCCGCTGGAAATGATTTATTATCGTCAATGAGTTCTTTGTTTTCAAATGGATAATGCCATTGTGCATAAGGCATAGAACCTGAATCGAACCATACATCTATCAAATCGCTCTCACGTTGCATTGGTTGCCCACTTGGCGAAACCAGAACAATCGCATCAACAATGTTTTTATGTAAATCTATTTTAGCATAGTTCTCTTCGGAATTGTTTCCAACTTCAAAATCTTCATAAATATCTTTTGAAAGTACTCCAGCTTGAACCGCTTTTGCCATTTCATTCTTAAGTTCTTCAACAGAACCGATACAAATTTCTTCTGTACCATCTTCGGTTCTCCAAATTGGTAACGGAATCCCCCAATAACGTGATCTCGATAAATTCCAATCGTTTGCATTCGCCAGCCAGTTGCCAAAACGACCTTCGCCAGTTGATTTTGGCTTCCAGTTAATCGTTTTGTTTAGCTCATGCATTCTATCCTTAACATCAGTTACTTTGATAAACCAAGAATCTAACGGATAGTATAAAATTGGTTTATCTGTACGCCAACAATTTGGGTAACTATGCTTATATTTTTCAACCTTAAAGGCCTTATTTTCTTCTTTTAATTTAATAGCAAGCTCAACGTCAATTGAACGTTCTGGTGCTTCACCATCATTGTAATATTCGTTCTTTACATACTTGCCTGCAAACTCTCCTAGTTCTGGTCTAAAACGACCTTGTAGATCGACAAGTGGGACTAAGTTATCGTTTTCATCTTTTACTAATAGTGGTGGGATTTCTGGTGTTGCTTGCTTAGCAACCAAAGCATCATCGGCTCCAAAGGTTGGCGCTGTATGAACAATTCCGGTACCATCTTCAGTCGTTACGAAATCTCCTGAAATGACTCTAAACGCATCTTGCGGATTATCATTTGGCAGGGCATAAGGCAATAATTGTTCGTATGTAATTCCGACTAGATCGGCACCTTTAAACTCTTTAACAACATAATACGGAATCTTCTTATCTCCCGAATTGTATGCTAATAAATCTGATTTCTCTTCAACCAAATTAAACTTTCCGGCGAATTGATAATTCACTAACTTTTTAGCTAGTATCACATTCATTGGTTTGAACGTGTATTGATTATAAGTTTCAACCAATACATAATCAATCTTTGATCCAACAGTCAAGGCTGTATTACTAGGAAGGGTCCAAGGTGTCGTTGTCCAAGCTAAGAAAAAGATATCACCCTCGTCTTGTAAAAAATCTGGCAGTGAATCTGGATTTGCTTTAAATTGAGCTACAACCGTTGTATCGGTCACATCTTGATACGTCCCAGGTTGATTAAGCTCATGAGAGCTTAAACCTGTTCCTGCTTTTGGCGAATAAGGCTGAATAGTATAGCCTTTATACATTAATTTTTTGGTATAAATTTCTTTTAGCAACCACCAAACACTCTCCATGTATTTTGGGTCGTAGGTAATGTATGGATCATCCATATTTACCCAATAGCCCATTTTTTGTGTGAGGTCATTCCAAACATCAGTGTAACGCATAACTGCTTTTCGGCAAGCTGCGTTATAATCTTCGACAGAAATTGTTTTACCAATGTCTTCTTTGGTAATGCCTAATTCTTTCTCGACACCTAATTCAATTGGTAAACCATGTGTATCCCAACCCGCTTTACGCTTTACTTGGAATCCTTTCATGGTTTTATATCTCGGAAAAATATCTTTAATAGCACGTGCTAAAACGTGGTGTACTCCAGGTAGTCCATTTGCAGAAGGCGGTCCTTCAAAAAAGACAAAAGGCTCATTACCTTCTCTTGTAGAAATACTCTTTTCAAAGATGTTGTTTTCTTGCCAAGAGTTAAGAATTTCTTCTGCAACTTTTGGTAAGTCAAGTCCTTTGTATTCAGGAAATTTAGCGCTCATGATATCAGTGTTCTAATCGAGTCGCGAAATTAAGGAATTTTAGTAAAATTATGAGTGTCTTCTAGGCAAAAAAGAGAATACAATAATAGTAGTGAGGCCAGGATTATTTTGACACCTTATCTGATAATGATTTATTCTATAAAAAACACTTAAAAAAACACAATCTTAAATACAATTAATAATGCTAGTAGTAATAAGATTCTTTTTGTGTTTTTCATTGTAAATACGAAGAATTAGTGTTCAATAATTAAGACACTACAACCTCCGAAAAGTCACATAAATATTGAAACTAATAAAGTAATTAATAGGTTAATTAATAAGAATCTTCTTAGTTTTTACAACATTTGCAGTTTTGAGATACACAACATAAGTCCCAGTACTAAGGTTAGAAATCTCTAATCCATTCTCTAAATCTTGAGAACTTACACTCGTATACTCTCTAACAGATTGTCCTAATATATTAATCACCATCAATTGCTTAACATCTGTTTGTAGGCCTTTAACAAATAACTTGTCAGAATCGTTATTAAAATAAATCAAGTTATATTGATAGTCATCTTCTTCAGTAGACAATGATGCTTCTGTTTGAAACACAATTTCGAATCTATTGTTAAATTCGCCTTCTTCGGAAGAAAACCCATAAGCTTGGTCATTTTTCAAATCGAAATAGGTTCCTGTCAAATTATCTTTTAAATAAATCTCTTGATCTTCAGCTATGTATTCTATTTCAGTGATTTTGATTTCATAGGTATAATCTCCTGAAGTCGTTAAATTAAGAGGGACAACTTTATTTGCTGATATTGAAGCATAGGCTTGCATTAACATATTCTGATCTTCAAGAATTAAGTTTAAATCATTAGCTAACACATCTGTATTTTTAGCATCATATCCATAGTCATATGCATCTGAAGTGAAATTACTGAATCCTAATAATAATTCTCTTCGTGTTACAGGACCTGTTACTGCATTAAACTCTAAACGAATTTTTTGCATGATGTCCTCTGTGTTTTCAACAGTATCTTCTTGATCTGTTTCACTTAATCTGAAAAATGAAGATCCATTGTTATATGTTCCATCCGCATCAGCTTCTTTAATGAACACTCGTTGGCCATTATTAAATACAATATCACCACTGTTAACAATTTCTGTCATAAATCCCTGACCTACAGGAAGGTATTTAGATGGTGTCACTGTTCCGTCTTGGGAACCGTTAGTAGCGCCTTCTTCGCCGACAAATTGATAGGCTCTGATTGATCCTAATTTGTTCACTTGAGCATATCCTCCATCATATTCATCTAGGTTGTGAGAAGTTCCACTCCATTGTTGCCATAATTGCAAGGTCCCATCAATTACACTTTCATTATCATCTATAAATTGATAAATATCTAATGCGGAAGGATAAGGATTTCCTAATAGGTAATCTGTTTTTGATACAGAAGGTACTGAACCGGCTCCACCTATATCGTTTACTGGTATAATAATAGTCCCATTATTCGGCTTTCCTTCAAAAATATATTGTTGCTGAGCACCAGTATTTCCAGTTCCTTTTTGAGTATAACCAACTCCTGGCTCTATAGCTGAAGTTGGTGCTAATGAGGCCCATTGATAGTAATTCAATCCATTTTTATAACTATACAACCATCGTGTGCTTATCTTACCAACTTCATTATAGGATGCGGTAAATTGAACACTATTTTCATTTCCTTCTTTAAGTGTATTTAAAGTAAAAATTGAGTTATTCACATTATTAGTAGAAGCGTTATTATCTAATAGTGTTGTTGCTGATTGAGCACCAACAGGTGACGCCCAATAGTTGTACCAATACACACTTGTATTTCCTTCTTGTCTTCTACGTATTTTACCATTTGCACTCGTTACTAGATCACTATTAATCCCTTGGATTAACTGAGAATCATTATTTAACTCTAAAGTACCATCTAATTCTAAATACCAACTGTTATTTATCTGTTGATCTCCATTTACAGTCAACGACTTGTTTTCATCAATAATAAGTCCTAAATTCTTATGTGAACTTGAGGTTGTAACATTACTTTCAATCTTTACAATACTCCAATCTTTATTAATGTTTACAGTTTCAATATCCCAAACATCTCCATGTAACCATGTGCCTTCTGTAGACCAATTTCCATTACTTGTTGCGCGATAAGGCATTGGTGCTGTTTGTCCTTGAAACGTAGTAATGTTATTTAATCTTAAAGTATTACTGTTATTAGAAAAATCAGTTGTAGTGCTATTTTTTATATCTGTCATCGGGAAATAGGCAATTAAATTAACCCATGGAATAGTAGCGTTGGAAGTAATATCTACAATGTCTTTCCCAATAATTGTACCCCTTACATTACCAGAGCTATTTTCAATCTCTTGGTATACCATACGTTGAATTTGGTCCTTGGTTAAATCTATATCAAAGACTCTTACTTCATCAATTTCGCCTTTAAAGTATTCTCTATCGGTAACATTACTAGAAACCCTACCTACTTCAAAAGCACCATTACTATCGGAAGTCATCTTAATTTTGTCGCTTGTTATACCAGTATCTAATTCATTTTCTTGTTTGCCATCCACAAAGATTCTTAACATCCCTGTTGCATTTGAATATGTTCCAGAAATATGATGCCATTCATTAATAATAAGAGCATTTGAACTAACCACACTAGTGGCATTACCATCTGTTTTGATTGAAAAACAAGGCTCCTTTCCGTTTTGAAGATAGAGTTTACATGAGACATCTTCGCCTGCTATTGTTATATATCCAGAATTTCCTGAGGCAATCTTTACCCATGCCATTATAGTTACCTCATCTTTCCCATCAATAAATGAATCTGTTGCTAAGTAATCATCAACGCCATCAAAATCTAAAGTGGCGGAAGGTGGTGGATTTGTATTGAACAAATCTCTATAATCAACATCGCCTCCACTAAATACATCACCATCTAAATCCGGTAATATTGAAGAGGAAGGTGTATTTATTTCGTCATTGGCATCCAAAGGATCACTTAAATTAGAGCCTTCAAATAAATCATCAAGTCCATCGGAATCAGAATCAGCAAATGTAACTATGGTATTTGCCATTCCATTTTCTTCAATATCTGGTAACCCATCATTATCTGTATCTAAATCCAAAACATCTGGATACTTATCATTATCAGTATTAACAACATCAATTCCAGTTCCATAAACGACATCAATACCTGTTTTAACATTAACATTCATTGAAGGTGCTAAATATCCTAAAGTCGATTGGCCTTCAACATTATCAGGAATACCATCATTATCACTATCTAAATCTAAATGATTGTAATCCCCATCGCCATCAAAATCCTCACCTGTAATAATGACTAATGAATTGGCGTTAAAATCTAAAAATTCACATTGCGTGAAAGACATACCAAATTGACGCAATCTGGTTCTAGTTGTAGTTTTAAAAGCCTGCATACGCATAGAAAACGAATTTCCAATAAATTGATAATACGCACGTAACCATGGTAGTGTAGAGAAACCATTAACTGTGATATCTCCTGAAGTGATTTCAATGTTATTTGACCCAAGATCATTAATAACAAGATCGGAAGGGTTTTCAATTCCATAAGCAGCAGGGTTATAATATATAACCGATTCTTGTAAATCACTTGTTCCATCGCAATCCCATGTAATTCCGTTAATTCTAAAAATTTCTGTTGACGGCGTAGTTGTATCTGCATCGACAATTGTAAATTGAAAAGTTGCTCCAGGTGTACCTGTTCCGGTAAGATTAAGTTCGGTTTGTAAATAGGTAGGATTATCGATAGTATCATTATCAATATTGGCAACGGTTGCATTAGTTAGCTCCATAATTTCCATTAAGACATCATATCCTTGAATGGCATTGCTAAATCTATAAACAGCACCTACATTTCCAGCGGAAGCTGTACTGGCTCCAGCATCATAAGTTCCGTTTTCAAATTCAAGAGGAGGTAATGTGCATTCAAAACGGTCTTGCCCTAAATTTTCAGCTGCATCCGTTATACCATCACCATCATCATCATAATCTAAATAATCGGCAATGCCATCACTATCTGTATCTAGTTCACTATTACAGCCAACATCTCCACCAGTAACATTAAAATATATCGTCTCTCCTGAGGAATTAGCACCACTACCATCATCATTAATTACCTCAACTCCAGCAACATATACTTTTACATGACTATCACTGCTCCAACCATCATTAGCGATATCATACATTTTTATATAATAGTTATTACCGTTTGTAACACAGCCCAAATTATACTTTGAGCCGTATCTGTCTTGTAAATCTATTTGAGTTTCAGAATAACATTGAGAATTATCACAAACTGTTGTAATTAAGTCATGAGCCGTATTGTAAACCTCGACTTTATTCTCGTACGAATTACTAGGCCATCTTACATTAATCTGTAATTTCGAATTCTGCGCCAACGATATATTTGTAGCACATAAAAAGGTAAGAATACCTATAAGTAATTTTGTTTTCATGACTTTTAGATTTGGGGTAAATCGTAAACTAATTAATCTGATTATTAAGTATCTACATGATTTTTATCGTTAAAAATTCAAAATAAATCGATTAGGACCACTACAGTACTTAAATAATCAATGAAATACATACAAAATGTATTGAAACTAAACTTGAGGGAAGAGTGATTCGGTTAATGGACTCAAATTAATGTTTTGCATTGAGACACAGGACAATAGTAAAACAAAAAATCGATATAACCAAACAAAAATCCGTTGAAGTGGTTATTTATACCGATAAAGTGTTCGATTTTTAAGCTAAAAACCCAACTAAATCTTCAATTTTAGAAATTAATTGAACCTTAATTGCTGTGTGTTTTAAAGAAATTTTATTGTATTTGGACACAAAAATGGTTGAAAACCCTAATTTTTCGGCTTCTAAAATACGCTGTTCTACACGTTGTACTGGACGAACTTCTCCAGACAAACCTACTTCGGCAGCAAAACAAAAATCTTTTTGAATAGCAATATCTTCATTTGATGATAGAATTGCAGCGACTACAGCTAAGTCTATTGCTGGGTCGTCAACTGTAATTCCTCCAGTAATATTTAAGAAGACATCTTTTGCTCCTAGTCTAAATCCGGCGCGTTTTTCTAAAACCGCAAGCAGCATGTTGAGTCGTTTGGCATTAAATCCTGTAGCACTTCTTTGTGGTGTTCCATAAACCGCTGTGCTTACCAATGCTTGCACCTCAATCATTAATGGACGCATGCCTTCCAAAGTTGCAGATATCGCGTTTCCAGATAATTCCTCGTCTTTTTGAGATATTAAAACTTCCGAAGGATTAGAAACTTCTCTAAGGCCAGAACCTTGCATTTCATAAATTCCTATTTCATTTGTAGAACCGAAACGATTTTTATTGGCACGAAGAATTCTAAACACATGATTACGATCACCTTCAAATTGCAAAACAGTATCAACCATATGCTCTAAAATTTTAGGCCCAGCAATGTTTCCGTCTTTTGTAATATGGCCTATTAAGACCACAGGAGTAGATGTTTCTTTTGCAAATTTGATAAGCTCTGTGGTACATTCCTTAATTTGAGAAATGCTTCCTGAAGACGACTCAATATAATCACTATGTAGTGTTTGAATAGAATCTATAACCACGATATCGGGTACAAGTGCTTCAATTTGCTTAAATATATTTTGTGTTTTTGTTTCGGTAAGTATGTAGCAATTATTGGTGTTTGGATTTATGCGTTCGGCTCGCATTTTTATTTGCTTCTGACTTTCTTCGCCAGACACATATAATGTTTTGTAAGGCAACTTTAATGATATTTGAAGTATTAGCGTACTTTTCCCAATACCTGGCTCTCCTCCTAAGAGTGTTAATGACCCAGGAACTAAGCCGCCTCCAAGCACACGATTAAACTCATTATCTATTGTGTCTAATCTTGCTTCTTGAGACATATCTATCTCATTTATTTTAAGAGGTCTTGAAACACGTTTAGTAGCTGACGAAGGTGTTTTCCAGTCGCTTTTTTCTGGCTTTTGTATTACTTCTTCAGTTATGGTATTCCATTCTTTGCAAGCTGTACATTGCCCTTGCCATTTGGAGTATTGAGAACCACAATTTTGACAAAAAAAAGTTGTTTTTAGTTTAGCCATATTCATTTTCCGAGAAAACGGAAATTATTGAATTTAAATTTCAGCTAAATTAAGATTTTTTAATTGATATCTTTAAACCAACTTATGATAGATATGATTTTAATTGTAGCTATTTTCGATTGTAGATTCGAAAACACATATCGCTTTATTTTGTGATATAGCCATTCAAAAAAGTAGTCGGTCGAATATATGCTTAGCTTAGTTTTCTTCATCTTCTGTTTCTGTTTCTGTTTCTGTTTCTTCTTCAACTAATTTCAAACCTTCTACATGAGACATAATAAATTCTCTATCAATATGAACCATATCCTCCAAAGCCAATGCAGATTCGTATAACTTCACTGCTTTTTTGGTCTTCCCCAGTTTTTCTGCATGCAGTCCCATATAATAGGTCCCGAAGGCAGAATTAGGATTTAACTTATTCGCAAGTTTACCAATTCTATAGACCGATTCTAGATCTTCCCGCTTTTCAGCAACATCAATTAATTGTTGGAGTTCTTCTTCGGAAATAGGCTTGAAAATTCCGAAGAGCTCATCAATACGATTGTATCTATCAACTATATAATCATCTAGAGATCCCTCATATGGAAACACCTTTTCTTTAAGTTCTTTCTCATCAAGAGGTTTGTATAATTCAAAAATTCTATCCATAGCTTTAGACAAAGCTCCTGTAACCAATTGATAGTGTGTATCTCCTTTTAATTCATCGAAATAATACGTTAAGTGTTGGTTGTCTAAAGATTTTAAACTCTCATTAGTTGATCTAACAGTCGCTCTAATAGACTTTATATCATTATCTGATGTTGCCATGTAGTAAAATATATCATCCTCTAACCATTCTAATCTCGTCGTGATATTTTCACTCATCACCCCTTTAAAATCTGGACTTATGTTAATGTAAGCTTGAAAAACAGGTTTTTCATGAAATAAAAACGCATTTATGAAATTACCCATAAGGTCATGACCTACTGCCACCTTAAACTTACTGGTGTTATAAGTAGCATCTAAATGCGGAATCAATTCTTGCTCAATAAACTTATAAAAACGATCACCGGACTCAAATGGTAATCCAGTCACTTCATCAAAATAGCTATCGTAAAAACGTTCCTCACCTTGAATAATACCGACAATTATAGATTCGGGCATTTCATCAAAATGTGTTTGAAAACTTACTTGACCTACTACAGGTTCAAATAGATATTCGCCATCAAAAACAATAATTACTGGATGTTTTAACTCAGACTCAGGGTCATAATTTTCAGGAAGCTTAATCTTTAATTGCCGCGTAGAATTTAGCTTTCGGGATTCAAATTTCTCATACGTTACTTGTGCAGAAATTTGTGCACAACATAATAATGAGATGATAAAGCATATGGCGTTTTTCATCTTAAGTAGGTTTAATTTAGGGACTGTAAATATACCTAAAATAAGTTAAAATGCTAATTTATTCGACGAAATGCATGTTTTCGTTCGAATAAAGCTACGACTTGTTCAATTTAGTGAGGCCTTATAATGAAATTCAATTGGACTTTGATTAATCTTGATCTTGAATATCGTAGATTTTATCTAACAAAACATCCTTAGATATAAACTCAGATGCTTCTAACAACAAACCCGATTGATAGCTTTGAAGTGCTTTTTTTGTATTTCCTACGAAATCATAATATTGTCCAGCGTAATAGGCACTAATCATAGATTCTGGGTATACTTTTCTAGCCAATTTTGATAAATTCTTTAGTGATTCGTCATCGTTTTTCTTCTTACTAGCTGCGAGCACAGCTTTTAAATCGTTTTCGACAACCTTTTTTTCAAATCCGTAGAAAAACTCAATATCATCATATTTTTTAATCAGATAATCATAAGGGCTCCCTTCAAAAGTGAGCATTTTTTCTTTGTATTCTTTTCTACTTATCGGTTTAAATAATGTGAAGATCTCATTAATAGCTTTAGGAATCCCTAAACCAACAAGTGAATAATGATCGGCATCTGTAAAATCATCAAACCTATAATGTAATTTAGAATTTTCAACTGAACTTAGAATTGTATTAAATGCTAAAATAGAATCTCTCAGACTTTTGACATCATTATCGGCAGTTGCCAAATAGTAAAAAGTATCTTCGGTAGTTGTCGTTAGTCTTTCTTTCAAACGATTTGCCATTTCAGGTGATAGGTCTGGACTAAAAGCAATATAACCTCTAAACAAGGGCTTATCCTTGAACAACCAATAATTAATGAAATTAGCGCTTTGATCATGGCCAACTACAATTCTAAAATTTGATGTTAAATAATTTTCATTGATATAAGGTATGAGTTCCATACCAATAAATTCAAAAAATTGCGAACCACCTTCATCTGATGGAAAATTAGTTTCGTCACTATAGGACAAATCTGAGTCTCTAGTTTTTACTTGGTTAACACCAACGACTATAGATTTTGGCATATCTCCCCAATACGAATGATAATCTGTATTACCAATTGTAGGTTCAAACAGATAATCACCATCTAAAACAACAACTAATGGATACAATACATCACCTTCAGGGTCATAGTTTCTTGGTAACTGAATTTTAATCTCTCGCGATTCTCCAATTTTTGAAGACTCGATTTTTTCATAAATGACTTGAGCTGTGGCTGTTTTAATAAACAAACCACATAATATAAACAAGATAATTTTATTCATGATAAGCTAGGTTTATAATATAGGCAAGGTAAAAAATTATTTAATTCTATTGTAAATTGGCAAGTAAATTAAAGATAATCCTCCTAATACAATTATCATAAAAGTTTGAGAAGACCACATAATCCACCCAAAAGCAATACTTGGTTCTTTAGCGATTGCAAATATTGAGAATGCTGCATAAACAGCTACAGGATAAGACCCTATGCCTCCATTAGTTGCGGCAATACTAAAACTAGCAGATATAAAGCCAATTAAAATAGCAGCTAAAGGTAAGTTAGCCGTTTCTGGAATCGCCAATGTTGTAACATAAAACATAAGCATGTACATTCCCCAAATAAATAAAGTGTGGAAAATGAAAGCCCATTTATGCTTCATTTTAAAAATACTCAAAATACCTTCAACCAATCCATTAACGAATTTACGCACTTTGGTTGCGAATTTTGACTGACTTTTTTTAAGAAACAAAAAGAAAAGACTTATCAACACTAATAGACTTACAATTCCAATTATAATTTTATAAAGATCAAATCTTTCGGCAAAAAATTGATAAATAAAATCAAACTCTAAAAATAAAGTGACAGCAATTATGCCAAGCATGACAACCATATCTGCAATTCGTTCTGCTACGATGGTACCAAATCCTTTCTCAAATGGCACACCTTCATAATTAGTCAATATGGTTGCTCTTGTAATTTCACCCGCTCTGGGAATCGTGTAATTAACCAAATACGTCGCAAAAACTGCCATAATACTATTTGGTAACCTTAACGTATAACCCAAGGGCTCAATCATAAATTTCCAACGATAGGCTCTAGATAAATGGCTTAAAAGCCCAAAAAACAACCCCAAACTAACATAAGTATAATCTGCGTTTTTGAAATACTTAATTAACTCGTCTATAGAAATTTTAGACAAAGAATACCACACAAGAGCCACTCCTAATAATAAAGGGAGTGTTATTTTTAGGATTTTACCAGTCTTTTTGTCCAAAAGTTTATTTTAAAAGATTAGTCGCTTCATCAGGAAATACCAAAGAAGGCTTGAAAACTTTAGCGTCTTCTATATCCATAAACGCATAAGTAATTAAGATAAGTGTATCACCAACAGCAACTTTACGAGCCGCAGCGCCATTTAATGTGATTTCACCACTATGTCGTGGTCCAGGAATACAATAAGTTTCTAAGCGTTCGCCATTATCGTTATTAACGATTTGAACTTTCTCACCCTGAATAATATTTGAAGCTTCCATTAAATCCTCATCAATAGTAATACTACCAATGTAATTGAGATCTGCTCCAGTTACTTTTACCCTGTGAATCTTAGATTTTACTACTTGAATTTGCATGAGGCAAAGATAATTAATTTAGTGCGATATTATCTATAAGTCTAATATCATCTGCATACACAGCGATAAATGCTCTATAAGACTTTTGGTTTGATTTTCGCTTTGCAGTTTTAAGGGTTTTAGTATCTGCTATGATGAAATATTCTAATTCTAATAACTCTTGTTTAGCAAATTGCTTAGTGACCCATTCTGTAACCTTATTAGCGCTTTTTGCGTCAAATTTTTCTTTGGCCAATTTTAAGGTTTTGTAGATAAAAGGAGCTGCTTTTCTATATGCAGGTTTTAATCGTGCATTACGCGAACTCATGGCTAATCCATCATTAGTTCTGTGTATTTCACATCCAATTACATTGACGGGTAGGTCATGTTTTTCAACCAGTTTTTTAATAATCATCAATTGCTGAAAATCTTTTTCTCCAAAATAGGCAGTGTTAGGCCTTACAATTTCAAAAAGCCTTTTTACAATAGTACCAACACCATCAAAATGACCATCTCTAAACTTCCCTTCCATTTCGTGCTCCAAACCATCATAGGAAAAAGACGTAGATAAAACATTAGTTTCATAAATATCTTCTACAGTTGGAGCATAAATTATGATCTTTTCTTCTGAAATTTCATTAAGTAGATTAACGTCGCTATCCAGTGTTCTTGGATATTTTACCAAATCCTCGTTGTTATCAAACTGAGTAGGGTTTACAAAGATACTAACCGCTACAAAGTCATTCTGCTCTAAACCTTTGCGTATTAATGATCCATGCCCTTGATGCAATGCTCCCATAGTTGGAACAAAACCAAGTGTGTTTCTTTTAGACTTTAAGGTGTCGACGAAAGCGATTAAGTCTGTTTTGTTTTTAAAAACGGTCATGTGATAACAAAAGTTTAACAGCCTGCAAACTTAATATTTTACTGGCAATCTGCATAAATTTTTGTAATTTTGCATGTTTTTTATTTATAATTCCAAAAACGCAGATTTATGAAAGATAAGAGAATATTGTATGTATCATCTGAGGTTGTACCATATTTACCAGAAACTGAGATTTCTTCAATGTCCTTTGAAGCTCCAAAAATGGTAAACAAACAAGGAGGGCAAATACGAATATTTATGCCTCGATACGGAAACATAAATGAAAGAAGGCATCAGCTTCATGAAGTGATTAGACTTTCGGGTATCAATTTAGTCATAAATGACTTAGATATGCCTTTGATTATCAAAGTAGCTTCCATTCCTAAGGAAAGAATACAAGTATACTTTATAGACAACGAAGAATATTTCAAAAGAAAAGCAACGCTTACAGATGAAGACGGAAAATTGTTTCCAGATAATGACGAACGTGCAATTTTCTTTGCAAAAGGCGTTATTGAAACTGTAAAAAAGCTAAACTGGTCTCCAGACATTATACATGTTAATGGTTGGTTGGCATCTTTGCTTCCACTTTACCTAAAAGAGTTTTACAAGAATGAGCCTTTATTCACCGAAAGTAAAATTGTGACTTCTGTATACAATCAAAGCTTTGAGGGTACGTTAGATAAGAAGATGATTAACAAAGTGAAATTTGATAATATAGAAGATAGTAAAATTGAATCTTTGGCTAACCCTACTTATAATAATCTTATGAAGATAGCCATAGACCACTCTGACGCCCTAATTAAAGGGTCTAATGAATTACCTAAAGAGCTTGATGAGTACTTAAATTCTGTTGATAAACCTGTTTTAGAGTATTTCCCACTAGAGGATTTCGCAGAGCATTATACCGAATTTTACAATACTAAAGTTTTAGATTAGTAAATACATTTATGAAAAAAAGAAAAATTGCCCTTAGAAACCTTGCGGTATTAACTCTTTTAGTAAGCTGTTTTATAGCTTGTGATAAAGACTTTGCTGATATCGATTCTGATATTATCAATAATGACACTGCTACCCATTTTGATACAGATTCGAGAGATTTTGATGTTATTGCCTATACTAAAGTCCTGGATCCCGTTCAAACAAATGGTCTTCCTGTGAATTTACTTGGTGTCTACAACGATCCTATTTATGGGGTTTCGACAGCAAGTATTGTCTCTGAAGTTGAATCGTCAATCATCAATCCTACGTTTGGAGAAAATGTTGTTATGGATTCTGTTGTTCTAAGTATCCCTTATTTTAGTACACCTACAGAAGTAACTGATGACGGCGCAACGATTTATGAGTTGGATTCTGTTTTTGGAAGCTCTGCAATAAAACTATCTCTTTTTGAGAGCAATTACTTTTTAAGAGACTTTGATCCTTCTGGAGAAATTAGCGATGTACAAAAATATTATTCTAACATGAGTACTGGGCTCGATTTTATTGCATCTAGTCAGTTAGAAGGGACTCCATTAAACCTTGAAGGTGATGGCGAAGATAATGTTATAGAAGAATTCACTCCTAGTAATGTACAAATAAGACTTCTAGACGAAGAGGGTGAATTAAGCAATAGGCTTATTCCTGGCTTAAGAGTAAAACTCGATACCACATACTGGCGAACTAAGATTGTTGATAAAGAAGGGGAACCTGAATTGAGCAACCAGAATAATTTTAACGATTACTTTAGAGGAATTTATTTCAAAGCTGAAGGGATTACTGCTGACGGTAACATGTCTATTTTAAATCTAACAGCACCAACAACAAACATTACGATCTACTACACGAGAGATAGTGACATTGAAGATGCAGACCCAGTTATTTCAACGTATGCCATCAACTTTAGAGGTAATCGCGTGAACTTTATATCTAATGAGGATCCTATTCTACCAGGAAATGAAACTACAGGAGATGAATTACTGCGTTTAAAAGGCGGTCAAGGTTCTGTTGCACAGATTAAACTGTTTAATGGAGAAGATATTGATGAGGATAATTCTATCGATAATGTATTCGAAGCTTTTAAAAATGAGTTTGTTGAAACTGACGAAGACGGTAATTTTGTAAGCATTAAAAAACTGGTTAATGAAGCGAACCTCGTTTTTTATGTCAATCAAGAAATGGTCGATTCTAACGAACCTGAAAGACTCTACATATACGATACAGAAAACCAAGTCCCTTTAACTGATTATTTTCTAGATTTTGCCAATACAACTTTCCCGGAATTTTCAAGAATCAGCCATTTGGGTCGATTACAACGTGTTAATGACGAAGCAGATGGAGATGGTATTAAATATAAAGTTAGAATTACCCAGCATATCAATAACTTATTGTTAAGAGATTCTACAAACGTTAAGCTTGGATTAGCCGTTTCTGGGAATATAAACCTCGAAAGTAATACACCGCAATTTGATGTCCTTAACGGAACTACTACAGAAGAGTCAATTCCGGTTAGTATGATAGTTTCTCCAAAAGGCACAATCTTATATGGAAACAACACCTCAAACGAGGAAAAAAAGCTATATTTAGAAATATTTTTTACTGAACAAAACAACTAAATCGATATGTGCGGAATTGTCGGCTACATTGGACATAGAGAGGCTTACCCAATCATTATTAAAGGCCTAAAGCGCTTAGAATATAGAGGTTACGATAGTGCAGGAATCGCACTTTTTGATGGTAATGACATTAAATTATCTAAAACCAAAGGGAAAGTTGCTGACTTGGAAGCGATACTTGAAAAAGAAATTACAACAAGTGGTACTTTAGGAATTGGTCATACACGTTGGGCAACTCATGGTGTTCCAAATGATGTAAATTCTCATCCTCATTATTCAAATTCTGGCAATCTAGTTATCATCCATAATGGTATTATAGAAAACTACGAATCTCTAAAAAAAGAATTAATTAAAAGAGGCTACACTTTTAAATCAGATACAGATACCGAAGTCTTAGTTAATTTAATTGAAGACGTCAAAAAAAATGAAAACATAAAACTTGGTAAAGCCGTTCAGATTGCCTTAAACCAAGTTGTAGGTGCTTATGCCATTGCGGTATTTGATAAAAACAAGCCTAATGAAATAGTTGTTGCACGTTTGGGTAGCCCATTAGCAATTGGTATTGGAGAAGACGAATTCTTTGTTGCCAGTGATGCCTCCCCATTTATCGAGTACACCAAAAACGCAATTTATCTAGAAGATGAAGAGATGGCTGTTATACGTCGTCATAAAGGTGTAAAAATTAGAAAAATCAAGGATGATTCTCTTGTAGCTCCTTATGTCCAAGAACTTCAACTAAATCTTGAACAGATAGAAAAAGGAGGTTACGAACATTTCATGCTTAAAGAAATTTATGAGCAGCCTAGTGCTATTCTAGACACATTTAGAGGGAGACTTTTAACTGATAAAGCCATTATAAAAATGGCAGGTGTTGAGGATAATATGAAAAAATTCCTCAATGCTAATAGAATAATTATTGTTGCCTGTGGTACTTCGTGGCATGCTGGATTAGTCGCTGAATACATATTTGAAGATTTGACTCGTATTCCAGTTGAAGTAGAATATGCATCAGAATTTAGATATAGAAACCCAATTATTCACGAAAATGATGTGGTTATCGCTATTTCTCAATCTGGAGAAACAGCAGATACACTTGCGGCTATTAAATTAGCCAAGTCTAAAGGCGCTTTTGTCTTTGGGGTATGTAATGTGGTAGGCTCATCTATCGCAAGAGAAACACATGCTGGAGCTTATACACATGCTGGACCAGAGATTGGAGTTGCTTCTACAAAAGCATTTACAACTCAAATTACAGTATTAACTTTAATCGCGCTTCGTTTAGCTCGAGCAAAAGGCACAATATCAAGTTCAGACTTTAGACATCATTTAATTGAGTTGGAATTAATTCCAGATAAAGTTAAAAAAGCACTCGAGTCTGACGACTATGTAAAAACAGTAGCCGCCATTTATAAAGATGTCCATAATTTTTTATATTTAGGTAGGGGTTATAATTTCCCTGTTGCTCTTGAAGGTGCTTTGAAACTTAAAGAAATTTCATATATCCACGCCGAAGGTTATCCTGCCGCAGAAATGAAGCACGGACCTATAGCATTGATTGACGAAAATATGCCAATCGTAGTTATTGCTACAAAAAAAGGGCATTATGAAAAAGTGGTAAGTAATATACAAGAAATCAAGTCTCGTAAGGGTAAGATTATTGGAATCGTTACCGAAGGTGATGAGCAAGTTAAAGCACTTGCAGATCATGTTATTGAAGTTCCAGAAACAATTGAGTCTTTAACTCCTCTATTGACTACAATTCCTTTACAATTGTTATCGTATCACATCGCGTTAATGTTAGGAAAAAATGTAGACCAACCTCGTAATCTTGCAAAAGCAGTTACAGTGGAATAAAACCAAACCAAATTATCATTAAAAATAAGGCTGAAAATGTAATATATTCATTTTCAGCCTTATTTTTTATAAAAAACGCATATTTAGCCAGTTTTTTTTGTTAAAAACTATTATGCATGCATAATTTTTGTGTTTTTTTCCATTTCTGTATCATATAATTATTTATATTGCTTTACTAAATATAACTAATTCCCTAAAATGAAGACAATTTTAAAGATTATGATGCTGTTTTGTTGCGCATATACTTTTGCACAAACAACAGTTAAAGGTAAAGTTACAGACAATAATGGCATCCCTTTGCCTGGCGCAAACATTATTGTTGTAGGAACGACTTCAGGTACAATTTCAGATTTTGATGGAAACTATACCTTAACGATAGATCAAGCACCTCCATTTACTATTCAAGTAAGTAGTATTGGTTTTGAAACGGTTGACAAAGAAGTCACGACAAATCCTCAAACTATTGATGTTACATTAGCAGAAGGAACATCTCTTGATGAGATAGTAATTTCGGCTTCAAGAACACCAGAGCGTATTTTTGAGTCACCAGTTACTGTAGAGCGTTTTGGTATAAAAGATATCAAAAACACGGCATCTGCCGATTTTTATGATGGTTTAGAAAATCTAAAAGGTGTTGATGTTAACACAAACAGTTTAACGTTCAAATCTATTAATACAAGAGGTTTTGCAACTTTTGCAAATAATCGTTTTATGCAATTAGTAGATGGAATGGATAACGCTACACCAGCATTAAACTTCCCAATTGGAAATCTAGTTGGTATGATTGAAACTGATGTTCAAAGTGTTGAATTACTTCCTGGTGCGTCTTCCGCACTTTATGGAGCGAATGCCTTCAACGGTATTTTATTCATGAGAAGTAAAAACCCTTTTGATCATCAAGGAATTAGTGTCTCCTTAAAACAGGGTATTACTTCTCAAGAAGCTGCCGGAGATAATAATTATACAGATGTAGGAATCAGAATGGGTTACAAATTCTCAGAAAAATTTGCAGCAAAAGTGAATTTTGGTTATTTAAAAGGAACAGATTGGTATGCAGTAAATGAAGACGATAAAAACTCTGAAGGAGGAACAAGAGCTTCTAATTTAAATTATAACGGTGTTAACGTCTATGGTGATTTGGTAAGTGCAGACATAAAAAGTGTTGCAGTATTACTTGAATCTACTATTAATCCAGCAACAGGTAATCCTTTTTTGCCAGCAGGCGCTAATGCATTAGTACCTTCGGTTGATGTGAGTAGAATAGGGTATGATGAACGTGATTTAACGAACTATAAAGCAGAAAGCATTAAAGCAGATTGGGGGTTTTATTATAGACCTTGGGAAAATGATATAGAGTTTTCTTACGTTGGTAAAGTGGGTACAGGAACTACAATATATCAAGGTTTAAACAGGTATAATATTAATAACTTCTTCCAAGAACAACATAAATTAGAAATTAGAAGTGATAATTTTTTTGTGAGAGGTTATGTAGTTGCTGATAAGGCAGGAGACTCTTATGACATGGTGTTTACGGCTATTCAGATTTTAAACGATTGGAAAGCTCATTCTACTTATTTTGGAGAATATACAGGTGCTTATGTGCAAGCAACTCTTGGGGGTTTAACTGATGACCAAGCTCATGCAGCTGCAAGAACACAAGCAGAATCTGGTCGTTTTGAACCTGGAACACCAGAGTACAAAGCATCATTTAATAGAAGTATCAATGATCCTGATTTACTTACAGGTTCTAAATTTCAAGATGCCTCTAAATACTACCATGGAGATGCAAATTACAACTTTAGCCACTTAATTGATATTGCCGATATACAAGTTGGTGGTTCTTACAGACGATACAGTTTAAATTCTGGAGGCACCATCTATACTGATGGCGATGGTCCAATCGATTATTCAGAGTTTGGTGTTTACACTCAGGTTCAAAAGAGTTTAGAATTAAGCGAAAACATGGAGTTGAAATTAACAGGATCTGCACGTTATGATAAATCTGAGTTTTTTGATGGCTTTGTATCACCAAGAATATCAGCTGGGTTAACAGTTAATAGAAATCATAATATTAGAGCCTCAGTACAAACAGGATTTAGAAACCCAACAACTCAAGATTTATTTATTGGATTAGATTCTGGACAAGGATTTTTAGTTGGTTCCTCTCCAGATAATTTAGAACGATGGTCAAGAGATCTACCTGTAAGTGGTCCTGGTCAAGTATTAGGTCAACCAGCTACCATCACACAAACAGGTGCTGCTCCTTATACTAATTCGTATACTGGAAGTTCACTAGAAGAATTCGCTGCTACTGGAAATCCTGCTGTTTTAACAGTTGCTAATCCAGATTTAGTAAAACCTGAGCAAGTAACTTCAGCAGAAATAGGTTATAGAGGTAAACTCGATGGGTTAATTGTAGACTTAAGTGTATACTACAACAGCTATAAAGATTTTATTTCTCAAGAGCGTGTTGCTTCTCCTTTATATGGTACTGCTGGCGATGGATCATTATCCGTTGCAGCAATTGTAAATGGAGATTTTCAAGGTTATAGTGCATACACAAATGCTGAAGCCGAAGTTAACTCCTTTGGTGGTTCTATTGGACTATCAACTAAAGTATTCCAAGATTTTGATTTAAGCGGAAGTTACACCTTTACCAGATTGGATTTCGATCAAAATAAGTTTCCAAATTTTGTGACGAACTTTAATACGCCTGAGCATAAGTTTAAAGCTTCATTCGGTAATACTGATTTATTCAAAAACTTTGGATTTAATATTTCTTACAGATTTAGCGATGATTATTTCTGGGAGGCAACTTTTGGAGATGGTCTTGTACCAGAGTTTCATGTTGTTGATGCACAAATAAACTTAAGAGTTCCTTCATTAAAATCAGCTTTTAAAGTTGGGGCAACAAATCTTTTAGGAGATGAGTACTTTACTGCTTTTGGTACAGGTCTTATTGGATCACAATACTATGTGTCTTGGACAATTAATAACTTATAAAAATTACGATAATGAAAACTATAAAATATATATTACTGTCGGCCATCCTTATTGGATTTACAGCTTGTAATGACGAGGAAGATTTCGACAGGTCTGAAGCAGAAGTCGTACTTCCTGAATTAACAGTTGGATCACTTGATTTATCCAACTATGTTGCAGTAGGAGCTTCTTTTACTGCTGGTTTTACAGACAATGCATTATTCATTGCTGCTCAAGAAAATTCGTTTCCTAATCAACTTGCAACTCAATTTGCAAAAGCTGGAAGCGGAAGTTTCTCACAACCTTTAATGAGTGATAATACTGGAGGGTTACTATTTAATGGTATGCCTGCTCCTGATGGAAGTTTTGGACCAAGATTATTTTTAAATGACGCTGGACCTGCTGTTTTACCTGGTATGTCAACAACAGAAGCTACTAATAACTTAGGTGGAACCTTTAATAATGTAGGTGTCCCTGGAGCTAAAAGTTTTCATGTCCCTTTTGAAGGCTATGGTGCACTAAATCCTTATTTTGGACGTATGGCATCTTCTCCTACAGCATCTATGCTAGGAGATGCTTTAGCACAAAGCCCTACCTTTTTTACATTATCAGAAATTGGAGGTAATGATGTTTTGGGTTATGCGACTTCTGGTGGAATTGGTGTGGACCAAACAGGTAATATAAACCCATTGACTTATGGTAATAACGATATTACAGATCCAAATGTTTTCGCCCAATCATTTACTGTAATGGTTACCGCATTAACTGCAAATGGAGCTAAAGGTGTTGTAACCACAGTACCAGATATTACAAGCTTATCTCATTTTACTACTGTACCTCACGATCCATTTGATCCAAATAATCCAACTACTGGACCAGCACTTGTGGCTCAAATACCAACATTAAATCAAATATATGGTGCATTAAACCAAATATTTGCAGTAGTAGATCCATCACGTATTATTACATTTTCTACAACGGAAACTAATCCTGCAGTAATGAAGGACGAAAACTTAGCTGATTTATCTGCTGTCATAGCAGGAACTTTAGGCCCAGATCCTGCTTTTGCTGCGTTTATTGGACAGTTTGGATTACCACCTCAAGCCGCTCCATTAGTTGCTGGTTTTTTAGGAGCTACATATGGACAAGCAAGACAAACGACTGAAAATGATTTATTGGTTTTACCAAGTAGCTCTATTTTAGGACAAGTAAATGAAGATGTAGCGACAGCATTAGCTGCATTATTACCACCTGCAGTAGCTGGTCAATTTTCAGTTGAGGGTATTACATTGCCTTTAGAAGACAAGTGGGTATTAACACCTCAAGAACAAGCATCTATAGCTGCAGCCACTGCTGCTTATAATTCAACAATTCAAACTGTAGCAGACGCAAATCCAGATGTTGCTGTTGCAGATTTAAGAGCCGTTCTAGAACAAGCAGCAACTACTGGATACCCTTATGATGACTATACAATGACTACTGATTTAGTTTTTGGTGGTTTGGTAAGTCTTGATGGTGTGCATTTAACAGCAAGAGGTTATGGATTAATGGCTAGAGAATTTTTAGTAGCAATGGATGCTGCTTTTGGATCTAATTTTATAGCGTCTGGTAGTACACCTGCAGCTGGTCCTTTACCAACTAATTACGGACCAACATTATAATAAAACAATATAGAATACCATATAAAAAACATCCTCAGTTTGAGGGTGTTTTTTTATGCACAAAAAAGCATCAAAATTTACTTTAGTTTTCAATTAAAAACATATATCTTTGCAGCGCGAAAAACGAATGTTTTTCAATTGAAATATCTAAACATTAAACACATAAGTAATGTCAAAAGTTACAGGTAAAGTTGCACAAATAGTAGGTCCAGTTATCGATGTTGAATTCGGAGCTGGTGCTGAACTTCCAAAAATCTACGATTCTTTAGAAATTAAAAAAGCAGATGGGTCGCTTTTAGTACTAGAAGTACAATCTCACATTGGTGAAGATACTGTACGTACAATCGCTATGGATTCTTCTGATGGTTTAAGTAGAGGAACTGAAGTTCTTTCAACTGGTGCTCCTATCCAAATGCCAATTGGTGGAGATATCTACGGACGTCTTTTCAATGTAATTGGAGATGCAATTGATGGTATTGGAGATTTACCTAAAGCTGGAGATGCTGGTTTACCAATTCACAGACAAGCACCGAGATTTGAAGATTTATCGACATCTACTGAAGTTTTATTTACTGGTATTAAAGTCATCGATTTAATTGAGCCTTATGCAAAAGGTGGTAAGATTGGTTTATTTGGTGGTGCTGGAGTAGGTAAAACAGTATTAATTCAAGAGTTGATTAACAACATTGCAAAAGGACACGGTGGACTTTCTGTATTTGCTGGTGTAGGTGAACGTACTCGTGAAGGGAACGATTTACTTCGTGAAATGTTAGAATCAGGAATTATCAAATATGGTGATGACTTCATGCACTCTATGGAAGAAGGCGGATGGGATTTATCTAAGGTTGATAAAGTTGCGATGAAAGAATCTAAAGCAACTTTCGTTTTTGGACAAATGAATGAGCCTCCTGGAGCTCGTGCTCGTGTAGCGCTTTCAGGATTAACTATAGCAGAATATTTCCGTGATGGAGCTGGTGATGGACAAGGAAAAGATGTTCTTTTCTTCGTAGATAACATCTTCCGTTTTACACAAGCTGGATCTGAGGTATCTGCACTATTAGGTCGTATGCCTTCTGCGGTAGGTTACCAACCAACATTAGCAACCGAAATGGGTGCGATGCAAGAACGTATTACGTCAACTAAAAAAGGATCTATTACATCTGTACAAGCGGTTTATGTACCTGCAGATGATTTAACCGATCCTGCTCCTGCAACAACCTTTGCTCACTTAGATGCAACAACAGTATTATCTCGTAAAATTGCCGAGTTAGGTATTTATCCTGCGGTAGATCCATTAGATTCTACATCTCGTATTTTAACGGCTGATATCTTAGGTGATGAACATTATGACTGTGCTCAGAACGTAAAAGAATTATTACAACGTTATAAAGAGTTACAAGATATTATTGCCATCTTAGGGATGGAAGAATTATCTGAAGAAGATAAAATGGCTGTAGGTAGAGCAAGACGTGTACAACGTTTCTTATCTCAACCATTCCATGTTGCTGAGCAATTTACAGGACTTAAAGGTGTTTTAGTTGATATTAAAGAAACGATTAAAGGATTTAACATGATTATGGATGGTGAATTAGATCACTTACCAGAAGCAGCATTTAACCTTAAAGGAACTATCGAAGAAGCTATCGAAGCTGGAGACAAAATGTTAGCAGAAGTTTAATCTAAAATTACAGAGACATGCATTTAGAAATTGTATCACCAGAAGCTACCTTATTTAGCGGAGAAGTAACTAGCGTTACTGTTCCAGGTGTTATGGGTGAATTTGAAATGTTAAACAATCACGCACCTATCATCTCTTTATTAAAAGAAGGTAATGTTAAAATTAATGGTGACATTAGCTTAGAAGAAGAGGTTGAATCATTATTCAACAAAACTGATAAAGGATTTTGGTTGCCAATCACTTCTGGAACCATTGAAATGAAAGATAATAAAGTAATCGTATTAGCCGACTAAGACATTATTTTATTTATAGATAATAAAAAACACCAAACAATTTAGTTTGGTGTTTTTTTGTTTTTAATCCTGATATAAAACATCTGCTACATGCCGCTTAATCCAGCGACAACATCAGAATATAATTCTGATTGGAAACCATTAACAACAGCCATAATCGTTTTAACGAAAAAAGCTGCAAATAATACCAATAGAAAAAATGCAGTGATATCTAAAGCCCTTAAAAACTGGAAATTTTTGTTCTTTGCTTCCATTTTTAGTTGAGTGAGTTGGTTAGTATTACTCCCAATATACTGAATTATTTTAACACATCCTTAACTTTTGTAATATTATTCTATTGATTCTCAAATATTTACAGATTTAGTTCTGCTTTTAATTCCTGAAACATCGCCATAATGCTACTTAGTTCTAACTCATTTCATCATATGCTTTTGTATTGATACAACAGGCAAACTCCGTAAGATCTATGATGTATTCTTTAGATAATAAATAGGTCGGATTGCCTTATTATTTGCTTTTAATAACTAGACAAGTTTCTAAAAATAGTATTACATCCGCTAGGCTAAACTTTCCTAATCACATTGGTAACAATGCTCAAAATCATAAAGCTACTGTCCTAACTGATTATTCTTCCTTAGTCTCTCCAAACCATTTGGCAATGACATTTTCGGCAGGTTTAAAACGTGGCGAAAAATCCATACTTTCTTTGGCATTCTCCTTTGATGAATTAACATCCCATTGCCAAAAATAACAGCCAGCAAACCATTCTTTATCCCATAATGATTCAAACATAGCCTCATACGCTAATTGTTGTGTTTTATCTGATTTTTTATTGAAGAAGATATTAGAAATTGAATTCCATTCCCATGGTTTTATTGTAGTGGAAGCATCACTTCTGTAACCAATTTCAGTGAATAGAATAGGTTTGTTATATTGTTTTGAAAATGCTTTTAGTTTTTCAATATGGTTTTGCCAACCTTTTTTAATAGCCTGTTTATTGGGATTCTTTTCTGGTGTTAACGGAAAATATGCCTGAACACCTATATAATCTAATTCGCTCCAAAATTCAACCGTTTCAAATTCATTATTCCAATTAGCAGCATAGGTTAACTTTCCATTATATACGTTTCTAATTTCATGTATTAATTCAATCCATTTCTGTGATTGAACAGCAATAGATGACTCCAGTTCTGTTCCTATACAAAAAACAGTCACCTTAGTTTCAGTTGCCATTTTAGCATAATGCAAAATGTTAGTTCTATAGTTTTCAAACCAAATATTCCAATCTTTTTGAGATGACATATTTAAATTAGACCGCCATCCACTGGACAACCATAAATGTGGCTTTAACATCACTCTCAACCCTCTTTCTTGTAATGCGTCAATTGTATTTATAAACAATGAATCTCTTTTAGACCAGAATCCAATTCTTTTAGGCTTACTTAGATCAAATGATTGTTCATCTTTTTGATGTAAAAAAGGAATAACTGCAATCCACTCCGTATTGTTTTTAACTAACTCATCAATTGCTTTTTCTGGATCTTCGTTTTTCCTCCAACCAAAAACACTCATGCCTCTTTGCTTGTTATCAAAAGCATAACAATTAGTGGCTTGTTTGCTATTGTTTTCCGCAGAATAATCCCATTTATAATGATAAATTTCCGACGTATTAGTATTCAAAATAAATTTCAAACCAAACACTAAAATTGCAATTGGAATTACTGCCCTAAAAATAAAACGCGTAAAAGATGTAGTAAATCCTTTGCTTTTATAAACTCTAATAAAATATCGGATGAATAAAAATAGTGCATATAAAGTCACAAATATTATATGAATACCTATAATGACCTGCTTATAAGCCAATAAATCAAGTAATCGATTTAAAGCAAATTTAAAAGTCGCTCCATCATTGAGTATATTAATTAGAATCCACAAGATTATGATAATCCAAGTGGGTATATATACTTTAAAAGCGTTTATGAATTCTTTTCGTTTCAATATGAACTTTAATAACTAGACGAGGTTTTAAAAATAGTGTTACATTTCCCAAGCTAAACTTTCTTGATCACATTGGTAACAATGCCCCAAATTAAAAAGTTATTATCCGCTGTTATATTTACAATTGGGTAGTTTGGGTTTTCTGGTTGTAACCAAACTTCATCATCGCTCACACGTAAGCGTTTTACAGTAAACTCACCATCAAGAAAGCAAACCGCTATTTTATTATTTGTTGGCTCAAGGCTTCTATCAATAACCAGCAAATCATTATCCTCAAGCCCTGCTCCAATCATAGATTGTCCACTAACACGTGCATAAAATGTAGCTTCCTTGTTTTTAACGAGTTCTTCATCTAACGACAATCGTTCTTCGTTAAAATCGTCTGCTGGTGATGGAAAACCTGCGGAAATTCCTGTATCAAAAAATTGTGCTGCTGCACCTTCAATGGTTTCTGGTGTAAAGAAGCTTAAACTTCCAGATTCATTTGTTATCATTTTACTACTATAATATCGTTAATATTCGTGGCATATCTTGGCGATAATCGTTCTTGCAAATTAGGGTTAAAAACACGTCCGCAGGAAGCAAAGAAATTATTAAAATCTACAAGCATAAACATATGTGTGAATATACAACAAATGTTTGAATGTTGTGATCATTAAATGACAATGACTCTAAATATGTAGAACTTCTTATTGATTAATTATTATCGTCTTCTATATACTCTAATATATCTGCAGGCTGGCAGTCTAAAGCGTCGCAAATGGCTTCTAAGGTAGAAAACCGAATGGCTTTGGCTTTACCAGATTTTAGAATAGAGAGATTTGCTGTGGTAATACCAATAATCTCTGCCAAGTCTTTGCTTTTCATTTTTCGCTTAGCGAGCATCACATCAAGATTAACTACTATTGGCATAATTATATGGTTAAATCATTTTCTTCTTTAAGAACTCCGCCGTTTTTAATAAAATCGGAAAAAATAAATAAACCCATTCCTACTAATACGACTAAAAATGCCATAACTAAGTTGTTTATCAATTCACTTAATTCAAATTCACTCATAATAATAAGAACATAAACAATTCTGCAAATTGCAAAAATGATAAAAATTAAGCCTGCGCTTCTAAATTTAAACTCACTAACGCTATTAAAAAATCCCTCGTTAATAATATATTTTATGCCTTGTTGTATTTTAAAAGATCCGGTCACAATTATAACCAAAAGCCCCGTTAAGATTAGATTATTAAACGACCCTAAAACATAGTCGTCATAAGGTTTAGAATTGTATAAATCTGGAATTACAAGCATAATAATCTGGATCCCTATTAAGACGGTAGTCGATAGATTTATAAAAATTAGTAAGCGATATAATAATTTTACGTTCTTCATCTTTTTTTATTTATAAATAATGCAGATTTATTAGTAGTTATATGTAGATTCATTTACCCAATGAAATTTTCGATTGATGAGTTTAAAATCGGTTTCAAGTTTTCTATTAAAATGAATCTGAAGCGAATCGCCATCTAAAACACCATTTAGTTTTAATGCTTTCGGGTTATCAAAACTATATAAAAAATGTTGTGGAACAGAATCTGTTTCACGATTAAAAACAATTTCTTTTTGATTCGTATTAAACTCAAATTGATACCTATCTATAGAATCATTCATCTTCTTTATTACTGCCTTCTCCTTATAATTTACTATTAAATATCGCCATCTATAAGCATCTGATAGCAGTGGCGCTAAAGTATCACCATTCTTTATAAATAATTGAGATTCCCAAATTCCATAAAACTCTGATTTTGATTTTAACTGGTCTTTAATCTCAAATTGAACTAAACATTGAACAGCAATAATTAGAGTTAGCAAAATTACAGCGAAACCCTTACTTCCTGTTATTATTCTTTTTAAAGTTCTATGAATAGAGGGCACATAATAAACTGCTTTCTCTACGGCTTCATTTCTAAAAAACATATTAATCACACGATGTCTATCTGGCCATAATAAAACAAATGCCATCAAAACAAGATGCATCGAAAATAGTTTTACAGGAACATCATAAGTGAGATTCATCATAACGACATTAGTCATTACACCAATAACGATAAGGCTTCCTATCGTTAATGTTTTACGATAAAGGAGTAATACTCCTCCTAAAACTTCAGTAAAACCAATAAAAATATTATATGCCATAGAATGGCCCATGAAAGTCCATGCCAATCCCATAGGAGACATCTCACCAACAGGCTGTACCAATAGTTCTAAACTAGGATCTCCAAACTGACCATTAAATATTTTAGCGAAACCATAAAGAAGCATTCCAAAAAACAAGAATACCCTAACAACAACCTGAAGCCAGTAGAATAAAATAGGATAGGATGATCTCTTTCTATCTGCAATAGTCCAAATCACGCTTACAAGCAGCGCTAAAATTACATTTAATCCTAAACGAACATAGTCATAAGAGCGATCGCCACTTCCTGTACTGTGCATTTCGAAATTGGCTCCCCAATTGAGAATATTGCTGGCAAACCAACGTAAAAAGCTTTCAAATAATGGCGCTAAAAACAATAACAGAATGAATAAAGTCACATATGCGAAAACAAATCTAAAAACTGTTTTACTTATAAAACTCCAATTATTATTTTGTGCTTGAAAAAGATTCATCTTGAGTGGTTTTATTTTTAATAATTAAATGGTTAATTCGTTTTCTTGCTTTGTCTGCATTTTATTATCGTTTAACAATAACAAATATATAAAAATTATTGATAAACAATAATTTTTTATTAAAAAAGAGGTGTTTTTAATCCTCAAAATTACTCCGTATTCAATATTTCATTATCTATATTTGTAGCTATGGATGCAATAATAAGATATACTAGAAAGGTACCTTCTTGGAAAATGATAATTGGTATTGGTTTTCTATTAGCAAGTGTTTACGGGATCATATTTGTTAGCATACTAAATGGATTAGTTCTTTTTGTTATGTCATTTATATTAATGAAAACTGATGGTTCTGAAATTGATCTAGAATCAAAAACGTATCGAAAAACACATTCTTTTTTAGGTCTTAAAATTGGGAAATGGCAACCGTTGTCTCAAACAGAATATGTCTCAGTCTTTGCAACTACTGAAGATATTACAGTAAGAGCAATTTCTGCAGAAACAACGAATAGCAGAGATGTCATTTTACTCAATATTTTTTATGACAGAAACAAAAACTTCACAGCCTATGCTGCGACAAATTTAAAAGATGCTTTCGACGTTGCTTCTCATATTTCAGATGCTTTATTAATTGACCTTTTAGATGCCACAGAAAAAGGAAACTTTAAATGGGTTGATAAAGATATTTATAGAGAAAAAGGTGAAATCCTGTATATTGACTAACTTCTATCGATGCTTCCTAAAAAACTTCAAAATAAACTCAACACACGAAAGCAAGACAATGCTTTTAGACAATTAGGACAAACTAATGGTCTCGTCGATTTTTCGTCTAATGATTATTTGGGGTTCTCGCAATCAAAATCAATATTTAATCAAGCACATCAATATCTTCTCGACAACAATCTAGCCCAAAACGGAGCAACTGGTTCGCGTTTACTTTCAGGAAATCATAGTTTATATGAAAACGTTGAGCAGCAGATAAAGGATTTTCACAACGCAGAAAGCGCACTGATTTTTAACTCTGGTTATGATGCCAACTTAGGCTTTTTCTCATGCGTACCTCAACGAAACGACATTATTTTATACGACGAATTTTGCCACGCATCTATTAGAGATGGAATTTCAATGAGTAACGCCAAATCCTTTAAGTTTAAGCATAACGACTTAACTCATTTAGAAGAGATACTGAATCAAGTTCAGCATGACAACGACATATACATCGTCACAGAATCTGTCTTTTCAATGGATGGTGATTCACCAGATTTGAAAGCGCTTACCAAATTATCAAAACACCATCATACGCATCTTATTATTGATGAAGCACATGCCTTTGGTGTCTTTGGAAAGCTTGGTAACGGACTCATAAGCGACCTACAACTTGAAGATTCGGTTTTTGCAAGGATTATCACCTTCGGAAAAGCATTGGGTTGTCATGGTGCTACAGTTTTAGGAAGTAAAGATCTTAGAGACTATCTTATTAATTTTTCTAGACCATTTATTTACACAACGGCATTGCCTCCTCATTCGTTAGCCACTATAAAAGCCTCATATGATGAGATCCAGAAACAAGCTCAGCAAGACATAGTTAATCTTCAACAAAACATTATAGTCTTTAAATCAGAATTAAAACGATTACACCTTCAGCAACTATTTATCGATAGTAATTCTGCGATACATTGTTGTATGATAACCGGAAATGATACTGTCAAACAGATTTCCGAAGCACTAAAATATAATGGTTTTGATGTTAGACCCATCCTCTCTCCTACTGTTCCGAAGGAAAAAGAACGCTTGCGGTTTTGCATTCATAGTTATAATTCTCAACACGAGATAACGAAAGTCTTACAGTTACTTGCTACTTTTGTTTAAAATCAATTCATTATTATGATAGATAACTACACGATACTTACAACGTTTCCTTATTCAACAGAGGCACAAATCACAAAGTCTAAACTCGAAGCAGAAGGCATTTCAGTTATGTTATTAGACGAAAAAACTATTGATTCTGATCCTTTGATAAGTCAGGCTATTGGAGGCGTAAAACTTTTAGTAGCAAACGATGATTTTGAAAAGGCATTAAACATCTATAACGAAATAAGACCCTATGAAGTTGATACAAATGGAAACCCAATACAGTGTCCGTCTTGTAATTCTAATCATATTTTGATTGCGCCTTTAGAACGCAAGAATCTATTTTATATGCTGTTTCCGTTTTTTGAAAAGACAAAACACATTTGTAACGATTGTAAAACAATTTTTTAAATGAACACATATTTCATCACAGGAATTGGTACAGATGTAGGAAAAACTGTTGCAGCCGCAATCGTTACTGAAGCTTTAGAAGCCGACTATTGGAAACCTATTCAAGCTGGAGATTTAGACCATTGTGATACTAAAAAAGTCAAACGTTTAGTCTCAAATACAAACTCCAAATTCCATGATAATAGTTATGCGTTGAACACTCCAATGAGTCCGCATGCAGCTGCAGATATTGATGGAGTTATTATAGATATAAAAAAAATAAAAAAACCAAATACTCAAAACCACTTAGTGATTGAAGCCGCTGGAGGTTTATTGGTTCCTATCAATACTAAGAACACAATTTTAGACCTCATCCAACCAAATTATAAAGTGATTGTGGTATCAAGACATTACTTAGGCAGTATCAATCATTCCCTATTAACCATTAATTTGCTGAAAGAGAAAGGATTTGTTGTCTCTGTCATTTTCAGTGGAAATGAGCATAAAACCACTGAAGACATCATTAAAAAAATGACTAATATTAATGTGATTGGCCGTATAGACGAAGAACCTTATTTTGATAACAATGTCATCAAAGAATATGCTGGTATTTTTAGAAACCATTTAATCTAGTCGTCACCCTGAACTTGTTTCAGGGTCACATAAAGTTGTGAAAAAAAGTTATGTTTACATATTATCAAACCCATATAGAACAACCTTTTATATTGGTGTTACAGCTAATCTTCATAATAGGTTAGGAGAACATTACGATGAAACAGCTTCAAAATTCACTAAAAAATATAATGTTAAGGATTTAATATACTTAGAAACATTGAACTACTAATAAATAATGAGATGCTGAAACAAGTTCAGCATGACGAAAAAAATGACACTAAAAGAAAGAGATAAAAAACACCTTTGGCATCCATTAACGCAACACAAAACACACCCAGAAACGATTGCTATTGTAAAAGCTAAAGGATGTGTGCTAACAGACGAAGATGGTAACGAATATATAGACGCCATCGCCTCGTGGTATACCTGTATGTATGGACATTGCAATGACGATATAACTAGTCGGGTTTATGAGCAAATGCAACAATTAGATCAGGTTGTGTTTTCCGGATTTACACATGAACCAGCCGTTAAACTTTCCGAAGCAATAATTGAGATCCTTCCCAAAAATCAAAACAAAATATTCTTTAGTGATAATGGCTCAACTAGTGTCGAAATAGGTATTAAAATGGCGCTGCAGTATCATTTTAATAAAGGGGATAAACGCAATACTTTAATTGCTTTTGAAGATGGTTTTCATGGTGACACGTTTGGAGCTATGAGTGTTTCTGGATTATCGGTTTACAATGGTCCGTTTGAGGATTTCTTTATGGATGTTAAACGCATTCCGACGCCTAATGGCAAAAATAACGATGCTATTTTAAATCAACTAAAAGACATTGTCTCACAAGATAAAGTGGCAGGTTTTGTCTACGAACCATTAGTACAGGGAGCGGCAGCAATGAAAATGCACACTGCTGAAGGCTTAGACATGATTCTAAAATTCTGCAAAGCCAATAATATCATAACGGTTGCAGATGAAGTCATGACCGGTTTTGGTAAAACAGGACACTATTTTGCTTCAGATTATGTAGACACTAAACCAGATATCATGTGTTTGAGTAAAGCATTAACAGCAGGTCTATTGCCCATGGCGATTACAAGCTGTTCACAAGATGTTTACGATGCTTTTTATAGTGACGAGATGAGCAAAGGCTTATTTCATGGTCATACTTATTCTGGAAACCCATTGGCTTGCACAGCGGCTTTAGCCGGCATTGAATTATTGAAATCGGAAGAGATTCAAAGCAATATCAAACGTATTATTAATTCTCATCAAAAGTTTGGAGCGCGCATCAAAACCCATCCTAAGGTTTTATCGATACGACAAACCGGAATCATTTTCGCTTTAGATTTAAATATTGAAATGGAACGCTACGGAAATTTGCGTGATAAACTATTTCATTTCTTTATGAAAAATGGTGTGTGCTTAAGACCTTTAGGAAACACGGTTTATATTTTAGCGCCTTATGTGATTACTGATACCCAATTACAAAAAGTGTATCAGGTTATTGAGGATGCTTTAGAAATAGTTTAGCTTTGCCATTATAAAATTTGACACTTGCATCAACCCATTTCCATAACTGCCATTTCATCTATTTCACCTTTAGGTTCAAATCCTAAAGACATATGGAAAAGCTATAAAAACGACCATCATTTTTTTACTGAAAAGCATAGTGCTCTAGTTGCCGAACTATCTTCAGAATTAAAAAAAGAGATCGATAGTTTAAGGCAATCCAATTCAAAATATAAAGGCTTAGATAATTCTGTATTATATGCTATTTATGCTTCAAGACAAGCCATAAAAACTGCAAAATGGGATGCTTCTGATAATTTCGGAATCAACATTGGCTCATCTAGAGGAGCAACCGAACTATTTGAAAACTATCATCAGGAATTTCTTAGGAATAAAAAAGCTGATACTTTAACATCTCCAACAACAACACTAGGAAACATATCCTCTTGGGTAGCTCACGATTTACAAACCAAAGGTCCTGAAATCTCACACTCTATCACCTGCTCTACAGCTTTACATGCTATGCTTAATGGCATTGCTTGGATTAACTCTGGTATGTGTAATCAATTTTTAGTTGGCGGAAGTGAAGCACCATTAACACCATTTACTATTGCCCAAATGCAAGCCTTGAAGATCTACGCAAGTGCTAAAGACGTCAATTATCCAAACCAAGCCCTAAACCAAAGCAAAACTGAAAACACCATGATTCTTGGGGAAGGCGCAGCTATGGCTTGTTTAGAATCTGGAGAGACCTCAAATGCTTTAGCCAAAATTATCGGCATTGGCTATGCTACTGAAATTTTAGAACACAACGCTTCGTTATCAACTAACGCCATTTGTTTTCAACGTTCTATGAAAATGGCTTTAGGAAATCTAAACCCAGAAGACATCGATGTTATCGTCACTCATACACCGGGAACAATTAAAGGTGATCAAGCCGAATTAAATGCGATTAATACGATTTTTTGTAACAAAACTCCTTCATTAACTACTAATAAGTGGAAGATAGGTCACAGCCTTGGTGCTTCCGGACTTTTAAATATTGAAATGGCCATTATGATGTTGCAACATCAGGAGTTTATTTCAATACCTTACCTAAAAACCCAAACACCTAAACACATCAAAAATGTCCTAGTAAATGCCGTCGGATTTGGTGGAAATGCAGTATCTATTTTACTTTCAAAATAACATTTATTATATCTTGTAAGACAGGTTTAATGGTCTTATATTTCAGTATTAATTTTTAACACTTCTCAACTATGGAATGGTTTTCAGCTTTAGATGGATTCTCTCAATTCTTTTGGATTATTGCGCTTACGGGCTCATTGATTTTCGTTTTTGTAATCATCACAACCTTTATGGGAATGGATGGTGGAGATGACTTTGATGGTGTAGATTCTGAAATGGATGGCGATGCAGGAATCGGATTCCAATTTATAACGTTCAAAAATCTTGTGGGCTTCTTTACCATTTTTGGATGGATAGGCATCGCATGTATCAATTCGGGCTTTTCAAAACCTGTAAGTGTTATCGTTGCTTTAGGTTGCGGACTCCTAATGATGAGTATCATGGCTGCCATGTTTTATGGGATGCAAAAATTATCAGATAGTGGAACATTAAACTATAAAAATGCGATTGATGCGATTGGAGAAGTATACCTTACCATTGGGGCAAATCGTACTAAAATGGGAAAAGTAAGTGTAAGAGTTCAAGGAACTTTAAGAGAACTTGAAGCACTTTCAGATTCACTTTCAGAATTAAAATCAGGTACCATCATTCAAGTGGTAGATGTGACCACTAATGGTATATTAATCGTAGAACAAACAAAAAAACCAATAGAACCAATTAAAACAGAAACATATGAACTACCTAGTAACACAAAGTAATTTTGATTTAGGCTTTCCTATTGCAGCAATTGTTGCAATACTTTTTGTCTTTGTCTTTCTAATCATTCTTATAAAACGCTATAAGCGTTGCCCTTCAGATCGTATTTTAGTAGTCTACGGAAAAGTAGGTGGAGGTCAATCGGCGAAATGTATTCATGGTGGAGCAGCCTTTATTGTTCCTGTTTTCCAGGATTATGAATTCTTAGACTTAACACCAATCTCTATTGAAGTTAATCTAGTAAATGCCCTTTCTAAACAAAATATTCGTGTCAATGTACCATCACGATTTACGATTGGTATCTCTACAGAGCCTGGTGTCATGCAAAATGCTGCCGAACGTTTATTAGGCTTAGGTCAAAATGAAATTCAAGAATTAGCTCAAGAAATTATTTTCGGACAATTACGTTTAGTAGTCGCTTCAATGGATATTGAAGAAATTAATAACGATCGTGATAAATTCTTAACCAACATTTCACAGAGTGTTGAAACCGAATTAAGAAAGGTAGGTCTCAAGTTAATCAACGTAAACATCACAGATATCGTCGATGAGTCCGGTTATATTGAAGCTTTAGGTAAAGAAGCTGCCGCACATGCTATTAATGCAGCACGTAAATCGGTTGCAGAGAAAACTAGAGATGGTTCTATTGGTGAAGCCAATGCAGTACAAGACGAAAGAACTCAGGTTGCTGCCGCAAACGCGCAAGCAGTAGAAGGTGAGAATACAGCAAAAATTGCAGTAGCAAATTCAGATTCGTTACGTCGTCAACGTGAAGCAGAAGCTGAACGTGTAGCGATTGCTTCAGAAAAAGTACAAACGGCAAAAGCATTAGAGGAATCTTATGCAGCAGAACAAAATGCGGAAGTTGCAAGAGCAGAGCGTGAACGTTCATCTCAAATGGCAGATATTATTGTTCCTGCTGAAATTGATAAACGTAAAGTTGAAATCGATGCAGAAGCAGAAGCAGAACGCATTAGAAGACGCGCAAAAGGTGAAGCCGATGCAATCTTATTTAAAGCACAAGCCGAAGCTCAAGGTCAATTTGAAATTTTGACCAAACAAGCTGCTGGTATGGAAAAAATCGTAAAAGCTGCGGGTAATAATAGTAGAGATGCGGTGTTATTATTAATTGCAGACAAACTACCTGAATTGGTGAAAATACAAGCCGATGCGATCAAGAATATCAAGATAGACAAAGTAACCGTTTGGGATAATGGTAGTAATAGTGCAGACGGTAAATCGTCAACTGCTAATTTCCTTTCAGGAATGTATAAATCTGTTCCACCATTACAAGAAATGTTTAATATGGCTGGTATGGATTTACCTGAGTACCTCAAAGGCAAAGACAAAATAGAGCCTGAAGACGCAAAAGTTCTTCCAAAGACAACCGAAGAAGACGAAAGTTAATAATTAAAAAATCCGCTACTCAGCGGATTTTTTTTGTTAGTCTGTTTATAATTATATTTACGATAAATTCATCATTATGACATCTACACTAAAAGCATTTATTGTCTTTACATGTTTTTCTTTTTTATCGCTTCAAGCTCAAACCGATCCAGATATCTTTGAGAAGTTCGAATCTAAATTTTATACTATCGATGGTTACAAAATCAATGTTGAAGTTTTAGGCGAAGGTGACCCTATATTTTTTCTACCTGGAGGTCCAGGAAATTCTCATGATTATATGCAAGGTGCTTTTGGGCACTATTACAAAACTAATACCGTCGTGTTTTTTGATTGGTTAGGTCGTGGCAAAAGTGATAATGCCAAAGCCCTTTCAGAATATAGTGTAGAGAATGACGTGGAGATGATTGAAAAGCTACGTAAGCTTTTAAAATTTGATAAAATATCGCTTGTTGGACACTCGTATGGAACTGTTCCCGCACAAGCCTATGCCATTAAGTATAAAGATAAGGTTGATAAAATGGTACTCATAAATGGGTTTCATTCTGGTGCAATGTGGCAAGCCAATTGTGATAGTTATAACCACTATGCAAAAACCCATTTTCCTGAAAAATGGAAAGCCGTAGATTCACTGCGTTCGTTAGGTTACCTCTCTAGTCAAGAGCCTCTCAAAACTGTTTATGGGAACTTCCCAACAAAATATATTTACTACCACAATACCAAGTTAACATCTAAATCTCCAAAAACAAAACACAAAAGTTGGGCTGGAGATGTCTATACGACAATTATTGGAGTGGATGGCGATTTTGATGTGTCTGGAAGTATGATTAATCAAGATTACAGGCAACAATTAAAAGATGTCAACGCAAAAACATTAGTCGTTGCAGGTCGATATGATGGCGTCTCAACACCAGAATTTGCGGTGCAATACAAAATCTTTATGCCAAAAGCGCGATTTGAAATGTTTGAACAAAGTGGCCATAACCCATACCTCGAAGAACCTGAAAAATTTTATGCTCTTTTTGATAATTTTATGAACATAAAATAGGTATTTTTGAATCTAGAAAGACAATAAATCACATGAGCGAAACGAGACATAACTGGACCACAGAAGAAATTCTAGAGATTTACAACAAACCTCTAATGGAGTTGTTATACGATGCTGCGACTATACATCGTAAACATCATGATCCAAATACAGTTCAAGTGTCCACTTTATTGTCTATAAAAACTGGTGGATGTCCAGAAGATTGTGGCTATTGCCCACAAGCCGCTAGATATCATACCGATATTGAAGGTAATGACCTCATGACAGTTCAGCATGTGAAAGCTCAAGCCTTACGTGCAAAATCTTCAGGAAGTTCTCGTGTTTGTATGGGAGCAGCTTGGCGTAATGTAAAAGATGGTGAAGAGTTTGACCAAGTTTTAGAAATGGTTCGTACGATCAATAAACTAGAGATGGAAGTCTGTTGTACGCTTGGTATGATTACAGAAAATCAGGCACAGCGTCTTGCCGAAGCTGGTTTATATGCTTATAATCACAACTTAGATTCTTCCGAAGAATACTATAAAAAAGTCATTTCTACTCGTGGCTACGAAGACCGATTGGAAACCATAGATAATGTTCGCAAAACCAATGTGACTGTGTGTTCTGGTGGTATTATTGGTATGGGAGAAAAATCCGAAGACAGAGCAGGAATGCTAGTGGCTTTATCGACTTTAAATCCGCAACCAGAATCTGTTCCAATAAATGCATTAGTTGCAGTTGAAGGCACGCCATTAGAAGACCAAACACCCGTTTCTATTTGGGATATGGTTAGAATGGTAGCAACGACAAGAATTGTAATGCCAGAAACTCAAGTGCGTTTAAGTGCTGGTCGTACCGAAATGACACGTGAAGGTCAAGCGATGTGTTTCTTTGCTGGCGCCAACTCTATTTTTGCAGGTGACAAGTTACTCACAACACCAAATCCAGATGTTAATGACGACATGGAAATGTTTAAACTCTTAGGTTTAAATGCCCAACAGCCCTTCATTAAAAAAATGCAACCCGAAACCATAGAAGCTAAAGACTCTCAATATCAAGCTTTAGGTGAAAAGCCAAGATGGTCAAGACCAGAGCATACAATTGATCGAAATGAAGAGGCTAAGCAAAAATCAAAAGTGCTTAAATAACTCCTGTTTTATCGTTTTTTAATTCTTAAAAGGGAAGCTTTAAAGTGTCTCTCTAGTCTTTGAATTGCCAAATTTTAATAAACAATTAATTCGGTTTCGCAACGTTTTATTACCTTTGAACACTAATTTTTTTTGATGCCTACATTGAATCTTCAAGAGATTCCTCGTGTGAAGAACATCACCAAAGAGGATTTTATCGCTAACTACTTCAAACCACAAAAACCTGTGGTTATTGAACGTTTTACCGATGATTGGCCTGCACATAAAAAATGGAGTTTAGAGTACATGAAATCAATTGCTGGAGATAAAGTTGTACCGCTTTATGATGACAGACCAGTAGATTACAAGGATGGTTTTAATGAGCCTCACGCCAAAATGAAAATGAGCGATTATGTTGATTTGCTCAAAAGTAAACCCACAAAATACCGCATTTTTCTTTGGAATATTTTAAAGGAAATCCCACAGTTACAAAGCGATTACACCTATCCTGATTTTGGTTTAAAATTTATGAAGAATTTACCGATGCTTTTTTTCGGCGGAAGAGATTCACACACGTTCATGCATTATGATATCGATTTAGCCAATATCTTCCATTTTCATTTTGAAGGCAAAAAGCAATGCATCCTATTTGATCAAAAACAGAATGAATATTTATATAAAATTCCGCACTCATTAATCACAAGAGAGGATATCGATTTTTCAAATCCGGATTTTAATAAATGGCCAGCACTCAAAAATGCAAAAGGCTGGCAATGTGAATTACAACATGGAGATATATTATATATGCCTGAAGGCTATTGGCATTACATGAAGTATCTCACACCAGGCTTCTCTATGAGTTTAAGAGCTATTGCAAAACATCCAAAAAACTTAGGTAAAGCAGTATACAATGTTTTGATCATGCGCCATTTTGATAATTTGATGCGTCGTATGAAAGGGCAAAAATGGATCGATTGGAAAAATCAGCAAGCTATTTCTCGCACCAATAATACTTTTTAGCAATAAAGCTTCAGTATTAAAAACTTATAATATATTTACCAGCTCAAATTTTAGACAAAAAAAATGAAAAATTTACTTTTAATTATTGCATTAACCTCTGTTTCACTAGTTAGCGCTCAAGCGTTCAAAGGAAAAGGAGATCAAAAATTCCAGGTTGGAGCTAATATTCAGGATGAAGCAACAGGGATCAACGCTAGTTATGATTATGGCTTAGGTGATAACCTTTCAGTTGGTATTTCTTCTACCTATGCTTTAGGAGTTGACGATATATTTGATGCTGATTTTGGCGATCGTTTCGATTTAAAAGCTAGATTCAATGCTAACTTAGGTAGCGTCTTAAATATCGATGAAAATTTTGATTTTTATCCTGGTTTAAGTTTAAGTTTAAAAAACTTTGGAGGTCATATTGGTGCACGTTATTTCTTTAGTGATGGTTTTGGAATTTTCACTGAAGCCGCATTCCCTTTAGCCAAATATGATGAGGACAAGGCAGATATTGGGAACTATATCCACAATCAATTTACTGTAAATATTGGAGCGACTTTTAACATATAAAAAGATCAATCAACTTATAAAAAACGTCATTTAATACAATTATAGGACGTTTTTTTATGGAATTAATTCTCGCACTTTTTCATAAACCATCGGACTCTCCCAGCCTCTGTACAGCAGGTAGTCTGCTAATTTTTTGCGTTTCTTATAAAGATTAGACTCTCTAATAAACTCAACCCTTTTTTCTGCTAAAGCATTAAATGTGTCGTAATAGTCATCAAAGTCTATTTCTTTCATTGCCAAAGAAATAATGGTCTTATTGATATCTTTCCGTTTTAATTCTAGTTGAAGACGTTGCTTGCCCCACTTTTTTATTCTGAACTTTCCCCGAACAAAGGCTTTTGCAAATCGTTCTTCATTTAAAAAATTATGCTGAAGCAAATGCACAATAATTAGATCTCTCGCTTCAGGAATCATACGCATCTCATATAACTTTTGAGTCACTTCTTTATGACAACGTTCTTGATATGCACAGTAGTGTTCTAGTCGCTTTTGCGCTTCATCGACAGTATAGGTTTTTGGTGGATGCATTGTGCAAAAATATAACAATTTGTTAATAAAACTGTGGCATTCAACGACTAACAACAGCGTAATTTTGTATATTAGCACGTTTGCGTTTTAAGTTAGCGCAAACGCTTTAGTTAATTCATTCCCTATGAAGAAAAATTACGCCCTCACCTTAATAGCATTCCTGTGCTTTGTCTTGTCTGGTTATGGGCAAATTCCAACGACAATCGATTTTGAATCAAATTTATCAGGTTATTCACATACACCTTCTCAATTACCATCAGCAGATCCTAGCGATCAATATTTTTACAGAGCGATCCCATCTGATGCAGCGATTTATGAAGGCAGTGTTGGTCCTTATACTAATGTTACAGGAAGTTGGATGTTCGTTGGCTCAAATCCTAATACCATTAATTCAAGTAATCCTGGAATTCTAACCCTTAATGCAATAAATGTATCTGGTTATACAAATTTAGAATTGAGTATTGATTGGGGAGCTGTACCAAATGATTGGGATAGTGTTGACGGCATTACCGTAGAATATAGATATGATGGTACTGGTTCTTGGTCAACCCTTTATAGTTTTGGTCATAATAACGGAACAAATGACCCTCTAGTTTTATCCGGGAACGCTATAGGCGGAAGTAACACAATAAATGGAGCTGTACTTACTTATGCCTTGCAAACTATTACTACAGAAAATTTTGCTGGCTCGGGCACTAATTTAAACCTAAGAATCGTTTGTGATTCAGGAAATAATTATGAAGCATTTGGTTTAGACAATATTGTTTTGAACGGTACAGCGTCTTGTACAGACACTGTTGATTTTAATAATGCACAATCACCAGCCACTGGAAATATAACTGTTGGTGGTGTGTTTAATGTTTATGCACAAGTGTTTGAGTCTGGAGTTACAGATAGTGCTGGTCAAGGCGCTAATATAGAATCTTGGATTGGTTATAGCTCATCAGACACAGATCCAAGTGGTTCTGGATGGACGTGGGTTGTAGCAAACTATAACATTGATGTTGGTAACAATGATGAATATGCTTTAGATTTAGGAGCACAAATTTCTACTTCTGGAACGTATTATTATGCTAGTCGTTTTCGTTTAAATAATTGTGGATTCACCTATGGAGGTTTCGATTCAGGAGGAGGTGATGGCTTTTGGGATGGTACAAATGATGTCAATGGTGTGTTAACTGTAAATCCTGATCAAGTAGATTTTTGTAATGTCGACTTCCCTAAAACTGGAGCTATTACAACAGGAGATAATTTTAATGTTTATGCTCATGTTTATGAACCTGGTGTAACAAATGCTGCTGGCCAAGGAGCTAATGTTTTAGCATGGATTGGTTATAATACTATCGGCATTAATCACCAACCTTGGGTTGATTCTGGTTCTGACTGGACTTGGATTCCTGCCACATATGATTCAGATATTGGAAATAACGACCAATATGTAGCAGAAATCGGTTCTGGAAGAACAGCGGGAACATATTACTATGCAAGTCGATTTCAACTTAATGGTAGTGATTATTCATATGGTGGAATAGCGTTAGATAATACTGGTAATTTTTGGGATGCAACAAATAACAATGGAACATTAACAGTAACAGATCCTCCACCTGCAAATGTGGTGATTACAGAAATTATGTACAACTCAATTGGTACTGATGATGAATGGATTGAAATATGTAATGAGTCAGGGGCTGTTCAAAACATAAGCGGTTATATTATTAATATTGGCGCATCTGCTGTCTTTACTTTTCCAGCACTTACTAACATTGCAAATGGTACATGTATAACTGTATCATTAGGTAGTGATGGAGATGGCTCCTATAATAATGATGATTGTGTATTTACACCTGATTTTGGCATTCTAGCTGTAACAAACAATTCCAACAACCTTGTAAATGGTAGTAACTCTATTACGTTATATGCTTCTAATGGTTCAACTGTTGTAGATGTTGTAACCTATAGTACTGCGAATGGTGCAGATGGCAACGGAAGTTCTTTACATGTGATTGATATAAACGCAAATAATTCAAATACTGGAACTAACTGGCAAGAAGTAGCTTATGGTGGAACCCATCATGTAAATGATCTAGTTCCTATATGTGTTCCTATGGATCCAGATATTAACGTTGAAGGTAATGTAGGAACGTTTCCAGATATTGCTGGCGATGGATCTAACATTCCTGTTGGATTTAACAACACGCTTTTTGCAGCCACTCCAATTGGAACTGCGACACCTCCAACGAAATCCTATAGAATTCAAAATACTGGAACTGTTGTTTTAAATATTAGCTCCATTACATTATCAGGAGCAAATTTTGGAGATTTTACAGTTTCTAGTATGCCAACTACTGTAAACCCTGGTTCATTTGAAACGTTTGATATTACTTTTAATCCATCTGGCACAGGAGCCCGAACTGCACTAGTATCCATAGACTCTGATGATCCTGACGCTTTTGAAGATCCTTATGAATTCAATATCAAGGGTACGGGAGTCTGTACGGCATCAACGATAAGCGTGTCTGGTTTTGCCCCTTTAGAGGGACCTGCAGGAACAGAAGTTACCATTACAGGTAATGGCTTTTCGGCGACTTCAACGGTAACTATTGGTGGCTTATCAGCAACGGTTCTTTCAGGAACAGCAACCCAGCTTGTTGTAGAAATACCCGCTATTACGAATTCTGGGCCTTTTACTATTACCGAAGGGGCCTGTTTTACAATCTCTTCAGACTTTATATTAACTTCTGACAATGCAAATTGCGGTCTTTCAGAATTAATTATGTCAGAAATCTATGATCAAAATGGAGGTAGTTTAGGTTATATTGAAGTTTATAATGGCACTGGTAATACCATTGATTTATCAAGTTATTATGTGAGACGTTATGGAAACGCTCAAAATATTATAGATGACTTTTATACAGACTATTATTTTTCTCCTAATCAAGATTTTATAGATGATGGTGAAGTCATTTACGGAAAAATAAGTACTGATACAGATACCGCTACTCCTGATTTTGCCTTTACGAATGTGAATGGCTTTGCAGGTATTAATGGTGAAGATATTTTTCATTTGTATAATGCAACGACCTTAATCGATGTATATACAGTTCCAAATAATGGTGTTGGTTATACAGCCACAAGAAACACAAACACACTTGGACCAAACGCAACTGAGAACCCTACAGATTGGACGCATAATAATATAGAATTCACAAGTAATTTAGGGACGTTTAACTATGTTCAAGTTATTGATATCCCTTTAATAATTGATCCAGTAGATTTTTCAGGATGTAGTAGTGATGCTGCGGACTTTCAAGTAACTGCTACAGCTGGCAACAATGGCAACACCTTAACTTATCAATGGTATTATAATGAAGGTAATGCGACAGATTTGGATTGGGAAGTTGTTACTGGAGGTGCATTCCCTCTAGTCACAGTTTCTGGCATTAATGCAAATACCTTAACTTTGACTGGAGAATTTTATGACTATAACGGCTATCAATTTTATTGCTTAGTTACTGAAGATGGTGCTTGTGGGATTGCTTCAAATGCTGCTCAATTAAAAATAGAAACTGCAATTTGGTCAAGCTCCGCTTGGTCTACACCTCCAACCATTGACAAAATCGCCATAATAAATGACGATTACGATACCAGTATTGGTGGTACTGGGCTTAATGCCCAAACAAGTTTTGAGGCCTGCCAACTTATCGTAAATTCAGGGAATACCTTAAGCATCGAAAATAATACTTATGTTAGAGTCCAAAACAATCTTACTGTAGATGGTCAAATTGTTGTAAAAACAGATGGTTCATTTGTTCAAGTTGATGATTCATCTATTATAGATGGAGCTGTATTAACTACAAGAAATAAAATTTCTGTAGAAAAAGAAACTGCTCCTCTAGCAACATATCAAGAGTACACGTATTGGAGTTCTCCAACTTTTGATGAACTCATAAATAATGGCCTTTCTGAAGCTTCAGCAACAAGACGTTTTTGGTTTAATGCACAGAATTTCTTAGATAGTTGTGCAGAAAGCGGAAATGATGATGTACTCGTTTGTGATATTTTGGGTGTAACACAACAAGACGACATAGATGATGATAATAACGATTGGACATTTGCTTCTGGCGTAATGACACCTGGAGTTGGTTATGCTTCAACACATAATAGTATTGGGTTTATCCCTAATCAATATATTTATATTTTTGAAGGCCCTTTCAATAATGGCGCTTACAATATTCCTATTTATAGAAATGATGCTGAGGATAGAGATAACAACTGGAATTTTATAGGTAACCCTTATCCTTCAGCCATAAGCGCAGACTTGTTTTTAGCCGCAAATGGAAGTATAGACCAGACTGTAGGCCCTACCAATGGCGCCATTTTCTTCTGGTCGCATAATACTGGTGCTGATGGTGATACAAACGGTAACCAAGTACAAAACTACTCACAGAGTGATTACGCAATTATTAATGGCTCAGGGCAAACAATGGGTGGAGATATGGTGATGCCAACAAGACACATTCCATCTGGACAAGGGTTCTTTATATCTATGGATCATAATGCTCCTTCAACATCTGCAGGAGGTACTATAAGAACTACAGATGTTATCTTTAACAATAGCATGAGGGTTACAGGAAATAATAATCAGTTTTTTAGAAATTCAAACATTTCTGAAGACAACAAACTATGGCTAGACTTAACATCAGACAATGGTGTTTTCAATCAAATTCTTGTAGCTTACGTAAACGGTGCTACAAATGACGATGATGGTATGTATTATGATGCACATAAAAATTTATCGGCTAATGCAAATTCAGTTATCTATTCCTTCATAGAATCAAGCGATAAGAAATTTGCCATTCAAGGTAAAACACCAAGTAGTTTAACACTCGAAGAAGTGATCCCGTTTGGTTTCCATACAATAATTGAAGATCCTACAATTTATTCAATTTCAATTCATCAATTAGAAGGTGATTTTTTATCTGGAAACACTATCTACCTCAAAGACAGACTCTTGAATGTTGTTCATAATCTTTCTTTAAATACTTACAATTTCACTTCGGAAATAGGAGAATTCAACGACCGTTTTGAAATTGTATTCCAACCGCAAGCGCTTTCAGTTACTGAAAATGAAGTGTCGCCTAACGATGTGTCAATCGTTGAACTAGGTGACGGAGACGTTAAAATTTCAGTAGGCAATAGCCATGTGATTAAACATGTTGACATTATTGACGCTTTAGGAAGAACGATTTACAAACTCAAAGGAAACAACAATGTTGAGGTGTATAACTTATCGCGATTAAGTCAAGCCATATATATGGCAAGAGTGACACTTTCTAACGGACAAATTATTACCAAGAAAGCAGTGAAAAGAAATTAAACGCTAGATATAGACGTTAAATGAAAAGGTTTTGATGTCATGTCGAAGCCTTTTTTTGTGTTATCATTTGATACTATAACGTAATGTCAAAATTAAATTTCTTCCAGGAGCAGCGATTCCAGAAGAATACGTTTGATAACGTTGATCTGTAATATTCTCTAGTGATGCAATAACCGTTGTTGTTTCTGAAATTTTATATTGTGCTCTTAAATTAAAGGTATACCATGACGGTGAATATGGGTTACCATTTTCATCTAAGGCATAGATATAATCTTTAACTTGTTCTGATAAGGCTAATTTTTCAAATGATAACTCGTTATTATATTCGGCAAAAGCATCTATCTGAAACTTTTCAGTCTGCCAAACAAAATGTGTGTTCCCGAAATTTGGGGCAATATGTCTTACAGGAACTTCGATACCGTCATCATCTTCTGTTCCTCCAATGATATTATACTGAGATGTAAATTTAAAGTGTTCAGAAATATTAAATAGGACACCAGCTTCAAATCCATAAATCCACTCTTTTGACGCATTTTGTATGGCTTGCACATTACTTAATTCACCATCATATACTACTTGTGACTCGCCATTTATGGTAAAATCTCTTCGTATAAGGGCATTGTCTAAAAACGTATAATAGGTGGCCATGTCGATAATAACAACATCATCAAAATTTAATTTGAGCCCTAATTCTCCACCATAGGCATATTCTGGTTTCAAGTTTGGATTTGGCACAACTACCGAACCAGGTTCAGAATCAAATACCTTTCCAATATCATCAATATTTGGAGCTCTAAATGCTGTAGATGCATTGAATTTCCATTGCATCATGCTATTTGGTATCCAACTTATTCCAGCGGTTCCTGTAACGGCTCCTGAGTTGAGCTTAGCACTATCAAACGGAAGGTTTAAAAACTCATTATTCTCAGTAAAATCGGCATTGCTAATAATATGGTTAAATCGCAATCCAGATTGAAACACAAACTTCGTATTTGGTTTGTATTTATAACTAGCATAAGCCGCAATGGATTGCCAACTAGAACCATTAGGATATCTTGAGACGGTTGGACTTGTCGTGTTCGTTTCTATATTTGTTTCTTCTCCTGTGGAATTTATTTTATTATAGACATATTCTAACCCATAAAAGAATTTACTTCTTTCTCCAAGGTCTTTTTCAAAATCGACATTTAATGAATACGCATCTACAGATTCCTCTCTAATACTTCTAATGCTCGATTGAAAGTCTCTATCAAATCGACCTTCTTGAAAATTTTGATAAGCAGCTGTAGCTTGAATTTTATCATATAAATTTGAGCTACTACTCAACTTGGTGACTTGAAAATTACCCATAAACCAACGTTGCGGACCATAATTCCATTCGGCTGAACGCAAATTTTCACCTCTATATCTTCTCAATCTATCGTATCTCGCATACTCCGATGTGGTCGTATAGTACAAGCCTAAATCAAAACTCAAATCTTCTTTAGGTTCATATCTCACTTTTTGCAAAAAATTGATTTGATCATAACCAGTAGGGTTTTGAATTCGAGGATTCTCATTTTCAACGATGACATCTTCTCCATTTATAGTTTCAACATATTCTAATCTTAAGTAATCATCTGGACCATGTCTACCCATTCTCAAATCATCAAAATCCGTATAACTCAAACTGCTTAAAAAGGCCCAGTTTTTTAATCCGAAATTAAAATCTAAATGGCCCGTTTTTTCTTTATTAGCCGATGCATATCTCACAGCTGCATTCGCATTAAAGTATAGAGAATCCTTATAGGATAGCTGTGGTTTTTTTGTGTAAAAACTCATGACACCACCAATAGCATCACTCCCATAAACCACTGAGCCTGCTCCTAGTGTAATTTCGGTGTTTTGAATGGTGAAAGGATCGATAGAAATCACATTTTGAAGATTCCCTCCTCTAAAAGTGGCATTGTTCATTCTAACACCATCAACTGTAATTAAGAGCCTATTAGTAGAAAACCCTCTAATCATTGGACTTCCTCCTCCAAGCTGGCTTTTTTGAATATAAACATTTCCTGTGCTTTCTAATAAATCGGCACTGGTTTGCGGGTTTTCAAACTGAATATCGCTAGCATTAATATTAACGATGGTTTGTGGTATATCCCTTTTGCTTTGTTCAAATTTTGATGCCGAAATAATAATCTGATTAAGATCCTCAATCCTTGGCGTCAAATAAACGATAAAGTCAACCCCTAATTTAGCTATTTTTATAGCTCTCTTTTTGTACAATATATTCTGAAAATAGATGACTTCATCATCAGTAAATTTAGCAATAGATGCTTGTCCATCTAAATTAGTGATTACAGATTTATCCTTTTTAAAATTGAATATCGTAACACCAGATATTGGTATTTTCGTGGCTTCTTCTAAAACTGTTATGGTTTGAGAGTGACAGAATAAAAAGGAAAAAACACATAAAATTGAAAGCGTAAACTTGATCATATTACTTAAATACCTGATTGAATATTTGTAAAGATTTAGGTTTTTTAAAACTGCCCAAATGTAATTCAAAATACAGCAACAGCATCGTCAGAAATGATTGTCTTTGTTTTGAATTTAATTTTACACTATTAAGTGTATCAAAATTTATGCCTAAGAGCTGTTTTAAAGTTGCTAAATTTTCTCCATAAACACTGTAAACATCTCGTTTTTTTGATTCAAACAACCCATTGTTTAGATTGAAATACATTTTATTGGTATCTGACACATCTGGATAGAAACCCAAATGTTTGGTGAGATTAAGTAAGAACAGCAAATGAAAATTAGAAAATTCATCTTCAGCATCTAGCCATCTAAATGTGGTTTCCAAATAATGATATAACTGTTGATTTTCTTCCTCTTCTCGTAATACCGATGATAGCACTTCGGATAAAAACATAACAATAGAGCTCTTATAGACATTCGTATGCAAACTGGTGTAACTAAAATCTAATCGGACTTCCTTAATGGTTTGTAAGGATTGATTTTCTCTATAGTTTTCTTCTATTTGAAGCTGAGATAACAACTGATAGTAGGCAGCCTTAGAGCTTCCTTTTTTACTACTCAAGACACCTCTTAACAGATAACTTACAACGCCCTTATGTAGTGTAAAACATTTTACGATAAGATCATTATCTCTGTATCTAAGCTTAGAGAGAACAATAGCTTTAGTTTTAATAAGCATATTGAGTTTATTGTCTAACTATGAGTAGTTTTAAAACTTTTGTTTCGAAAGAGTCCAAATCTGATATGAGAAACAAATAAACCCCAGAGGCAACTACATTACCTCTCATGTTTTTTCCATTCCAAATACCTGTACCACCATCAATTGCAAAATTATAGTTGGCTTTTGATATTCTCTGATTAACTCTAGATTGTGCCTCTGCAACAAGGTTTCCTTCGATGTCTGTGATTTTTACGTTTACATTTTCAGTTAATCCTGAAATTTTAACTCCGTTATTAATATCATTTAAATCATCAAATCCTAAAATATTGTATTCCGGTCTTACTGGATTTGGATACAAAAAGACTTCTTCTAAAGTTTCCTTTGGTTTCGATCCTCCAGAAGAGAATGAGACCAAGCCTTTAGTTGTGGCTATAAAAACTTTACCAGATGCAGGATCTATAGAAATATCTACAATACTATTTGATGGCAGTGGAGAGTTATCTGTTGTAAATTGAAATATGGTTTCTTGACCATCTGGAGAAAAATAAAAGATCCCCGAATCTAATGTTCCAACCCATTTATTATCTGATCCATCTACCTTAATATCGGTAATGTATTGATTAGAAAGCAACTCTGTAGGTATCCCATTTTCTAAAATGACAATTTCATTAACTCTTGGTTCTGGGTCGTCAACAAAATTTGAAGTATTAAATAGTACTCTTAAACCTTTTATTGTACCTATCCATAATTGGTTTCTACTGTCTAACGCAATGGCTCTTACATGGGCAGAAGGCATATTTCCATCTTCCTCTGCAACAAAATTAATTGCTCCAGTATCTGTATTAATACCAATTAAACCATGACTGAGGCTTGACAACCATTTCATTCCACCCGAACCAACTTCTAAGTCGATAGATCCATTTTCGTCATTCAATGCATCTGGAATTATCTCTGAGAAACTGAAGCCTTGCCATTGATTTGTTGCTGGATCAAATGATTTTAAAGAACGATCAACCTTAGCTGTTGCTGCCCATATTAGTCCATTATTATCAAATTTAAGAGGTCCTTGACGTATCCCAATAATATCTGGAGCTCCAGGAACTATTAGTGATTCTAGACCACTATTATCTTGATTATATAGAACATCTGCAACTTGATTATTCATTTCTAGAATTCCATCCTTAAAAGAGCTAATAAATACTTGGTTAGGGTTGATTGGGTTTATAACTATGTCGCAAAGGTTTCGAGCTGTGAGAAGGCTATCAAAAGGAATATTATTCCACTCTTCATCTTTTAAGACACTAATCCCTCGACTGTTTAAAGGGAAAGAGTTAAGAAATATCGAATACTCTCCATAGGTCACCCATACTTGACTATCGCCTGCTTGAATTTTAAAGGCGCTATTACTTGAAGGCCCTTCAGGCAATATAACTTCGTACTCTGTTGAACTATCTGGAATAGTTTTTAGTACGCCTGTATTTATTGTCCCTATATATAAATTACCTTCTTGAATTATAGCAGATGTGAAGTCGGTATCGAAGGTTGCATTTGTTGATGCACTTTGAATTTGAACAAAATCTTCAGTGTATACAAATACAGTCTCAGGAAGTGTTACAATCAAATTTTCTTCAACAGATCTTACATCTACTGGTAACGTTGGATACGTTAATTGAGGGGTTAGATTATCATTTACAACTTCATGCAAGACATTGTTAGATTGTAAGGTATACAGTTTGCTTCCTACACTTTGAACCGCACTAAAATTACCATTATTCGTGGTCGTCCATTGTTGAAAATCAATTAAATTGGGATTAGCTAAGTCTGCTTTTCTTAATCCGTTATTAGAACCACAAGCCGCATATATAGAGCCCTCAAATATTGTGGTTTGGTTTATTGTGATCTGACTTCCGCCATTACCGAGAAAATAAGTATCACCAAACTGTAAATTAGTTAAATCATATACTGAAATCCCATAATCTGTTGAGATATATAAAAGCCCTTCGAATTCATAAAAATGGTTGATCCTTTTTAATGCGGGAGAAATGGTTTCTTTTTCAAGAATATCTACAACAGATAAAATTTCAGAATCTGCATCAAAAATCACCTCAATTAAACCTGTATCATATCCAACCACTAATACATCAAAATCTTCACTGTAGGTTATCGTTGAAATAGATTCGCCAGACAAACCATTAATAGTCGTTATGGTCTCAATTTCATTAGAGAATAAATCATAACTAAAAATAGCATTTTCTGATGCTGCAAAAATCTTGTCCTCGCTTTTAGTAATGTCTCTGATTTCAAAATATGAAAAATAGCCTTCCCAGAGTGTTGAAAAATCTTGGGAAACTCCTTTAAAAGAAACTAAAGTTAAAAGGACAACTACAATTCTTTTTAACATATCAATTATTTTTTGTTAAATATATTTATATCTAACGACATTTTCTTCAATATCATATAAGGGATATCAATAAAAAGAGCTTTCAGGTAAAAACTGAAAGCTCTTTTGTGTCATTTTAGAGGGTTATTAAACTACACCTTGGGCAAGCATTGCATCCGCTATTTTAACAAATCCAGCAACATTTGCGCCTTTCACATAATCAACATATCCATCGGCCCCTGTTCCATATTGTACACAAGATTCATGGATATCATCCATAATTTTCTTCAGCTTCTCGTCAACCTCTTCTCTTGTCCAGCTTAACCTAAGTGAGTTTTGGCTCATTTCCAATCCAGAAGTAGCTACTCCTCCAGCGTTAGATGCTTTTCCAGGAGAGAATAATACTTTAGCCTTTTGAAGTGCTTCAATAGCCTCTGGAGTTGTAGGCATATTAGCGCCTTCGGCAACAGCAATCACATTATTATTGATTAATTGCTTAGCTTCATCTCCATTTAATTCATTTTGAGTTGCACATGGTAAAGCAATATCACAATTTACAGACCATGGTCTATCCCCAGCATGATATGAAGCAGAAGTGTATGTATCTACATATTCACTTATTCTTCCACGTTTCACATTTTTAAGATTCATGATAAACGCCAATTTATCAGCATCAATTCCATCTGTATCATGAATATATCCTCCAGAATCTGACATTGTAACTACTTTAGCGCCTAATTGCGTTGCTTTTTCACAAGCATATTGGGCTACATTACCAGAACCAGAAATCACAACGGTTTTTCCTTCAAACGACTCACCACTAGTAGCTAACATGTTTTTCGCAAAATACACACAACCATATCCTGTTGCTTCTGGTCTAATTAAAGAACCTCCGTAGCTTATGCCTTTACCTGTTAAAACTCCTGTAAATTCGTTTTGTAGCCTTTTGTATTGACCAAATAAATATCCTATTTCTCGTCCTCCTACTCCAATATCACCAGCAGGGACATCGGTATTAGGTCCAATATGTCTATATAATTCTGTCATAAATGATTGACAAAAACGCATCACTTCGTTATCACTCTTTCCTTTAGGATTGAAATCAGCCCCTCCTTTTCCTCCACCCATTGGTAGCGTAGTTAAAGAATTTTTAAATACTTGCTCAAATCCTAAAAACTTAAGAATGCTTAAATTAACTGATGGATGAAAACGCAAACCACCTTTATAGGGTCCAATTGCAGAGTTGAATTCAACTCTAAATCCACGATTTACCTGAATATTTCCTTGGTCGTCAATCCATGGCGCTCTAAAAATAATTGTGCGTTCTGGTTCAACCATACGCTCTAAAAGCATTTTACCCTGGTACTTTGAGTTCTCTTCTATAAAAGGAATCACAGTTTCTGCAACCTCGTGTACAGCTTGTAAAAATTCAGTTTCGTGACTGTTTTTATCTTTTACAAGTTTTAGAAAAGCTTCAATTTTATTTTTCATTTATTAAAGTATTAACAATGTATTTTGATTTTTACAGCACAAAGATACATTATCTTTAAAATGTTACCACTTTTTTTTTGATATTCTCAATAGTGGTTTAATAAACCGTTAAATTACCATTATGCTGTTGTTCAGATATTTTTACATTTCGTCTAATAACTTGGTGGTTTATCTAGTTTTTATATATTTGTTAACAAACAAGCCCTCAACAAAATTGGACCTATGACGCTTAATTTTAAACAATTAACATTTATCTTCCTTTTTATACTTGGTATAAACGAGTGTTATTCACAGCTTGGCTTTTCTCACGAAATAGGTGTTATAGCAGGCCCAGTTGCGTTCCAATCAGATTTCGGGGTAAGACGAGACTTTGAAACCAATGCAGGTAACACTGGTTTCGGTGTAGGAATAATTCATTACATAAATTTTGCATACAGAGCAGATTGTAACTGTTATTCGACAGATACATATTGGAACGATCACTTTAAATTACGAAATGAAATTTCTTGGAATAAGACTACATTAAATCACTTTGGGAAATGGGTTGATGCTTCGAGAACTAGTGAGAATGCCGAGCGTTTACGTCGTCATTCTGGTATCGCTCAAAATTTTGATATTGGTACTCAGATAGAATTTTTCCCTAAGAGTATTCGATCTTTTCAAGCGTTTAGTTATTCTTTCGCTCCTTTTATAAGCTTAGGTGTTCACTTTACAGCGTATAACCCTAGAGTTGAAACAACTTATGGTGATGGTAATATTGAAAACATGAATAACTTCTTTCAACCATGGGTAAATGCTGCAAATCCTAATACTAATGAAGATCCGTTTTTACTTAATGGGAATGGCACAACTTGGTCTATGGTTGGAAGTATAGGTACTCGATATAAATTAACTATACTTTCAGATTTAATGTTGGATTTGAGATGGCAATATTACTTTAACAACGAAATTGATGGGTTAGACCATAACTTAAAGTCAAACAAGGCTAACGATTGGTTGGTTTGGTTAAACTTTGGCTACATTTATTATTTAAACTAAGACTAAAAAAATTACATATAAAAAAAGACCAAGTTTAAACTTGGTCTTTTTTATTTTTCATAAAGTCAATTATTAACCTATTGCTTGTTTTAAATCGGAAATTAAATCCTCCTCATCTTCAATACCAACACTTAATCTAATTAAAGAATCAACAACGCCTGTTCTTTCTCTTTCCTCCTTCGGAATACTCGCATGCGTCATACTTGCTGGATGTCCAGCTAAAGACTCTACACCTCCTAAAGATTCAGCTAAAGTAAAAATCTTAAGATTTTCAACAATTTTAATCGCTTCCTCATAGTTATTCCCATTAGTTGTAAAAGAAACCATCCCACCAAAATCATCCATTTGTTCTTTAGCAATATTATGATTCGGATGACTTTCAAATCCAGGCCAATACACCTTTTTAATTTTTGGATGATTGGCTAAAAACTCAGCAACAGCTTTACCATTTTCACAATGACGTTGCATTCTGATATGTAAAGTTTTGATACCTCGTAAAGCCAAGAAACTATCTTGAGGTCCACAAACTGCTCCACTTGCATTTTGAATAAAATACAAACGATCTGCTATATCTTTATCCTTTACAATTAATGCTCCCATGACCAAATCACTATGTCCTCCTAAATATTTTGTAGCAGAATGCATCACGATGTCGGCTCCCAAATCCAGTGGACGTTGCAAATAAGGTGTTGCAAACGTATTATCTACAGCCAATAGTACATTGTGTTTTTTAGCAATAGCTGCAGTAGCTTTTACATCAATAATATTCATCATTGGATTTGTAGGTGTTTCAACCCAAATCAACTTTGTGTTTTCGTTGACATAGCTTTCAATATTAGAAGCGTTTTCCATTCCAATGAAATGAAACTTGATCCCAAATTTCTTAAAAATACTCGTGAACAAACGATAAGTCCCACCATATAAATCATTTGTAGAAATCACTTCGTCACCTGGTTGCAATAATTTGATAACAGCATCAATAGCAGCTAATCCAGAACCAAAGGCTAGACCATGATTTCCATTCTCAATACTAGCAAAAGCATTTTCTAATGCATTTCTGGTAGGATTATGAGTTCGTGAATATTCATAACCTTTATGACCTCCTGGAGTAGATTGAGCATAGGTTGATGTTTGATAAATTGGTGGCATGACACTTCCATAAGCTGGATCGTGCTCTTGACCTCCATGTATTGTTTTTGTGTTAAATTTCATTATTGTATCTCTATTTTTTTTCTGAAAATCATCAGTCGGAAACCAATTGAGAACATTTCAATGTCATGTAGTGAGCAACAAATTTAAGGTTTAATTCGTTGTATTCAAATCTATATAATACCTTTATTGAATGTCTAACAGAATCTTAGAAATTTTGAAAAAATACAGTTTCCTAATCCTCATATTAACCTTAGTTTCTTCTTGTAATGAAGAAGTGAAAATCGATTTTACAGAGCAAAACATTGAAAGTTCTGAAGTTACTGAAATCTCTATTAATTTACCTGTAGCAGAAGGCACAAATGAAATCGCAGATCGAATCAACAAGACCATTAATAAATATAGTGTTAATCAAATGAATTTGGGCGAAGATATTCTTACAAACATATCTATTGATGATGCTGTTGCAAGGTTTAATTATGAGTTCGAAAGTTTTAAAAAAGATTTCCCAGATGCTGCTCAAAAATGGGAAGCGTTTATTGATGGTGAAGTAACCTATCGTTCTCCACAAGTTATCAGTATTGCTATAAATTCATATCTAGATACTGGAGGAGCTCATGGCAATACCAATGTGAGGTTTTTCAATTTTAATCCTCAAACCGGAAAATTACTGACTAAAAAGGACCTTATTAGTAATTCTGAAGGTCTTTCAAAAGCAATTGAAATTCATTTAAAAGAAAAGATTGAGGCCACTTCCAAAAATCAACCTGCAGAAGATTTGTTCTTCGGAAAAGGTTTTCAGCTACCAGAATCTATAGGGTATAGTGACGAAGGAATAATCATATTATATAATCCATATGAAATAGCCTCCTATGCTCAAGGTATTATAGAATTTAGGATTCCTTTTGAAGAGGTCAGCTCGTTTTTAACAGTGAATTAATCTGCGTTTTTTGACAATCGTTTAATGATTGGTTCAACGGTAAGCCCTTGACCAATGATAGAGAATACTACAATAATGTAAGTAATTACTAAAAACAACTCGCGATGCATTTCTTGAGTTAAGCTTAGCGCCAATGCAATTGATATTCCTCCTCTTAATCCTCCCCAAGTCATAATTAAATTGGTGTGTTTTACAAATTGCAATTTTTTTGAAAAGAACTTTATAGGCAACCATAAGGATATATATCTACTTAACAACACTAGCGGAACCGAAATTAAACCAGCAACTACATAGTTAAACTCAAAATTAAGCACTAGCATTTCCATCCCAATCATTACAAATAAAATAGTGTTCAATAAAACATCAATAAGTTCCCAAAATTTATCGACGTAGGTTTCTGTAATTTTAGACATAGCAGATTCTCTTACCGTATCATTACCTACTATCAATCCTGCTGTCACCATTGCTAAAGGTGCCGATAAATGCCAATGATGTGCCAATAAACTACCTCCCATAACAGTCGCAATCGTAATAATAACTTCAACTTCATAATCATCAATAGACTTAAGTAACTTATAAGTGATATAACCTAAAATAATTCCTAAACCAATTCCTCCTAATACTTCTTGCCCAAATAATTTAGCGATTTCAACAAACTCAATGGCTACATCAGGTTTTGCTGCAATAGCAAATATGGTTAAAAACACAACAACACCTACACCATCATTAAACAGGGATTCTCCTACAATTTTAGCTTCCAATTTTTTAGGTGCGCCAGCTTTTTTTAGTATTCCTAAAACTGCAATTGGATCGGTTGGAGATATTAGAGCACCAAACAATAAACAGTATATAAATTGTACGTTAAGCCCTAATATTTGAAGTAGATAGAAGGTTAAAATTCCCACTAAAAATGTAGACACCAAAACACCTAGAGTAGCAAATACTAAAACTGGCCATCGCTGAATTTTGAGTTGGTTGAAATTGGTATGTAAAGCACCTGCAAAAAGCAAGAAACTTAGCATAATCTGTAATAACACTGTTTCAAAATCAATTTGAGAAATCAGTTCTTTTTCTCGCAATAACAAGGTGTCATCAAATTGCCCAATAGCCACGACAATAATTGTAAACACAATAGTAATAAGCATTAAACCTATGGTTATGGGTAGCTTTAAAAACTTAACATTGATATAGCCAAAAAGTGCAGAAAGAACAATTAATACTGATGCAATTGCATAATAATCCATACGAGCCTAAATTTTCGATAAAAGTAACTAATTTTCTTTTGAAATCCGTTTACTTTGCAACTTGCAAACCCACAAATGATCTTCTTGACCAATATTGAGATTTGGAAAAATAAGCATGAAAAAAATATACCATCTAAAAACGTGTAGCACTTGTGTAAGAATCATTAAATATTTGGATTTGCCTGACGATGTTATTTTTCAGGATATTAAAACCGAAGACATATCAGTAAAACAACTTGAAGAATTAGCAAAACTTGCTGGTAGTTATGAAGCTTTATTTAGTAAAAGAGCAAAGCTTTATAAGGAAATGGGGTTAAAAGATCAAAACTTGACCGAAAAAGATTTCAAACACTATATTTTAGAACACTACACCTTCTTAAGTAGACCGGTTGTGGTTTATAATAATCATATTTTTATTGGAAACAGTTCGAAAACCGTAGAAACTGCTAAAGCTTTTATTCATTCACATGAATAGCAGAAAATTTGCAATAATTGCGCTATTTACAGTTCAACTCCTATATGGTTTGAACTATACCTTTGCAAAATTGATAATAAACGACGGTTTTATACAACCGTTTGGATTAACACTTTTACGAGTTGGTGGAGCCACTATTTTATTCTGGTTTTTTGGCCTCTTTTTTAAAAAAGAAAAAATAGATCCAAAAGATTATTTTATCTTCTTTCTTGGCGCTGTGTTTGGCGTGGGTTTAAACATGTTATTATTTTTAAAAGGATTAGAATTAACAACTCCTATTCACGCTTCAGTAATCGTTACAATAACACCAATCATCATCTTAGTTTTATCCTCTTTTTTCCTATCCGAAAAAATAACTAAACTCAAAGTTGCAGGTGTTTTTTTAGGATTTTGTGGCGGTATATTGTTAACTATTTTAGGAAAGTCAACACGAATTGGAGATAATGTTATTCTAGGAAACACATTTATTTTCTTAAATGCTATTGCATTCAGTATCTACATCATTATCATTAAAAAATTAACTGCTAAATACCACCCATTTACCTTCATAAAATGGCTGTTTTTATTTGGTTTCTTTTTGGTTTTACCTTTTGGATATACTGAAACCACAGAGATTGAATGGCATTCGTTTACACCTTATGTCTGGTTCTCGTTCCTATTTGTGGTTATAGGCGCAACCTTTGCTACGTATGTATTAAATCCGTTAGCCTTAAGATCACTAAAAGCTTCAACGGTTGGTGTCTTTATTTACTTACAACCAGTAATTGCAGGAGTATTTGCTATTGTTATGGGTGTTGATGTTGTAAGCCCTGTAAAGCTTATGGCCATGTTATTAATTTTCTCAGGCGTGTATTTAGTCACTAAAAGACCAAAAGTTTTAGCTTAGATTTTTAGGCGTTTTACCTGGTTTTCGTGTATCCTCTTTGGTGAGAATTTTGAAATTTTCAGCCTTGGGAAACTTCTTTATCAAGGCTTGCAATTGCTCTGGCAAAGCGATCAATCGTCTCTCTTTCAGATCTATCCAAGCTCCCAAAATATCACATGTTGCCAGATGTTGTCCGTTTTGATTGTAAAAATTATGTTCAAACTTAAATAACATTCCATCTTCACTTAATCCTGAAACGGCCAATGTCACGGTTAATGTTTGTCCTAAAAATGATTCTTTAAAATAATAAATCTGTTCAGAAAACACCACTGGTCCAATACCATGTTCAATTAGTTTTTTCATAGAGAACCCATGCTCATTTAAAAAGCCAACTCGTGTGTGGCTCATAAAATTCACATATGCAGAATTTGCTAAATGACCATTTGCATCCACATCACTCCATCGTATTTCAAAATCTTTTTTGTACATGTTTATTTATTTGAAGCTGCAAAGTTATTGTTTTTTATAATCAACACATCTGGACCTTACGATTTTCCTTACCTTTGCTCAACTTTTAAAATTCGTTCATGATACAATCAATGACAGGTTACGGAAAATCTGTAATACAGCTTCCAACCAAAAAAATATCTATTGAAGTCAAATCACTCAATAGTAAAAATCTTGACCTTAACACACGTATGCCTTCTATGTATCGTGAAAAGGAATTGAGCATAAGAAAACTCATCGCTTCAAAATTGGTGAGAGGGAAGGTTGATTTTTCATTATATATGGAAATTACTGCTGAAGAAACTTCTACGCAAATCAACAAAACGGTTGTTAAACAGTACATTAAACAATTAAAAGAAGTCGTTGATGGTGATGATACCGAATTATTAAAAATGGCAATTCGTTTACCAGATGCCGTAACTACAGAACGTGATGAAATTGATGAAGGCGAATGGAAACAGATTGCTGATGTGATAGATAGTGGTATAGAAAAAATACTAAAATATCGATTAGACGAAGGCAAAAGCTTGGAAGATGATTTCGTAAATCGTGTGGAAAATATTTCTGGGTTATTAGATGAGGTTATTGCTATGGATCCTGATCGTATTGAAGGTGTTCGTGAACGCTTGGCTAAAGGTATTTCAGAAATAAAAGAAAAAGTAGATGAAAACCGTTTTGAGCAAGAACTCGTTTATTACATTGAAAAATTTGATATTACTGAAGAAAAAGTACGTTTAACAAATCACTTAGATTACTTTCAAAAAGCATTACAATCTGATGATTCAAACGGAAAAAAATTAGGCTTCATCTCTCAGGAAATGGGACGAGAAATCAATACTATAGGTTCCAAATCAAATCATGCTCCAATGCAAAAGTTGGTCGTACAAATGAAAGATGAACTCGAAAAAATTAAAGAACAATTATTGAATGTACTATAATTAGTAAGCAGTGTTCAGTCACAGTTGACAGTAAAAAACAAAACTATTGGCATCAATAAAAGATACTATTAAAAAAGGAAAACTAATCGTGTTCTCGGCACCTTCTGGTTCTGGAAAAACGACTATTGTTAGACATTTGCTCAAACAAGAAGAGCTCAATTTGGAGTTTTCAATTTCAGCCACTTCAAGAGAAAAACGCGGAAAAGAAGTTCATGCTAAAGACTATTATTTTTTAAACTTAAGAGAGTTTAAAAATAAAATCAAAGGTGATGAATTTCTAGAATGGGAAGAGGTTTACAGAGATAATTTCTACGGCACATTAAAAACAGAAATTGAGCGTATTTGGGCAAAAGGGAAACATGTTATTTTTGATATTGATGTTTCTGGCGGACTTAGAATTAAAAAGAAATTTCCTGAAGAAACCTTGGCCATTTTTGTAAAACCGCCAGACCTCAACGAGCTCATTATAAGACTTAAAGAGCGTGGTGAAGAAAGTGAAGATAAGATTAGTATGCGTGTAGCAAAAGCACCTGCCGAACTCGCTACTGCGCCATTATTTGATGAAATTGTTCTCAATAAAGATTTAGATAAAGCATTAGATGATGCTTATACCTTAGTCTCAGATTTTATTAAGACGTAAATTATGAAAATCGGACTCTATTTTGGCACTTTTAATCCCATTCACGTTGGTCATCTAACGATTGCAAATCATTTAGCTGAGCATAGCGATTTAGATAAAATCTGGTTTGTCGTAACACCTCATAGTCCGTTTAAAAAGAAAAGTTCATTGTTGGATAATCGCCAACGCTATGAAATGGTCTATCGCGCTACCGAAGATTATAACAAACTTGAGCCTAGTGATATAGAATTTAATTTACCGCAACCTAATTACACGATAAATACCTTAACCCATCTGCAAGAGAAATATCCTGAACATGAGTTTTCTTTAATCATGGGTGAAGACAACCTGAACAGTTTTCACAAGTGGAAAAACTACGATCTCATTTTAGAACATCATGATATTTATGTGTATCCTCGAATTCCTGAAGGAAAGATTGAGACACAATTTACCAAAAATAAAAAGGTGCATTTTGTAAATGCACCTATTATGGAATTGTCATCAACATTTATAAGAAAATCCATCAGTGAAGGCAAAAATGTACGACCAATGTTACCAGAACATGTTTGGGAGTATGTGGATGAAATGAATTTTTATAAATAGTTTTAAAAAGGTGTATTGTTGCCTCCATCATCTTCTTCACATTCAGACAAAAACGATTCAACAAACATTGCCCATCCTCGTCCATCAAACTGTGAACCTTCAGCCCATGCAGTTTCTCCACCAGTTGGTCCTTCAACTTCGGCGTGTGCCGCAAAACAATAATTATCATCTAAACCTTCTAAACTAATTATGTAAACAACTTCATATAGTGTAGATGAATATGGCTCTGTATATTCAAATTGCCCTACTTGAGGATTACCTGAGCCTGTTAGTGGCGCCCAATCTTCATCGCAATTTCCAATACTTAAATGAGTAGTACCTATAGTCCAATCTCCATTACTGGAATACGTAATTATTAAATTATCACCCTCAATATCTACTGTTACCGATCCTGCAACATAATGTTGACCTGCAATAAGATTGGTTTCAAAACAATGTTCCTCTGAAGTTGCTGTTGTAGAAGTTTCAATTAATGTAATTTCTTTTTCTATTTTCTTTTGGGCTCTAAATTGAGATTCATCCAATTGGTCATCTGTACATCCGAATAAAACAGATAACATTATCAAGCTTATAAGTAGATTAATACCTTTCATAGTATAAAATTTTTGGGGGTTAAGAATCTTAAAACTAGATAAAAATCTGCTCAAATATCTTTTTATTAGATGAAATACAATTAACTTTCACAAATTGGAGTTTTTTCTTACATTTTTATGTATTTTATAGTTAGAAATGATAAAAGGCATTTTCCAAATGCTCTAAGGTCATCCCTTTTTTGTTTAGTACAATAGCAACTATATCAAATCGAACTTCAACATCCATGTCATTTGTATTGACAAATTGATCTACTGCCTTAATGATACGTTGTATTTGCTTAGGTTTTAAAAATTGTTGTGGGTCACCAAAATTGGCACTCGTTCTTGTTTTCACTTCTACAACAGCAAGAATTTCTCCTTTTTTCGCCAAAATATCCACTTCGGCTTTTTGATACGTATAGTTTCGAGCAACAATATCATAACCGTTTTTTAACAAAAAATCGACCGCTAAGTCTTCTCCTTTCTTTCCTAATTCGTTGTGGTTTGCCATAATTAGTTTTCAAAAACAACCGTAGACTTCCCTTTCTCAACCTTCAAGGCAATCGTATGTCCTAAAATCAAAGCACGATTATCTTTTTCATGTCCAGCAGGCATCCCAAAAGCAATTGGAAAATCATACTCTGCTAACGCATCTAAAATGAGTTGCTCTACAGAAGTTCCCCAAGGTGTTGTATTCTTTCGCATTTTACTCATGTCACCAACTAAAATTCCTGCACAGTTATCAAAATAGCCTGCACGTTTCATACTTTGTAACATACGATCGATATGATACTTGTATTCGCCAATCTCTTCTATAAATAAGATTTTACCTGAGGTATCAATACTTGTTTTAGAACCCAACATCGTATGGAGTATTGTGAGATTTCCGCCAACTAATGGTCCACTTGCTTCACCCACTCTATTGTAGGTTGAGCCATCCAAAATATAATTCACTGGATTCCCAAAGATGGTCGATTTAAAGGTTTCTAACGTTTCCTTTATTTCTGAAATATCTTTTGGCAAACTCACACACATTAAGGCATGAATGGATTGAAACCCTTCATTGTGAACCTGATTGTGCAATGCTGTAATATCACTATAACCAATCAGCCATTTAGGGTGTTTTTTAAACTTGGTATAATCTAATTTGTCTAAAATTCTAACTGTTCCGTAGCCGCCTCTTGCGCACCAAATCGCACTAATTGTTGGGTCATCTAAGGCTTTTTGAAAGTCTTCACAGCGTTCAGCATCAGTTCCTGCAAAATGATCGGCTTTACTAAACACATGTTTACCTATAACGGCATGTAAACCCCAACTTTTTAATAATGTTATCGCTTGATTTACTTCATCATTTCTGTTTTTCAGTATTCCTGAAGGCGCAACAATAGCTACTGTATCTCCAGCTTTTAAATAGTGTGGTTGTATCAAAACAGTTTGGTTTTTTTGAACAGATTTGTCTTGAGCATTAGCATTTCCGAAGAAAAAACAGACTAAAATCAAGAGTAAGGAATAACGAATTTTCGACATAGTGTAAATGTACATTTTTTTTCACATGTTCGGAATTACAAATTTTAAACGATTCTTAATAAAAACGATGTCTAAAATTTATAAATACTCGCTTCTAAATCGCCTGCAAAATGTGTACTTTTGTGGCTTGTTAAAACGAATACATTTGTCATTCAGAAGGAAGTAGAGAATCTCCATAGAGGTGTTTCGACTGCGCTTAACGTGACACAATTCAAAATATATGAGTACTCCAAAACGATATACAATTACTGCCGCTTTACCATACACTAATGGTCCTATTCATATTGGCCATTTAGCTGGTGTATATGTGCCTGCAGATATTTACGCACGTTACAAACGCTTAACAGGAAATGACGTAGCTTTCATTTGTGGAAGTGATGAACATGGTGTACCTATTACGATTAAAGCGAAAAAGGAAGGTGTAACACCTCAAGATATCGTGGATAAATATCATGCGATTATCAAAAAATCATTTGAAGACTTCGGAATTACGTTTGACAACTATTCACGTACATCTGCCAAAATTCATCATGATACCGCTTCAGAATTCTTCAAGACCTTGTATGATAAACATGAATTTGTAGAAGAAGTCACAGAGCAACTCTATGATGAAGAAGCTAATCAGTTTTTAGCCGACCGTTTTGTGACTGGAACTTGTCCAAAATGTGAAAATGAAGAGGCTTATGGTGACCAATGTGAAAACTGTGGATCGAGTTTAAATGCGACAGACCTCATTAATCCAAAATCGGCAATTACTGGTAATGTGCCAACTTTAAAAGAAACCAAACACTGGTTTTTACCTTTAAATAAACATGAGAACTTTTTAAGAGAATGGATTTTAGAAGGTCATAAAAAAGATTGGAAGCCTAATGTTTACGGTCAAGTAAAATCCTGGATTGATGATGGCTTACGACCAAGAGCTGTAACTCGTGATTTGGATTGGGGAATTCCTGTTCCTGTTCCTGGAGGCGAAGGCAAAGTGCTTTATGTGTGGTTTGATGCGCCTATTGGATATATTTCGGCAACCAAAGAATGGGCTGCAAGAGAAGGAAAAGATTGGGAATTGTATTGGAAAGATGAAGACACCAAATTGGTTCACTTTATAGGTAAAGATAATATCGTATTTCACTGTATTATTTTCCCAGCAATGCTAAAAGCTGAAGGCTCATATATATTACCAGATAATGTACCTGCCAATGAGTTTTTAAACTTAGAAGGTAACAAACTATCAACCTCAAAAAATTGGGCGGTTTGGTTGCCAGACTACTTAGAAGATTTTCCAAATCAGCAAGACGTCTTACGTTATGCCTTGACTGCAAATGCCCCAGAAAGTAAGGATAACGATTTTACATGGAAAGATTTTCAGGCGAGAAATAATAATGAATTGGTGGCTATCTTCGGAAATTTCATAAACCGAGTGGTTGTACTAACCAATAAATATTACGACGGAATTGTTCCTGAAGCTTCTGAATTTTCAGAAATTGATAACCAAACATTAGCCACAGTTAAAGCTTATCCATCAGTGATTGAAAGTTCTATTGAACGTTACCGTTTTAGAGAAGCGAGTCAAGAATTGATGAGTTTGGCGCGTTTAGGAAATAAATATTTAGCAGACGAAGAGCCGTGGAAACTCATAAAAACAGATGAAGTAAAGACAAAGACCATCATGTTTGTCGCGCTTCAAATTGCTAGTGCTTTAGCAACGTTGTGTGAACCGTTTTTACCATTTACTTCAACGAAATTGAAAGGCATTTTAAATGCTGATGATAATTCTTGGAGTGACATTTCAACTAAAGATGTACTCCTTCCATCAGGACATCAAATCGGAAAAGGTGAATTATTATTCTCCAAAATTGAAGATAAAACTATTCAAGAACAATTGGATAAATTAGTCGCCAGTAAGAAAGCTAACGAAGCTGCTAATAAAGTAATCGAGCCACAAAAAGAGATCATTACGTTTGATGATTTTACTAAACTCGATATGAGAGTTGGGACGATTCTTGAAGCCGAAAAAATGCCTAAAACCAAGAAACTTCTCATCTTAAAGGTAGATACAGGTATCGATACAAGAACTATCGTTTCTGGGATTGCCGAAAGCTTTACTCCTGAAGAAGTTATTGGAAAGCAAGTAACTGTTCTCGTGAACTTGGCACCAAGAGCTTTACGAGGTGTAGAAAGCGAAGGTATGATTTTAATGACCGAAACTCCTGAAGGGAAATTGGTGTTTGTCAATCCGGATACAACGGTTAGTAGTGGTTTGCCGATAAGCTAGACTTCTATTTCACAACCAATTTTTTAATGTCCTGCTTGTCGTTCTTGTCTATTACTTTTAAAAGATAAATGCCGCTTTTTAACTGGGAGACATTCATTCTAATAATGCTTTTGTCAAATTGATAGAGGGCAACGCTTTTGCCTAATGCATCGATAATTTCAATACTTTTTATTTTATGGGTTCCTATGACAAATAATTCATCTTCAACAGGATTTGGATGAAATTTGAATACAGTTTCTTCCGTGGTTTTAATACGCTGATTTTCTAGAGGTAATTCAGGCTTTTTTTCTTGAGAAAATGATATATTACAAACGATTAAAATCAAAAAAACAGGGAGTGCTTTTTTCATAATTTTAGACTTAGTGATTGATGAGATAGGACTATCATTAACGATTTAAAAAGCACTTAATTATACCTTATACCAAATGAATTTTAAAATGATTCAATTAGTACCATACATAATCTCAAAAACCAAACTGTCAGAATCTTCAGTGAAAAACACAGTTAATTTACTAAATCAAGACTGTACAATTCCATTTATTTCAAGATATCGAAAAGAAGCAACTGGAAATTTAGACGAAGTTCAAATTGGTGATATTGTTAAATACAAAGCATTATTTGAAGCCTTAGAAAAACGAAAAAAAGCAATTCTAAAAGCATTAGAAGAACAAGGCGTTTTAACTTCAGAATTAAAAGCAAAAGTTAATGCTTGTCAAGATAACACAACACTTGAAGACTTATATCTTCCGTATAAAAAAAGCAGAAAAACAAAAGCCGAAACGGCTCGTAAAAACGGATTGGAGCCTTTAGCAAAAATCATCATGTCACAAAATGCAAATGATTTAGATAACATCGCTCAACGCTATGTGAAAGGATCTATTTCTTCTTCGGAAGGGGCTTTGGAAGGTGCACGACATATTATTGCCGAGTGGATTAACGAACGATCAGATATTAGAACTAATCTTCGAAATCAATTAGAACGTCATGCTATGATTTCAACTAAAGTTGTCAAAGCAAAAAAGGAAGATGAAAACGCACAAAAGTTTAGAGATTATTTTGAATGGGAAGAGGCATTAAGTCGCATTCCTTCTCATCGATTATTGGCAATTTTAAGAGCAGAAAATGAAGGTTTTATTCGTGTCAAAATTGAGATTGATAATGATCGTGCTTTAGATTATATCGATCGTAAACTTATTAAAAGTGAAAACGCATGTGCAGATCAAATTGAATTAGCCATTTCAGATGCCTATAAACGTCTGCTATTCCCTTCATTAAGTAATGAAGCGTTACAAAAAGCAAAAGACAAAGCCGATGAAGCTGCCATTAACATTTTTGCAAAAAACTTAAAACAATTACTTCTTGGTTCACCATTAGGAGAAAAGCGTGTTTTAGCGATTGATCCCGGATTTAGATCAGGCTGTAAAGTCGTATGTTTAGACGAAAAAGGCGATTTAAAGCATAACGAAAACATATATCCTCATGCTCCAAAAAACGACCAAATTGGTGCCATGAAAAAAATAAGCTTTTTAACCGAAGCGCATAATATCGAAGCCATTGCTATTGGAAACGGAACAGCTTCTCGTGAAACCGAAGCACTGATTAGAAAAATAAGATTCAAAAACGATATCCAAGTTTTTGTTGTTAGTGAAGCTGGTGCGAGTATTTATTCAGCATCAAAAATCGCACGTGAAGAGTTTCCAAATTATGATGTTACGGTTAGAGGTTCTGTTTCTATTGGAAGACGTTTGCAAGACCCTTTGGCCGAATTGGTAAAAATTGATGCCAAATCTATTGGTGTTGGGCAATATCAGCATGATGTAGACCAATCCAAACTCAAAAAAGAATTAGATGTTGTCGTTGAAAACTGTGTGAATTCGGTTGGTGTTAACATCAATACGGCTAGTCATAGTTTATTAAGTTACGTCTCTGGAATTGGTCCCAAGTTGGCTGAAAACATTGTTAGTTATCGAAGTAATAATGGTTCATTTACATCAAGAAAAGAGATAAAGAAAGTACCGCGTTTAGGTGATAAAGCATTTGAACAAGGTGTCGGTTTTTTAAGAATAAAGGATGGTGAAAATCCGTTAGATGATTCTGCTGTGCATCCAGAAAGCTATGCTATCGTTAAAAAAATGGCAAAAGACGAAGGCGTTTCACTTTCAGAATTAATTGGAAATAAAACAATACTTCAAAAGATTAACTTAAAAAACTATTGTACGGAGACTGTCGGATTATTAACACTTCAGGATATTGTAAAAGAACTTGAAAAGCCTGGTTTAGATATTCGAGAACAAGCCAAAGTATTTACATTCAATCAAAACATTAAAACAATTACAGACTTGAAAGAGGGCCAATTACTGCCAGGCATCGTCAATAATATTACTGCTTTTGGTTGTTTTGTGGATGTTGGAATTAAAGAAAGTGGTTTAATTCACGTGTCTAATTTATCCGATAGCTTTGTAAAAGACGTAAACGAACATGTACACTTACATCAGCAGATTGTTGTTAAAGTTTTAGAGGTTGATATTCCTAGAAAACGTATTCAGTTAAAATTACATACGAAGTAAATGCTAAAAATAGCTTATCATCTTATTTATAGATGACCTTCAATTCTAGGTAAATCGGTATTCGTGAATTTGAACTCAATCCTTGACAAAATACTGAAATACAACCAGTTACCATTCAAAATATCAATCAGAATTCATGATATAAAAGGGGTGATATTAGCTAATTTGAAAATTTTAATACTTCATTTTTATCAAATCAATAAAAATTGTATACAATTCTCAGGATTGGCTTAGGTGAAATGATAAATATTGTATATTAACCGTATTAACCAATCCAATTTTTTATATGAAAAAAACTACTTCTTTAAAATTATCGAAACAACTTACTAAATATGGAGCTTTAACAGCTGTCATTGTAGGAGCAGCTGATGTTAACGGGCAATCTATCGTCTATGACGATATTGCAGATTTCACAGGCGGTGTTGGAGACACATTTCTTATAGACATAGACAGTAATGGAACAGATGATTTCCAAATAAGACATAATGGAAGTTCTAATTTATATCTTGACCCATTAACTGCAAGTAATGATGCTTTAGGTTCTGGGGGAGCTAGTTTTGCCTATCCATTTGATCTTACCAGTGGTACTGCGATTTCTAGTGGTGCTGGATCTTGGTTTAATAATGGGTTTTCTGGTGGCTTTCAATCCTTAAATTATGGGTCTTGTAGCTTTGGGAACTGGTGTAGTGTTAGTGACGGGTATATAGGTCTTCGTTTTAATATTTCTGGTAGCATTCATTATGGTTGGGTACAACTTGATGTTGATCAAAACGGAGATGTATGGACAGTAAAAGGATTTGCTTATCATGATACTGCTGGAATGCCACTTAATGCAGGACAAGAAACATTGTCTATTGGAACAAGTGTTTTAGAGGACATTAAAATCGTAGCTCTAAACAAAAGTATCGGGTTATACAATTTACCTGAAGCTACTAATTATAGATTAGTTAATATGACTGGAAAACAAGTTCTGGATGGTACAACTACAGGTTCTAGTTTTGTTGTTGAAGCAAACGCTATGGCAAACGGTATTTATATCATAGAATTAACTGATGCAAATTCTAAAGCAGTAATTAGAAAGAAACTTGTACTTTAATTAATACACTATTTATATAATTTAAAAAGCGTTTACAAATTGTAAACGCTTTTTGTTTTAATTCTTATTTCTATACAATGTTTTATCAACACAAGATTCCATATCTTCTTCATTCATCTCTTTTCCAATAAAAGAAATCACCTTTTTTACTGCAGTATTTGTATCATTTAAGGCATCTTTATAATCTACATAAATTAATTCTACACTTGGCTCTTTATCTTTCCAGTCTTCAACTTGTTTTAAATGTTTTTTATATGTTTCAAACAATTTTACAGGAAATGTTTCGACATCTCTACCTATCATTTTTTGTTGAGATTTTACAACTTCATTTAAATCCCGATTCATAAAAATTACTTTATAACGAAATTTGGGATCTAGAAATTTTAAAAGTGGTGCAACAACTTTAAGTGATTTATTTTGAGCTTTATCCAGCCAACTATTGTCTTTATGTAAAGCCATTACAGGATCATATTCTAAATAGCCTCTGGGGTTAGATTCATCAGCTTGACGGTTAGAATCAGTCAAAGCTTCTAGACCACCTTTATCTAGCATTTGCATCATTAAAGAGGTCCCTGATCTTGGTAATCCAGAGACAATAACAATTTGATCTTTTCGGTATTTAAAATCACTTTTGTCTTTAAACTCAACAGGAGTTTCTAACTTCTCTTGAATATTCTCAATAGCTTTTTCTGCGCGATGATGCGTTTTAGGCTTTAATGCTGCTGCTGTTTCATATGCTTTTTTTGCATTTTCCATATCCCCTAATTTTTCAAGCGCTTCACCTAGTGTATAATGTGCCTCTGGGAAATATTTAATCAATTCAATAGCTGTTAAAGCATGTTCTGCGGCTTCTTCAAATTGATTTGTTCTATTTAAAGCAACGGCAAGTGCTTGATGATATCTAGCATTATCTATTTCAAATTCTAAAGCCGTCTCAAAAGCCTCTTTAGCATTTTCAAAACGGTTTAAACGTATATATATCTTTCCTATTTGAAACCAAACTTCACCATTTGGCTTTCTGTTTTTGGCTTTCGTTAAAAGTTCTAATGCTTCGGTTACTTTATTTTTACTTAATAAAATTTTAGCTTCAGCGAAATAGGTATTAATTTCAAATTTCTTATCACGTGTTCTCAATTCGTTGAGATAACTTTCAGCTTTATCAAATTCTTGTTCCTCTATACTAATTGATAATAAATCCATAAAATATGGAATGATATCTACAGGTTCTTTTTCTTGAATAAGTTCCAGCAATATGGGTTTAGCATGCTTATACTCTTTTTTACCAAGATAGACACGTGCTAAATTATGTTTTAAATCACATTTAGTTTTTAAAATAGAAACCTCTATTTTTTCATCTGGACGATCGATATAGCCCAAATCAATTAATTGTTGCATGGCTTCCTGATCATTTAATTGATCGTTGTTATCGTGCTTTAAGTGTTCTCCAAAATCACCTTCGATGGTTTCCCAACTATCAATAAATTGAGGTGGTTTTACTTCTTCAAAAATATCTAATGCAATTTTACCATCCATATCTTTACCAATAGGCAAATCAAACATATGCAATATAGTAGGAGCAACATCGACTAGCCCTAATCCAAAAATCTTTTCGTTCTTTTTAATATTTGGACCAGCTGCAACGAATATTCCAAATTGCCTATGCTCTAAAGAAGGTGCCGCTTGATACTTTGGCATTTTAAGAATTCGTTTATTTCCAGACTCATAACCGTGGTCAGACATCACAATAACGGTTGTGTCATCATCTACCAAATCCAACATTCTTCCTAACATCATATCTTGAAAACGATAAGCGCTAAAAATACACTCATTATATATTTCATATAACTCTTGAGGAATTGGTGCTAATTTAGGTGGATGAAATTTCATAAAGGCATGACAAAAATGGTCTATAAAATCAAAATATACACCCATAAAATCCCATTCTGTGGTGCGCATTAAGTTTGTGGCTGCCGCATGTAACGAAACGTTTTCTGCCATAACCTTTGCAAACGTTTGTAATCCTTGATCTTTTTCTTGATCAATTTTTCCGGCTTTTGGGATAAAAGGCAAAATATGGGCTTCTGTTATTTCAGAAGGATGCAAACGCAAATCGTACAAGTCTTTAACTAAACTATTTGGATGAATTGTACCTTCTACAATTGGGTTTTTGACGTTTGGGTTTATATTAACTTTTTGAAATTTATCTGTTACAATGACTCCATTTATAGGTTCTGCTGGAAAACTGGGCCACCAACCTACTAAATTACTTTTAAGACCTTGATTATGAAAAATATTCCATAATGCTCGAGACTTTCGTGAAGAAACAGTAACAGGTCTTATCCCTTTTAAATCTGGCATGAGTTCCAAAAAACCTAGTACACCATGCTTGTCGGGAGTTTTACCTGTAGCTACAGTAGACCATAACATTGGAGAATATGGCGGATTCATAGTCGCCATATTTCCATAAACACCCTTATCAATTAACTTCTTTAGGGCTGGCATTTGTCCTTTAGCTAGTAGAGGTCCAATAATTTTCCAATCGGCCGCGTCCCAACCTATCAAAAGGACTTTACTTTTTTTCTTCATCTTCTCTTTTTTGTCGTGCTTCTTTTTTCACTTGCCTCCATGCTCTCAAACCTACATCACCTAAAGCTAATAAGCCAAGTGACCCTTTTTCGGTGATTTCAATGGGTTTTATTTTTGATTCTTTACTCATGTAATTTGAATTGATACGCCTAAAAATAGAACAATTCTTACACGTATATTTACATTTTTTAACATTTAAATGCTTAAAGTAGGAAACCATCCTATTCACAAACATTCTCTACCAGAAGACCAATGGGTTCCAATGGTTAAAGAATGCGTTGTTACCTTAGATATTCTTATGCGAAGAGACATACACAAAAGACAATTTCTTTTAGTCTTATTTTGAGGTTTTTAACTAGAATTTAATCATTATTTTGTGAGAAATTTAATCGTTTTGACGTAAATTTATGTTCAAAACACGCCATGAAGACAAAACCACATCCGAAGATAAAAGCCAAGTTCCTATTTTTATCATTATTCATCTTAATAACGATTTCCGTTTTTTCAAATCTTAATGCACAAAACACTTCTGAAGATGATGAAGATTTGTTGGACATGTACGAGAATTATACCGAATCACCAAGAGAGGTCGTTTATGTCCATTTAAACAAATCCACTTATGTTAATGGAGAAATGCTCGGTTTTACGGCTTATGTATTTGATAAATTTGCTAAAAAAAGATCTGTTTCAACTACAAATTTATACTGTACGCTGTCTGACCTTGACGGAAATGTGATCAAACAAAAATTGGTACATATAAAAGATGGTGTGGCTTCTAATGTATTCTATTTGGATGAAAATCTATTGAGTGGAAGTTTCATGTTTAAAGCCTATACGAATTGGATGTTCAATTTTGAAGAACAAAACCATTTTCAGCAAGTATTTAATGTGTTGGACGCAGATAAAGAATCAGAAATTGAATCCAAAACCACTGACAATCAACTCGATATTCAGGTGCTCGGTGAAGGAGGTCATTTTATCTACAACACACTTAATACCGCTGGAGTTATTGTTAAAAATAAATTCGGGAAAGGGTTACCAAATGCTACCGCAGAGGTTATCGATGATAACGAACTGGTCATTAACACCTTTAAGCTTAACCCTTTTGGAATCGCAAAAATCATTCTTACACCAGAACCAAAGCGTCGCTATTTTTTAAAGGTATATCATAATGACAGCTTTGAAAAAATCGAAATCCGAGATATTAAAAATATGGGGTTCAATATGTCTGTTACAGATTTAAAAGATAATATATTAGTCACGTTTGCAACCAACAAAAGCTCACTAGAACCATTACAAACCAAACGTTTTAAGCTAGCGATTCACAATGGCGGAGACATGCTTATTGTGCCTTTTTATATGACTGACCTTTCAGAAAAACTGATGGTTTTTAAATCCGACTTATTTTCAGGTATAAATATGTTAACTGTTTTTGATGAAAACAACAAACCTATTCTAGAGCGTTTGGTGTTTAATCATTTAGGTATTGAAAAAGGAAAAACCAAGTTTGTCTCTTCCACTGCAGAAAAAGATTCTCTACTGGTAAAACTGAAGGTTGACAACCATAACTTAAACAGTTTTCAAAATGTGAGTATTTCTGTCTTACCATCAACGACGAAGAGTTATAACCATCAACATAATCTCATCTCGCAAATCTATTTGCAACCTTATATCAAAACCCCTATTGAAGACGCAGGTTATTATTTTAAAGAGGACAATAGAAAAACGAATTACCAGCTAGACAACTTACTACTCACTCAAGGCTGGAGCAGCTACAATTGGACCACCATATTTAATTTTGACAATATTTACAAGTATCCTTTTGAACAAGGCATCAGTGTAACATCAAATATCAATGGTAAAACCGAAGCGGGAACCTATATTAGCTATCCACTAAAATCTAGTTCTTCACAAATTTATACGATATCAGAAGATGATAAAGCGATACTCTCAAACAATTTGATACCTACCGATGAGGAAGTTTTCAGGATTGGTTATATCAATAGAAAAGGAGAACCGAGAGCACCAACAATTTATCCGCAATTCTACCCATCTGTTTTTCCCATATTAAATAAACCTTACAGTTATATACAACCCGATCAATCAGAATTAACACCAGACTTAGTCATTCCTAAAACACCAAGTTCTTGGAGTGAACTTGAAAAACTCGAGGAGATTGTTATAAATGCAAAGAAAAAGAAAACAAGACTTCAAAAATTACAAGAGAAAAAAACCAAAGGCAAAATTTTTGAAATAAACGATGACCAACGACTGAGAGGTACTCCTTTATATATTTACTTAAATGAAATTGGTTTTGTAGCAAATTATGATTTACAGAATGCGAAATTCACGGTTACAAACCCAAGAGTGAGTTGGGGCAATAATAAGCCTATTATATATCTAGATGGCGCATTGCTACAAGAGGACAGTATAGATTTTTTGGCACTTATGACTATAGAAACCATAGACTATATCGATGTTGAATATCAAGGCTTTGGAGGAGGTATTAGAGGTCAAGCCGGATATATAAAGATATACACGAGCAGTGAATTTTTCTATAGAAATGGGGGTAAAAATAATACGGTTTCAAGTTTTGAATTTCCTTTGACTTTTGATGAAGAAAAAGAATTCTATACCCCTAAATATCAATTTTACAACACCACATTCTTTAACGAATATGGTACTATAGATTGGAAACCGAATCTAAAAGTTGGTAAGGATGGTATAATTAGTTTTAAAATTAAAAATTCAGACAACCAAACCATTAACCTTTACATTAATGGTATCGTAAATGATAATGGTCTCGTATCTGAAATTAAGACTATAGAGGCAGCCAATTCTAATTAATACTTAATTTTAATGTAATGTTTCTAGATGACATGAGACCATTAATCATTATTATTTGATATTAACTGAAATATGTTTTATTAAAAACACAAAGGCTTCCATTATGTAAGCCTTTGTTTGTGATTTACGCCGAATTGTAATTTTGAGCGTTTCATTGCGACTTTTAAGTAATACGCGCTTATTATGTGTTTTTAGACAAAAAAAATTAAAAAGAAAAGTAAATGAAACAAAAAACTACCCACATTCGAGATTTTTTTACAAAAGCAATTCATAAGCGTTTTACGCTTACTTTTATATTTATACTAGCACTTACGACGTTCTCATCTGCTCAAGAGTATCAAATTACTGGAGAAGCTATACAAGTTGAAGGGCCAATCTGCGAATACTATCCAGCTCCTAATCAAGATCCTTATTCTATTCCTAATCAATTTATTACAGCAAGAGAAGGTACAGACAGTAATGGAGCAGAGTGTTCTATCTTTATTGTGACTTATAATGGTTTTACACCTCAAGCACAAGCTGCTTTTCAATTCGCTGTAGATATTTGGGCAAATACCTTAGCCTCAGATCAACCTATAAGAGTTGATGCCACTTTTGCCCCTTTAGGCGCTGGAGTATTGGGCAGTGCTGGACCAACTGGGTTTATTCCATTAACTGGACCAGGCATACCAGCAAACACTGCTTTTGCAAGAGCATTAGCTGAGCAAATTACTGGTACAGATAGCAATGCTGGAGGTGCTGACATCTCTGCGAATTTTAGTAGTACAGCGAATTTCTATTTTGGTTTGGATGCTAATCCACCTTTTAGTCAAGTTGACTTCGTTTCTGTCGTATTGCATGAATTAGGTCACGGACTTGGTTTTCTTGGTTTTGCGGGTACAGATATAACAAATACTCAAGGCGTATTAAGAAATACTGGTTTTGTTCATAGCTATGACAATTTTGTTGAAACTCTAAATGGAACTTCAATTTTGACATTTGCCGACCCTTCTGTTGCACTATTAACTCAATACACTAGTGGAAACCTATTTTCTAATAGCCCATTAGCATTAGCAGCCAATGGAGGTCTTGTACGACCAGAAATATGGGCGCCAGCAACTTTTAATCAAGGCTCAAGTTATAGCCACTGGGACGAATTTATTTTCCCTGCTACTAACATTAACTCATTAATGTCTCCAAGTATTGGATTTGGGCAATCCAATCATAATCCAGGACCAATAACTATAGCGCTTTTTGAAGATATGGGATGGGCAATTTGTCCTTCTCTTAGTGTAAATGACTTCACATTGGAAAGCTTACAAATTGCACCTAACCCATTTAATGATGACATTAGAGTTACGCTTCCAGGAAATTATAATGATAGTGATTTTAATATTTCTATTTATGATGTGAATGGTAGAGTGGTTTTTGAAAAAGAAATCTCTAGCAATAATAGAACAATTGATATCAACCTATCTCAATTAAGAGCATCTATTTATTTTATGCAACTAGAAGACAATGCCAATGGAGTAACAATTACAAAAAAGATTGTTAGACAATAAGTCTCCAAAACATAATAATCAAAAAAAACCCACGATGTAATGTCGTGGGTTTTTGATTTAAAATCTATTGTTTACTACTTACTCAACAAGAGTAGTTCATTACAAACTACTTCAGTCGTATAGCGCTTATTTCCATCTTTATCATCCCAAGCTCGTGTGGTTAATTTGCCTTCGATAGCAATCTCTTTTCCCTTGGTGACAAATTTCTCTACAATTTCAGCTGTTTTACCCCAAGCCACAACATTGTGCCATTGTGTGTCAGTCACTTTTTCGCCTTGTGCATTTTTATAGCTTTCATTTGTTGCTATTGAAAATTTGGCCAACATTTTTCCTGATTCAAGATTGATGATTTCTGGATCGTTTCCTAAGTTACCGATCAATTGTACTTTGTTTCTTAACGTATTCATAAGATAAGGTTTTAATTATATTGAATGTCATTAGTTCAATTCAACACTGCAAATATGAAACAGTCTCCAAATATTAGTCGGTAGTTACTTATTTAAAATCGTTTGTAAATGCTTGTAGTCGTTTGTAAGTGGTTTTATGTATATTTGCCTATGGAATTTTATATAGAAACTGAGCGACTAATTATGCGTGAGCTTTTACCTTCTGATGTTGACGGCATTTTTGAGTTAGACGGTAACACTGAGGTACATAAGTACCTTGGAAATAATCCCATTACAACAAAAACGCAAGCAGAAAAAATCATTGCATTTATTAGAGAACAATATCTAGAGCGCGGTATTGGTCGATTTGCAACCATTGAAAAATCATCAGGAGATTTTATTGGTTGGTCTGGTTTCAAACTCAACACGGGCGATAATGAAACTTTAGGTTCGAAAAGAGATTTTTACGATATTGGATATCGGTTTATACCAAAATATTGGGGGAAAGGCTATGCTACAGAATCTTCATTAGCGGTATTAAATTATGGTTTTCAAAAATTAAAATTAGATGTCGTTTTTGGTGCTGCCGAAGTTGATAATATTGCATCTAATAAAATATTACAAAAAATAGGGTTGCAACACATGGAACAGTTTCCTTATAAAGGCAACATGATTAATTGGTACAAACTAAAAAAAGAAGATCATGCAAAAACAATGTCCTGAATGTGGCGATAAAATAGTCGGTAGAATCGATAAAAAATTCTGTAGTGATGCCTGTCGTAATTCCTATAACAACTCGATTAACAAAGACTCTAAGAACCTTATTCGAAATACGAATAATCGCCTTCGAAAAAACTATCGCATCCTGGAAGAACTCAATCCAGATCAGAAGAAAAAAATCTCACGAGCACGACTCATAGAAAAAGGTTTTGACTTCAATTATTTTACAAGTATCTATACTACCAAAGCTGGAACCGTTTACTATTTTGTTTATGATCAAGGCTATCTACCTTTAGAAGGTGATTATTATGCACTAGTAAAACGTGACAGTTAGTAGTGTAACATTGTTATAAATTTTACTACTTATAATTACGAACCAATCCATCAAAAATGAATACGCCTTTTTTCATATTTATAATTATCGCTATTATCGGACTCATTGGGTTTTTAGCGTATTATTTTAATGGTAAAAATGTAATCATTAGAACGCTTTCCAAAATCCCACACAAACCTGCATCAAGTTTAAAAACCAACGAACTCTCTAAAGTAAGCGGTAAAGCATTGCATGTAAAAGCCCCATTAATCGCACCATATACTGGACGAAAATGTGTGTTTTATCAAATACTAATTCAACAAAAAGTAAGTACTGGTAAAAGTTCACATTGGAAAACTTTGGTTAAAGAAGAGAGTTTTCAGGAGTTCTTTGTAGATACTAATGGTGATTTTGTGATTGTAAAACCGCAATCACAGCCTCAAAATTATATCTGTCATTTAGTAAAAGACCAAAAACAATCTTCAGGATCATTTAATGACCCAACACCACAATTTGTTTCGCTTTTAAAGCGCTATAATATTAATCCTGAGACTTACTTCGGATTTAATAAAAGCCTGCGTTACAGCGAAGGTGTGATAGAAATTGGAGAGCGCATCACAGTTGCCGGAGTTGCAAAATGGAAAACGTTAAGTGAACCGTTGCCAGAATATCCATACTCTAAAATTGCAGCTTTAGAAAGTGAAGGCAAAACAAAACTGATCATCACAGATTTACCCGAAGTGTTACCTAATCATGGTAATCGATAACCTTATTTCCAATTCTGTCCTTTTAATTCAAGGGCAGCTATTAAAATATCTTTCTGACTTATTTGCCCAACCAATTTTCCGTTTTCCACAATTGGAAAACGTCGTATTTTAGATTCCAAAAACTTATTAGCTGCATCAAAGACATTCATGTTACCATCAATGGTCTCTACATTTTTTGCCATTCTGTTTTCAACCGTGTGATGTTCCATTGGCATATTGTAATAACGACTTTCACTAATTTGTTTGAGGCAATCGCCTTCAGAAATAATACCAACCAGTTCATTGTGACTATTAACCACTGGACCACCAGAAATTTTATTTTTTATCAATGTTTGAATCACTTCTTCAACTGTCTGTTCAGGTTTAAAGGTGATTAAATCTCGTGTCATAAAATCCCTTACCCTAATTGCAGACGCTTCAACAGTACCTTGCTGCTTTCTTGCGCCTTGAAAACTTTTAATGCCCATAATCATTTTTTTTTGTATTGATTTAAAGTTACTGAAAATAAGTGAATTATACCAATTCCTAATTCAGAGCAATAATTCGTAAATTTCGGCAGACTTAAAAACAATAAAGTTGAATCAGAAAATTGGCATTATAGGTTGTGGATGGTTAGGCCTACCATTAGCAAAATTACTTATCGAAAACGGCTATGAGATTCATGGTTCAACCACTACTGAAGCTAAAATAGCAATTCTTGAACAGGCTAAAATCACTGCCTTTTTACTTCAATTTTCTTCGGAAGGAATTGTAGGTAACATCAAAGCTTGTCTTTCTAATTGTCAAACACTAATCGTTAACATTCCTCCAGGTCTGCGTAAAAACCCTGAGCATAATTATGTGCAACAAATGAAACATTTAGTAACACATGTTGAAACGTCTTCAGTAAAACAGGTGCTCTTCATAAGTTCAACATCTGTTTATGATGATGACGAAAGCTTTCCAATAATTACTGAAATATCACCAACCTCAACCTCAAAAACGGCATTGCAGTTATTGGAAGTAGAAGCCCTTTTTCAGCAGAATAAAAACTTTGAAACGACGTTATTACGATTTAGCGGACTCTTTGCTGAAGATAGACATCCAGCACGATTTCTTTCAGGAAAAACGAATCTTAAAAATGCCAACACACCTGTGAATTTGATTCATCGAGACGATTGCATTGCTATTATATTTGGTATCATAAAGCAAGATCATTGGAGTGATATTTTCAATGCTTCTACCACAGCTCATCCAACAAAAAAAGAGTACTATACTTCGGCTTGTAGAGCACTTCAAATTCCTGTTCCTAAGTATGATGAGCACTCGGTAAACAAAGGAAAAATTATCGATTCTAAAAAATTGGTACGCATTTTGGACTATGACTTCAAGATAAAACTATAAGAATTAGCAGACTTTTAAGAGTATATGCCATTTAATTTTTTAGTTTTGGCGCAATAAATTATGAATATCATGAAAAAAATTTTACTCCTTTTAGGACTTGTTATGACGTTTAGTGCAACAGCACAAACAAAATCGGAACTTATAAAGCACTTTGAAGCTTACTACAAACAAATGAAAGGCCAAGGTGACGTGCAAGGCGTAATCAATGCCATGACACATCTTAATGTCTTACAGCCTAATCAAGCACGATTAGACACATTAGCTTATATCTATGCTTCGGAAAGCAGAAGCCTAGAGGCTTTAAACACCGTAGGTATAGATCAGAATCCTACAGATACCGATATGAATACAGAGGTTAAGGCTATTTCATTAAAGGCTTTAAATCAACCTGAACGTGCATTAGTATTTTACGAAGAGTTATTTAAACGCAGTTCGAGCTCCTATTTAGCTTACGAGATTGCAGATCTTAAAATCCAAACTAAAGATTTGGGAGGAGCAAAAGCAAAGGTTGATTTTGGTTTAGTAAATGTAAAACCCGATCAAAAACGCGCTTTCTACGAATCTCAAAGACCATACGAAGTATCTCTTAAAGGTGCTTTAACCTACTTAAAGGCATTAATTTTATTTAATATGAACCAAATTGATAATTTAGACGAATCTATTGCTATGCTTGATGAAGCGCTTGCAATGGATGCTAACTTTAATCTAGCGAAAATAAGTAAAGATGCACTTATTGCTAAAAAAGAAGGAAAGCAATAGTATTGTTTTTTTAGTATAAAAAAAGCACCCAAATTGGGTGCTTTTTACATTTTATATATTAGGTGTTATTACCAAATTCTAACACGCTTTTCTGGAGCTAACCACATTTTATCACCTTCTTTAATATCGAAGGCTTCATAGAAAGCATCAATATTTTTAAGCGGTTGTGTTGCTCTTACAACTCCTGGAGAATGTGGATCTGTTTTTACTTGAGTCTCTAATGCATCTGCTCTGCTTAATGTTCTCCAAACAGTAGCCCAAGACATAAAGAAACGTTGCTCTGCAGTAAATCCGTCAATATCTTCTGGTCGTCCATTTTCTTCAAAATATAATTGCAGTCCATCATAAGCTCCAAGAACCCCACCTAGATCACCAATGTTTTCACCAATAGTGTTACGACCATCCACAAATAAACTATCCCCTAATTGTATAGCAGAATATTGTTCAACAAGTGCATCTCCTCTTTTCGTGAATTCAGATAAATCTTCTGGTGTCCACCAGTTGATTAAATTTCCGTCGCTATCAAACTGAGACCCTTGATCATCAAAAGCATGAGAAATCTCATGACCAATTACGGCTCCTATTCCTCCATAGTTTACAGCTTCATCTGCTGTGTAATTATAGAAAGGTGGCTGTAGTATAGCAGCTGGAAAAACAATCTCATTATTTAATGGATTAAAGTAAGCGTTAACCATTTGTGGTGGCATTCCCCATTCTGTTTTATCAACTTTCTGACCTAAATCTGCCATCGTTTCTTTTAAATTCCAATCAGAAAAAGCCATCATGTTTTCTGCATAACTATTTCCTTCTTTAATCATCAATTCAGAATAATCTTTCCACTCATTAGGATATGCAATCTTAACCGTAAACTTATCAAGCTTTTCTATCGCTTTTGCTTTAGTCTCAGCACTCATCCACTCTAGCTTATTAATTCTAGCTTTGAATGCAGTAATGACATTCGCAATCATTTTTTCTGCTTTCTCTTTGGCCTCTGGCGGAAACTTAGAATCTACATATAGTTTACCAATAGCTTCTCCAACACGTCCAGTAACATGGTCCATTGCACGATCTTGGGCTGGTCTTTGAGTTTCAGTTCCTCTTAAGGTTTTGCTATAAAATTCCCAATTTGCTGTTTCAATTTCAGTACTTAAAAACCCTGAAGAACCATTTAAGGTATTCCATTTCATTATCGTCTTAATATCATCGATGCTCGTTGATGATAATATGTCTTGAAGCGCCTTCATATATCTAAGTTCAACCACGTAAACCGTATCAAGTTTTTGTTCTACACCTGAATCAGCTATAAACTTACTCCAGTTAACAGCCGGTGTTAATTCTGTAAGTTGTTCAATGCTTCTAGGATTATTAAAATTATTGAAATTACGTCTTTCCGTTTTGTCAAATTGTGGCTCTGCTAATTTAGTTTCTAAGGCTAAAATCATTTCTGCAGCTTTTTTTGCTTGATCTTCACTGTAATCAACATACTGCATCATTTTAGTAACATGATCAACATATTGTTGACGACGCTCTTTAGACTTTTCATCTTGAAGTACATAATAATCACGATCTGGTAATCCTAAGCCTCCTTGAGTAATATATGGTGCATAGACACTACTGTCATTGATGTCTGGAAATATTGCAAGATTAAAAAATGGTGCTCCTACTCCAATTGTTTTAGCATAAACCTCTTGCATATCTGAAAGACTATTAATACCATCAATCGCTTTCAATAAAGGCTCTAATGGTTTAGTTCCTAATTCATCTCTTGCAATAGTATCTAGCTCAGATTCAAAAAACAAAAGCGCTTTTTTCTGATCAGTACCTTCTTCGTAAGCATTTAATTCTTTTGAAGTTTTAACAATATCCAACACATCGTTTCGTGTTGATTTACGTAATACTCCAAATCCACCCCAACTTGCTTCTTCTTTTGGGATTGTTGTTGTTTTCATCCAACTACCATTAACGTAATTGTAAAAATCATCTTTCGGGTTCACCTCAGTGTCCATGTTTTCGAGATTAATTCCAGGAATTTTCTCAGCCATAGCAATTTCCTCTTTTGGTTCTTCTTTACATCCTAAAAATGCAAAAATCACCAAAACAGAAACCACCAAAATACTTTTGATATTGGTTTTCATAGTGTGTTTAAAAATTAAGTTTGATTAAAATTAGTTATTAGTAAGAAGTCTTAAAGGCATATTTGTTACATATTAACAAAACATTAAGAAAAAATTCAACTTATGAGTAAAATTATTCGGGTTTTAGGACATTATTTTTCTCAAACTCAAACTTCTTATTAATTTGTAGATTGAGGTTAGAAACTGTAATCAAAAACTCCTTTATCGCTTGAAGTCGTTCTGCTTTGGCAATAGTACTTAATAATAAAAGACTATTCAATTTTTGAGCTTTAGTATCTAAAGCCGTAATTCTTGCCAAAATTTCATTGGTTTGCAATGGTTTTGGCATCTCGGTCATAAACTCTAACAAAAACGTTTTTAATAACAAAGCCTCCCCACCAAAATAAGCCAAATCTCCTTTTTTTAGTAATTCGACTTGAGTATTAAGTTCTTGAAATTTTTGCCAATCGTTTACGGCCTTTTGAGAATCCATACTCAGTCCAAAATCTGTATATCTTAGCACTTCAATATCTTTTTGAGAGATGGTCTTAGCATCAATTTGTTCTTGAGTTTCTTTGGTTACTTCGGAAACTTCATCGCCTTTACAATTAGTTAGTAAAAGAAAAAAGAAAAAAAGCGTTATAATGCGCATGATGAGGTACATTCAATTTAGCGTAAATATAGGGAAAGCCCTTAAATCTTAAATGTAATTAACAAAAATTAATGACTTGTTAATTTTATCATTTTATGTTTTTTGTACTCTTTATTCTTATTACTTTTGATGAACAATTAAACATCACACGTCTATGCCTAAAGTATTAATTATTGGAGCCAACGGACAAATTGGGTCTGAACTTACTTTTAAATTAAAAGACATTTATGGTACTGAAAATGTTGTAGCCACTGATATCAACTTTAATAATTTAGACGTTGTGAATTCTGGGGTGTTCGAAATTGTTGATGCACAAGACTATAATTCTGTAAGAACTTGTGTAGAGAAACATCAGATAGACACCATTTATTTAATGGCTGCAATGCTAAGTGCAACTGGCGAAAAGTACCCCATGAGAGCTTGGGACTTAAACATGAACTCCCTTTTTCATGTATTGAATCTTGCTAAAGAAGGTTTTATAAAACATGTTTTCTGGCCTTCAAGTATTGCTGTTTTTGGACCTACTACTCCAACTGTAGATACACCTCAATATACTATTATGGAACCTACGACGGTTTATGGTATCACAAAACAAGTAGGCGAACGTTGGTGTGAATATTATCACAAAAAATATGGTGTAGATGTTAGAAGTTTACGTTATCCAGGAATTATAAGCTGGAAAACCATGCCTGGAGGAGGCACCACAGATTATGCTGTAGAAATTTACCATCAAGCCATACTTAAAAAACAATATCAGTGTTTTTTATCTGAAGACACTCGACTTCCAATGATGTTTATGGATGATGCCATTGATGCTACCATTAGTTTGATGCAAGCACCTTCTGAGCATATAAAAATTCGCTCTTCATATAACTTGGCAGCTATAAGTTTTACACCCAAGGAAATTTCCGAAGCCATAAAAAAACACATTCCTGATTTTAAAATCAGCTATAAGCCAGATTTTAGGCAACAAATAGCCGACAGCTGGCCAAAGTCTATAGATGATACTTCTGCAAGAACAGATTGGAACTGGAACCATAAATTTGATATAGAAAAAATGACAACTGAAATTATTACGCAGTTACGCAAGAAATATCAAGATTCGGAAATAAATTCTTAAAAATCTGATGACATTTTAGATGTTTAAAGATGCACCTGTAAGGCGGTATCAATCTTAAACGTAATAAAATGAATTCAAAACTTATTCCTTTAGCAATAACTTTAGTTGGAGCACTTTGCTTTGATGGAAGTTTATTTATCCTATACAATTTAGGCATAATACCCGTTGTATTAGCATATGAGAAAAATATTACAAATAAAATTTTCCCTAATTTAAATACTCCATATAATAAGCTCCTCAATTTTACATAGACCATCAATAATCATGAGATCATTATCTGGTTTCTACAGACACATCGAAACGATTTTAAAATGTGAGCAAAAAAACGAATAAATAATTTTATATTTATTTACACCAAACTTTATATATTGCAATTAATCATGACATCTAAACTTTTTATACTAATCGCTTACATACTATTGATTTCTTGTAATAATGAGGTCAAACAACAGTCTTATGAATCATTTGATTCTAAAGATTTAAATTACGCAAACAAAGTATTGCTAGAAAGTGTCATGGAAGATGCTTTTACTCCTCCTGTAGCAAGTAGAATTTATGCATATGCACATCTTGCACATTATATTACTTTGCAAAGTGTTTACATTGACAGTTTGCCAGAAATAACCTCCAAAATAAATGGCTTAGATAATTTTACTGCTCCTGTAAACACTAACGTAGATGCAAAACTTTCAGCATTACTTGCTTTTTCTACAATTGGAAAAAAGCTGATCTACTCTGAGCAATTTTTTAATGATCTTAGCGAGCATTTAAAAGATTCAGCTTTAAAAAAAGGGTTCTCTGAAGAGCTTGTAAAAAGTTCTGAAGATTATGCGCTAAATATTACCAAACAACTTAGTGATTGGATAGATAAGGACATGTATATTGAAACTAGAACTTACCCTCGCTTCACCAGTACCAAAAAACCTGAAAATTGGAGAGAAACTCCTCCAGATTATACCACAGGGTTAGAACCATACTGGGATAATATTAGAACCTTGATTATAGATAGTGCTAACGTCTATAAACCTAAACCGCTTCCTGTATATGATATAAATAAAAACTCTGACTTCTATAAAATGGTATATGAGGTATATGATGAGTCACTAAATACAACTGACGAAAAAGGTAAAATTGCCTGGTTTTGGGATTGTAATCCTATAATGACAGTACATAAAGGCCATATGATAACAACCATTCATAAATTTACACCACCTGGCCATTGGCTAAATATTGTGAGTCAGATTACTGAAAAAGAAAACTCTGATTATTATACTGCCACAAAAGCGTACGGATTTACAGCTACTGCAATGTTTGATGCTATTATTGGAGCATGGCATGTCAAGTATAAAACCGATTTAGTAAGACCTGTTACTTATATCCAAGAGTATATTGATCCCGATTGGAATCCTATTTTACAAACACCTCCTTTTCCTGAATACACTAGTGGTCATAGTGCTACATCTGCTTCGGCAGCCGAAGTTTTAACAAATATCTTTGGAGAAAACTATGCCTTTACTGACCATACACAATTGCGGTTTGGCTTAGAAGAACGTTCTTTCCTTTCATTTAAGAAAGCTGCTCACCAAGTCAATTTGAGTCGCTTTTATGGTGGAATACATTACGTGCAAGGTGTTGAAGAAGGCGGCAAACAAGGAGCTCACATTGCAAATATTATATTAAAAAAACTTCAACCATAAAATCGTGTATCATCTCAGACTTCTAATTGTTTTAAGTGGCCTTATTTTTCTTTTTAATTGTAAGAAAGACGAAAAAAATAACGCAAAAAACATTCAAATTGAAAGCGTAAATTCCAATTCTGAGCCTGCTTTATTTGAATTTTTAGAGTTTTCTCAGACAAATATTGATTTTAAAAATGAAATTGTTGAGACCGAAACATTTAACATTCTTTTCTATGAATACTTATACAATGGTGGTGGAGTTGCTATTGGTGACATCAATAATGATGGCTTAGATGATATTTATTTTTCAGGAAATACAGTTGAAAATAAGCTATATCTAAATTTAGGAGAATTTAAATTTAAAGATATTACTGATTCAGCTCAAGTTAATGGTGGAAATGGTTTTAAAACAGGAGTGACCATGGCAGATGTCAACAATGACGGCTTTTTAGATATCTACGTTTGTAAATCTGCTGTTAGTGAAGCGGACTTTAGAAGAAATTTACTTTATATCAATAATGGAAACTTAACATTTACTGAAAGTGCAAAAGATTATGGTTTAGATGATACTGGTTATTCTGTTCAAGCCTATTTTTTTGATTCTGATGGTGATAATGATTTAGATGCTTATGTATTAAACCACCCAAGCAACATGACGGAAGCTAATAAGATAAATATCACACAAGATAAGAGTGGAAAACTAACAATGGCAAAGCCAAAATCCTATGCTGATATTTCTAACCGTCTTTATGAAAATAAAAATAATAGATTTAGTGATATTTCTGAAAAATCAGGTGTGTTAAATGATGCTTTTAGTTTAAGTGCTGTAATAGGTGATTTTAATAACGATTTTAAACCCGATATTTATGTATGCAATGACTATATAAAACCTGATAGGTTGCTTATCAATAAGGGAGGTAATCTATTTGAAGATGAAATTGAATCCTACTTTAGCCATACTTCATTCTCATCTATGGGATCTGACTTTGCAGATGTTAATAATGATGGCCATTTTGATTTATTTACTCTAGACATGTCTCCCAAAGAAAATTACAGGCGTAAAATGATGATGATGGCTCAAAACTATGACAAGTTTGAGAAAATGACAACATATCATTTCGGAACGCAATACTCAGCTAATGCCTTACAACTAAATAAAGGTGATGAACATTTTTCAAATATTGCTTTCATAGATAATCTTGCACAAACCGAATGGAGTTGGAGTACTATTTTGGCAGATTTTGATAATGACGGCCTCAAAGATATTCACATTACCAATGGCTATAAAAGAGATGTTACTAATAACGACTATGCTCGGTACAAAATGGATGTACTTCAAAAACAATTTAATGCCAAAGAAATCACCTTAAAGAATTGGATAGAAGAAATTCCTAGTCATCCTGTTTCTGCATTCTTATTTAAAAATCAAGGAAACAGTAGGTTTGAAGACGTTTCAAACACGTGGTATAGTGGTAAACCAACATTTTCAAATGGATCAGCGTATTCTGATTTAAATAATGATGGTTATTTAGATGTTGTGGTTAACAATATCAATGAATTACCATTCATCATGAAAAACAATGGAAGTAAATTACTAGATAACAATTATTTAACCGTTGAACTCGAATATAAAAAAGGAAAGACAAATATAGGTGCCTTAGCAAGTCTAACATTATCAGATGGAACAATCTTATCAGAATCATATCATCCTACACGTGGATTTCTTTCATCATCTCAACATAGATTTCATTTTGGCATAAAAAAAGATTTAATAGCTGAAAGATTAGAAATTATCTGGCCGGATAAACAAGTTCAGATTATTGAAAACCCAAATTTAAATCAAACCATAAAAATTAATAGAACAACAAATTCAACATATAAGAACCCAAAAATTACATCTAAATATTTTGAAGATGTAAGCTCAAAATTAGGAGCTGCTTTCACACATAAAGAAAATGAATATATCGATTTTAAGCGCGAAATTTTACTCCATCATAAATACAGCGAAGATGGCCCTGCAGTGGCAATAGCAGATGTTAATGGAGACGGCTTAGACGACATCTATTTAGGAGGTGCTCTAGGTTTTTCTGGCAAATTACTATTGCAAACACCTTCAGGAAATTTCAAACTTCAACCTATAACAGATTTCGATACAGATAAAATATTTGAAGATACTGATGCTGTTTTTTTTGATGCTAACTCAGATGGTCATATCGATTTATATGTCGTTAGTGGTGGAAATGAATATGAAGCAAATTCTAAAAATTATAAAGATCGCTTGTATATTAATGATGGAAATGGCCAATTAATAAAGGACATAAATGCCATTCCCGATATTTTTGTGAGTGGCTCGGTTGTTAAATTTCACGATGTAGACAACGATGGTCAATTAGATCTTTTTGTTGGTGGACGCGTTAGGCCTGGTCGCTATCCTGAAATTCCAAAAAGTTATTTATTAAAAAATAATAATGGAAAGTTTGATGAAATCACACCGCAATGGTCTAATGGACTTTCAAACATTGGAATGGTCACTGATGCTGAATTTTCAGATATAAATAATGATGGTATCAAAGAACTCATTGTTACAGGAGAATGGATGCCTATTTCAGTATTTCAAATGGAAAAAGATCGCTTTGTCAATACAACCAAAAGCTTTGACTTAATAAACAAAACAGGTTGGTGGAGATCAATTACAATTGACGATGTTAATAATGATGGTTACAATGATATTCTTGCAGGAAACTTAGGCCTCAATTCTTTTTTTAAGGCTTCAAATGAAGAGCCAGCTACACTGCATTATAAGGACTTTGATAATAACGGAAGTGTTGACGCAGTATTATCTACTTATGTTAACGGTGTGAGCTATCCTGTTCATAATAGAGATCGAATGCTCAGTCATATGGTGATGTTAAAAAAGCGTTTTACACGTTACGATCCTTATGCAAATGCAACGGTAAATGATTTATTTACTGCTGAAGAATTAAATAATGTTAAGGTTTTAAAAGCCAATCATTTTGAACACACACTATTTGTAAATAATAATGGTAAATCCTTCACTCCAAAAGCACTAGCTAATGAAACTCAGATATCTGTACTAAATGATGCACTCATACTCGACCTAAATAATGACGGTAAAAAAGATATTATTACAGGCGGCAATTTTTATGGAACAGATGCCGAATTTGGAAGATATGATGCTTCAGTTGGTTCGGTTTTAATAAACACTGGAGATTCTAATTTTAAGGCAATTACTACTTCTGAAAGCGGATTAAAAATTCCTGGCAATGTGCAACACATTAAGTCGCTTACAATTGGCCAACAAAATTATCTCTTAATCGTTAGAAATAATGATCGGTGTAGTTTGTTTAAAATAAAATAATCCGATAAAAGGTTCATCGAGTAGTGAGCCGTTTTTATTTCTCTCCATCCCATTCGGTATAAAACTGATCTAAAAACTGCTCCATTTCTCTCAATGACTTCTCTATGTAGTACATACCCATGATGATCTTTAATAATAAATTGATGCCCTTCTTTTACATCAGAAAATTCAACGTTAGTCATGAGATTTACTGAGGCATTCTCTCTAATTACGTCTGCGTAGCCGCTTACTATCGTTAACATTATTGCTACAAATACCATTTTTTTTATTGTTTTCATCGCTTCAAAAGTTTTAATTATTACCATGACAAATGTAAAGTACTATGCGCGCATAGAAAACAACAAATTTGGCGCATTTATATACTCAATTAACCGTAAATTTAATGTTAAATAATTGTAAAGTTAATTTAGCATACATTTAAGCTAATTCTCTATATATTATTCAATATAAATATAATACCTTTGTAAGTATCCAATAGTCTATGAATCAGAAGAAACCTACTTTAGAAAAGATAAGTCCAGAGTTTGGGAGTTCGGTTTTTGTAAAAAAGCACACTTCTCAACAATCTCATACAAAAGCCTTTTGGCATTTTCATCCAGAAATTGAGTTAGTTTATGTCGATAAAGGCCAAGGAAAACGTCATATCGGTAATCACTTATCTTATTTTAATAATAGTCAGTTACTAATGTTGGGCTCTAATTTACCTCACAATGGCTTTACAGATCGCCTCACTGAAAAAGGTTCTGAGATATTAGTTCAGTTTAGACCTGAATTTCTGGGCGAAGTGTTTTTTAATATTCCTGAGATGCAAACCATCAATGCCTTGTTTGAACGTGCTAAGAATGGAATTCTTTTTAAGATTGAAAGCAAGCAAAAAGTGGGATCTAAACTTCAAAGATTGGATGAGCTAAAAGGGTTTGATCGCATTATACTGCTCTTAGAAATATTATCCGATTTGGCAGAAGCCAAAGATTATGAATTATTAAATGCTGATGGGTTTGTTTTTGAAACCGAATTACAAGACAGTACAAAAATAAATATGATCTATAATCATATCAATACTAATTTTAGAAATCACATTTCTTTAGACGAGATAGCTGATAAAGCAAGTATGACCGTTCCAGCGTTTTGTAGATATTTTAAAAAATCTACAGGAAAAACATTTACCAAACTTGTAAATGAATATCGTGTGGTTCATGCGACCAAACTATTATCAGAAAGCCAAATGAGTATTGCAGATGTGGCTTTTGAATGTGGATTCAATAATTTTTCCCATTTCAATAAGCTATTTAAAGAGTTTACTGGCAAGAGTGCCTCAAAATATAGAGGTGAGCTTAAATTAATGGTTAAATAATTATAACAAAAAAAATGAACGATAAAATAGAGCTTACTTTAGAATACTACCATAAAAAAGAAGAGCAAATACTAGAAGCTGTCAATTCTAATAAGAAATTAACTGCGGAAGAAATTATTCATTACGGTGAAGAAATGGCTATTGTCATGTATAAAATTACAGCCTTAGAAATTGCAAAAGAAAATTAAGCTACATTATAATAAATATCAGTTCATGTCAAAATAGGTTCGTTTCTATTTTTCGCCATCCCACTCGGCATAAAACTGATCTAAAAACTGTTCCATAAATTTATGTCTACTCAAGGCTATTTTTTTTCCGGTTTTGGTATTCATTCGGTCTTTTAAAAGCAACAGTTTTTCGTAAAAATGATTAATCGTTGGCGCAGTAGAAGCTTTATACTCCTCTTTAGTCATTTTTAAGCTAGGCTTAATAGATGGATCAAATATTTTTCGGTTTTTAAACCCTCCATAATTAAATGTTCTAGCTATACCAAGAGCGCCAAGAGCATCCAAACGATCTGCATCTTGAATAACATCTAATTCTGCCGACTTAAATTTTTGAGCCTCATTTCCGCCTTTAAAAGAGATATGCTTTATAATGTTTAACACATGTTCTATAACTGCCGAATCTACATTCATTCCAAATAAAAACACTCTTGCCTTCTGTGGCCCAACCGTTTCATCTCCATCGTAAAATTTACTATCTGCAATATCATGCAATAAAGCACCTAGTGCAACTACAAATTCATCAACTTGTTCGTCCTTAGAAATAAGTAACGAATTATTGTAAACCCTTAGAATATGGAACCAATCGTGACCTCCTTCGGCATTTTTAAGTTCGCTTTTTACAAAGTCTTTCGTTTTTTTTATAATATGTTCGTAAGTATGCATCATCTAAAATTAAAAAATCTCTTCAGAAACTGAAAGGGTTTATCTGTATTACATTTAGAATTATTTCAACCGTGCGGGTTCAACCCATTTAAATTGATATGAATTTTCTGGGATGGTCATACGTTCAGCTATGCGCAACATTCTTGAAGGTAGTTTCATTAAATAGTCTCTTGCTTTTTCAGCTTCATCGGAAAGGTTATTGATATTACCAATATCCCATCTATCAATTAACTTTTGTAAAATATCAACATAATCGGTTGATGTGTACACCCCAATACGTTGAGCAGTATTAGAAAACTCTTCAAATGCTGTGCTAATTTTATCTCCAGACTCTCTAAGGAAATGTGCTGGCATTGCAATTTTTTGTTTCATCATATAGTGAAACGCCATCATCATCTGGTTAGGATCAACAGCAAAAATGCGTTCTACAAACTCTGAGTATGCATGATGATGCCTCATCTCATCTCCAGAAATAATTTTACACATCTTTGACAATTGCTTATTGCCTTTCTTTTTAGCCATTTTCGCAACTCTATTATGGGAAATATAAGTCGCTAATTCCTGAAAACTAGTATATACAAAGTTCTTATAGGGGTCTTGACCTGTTCCAATATCAAAACCATCAGCTATTAAGTGTTGTGTCGTTTTTTCTATTTCTCGCATATTGACGCGACCAGATAGATATAGATATTTATTGAGAACATCACCATGACGATTTTCTTCAGCAGTCCAATGCCTCACCCATTTTGACCAACCATTTCGTTCCATTTGACCAACACCTTCAACATCCATCAACCAAGATTCATAAGTTGGTAGTGCTTCTTCGGTAATCATGTCTCCAACTAAAACTACCCAAAAATCATAAGGCAACTCTTTTGAAAGTTCGCGAATTTCTTTGACCTCATCATAAAAATTGTCGCTTTCAGAATTAGGCAAAAAATCTGTAGGTTGCCATATATTATCGACAGGAATGAGGTATTTTTCTATAAGTTGATCAACATCTTTTTCGAGATGCTGCATCACTTCCAATCGAATATTTTTCAACGACATGTTACTGTGATTTAATGGTTAATGTGGATAGCGTCAACAATTGTTTTTTCAACACTAGTAACTAAAGCTTTCTTATCGGTAAAAATAGCTATTTCTAAAGGCTTATGGACAGTAAACTTAATATGATTTCCAATTCCCATCGGGAATTTTCCGTAGCGTAACATTTTCCAAGAATTATTAACTGTGATAGGAACAATAAATGCTGAAGGTGCTTTCTTTATTAAGATTTCAAGTCCTCTAGTTTTAAATGGTTTAGGATGACCATCTTTACTACGAGTCCCTTCAGGAAAAATAACTGCAGTACGATTGTTTTCTTCAATATATTTACCAAAAGCTGACATTGCTGATAAGGCTTGTCTCGGATTTCCGCGATCTATCAAAACCGAACCTCCATGCCGTAAATTATAAGACACACTCGGAATCCCCTTTCCTAATTCTTTTTTGGCAACGAACTTGACATGGTGTTTTCGCATAAACCACATGATTGGCGAAATATCATACATGCTTTGATGGTTGGAAACTACAATTAATGATTCATTTTCAGGAATTTCGTATTGGTGATCCCAACTAAATCGCGTGCCTAATATATGTAAACAACGTACTAAAGAAAACTGAAGTGCATCAACACTCTTTTTATGTGCTTGATATCCTAAGACATTAAAGCAAAACCACTGTATGGGATGAAAAAATAGCAAAGTCATTCCGAAGACAATAAAATAGATGACCGTTAAAGGATAGGCTAGAAATTTTCTCATGGCATAAAAATACTTCAATGTGGATTATACACAAAAAAACCACGAATAAATCGTGGTTTTAAATTATCTGATTTTGTTAAAAAAATTTTAGCAATGATCATTGTAAGCATCCATTAGGTTTTCAGCAATTAATTCTGCTGGACGACCTTCAATATGGTGACGCTCTAACATGTGTACCAATTCGCCATCTTTAAACAATGCCATACTTGGTGAGCTAGGAGGAAAAGGTGCCATTTGTGCTCTTGCTGCATCAACGGCTTCTCTATCAACACCTGCAAAAACAGTGACGATATGATCTGGTCGTTTAGCATTCTGTAAACTTTCTCTCGCTCCAGGACGAGCATTGGCAGCTGCGCAACCACAAACCGAATTCACAACAACTAATGTTGTACCTTCTTTTCCTAAAGCAGCTTCTACAGCTTCTGCTGTATGCAATTCTTCAAAACCAACTTTGGTTAAATCCTCACGCATTGGTTTTACTAATTCTGCTGGGTACATATATTTTTAATTTTAATTACTATTATTGAGTTGCAAAGATACGCAAAAATAGTAGGAAGAAAACCAAATTCAGTAAGCTGTTTGAATGATGCCATTCATGTTTTTAATAGTATCAACGGTTTAAAAACTTATCTTGTAAACGAAAGTAAAAAACCATCTGCAGCTACACCTTCATCTAAAACAAGAATAGTAGATGTTAACGTTGCTACAGCCAAATTTTGATTATTGATAACTATTAATGCGTTACTACCGGTAATAGTTTCTATAGAATAATCATAAGTACCTGTTGGTAGGCCATCATAAATGACAAGCTCAACATTGGTGTTAGTTACTGTAACTTCTTGAGTCTCTAGATTAAAATCCCAAATAATTAATCCGTTTTCATAATCATCATCTATTCCAGCAAAACCACCAGAAACATTTATTAAAGACCATGGACCATTAAGCATGAATTCATCATTATTTGGTGAACTATCATCATCGTTGTTACAGGCAAATGCAAACAAGGCAAATACCAATAGATACATATACTTTTTCATAATTAGATTGATTTTATATTATGAAGATGCATAAACATTAAAAAGGTTGCGTGGATAAGTAACAAAACCAAATAATAATCTACTAACAAATAGTATATTTGATATTCACAATAAATAAAAACATACATGAGTTTTGCAAAATGGATAGGAGGCGCTTTAGGTTGGTCTTTTGGAGGACCAATTGGAGCGATTATTGGTCTGGCAATTGGAAGTTTAATCGATGGTGCAACTGAAGGTGGAGCCTCTTTATTAGGAGAAGGAAGTAAGCAAGGCCGAAGTAATACAAGACGCACAAGCTCACGCCCAGGAACGCAAACTCGAACACGACCTCAGACACGTTCTGGAGATTTTGAAGTGAGTCTCTTAATTTTGGCTTCTGTTGTAATTAAAGCAGATGGTAAACAAGAGCAAAGCGAACTAGATTTTGTACGCAAGCAGTTTGTGAGCATGTATGGAAAAGATAGAGCTAATCAAGCGTTTAAACTATTTAAAAATATTAGTAAGCAAAATATTCCCACACGTAAAGTTTGTTTGCAGATTAGAGAAATGATGGATCATTCGTCGCGTTTACAATTGCTTCATTTTCTCTTCGGAATAGGTAAAGCAGATGGTATGGTTACCGATGATGAAGTCTCACAAATTTATATGATTTCGGGGTATTTAGGTATTAGTTCTCGTGACTACGGAAGTATAAAAGCGATGTTCTATAACAGCAGTGATAATGCCTATAAAATTTTAGAGATCACCAAAGAAGCAACCGATAATGAAGTCAAGAAAGCCTACCGGAAAATGGCTAAAAAATACCATCCTGATAAAGTAATTCATCTAGGAAAAGAACACCAAAAAGGCGCTGAAGAAAAATTTAGACAGGTCCAAAATGCATATGAGCAATTGCAGAAAGAACGAGGCTTTTAATTATCTACCGACTATCATCCTTCTTATTTATTCGTCTCTCAATGTCCCTAAAGTAGCGTTTTTCTCTATATTTTCTGTAGATAAATACAGCGACGACAATTAGGCCAAGAATCATTATTCCGCCTTTACCTGTCATATATTCAATTATTTTCATACTAGTAGATTAAGAGCATTATAGTCGGCAAGAAAAGCAAAACTTTCATTTAAATCGCTTATTTTAGATGAATTACATAATTATACGTTATGGATAAAGCACACGTAAAGACTACAATTCTAGATGAGATTTCAAAAACCGAAGCATCCATAGGAAACTATAAAGAGCTCACCAAACCTATTGCTCCTAACGATGCTATTGGTCGTGTAAGCAGAATGGATGCCATCAATAATAAAAGTGTTAACGAGGCCTCTTTGCGACAAGCTGAAATTAAACTCAAGAATTTAAAACGCGTATTAGCTAGTATTGACCATGACGATTTTGGGGTGTGTTTAAGATGCAATCAACCCATTCCTGTTGGGCGAATACTAATTAGACCTGAAAGTTTACTTTGCGTGAACTGTGCTCGATAAAAGCATCCATTATTCAACTATCACATCCCTTAAGTGCTTTCTTATATGCCATTTCCAACGGAATTGAATGAGCATCTTATTACGGCATTCGTTCCATATTGATCCTATATATGGTTGGCGAAAGCCTACAAATACCACGTATTTATGAGTTAAAAAAAGAACTAGAGAAATTAAAAAATACGTTTAATTGGGGTTCTTCGCTGCACACTGAATGACAATAAAATGAATAATCTACCCTCTAAACAAAAAGAAATCATCTTTCATCCCTTCAATTTGTGCATCTTCATTGGTGATGATATAATCGATAGCTTGCGTGGTAAATTTATCGCCTTTTGAAGTTAAAGACACGATGTTATTGTCAATAACAATCATGTTATTTTTTAAGGCTAAATCTAAAACGGTTTTAGAACGTACTTTCTGCCAATTGATATGCTCATTTAAATGATTCACGTGACGTTCCTCCTCTTCATCATGGTTTTTTAAATGAAGTAAAAATGTCAATAATGATACTTCGGTACGTTGCTGTCTTTCTCTGTACATTACTGCTATGACACCTTTGCTTGGCGCGAATAAATACACGACCAAAAATAATAGTCCGAGCATTGTTGTGATAGATCCTGCAATCGATGCATCTAACCAATGTGCAAACCAATAGCCTGAAATGGCACTAAATACACCAAATACAATCGATAGCACCAACATCTTCTTTAAATCGGTAGTCAACAAGTAAGCTGTAGCTGCAGGAGCAATCATAAGTGCAACAACCAAAATAGCGCCTACGGCATCAAAAGCGCCAACAGTAGTTATAGATGAAACGGTCATCAATCCGTAATGAATAATAGCCGGAGAAAACCCTAATGATGCTGCCAAGCCTTTATCAAACGTGCTTAATTTTAGTTCTTTAAAAAAGGCAATTAACAATATAATGGTGATGATTAGAATAGTACCAATGATCCATAAGGATTTCGGACCAACATCTACACCGGAAATCATTAAACGATCAAAAGGAGCTAATGCTAATTCGCCTACCAAAACAGCATCGATATCGAGGTGTATATCATTGGCTTTCTTTGCAATCATTAACACACCAATACTAAACAATACAGGAAAAACTAAACCTATTGCCGTATCTTCTTTTACCAATCCCGTTTTCTGAATGTACTCCACCAAAACAACAGTAATCACCCCAGTCAAGGCAGCCAATAAAATCAATACTGGTGAATTTAAATCTTGAGTTATAAAAAATCCAACAACGATTCCAGGCAATATTGAATGACTAATAGCATCGCTTATCATAGCCATTTTCCGAAGTACTAAAAAGGTTCCCGGAATGGCACATGCAATGGCAACCAAGCTTGCAATAAGTTGTATTTCTATTTGTGCACTACTCATCGTTCTTAGTTAATTGGTTATACAAATTTAACGCCGATTTAAAACCTTCGTTAGTCAAACTCCACGTAGAACCTTGTAGCGTTACATAGTTTTTCTCGACCAATTTTTTAAGGGTTCCTTTAGTAAACCCTTGAAAGTTATTTAAGATTTTAATCTCGTGAGGATGCGAAATATCGTCATGTGTTTCGGCAATATTATACATAAAAGCAAGTGTCTTATGTAATTCTAAATCTCGACGATTTTTTATGAATCGTATCTGTTTAAATAATAAACCTCGGCTTGGTGAAAACACAAATGAGATAAACACAAAAACAGCAGCAACAAGCACAATTACTGGGCCTGTAGATAAATTGTTCTGACTTGCGCTAATAGCTGTTCCGAAGACCCCGGAAAACGCTCCAAAAAGTGCAGCTAAAAATACCATTGTCGCTAAACTATTTGTCCATTGTCTAGCTGCGGCTGCAGGCGCTAAAAGCATAGCGCTCATTAAAACCACTCCTACCGTTTGAAGCCCTAATACAATGGCTAATACGATAAAACTTGTTATAAGAATGTCTATAGCTTTGGTATTAAACCCAAGCGTTTTAGCATAGTCTTTATCGAATAATAAAATTTTAAACTCTTTCCAAAAGAGTAACAATACAAAGAGGCAAATTCCTGTGACAATAGCCATCATCCACACATCACTTTCAACAAGAGTTGCAGCTTGCCCAAACAGATATTTATCCAAACCTGCTTGATTGGCATTTGGTTGCTTTTGTATGAAGGTCAACAAGAGCATACCGAAGCCAAAAAACAAAGACAAAATTAGTCCAAGAGCAGTATCCGATTTGAGGTGTGTTTTATTGACAATTCCCCTAATCCAAAATGTTCCAATCAATCCACTTACCAGAGCGCCTAACAATAATGTGTTACTATCTTTTGCGCCTGTAATTAAAAATGAAATGGCTATTCCTGGCAAGGCCGCATGAGAAATAGCATCTCCTAAAAGGCTTTGCTTTCGCAATACAGCAAAACTACCTAACATACCTGTTACAGCTCCAAGAATTGCCGTTCCCAGCGTTATGGTTCGTAAGGTGTAATCTGAAAACACTAAAGAAAAATATTCTTGAATATCCATTATTCTTGTATACTTACTTTATAGTTTATTCCATAGGTTTTAGTCAAGTTATCATCATTAAAAATATCCTTCACTGGACCTGTGGCAATTTTTTTAACGTTCAAAAAGGTCACCCAATCAAAATATTCGGGAACGGTTTGTAAATCATGATGCACTACAATTACCGTTTTTCCGGCTTTTCGCAGTTCTTTTAGAATATTGATAATAGCTATTTCGGTTGTAGCATCGACACCTTGAAACGGTTCATCCATAAAATAGATTGAGGCATCTTGTACTAAAGCGCGCGCTAAAAATATACGTTGCTGCTGACCGCCAGACAACTGACTTATTTGCCGGTTTTTAAATGATAACATTCCTACTTTTTCTAATGCCTCTAAAGCGGCTTTCTTCTGTTTTTGACGCGGACGTTTGATCCAACCTAAACTTCCGTAAGTCCCCATTGTCACAACATCGAGTGCGGTCGTAGGAAAATCCCAATCGACACTTCCTTTTTGAGGAACATAGGCGACTAAAGAACGTTGTTTTTTATACGGTTTCCCATAGATAGACACACTTCCAGCTATAGGTTTTAAAATCCCTAAAATAGATTTAATGAGTGTAGATTTTCCAGCACCATTTGGACCAACAATAGCCATTAATACACCTTCTGGGATTTCTAAATCGATATCCCAAAGTACAGGTTTGTAGTTGTATGCTACGGTTAAATCGTCTACTTGAACTGCTATCTTACTACTCATTATTTTAATGCATTTACTATGGTATTCACGTTATATTCAAACATTCCAATATAAGTCCCTTCTAGAGTTCCAGCGTTTCCTAAAGCGTCAGAATATAATGTACCTCCAATTTCTACTTCATGACCTTTAGATTTTACTGCCGCTTGTAAGGCTTCAATAGTTCGCCTTGGAACTGAACTCTCTACAAAAATAGCTTTGATATCCTTTTCAATAATAAATGCTGAAAGCTTCTGCACATCTTTTACTCCTGCTTCAGTTGCCGTAGACAGCCCTTGTAAGCCCACCACTTCAAAGTCGTATGCTTTTCCGAAGTAATTAAAGGCATCATGTGCTGTAACTAATATTCTTTTTTCCTTCGGGAGGGTTTCTATGGTTCCTTTTATTTTAGTTTGAAGTGCCTCTAATTTACTTATATAAGTCTCTGCATTTACCTGATAGTTTTCGGTATTTATAGGATCTTTTTCAGAAAGCACATGAGTCACTTTTGAAGCAAACTGCTTAAAATATTCGATATCAAACCACACATGCGGATCATAATTAGAGGCAAAATAATCAGAACCTATCAAGGTGCTTTTATCTAATTCTTCACCTAAAGCAATTGGCGTTTTGGTAGCACTTCCCATCTTTTCGAAGACCTCAACAAGCTTTCCTTCGAGATGCAATCCATTATAAAAAATTACATTCGCTTCTACCAATTTAGTCACATCACCTTCGCTAGCTTTGTAAAGGTGTGGATCTACACCACTTCCCATTAAACCTTGAATATTTACATAGTCGCCACCAATGTTTTTCACCAAATCGGTAATCATTGATGTTGTGGTCACGATATTTAGTTTCCCGTTAGATTTAGTCTCGTTTTTACAGCTGAAACATGTGATGATGATTAATACTATTGAAATTTTATTTATCATAATTATTTTTAATTCTTTGTTATCTAGTCGGTAATCTAAAACTCACACCAGCACTTAATAATAAATCTTGCCCTTTGGTAATACTTGATCCTACAGTCGCATCTAATTGAACATTGTTTGAAATCAAATAGGTTAAGCCTGCATCCCAAAGATGATTGGCTTTGTTATCTTCAGGTAGATCTCCGTAGAGTTCTAAATAAGCTGCTAGTTTTTCACAGATGCTATAACCGTAAGCTAATGTATAGACGTAAGCTGCTTCGGGTGAATCATCTCGCCATTGGGCACCAAGGTTATAGGCAAGGCTTGATTTTTCATTCAAAGTATGTGCGAACGAAAATCTAAAATCGACTCCAGTTGTTTCTGGTCTGTAATCGCTACTTGCAGTGAATGGCAAATACATATGACCAAGAACACCAATTTCAGGAAGCCATCCTTTTTCTTCGGAAATTGCAATTTTGGTTCCTAATAACAATGGATTAAAACCACTGGTGACATCACTCAATCGATTTCCATTTACAGAGGTTTTTCCTTCGACAAAATCCCATCCAATACGTAATTCGAGGTTATCTAATAATCCTAAACGCAGCAATGTAGTATTATAAGTGAATGTTTCAGACTTGATATTATTGTCTTCAAAACTCTCATAAAATCCTCCTGTTTCTACTTGAATAAAACCTGGAGCAATAGTACTTGGAGATTCTGTAGCATCTGGTCTGTCTGTGATAAGAGGTAACATTGTTATATCTGATTGCGTCTCATCCTGAGCGAACCCAACTCCTGAGCATACTATTAATATCCCTAGTATAGATGTACTTTTAATTTTCATCAACATAAATAATTTTAGTAAAATCTTCATTCAACACAAGTGTATTAGAGCCAACCGAAATTTGGGTCATTTTGTTACTAATAAACTGCTTTGAAACGGTTAATGTATTTCTATATTTAATTTGGTTATGTGCACAAAAATCAAAGAACTCTTTGTCGTCACTCATTAATCTTGAAATGGTATACGTTTTTCCTTCGATTGCCTCAGCTAATGAAATGGATGTGTCTTTAGTAGTAATTTCTCCGTCAGCATTTGGGATAGGATCACCATGAGGATCAAACTTTGGATGGCCCAAATACTCATTTATTTTTTCTGCTAATAAATCTGACGTTTGATGCTCCAATAATTCGGCTTCTTGATGAATATCATGCAATGACATATCAAACATTTTAAATAAAAACGCTTCCCAGAGACGATGTTTCCTCACAACATTGAGTGCCATTTTAGTCCCCTTTTCTGTAAGTTGGAGTTTTTGATATTTTTCGTAGTTCAATAAATCTTTGGCTGCTAATTTCTTAGCCATATCTGTTGCAGCTGCATTAGAAATACCAAGTTTTTTGGCAATATTACCTGGCTTGGTGTCTTTAATATCATGCTTATCGTTGTTGTAAATTGCTTTTACAAAGTTTTCAATTGCTACAGACATTTCTAATTGCTTTAATTAATTTTTAAGTAAGCTTAAATATTTTACAAATGTAACTAAAAATTTAATATTCTGTTAATCATACTATGATTAAAGCTCTATTTAGCTAAATTCATTTCATGAAAAAATTAATATTCTCTCTTTTATTAAGTGCTGCATGTTCTATGGCGTCTGTACAAGCACAAACGCCTTTTGCTAAAGACTCACTAAGCGTGAGTTCTTTTGTAAACTTTCAACAGAAAGTAGATTTTGAAGATTACCAAGTCAAATTCAAGAAAGTAGTTTCAGATTCAAGATGTCCAAAAGACGTGATGTGTATTAGAGCTGGCGAAGCAAAAGTATTGTTATCAATCTACAAAAACGGGAAATTCATTAAGGACAAAGAAGTAACTATTGATGCCAGTGGTTATGTTATGGAAGAAAACAACCTCGCATTTAATACAGACGATTTTAAAATCTACGGAATGACCTTAAAGCCATATCCAAAAACATCAGATGGGATTCAGGATGAGGATTATAAATTAGAAATTGTATTTCAGCCTAAACAACTTTAACAAATAATGAGTTTATCACTTCGACGTCGCACAATGACTAGAAAGGAATTAGTTAGTGGCAACCACAGTCGTCCTGACCACAAGCTTTGGTAGTTGCTGTTTTTTTCTTCGGAAGAATACCAAACTTATGCAATAAAAACCATATCGCTAAAGCGATTGAAGTAAAGACTAATATGTTTTGAACTATGCTATTCATAATAGGTTTGTCGTTTGTTTAGCTAAAACTTTACTTTAAAAATTGATATGCGATTAAAGCAACAAGGTACGCAAAAGCAGTCATAATTACTAGTTGATACATTGGCCATTTCCAAGAGTTGGTTTCACGTTTTACAACAGCCAGCGTACTCATACATTGCATGGCAAAAGCATAGAAGAGTAAAAGTGAAATTCCGCTAGCGAAATTAAACAATGGACCGCCTAAAATAGGATTGATCTCTCCTGCCATTCGGTTTTTTATCGTTTCTTCTTCATCGCTTCCTACACTATATATAGTCGCTAATGTGCCAACAAAAACTTCACGAGCTGCAAATGAACTTACGATAGCAATTCCAATTTTCCAATCGTAACCTAATGGCCTAATGGCAGGTTCAATAGCATGGCCAGCAATACCAATAAATGAATGCTCCAATTTATGAGATGCTATTTTTTGATCCAATTCGGCTTGCGCTAAATTTTCCGAAGCATACTGAGTTGTTACAATCTCTTGGGCATTATTAAATTGATCTCCAGGACCATAGGATGCTAAAAACCACAACACAATTGATATGGCTAAAATGATTTTACCTGCACCAAAGACAAAGGATTTAGTCTTTTCCAAAACCGTTAAAGCCACGTTTTTGAACATTGGCAATTTGTAATTAGGCATCTCGACTACAAAGAAGGTTTTACTTTTAATCTTTAAGATTTTGTTTAAAATCCAAGCCGAAATAATAGCTGTACCAAACCCAATCAGATAGAGTAACATTAAAGTCAACGCTTGATAGCTCAATCCGAAGAAACGTCCTTCAGGAATCACTAATGAAATAATAATTAAATATACTGGTAATCGCGCTGAACATGTTGTAAAAGGCGTAACCAAAATAGTGATTAAGCGTTCTTTCCAACTTTCAATATTTCGAGTTGCCATAATTGCCGGAATAGCACAAGCTGTACCAGAAATTAATGGAACTACACTTTTTCCGCTCAACCCAAAACGCCTCATAATGCGATCCATTAAGAAGACTACACGACTCATATAACCACTTTCTTCTAACACTGAAATGAATAAAAATAGAAACGCAATCTGTGGAATAAATATCACAATACCACTTAACCCTGGAATAATACCTTCAGCAATTAAATTTGTAAAAGCACCTTCTGGTAAACCGTTTTTGGTCCACTCACTAAAGGATGCAAACGTACTATCTATAAAGTCCATTGGAATACTTGACCAATCGTAAATGGCTTGAAAAATGGTCAAGAGAATAATCCCAAAAATCAAATAACCCCAAACTTTATGGGTCAAGATTCTATCCAGTTTAATACGCAAGTCTTTGGCTGAGCTCAAGTCGATAGTCTGTCCTTTTTTGAGCGAATTATTTATAAACTGGTAACGTTTAATAGTTTCTTTTTGCTGTAATCGCTTGAGGTCTGCTTTACTTTTGGTTTTAAAACTATCAATGGCATCAACTTCGTTTCTATCTACTTTTCCGAAATTAACATCTTGCGTAATCACCAACCAAAGTTTGTATAGTAATTGATTTGGAAACGCCTTTCGTAGCTTATCAAAATAGTCTTTGTCAATTTCCGAAGCATTTACGCAAGGTGCAATTGAGAGGTCTTTATAATTCGCAATAAGCTCTTTAAGACGATCAATACCTTTATTTTTTCTAGTGCTTATGAGCGCAATTTTAGTCTGCAATTCTTTTTCCAAATAAGGAATATCTAACTGAATGCCCTTATAGGTCATCCTATCAGACATGTTTATAACTAGAATTGTAGGAATCTCAAGATCTTTGATTTGCGTATAGAGCAGTAAGTTTCGTTTTAAATTTTCAACATCACTAACCACAACTGCAACATCCGGAAAGTCTTTGTCATTTTTATTTAAAAGCAATTCAATCACCACATTTTCATCAAGCGAAGATGCATTCAAACTATAAGTTCCAGGCAAGTCAATAATATGTGCTTTAACGCCTCTTGGAAGTTTGCAAATACCTTCTTTTTTTTCAACCGTAATTCCTGGATAATTTCCTACTTTTTGATTTAAACCAGTAAGTGCATTAAATACTGAGGTTTTTCCCGTATTTGGATTTCCAATAAGTGCAACATTAATTTGTTTAGGCATTAGAAATTTCGATTAAAATGTGAATTGCAGTTTCTTTTCTAATAGCCAAATGTGTCCCGTTGATATTGAGATACATTGGATCTGCAAAAGGAGCGACTTGCACAAGCTCAACCGAGTTACCAGGTAAACATCCCATTTCTAGGAGTTTAAGAGGAATATGAATAGAGGAAACGTCAGTAATTATACCCTGTTGACCTCGTTTTATATCTGCTAAAGTGAGTTGCAAGCTTATTTAGATTGATTTTAAGTAAGCAAAAATAAAGTAAAATTTCAGTGTAAAAAAATTGTAGTCCGTTTTTATTGATATTCCTTTTTGAGTCGTATAATATCTTGTATTAATGAGTCTACAGATGTTGGGCTAATTCCGTTATATAAACCTCTAATTTGCTTCTTTTTATCAATAAGCGCGAAGTTTTCGGTGTGCACCATTCCGTATGGTTCAGAGCCATCATCTTTAACCACTAGATACGATTTTCTAGCCAAGTCGTAAATTTGCTTTCGGTCACCAGTAACCAGATTCCATTTCTTGTCGTTCACACCTTTTTCGATGGCATAACGTTTCAATTGTTCAACCGAATCTATTTCTGGTGTCACAGAGTAAGATAACAGCATCACTTCATCATCATCTAAAATTTCCTTCTGAACACGATACATCTGTGTGGTCATAATTGGACAAATGGTTTGGCAGGTCGTAAAAAAGAAATCGGCTACATAGATTTTATCTTCATAATCTGCTTGCGTAATCGTATCTCCATTTTGATTAATAAGCTTGAAATCTGCAATAGTATGATATTTCTTTTTGTGCTGAATTGTGCTGTCTACCAAAGATGTATCAACCCTATTGGGTTGATAAATTGGCAATGGTTTTTCGTTATCTAAAGCAGTATAAATTAGGTAAATAATCACACCTGACACTACTGCTAATACTAAAAAAAATATTTTGAGTTGTTTTATATATCGCAACATAAACTGATAATTAAGGCTTTATATACTGTAGAATTATAAGTTTCGAGTGCAAAAATACGACACAATAGCAACAAAATGACTACTTTTAACATGCTATATTGTTAAAAAAAGAAAAAATGACCTTTTTGAAATTACGTCTATTCCTACTACTGGGACTGTTTTCTACAGTGTCATTTTCGCAAGATTATAACGAAACCTTAAATACAATTCGAGAGGCAGAGGCAAAATCTGCGTTAACTCGAATCCTACATCGCGCCAACCTTAATACTGGTAACTACGATTTAAAATACCATCGTCTAGAGTTGAATGTTGATCCTTCAGTAGCCTTTATTTCGGGTGATATCACGTCTTATTTTGTGGCGAAAAGTAATATGAGTACTGTTACTTTTGATTTGGCTTTAAATATGACCGTTAATCAAGTGATGCAACGTGGTAATCTATTATCATTTGTACATAATTCTGACGAGCTAGTCATCACATTGCCTTCTACTCAAGATACAGGCGTTTTAGATTCTTTGACTGTCACTTACTCTGGAAATCCGGAATTTTCGGGATTGGGTTCTTTTGAACAAAATCAGCACAACGGAGATCCTGTAATCTGGACCTTATCCGAACCCTATGGCGCCAAAGCTTGGTGGCCTTGCAAACAGGATTTGATTGACAAGATTGATTCTATAGATGTGTTCATGACGACGCCTAGATTTAATCCATCAAACGAAGAATATATTTCGGTATCTAACGGACTAGAGCAAAGTCAGATGGTCAACGGAAATCAAAAAACCACACATTTTAAGCATCGCTATCCAATTCCAGCATACCTTATTGCCATAGCAGCAACAAATTATGAAGTGTATAATCATACTGTTCCGAATAACGGTAATCCGTTTGAAATTGTAAACTATGTCTATCCTGAAAGTTTAGCATCGGCACAAGCCAGCACACCAGTTACTGTAGATATCATGAATATATTCATCGATTTGTTTGAAGAGTATCCGTTTTCAGATGAAAAATATGGACATGCACAATTTGGTTGGGGAGGCGGAATGGAACATACTACTGTTTCTTTTATGGGCAGTTTTAATCGTAACCTAATCGCACATGAATTGGCACATCAATGGTTTGGAAATAAAATTACTTGTGGAAGCTGGAAAGATATTTGGCTTAATGAAGGTTTTGCAACCTATCTTTCTGGACTCATTTATGAAAACTTAGATGGCAATAACACCTTTACGACTTGGAAACAACAGCGAAATAATTCGATTACTTCATCTCCCGATGGCGCTGTTTACTTAACAGATACTGATACAACTAGTGTAGGTAGAATTTTTAATGGCAGACTTAGTTATAATAAAGGTGCAATGGTATTACACATGCTTCGGAAAAAACTTGGAGATGCCAACTTTTTTCAGGCCTTACAAGATTATCTTGCGACAGCAACACATGCCTATGATTATGCTAAAACAGCAGACTTTATCAATATTGTAGAAACCTCTTCAGGGGAAGATTTAACTGAGTTTTTTAACGACTGGATCTATAACGAAGGCTATCCAAGTTATTCGATTGGATGGAATCAACCTACCGCAAATCAAGTTTCAATAACTATAAACCAAACACAAAGCGATCCTTCGGTTTCATTTTTTGAAGTTCCAGTGTCTTTGCGATTAATAGGAACTCTTGGAGAACAAATGGATATTGTTTTAGACAACACCCAAAACCAAGAAAACTTTCTTGAGTTGGTTGGTTTTACAGTAAATGACATTCTGTTTGATCCAGAATCTGATATAATTTCCGCAAATAATAATGTGCTATTGAGTACAGATGAATTTGATATAAATAATCAACTTATTGTGTATCCTAATCCGACTTATGAAGTCCTTCATATCGAAAAACCTGATGCATTAACTATTTCAGAAATAAAAATCTACAACACACTTGGTCAATTGATTAATCGACTCACATGGAATTCAACCATAGACACCTCGTCGTGGTCTTCTGGATTATTGTTTATTCAATTTCAGACGAACGATGGCGTGATTACTAAATCGGTGTTAAAAAAATAAGCATAAACCATGCTAAAACACTACTTTTGTCGCTTAGAATTTTTATGATTTAAGATACATGGAGTTTGTAATAAAAATATCTCAATTTTTATTGAGTCTTTCACTACTAATCGTATTGCACGAATTAGGACATTTTATACCAGCAAAATTATTTAAAACGAAAGTAGAAAAGTTCTACCTCTTTTTTGATATTAAATATTCGTTGTTTAAAAAGAAAATTGGTGAAACCGTCTACGGAATAGGTTGGCTACCCCTTGGTGGCTATGTGAAAATTGCTGGAATGATAGATGAGAGTATGGACAAGGAGCAAATGGCTCAACCACCTCAACCCTGGGAGTTTAGATCTAAACCAACTTGGCAACGCCTCATTATTATGCTAGGAGGTGTTACAGTAAACTTTATCTTAGCCTATTTCATTTATGTCTTTATGTCGTTTACTTATGGCGATACAGATATTACCTCTGAAAGCTTAAAAGATGGCTATTGGATAGAGAACCCATTGCTTAAAGAATTGGGCTTTCAGACAGGAGATAAAATTGTTGAAATAGATGATATCAAAGTTAATGCACATTCTGAAATATTAAAGAACATTGTAAAGACAGAAAAATATACCCTTGATAGAAAAGGAGAAGAAGTAACCATTCAATTACCACAAGATTTTTTAGGTCAATTGACATCAAGAAAAGTTAGAGGAGGTCTCTTCAACTTAAGATTTCCATTTATGGTTAGTCAGGTCTCAGATACCATGATCAACAAAAATGCTAAGCTCAAAGAAGGTGATATTCTATTATCTGTTGATAACAAGAACGTACGATATTTTGATGAGTTGGGACCAACACTATTAAATTATAAAAATCAAACAATCACTTCAACTTTTTTAAGAGATAACGATACTATCGTTAGAGAATTAAAAGTCAATAGCGAAGGAAAAATTGGAATATTCCCTGCTATAAGCAGAAAGCGATTTGATGAGTTAGGTTATTATAATTTAACGTTAAAAGAATATACGTTTCTTGAAAGTTTTGGTGGAGGTAAAGATAAGTTTGTTGAAACAGTCTTTAGCTATTGGGATCAATTAGGAAAGATTTTCACACCAAGCACTGGAGCATACAAAGGTGTTGGAGGGTTTAAAGCGATTTTCGACATTTTTTCAGACACTTGGGTATGGGAAGACTTTTGGAGAATTACTGCCTTTTTATCTATCATGTTAGGTGTACTTAACTTATTACCTATTCCTGCTTTAGATGGTGGTCATGTGATGTTTTTATTATTTGAAATGGTATCTGGACGTAAACCTAGCGAGAAATTTTTAGAGCGTTCGCAATTAGTAGGATTTATCATCCTTATTGCACTTGTTCTTTTTGCTAATGGAAATGATATATTTAAAGCTTTTTCCGGTTAATTTAAAAAGAGATTTTATTATACATTTTAATTTAAAAAAAAAATTAAAAATCTTTTTTTAAACTTAAAAAATAGTATATATTTGCGCTCGCAAAAGCGACAACACTCCTCCTTAGCTCAGTTGGTTAGAGCATCTGACTGTTAATCAGAGGGTCCTTAGTTCGAGCCTAAGAGGAGGAGCAAACAAAAGTTCAACAGCAATGTTGGACTTTTTTTGTGGATTATATTTCCTCAAAACAATCGCATCTGTCCATCCTTGAAAGGTTCGTGAAGTTCCGTATTTAGCTTCGGCATTGCTTTGCCTTTAAAGTATTTAAGTCGTGCTAATTTTACCAAGTCATTAATATGTTTGGCTATTTGTCCTTCGCCTCTCATGCGTTGTCCAAATCTAGAATCGTTGAGTGTGCCTCCATGACAGTTTTCGATTTGGTGTAGTACTTTATCGGCTCTGTCTGGCATCGCTTTCTTGATCCAATCTGAAAAAATTTCACCTATAGCTCCATTTAATCTTACAATGGTATGAGCAATGCTTAATGCGCCTGCTTCGGAAGCTGCTTGTGCTAATGATAATATTTCATGACTATTTATTGATGGAATTATTGGAGCCAACATGACATTTACAGGAATTCCGTTTTCACTTAAAACCCTTACTGTTTCTAAACGTTTTTTTATTGTTGCTGTTCTTGGTTCCAGTATACGTCTTGTGGCTTCAGATAAAGAGGTGATAGAAACATTAACACCCACTAAATTATCTTTAGCCAATGCTTTTAAGAGATCCAAATCACGAAGAATTAATGCGTTTTTTGTAATAATACCAACAGGATGTTTATATTTCAAAAACACCTCTAAACATTGTCTTGTAATTTCAAATTGTTGCTCTGCTGGCTGATAGCAATCGGTGTTTCCAGACATTATAATTGGGTATGCTTTCCATGTTTTACGTTTAATGAAGGCTTCTAATAATCTTGGTGCATCTTTTTTAACTAAAATTCTGCGTTCAAAATCTAAACCTGCACTAAATCCCCAAAACTCATGACTGTTTCTGGCATAACAATAAATACATCCATGTTCGCAACCTTGATACATATTCATTGAATAGGCCATACCAACATCTGAACTTTTGATTTTATTGACTATAGTCTTTGGAAATACAGGGAGATAAAGTGTTTTATTTTTATCGACTTCCTCGCCTTCTTTGGCACAATATTCTAAAAAATCATCTCGCTGTTCATGACTCAGATCAAAAAAACGATTGTGAACATTCTGTTGAGCGCCACGACCTTTGATAATTGATTTTTTAAACATATATTATAAATTTTTGTAAAATTACAAAATTATAACAATCAAATATTAATGCATTAATCCTTTTATCAACAAACTCGAATATTATTTTCCTGGGAAATCCGCTTTTCGTTTTTGTAAGAACGCGGTCGTACCTTCCTTGAAGTCTTCGGTACCAAAACATTTACCAAATTGTTTGACTTCAGTTTTATAACCGTTAACACCATCTTTAAAATTGGCATTAATCGATTTTATGGCTGCCTTTATTGCTACCGTAGAATTTCGCATGATTTTACTTGCAATTTTTTCGGCTAAAGCCATCAGTTCACCTTCTGGAGTCACATGATTTACCAATCCATATTCTAATGCTTTGTTGGCATCAATCATTCCTGCTGTCATTACCATTTCCATAGCTCGCCCTTTACCCACTAATTGTGGCAAACGTTGTGTACCACCATAACCAGGAATTACCCCCAAAGACACTTCAGGAAGTCCCATTTTAGCATTAACACTAGCAATTCTAAAATGACAAGACATGGCTAATTCTAAACCACCTCCTAGAGCAAAACCATTTACAGCTGCAATGACAGGCGTTGATAAATTTTCAATATAATCAAATAGAAGCTCTTGACCTTTTGCTGCCAATTTCTTTCCGTTTTGGACATCAAAATCAGCAAATTCACTAATATCTGCACCTGCAACAAACGCTTTTTCACCACTTCCTGTGATGATGATGACTTTCGTTTCTTTGCTTTTATTAGCATCTTCAAGAGCATCATGCAGTTCTTGAATTGTCGCTCTATTTAACGCATTAAGCTTTGTTGGTCTATTGACTGTAATTGTTGTAATTCCGTTGCTTGTATCGCTTAAAATATTTTGGTAACTCATAATATTAATGTCTTATTATTTCTGCGGAAATGTAACTGTAAAAGTGGTTCCTATACCTTGTTGAGATGTAAAGGTAATATTTCCTTTGTAAGTTTCTACGATATTTTTCACCATCGCTAAACCCAATCCCATTCCGCTAGTTTTGGTCGTAAATTTAGGTTCGAAAACTTTGCTTTTATTCTCTTCGGAAATTCCTATACCGTTATCCTCTACTGTAATGTTAACCATATCATTTTCTGAAGAAATATTAACTTCAATTCTAGGGTTTTCTCTATCATCAGGAATGGCTTGAATCCCGTTTTTAACCAAATTTGTAACGACACGGATTAACTGTGTACGATCAAAATTTGCGAAAATTTCATCATCTTCCGAAGAAAATCTAATATAATCTTCGCTAAAAATATCTAAACCTAATTTGACGATGTTTGAGACATTTAAAGTCTCGTTTTGTTGCGCTGGCATTTTCGCGAAATTTGAAAACGCTGATGCTATAGAACTCATCGTATCAATTTGCTGAATGAGTGTCTGACTATATTCATCTACTTTTTGATGAATCCGCTCATCTTCTGGATCAAACTTACGTTGAAAACTTTGTACACTAAGACGCATGGGTGTCAATGGATTTTTAATCTCATGGGCAACTTGCTTTGCCATTTCTCTCCACGCTTGTTCCCGTTCATTGGTTGCTAGTTTAACTGCACTTTCCTCCAACTCATCAATCATACTGTTATAGGAGTTAACCAATGTGGAAATCTCTTCACTAGATGAGGATATATCTATTTTTTTATTTCGCTTTTCAAGACGTGTTTCATTGATTTTATCTGAAATTGTTTTTAATGTACGTGTGATATATTTTGACAGTAAGAGTGCCAAAATTATGGCAATTAACATCATAAATAAATAGGCATAAGCCAAGCGTTCTAAAAACTCACTAAGCTCTTTGTTTAGAAAATCGTCGTTCTCTAAATAAGGTAAATTAAGGATGGCCAAAGGCTTTGACTTGGTATCATACAAATAGGTATATGACGACTGAAACGTTTCTCCGTTTTTTTTATTTTTTACAACAAATCGATGCTCGGCAGTATTAGAAATCTCATTCAAGACATCGGTAGCAATGCATTTAGAAATAGAATCATTTGTGAAGCTTGCTTTAGATGTAATAAGCAAGGTGCCGTCTATATCGTATAAGTTAATTCTTAAACCATGAATCTCTGCAACTCTATAGATTTCTTCTTTGAAGATTAACGGGACTTTTACTGTTTCTACAGGATAAGTCGTTTCTCTTATAACATAGTTAATATCACTAATTATCGCTCTTTCTTTACGCTCTAAACGCTCCTTGTGGTAGTCTCTAGCTTCTTCATTGTATTGATAAATGGTCACACCAGCAATTAATATAGATGCGATGATTACCAATAAAATCATGGCTAGAAATATACGAACTCGTAAAGACAGTTTATTTAATCTCATTTTGAAATTTGTAGTGCACTAAATGTAACAATAATTAAGCCAATGTTATGCATCTGGGTTTTTGCCTCTTATGTTTTTATAAATTTTAAAGCCTAACATTAATAGCACGCCTAAAACTAGAATTCCAATAACACCAAATACCCAATTAATGGCACTTTTTAGAATCACCAAGAACACAACAGCAAATAAAATAAAGGTCGCCCCTTCATTCCAAAGGCGCATAAAATTAGAGGTTTTTTTGACCTCATCGCGTTGCAATTGTTTGTAGAACTGATGTGTTTTAAGCTGATACAAAATAAGTGCTACTACAAAAACGAGCTTGACATGCATCCATGGTTGCTGCAACCAAATAGGCTGAAGCACCAACAACCAAACAGCAAAAACCGTTGCCAAAATAGCAGAAGGCCATGTGATGATATTCCACAAGCGCTTGGCCATTAATTTGAGTTGCTTACCTAGAATTTCCTTTTCAGGTGAGGGCTTATGAAATGCTTCTATTTGATATACAAATAGTCTTGGAATATAAAATAAGCCTGCAAACCAAGTGATAACAAAAATTAGATGCAGTGATTTAACGTAGTTGTAATATTCCATCAATCTTCAACAAACAAATAGTTTAACTTTTTTTCATTAAATGCATTATTAAATGCAGTTATTTCATCGCTAACCAATGTGTTAAACGCATCTAATTGCTCTTTAATCTTAGCGGTTAATTCATTTTTAACAACGATGTCTTGATCTGTAGGTGCAAAATCCCCCATACTAACTAACGAATTTAAATGCCCTAATTTATTGGTTAACCGAATGGGGAAATTCAAAGGGTCTTGTACACTTCGGTTTTTAGTTTGATACAAAGCTTCTTCAATCTTGGTAAATTCATCTTCAAGCTTTTTTGCGTCTTCTAACAGTTGTTCCAAGCTTTCATCTCCCTTATATTGGGTTTCAAAAGCTGAAAGTTGTTTTTTAATATTTCTAATTTTCTTGATGGATTTATGCGCATCATCCATAGTTTTATTGATGTCTTTTATAAAATCAAACTGCTTTTGCATATCCGCCTGAGAACTTTCTGCTCTTGGGTCTGCAATAATAGTAAACGATTGGGATGTTGCTGTTCCATTAACATTGAGATGCGCTTTATAGGTTCCCGGAATCGCCTGAGGACCAGTCAAACTTGCCCACCAAAGAATCATTCCGTCTAATTTTTCGGCACCATCATAAGTCATGTTCCAAACAAACTGGTTCATTCCTTTTTTCACTTCTAATTTATCTTTCTTTTTGTTTTTTGTGGAAAATATCTTTATCGTGTCACCTTTAGGATCAAAATAGGTTAGTGATACCTCATCGTTTTCCGCATCATAACTTTTTAAATTGAAATACGTCATCACGCCACTAGGGTGATTCGTTCCTGCTGTTTTACTCCCTTTTCTAGAACCACCATCCATTCGGTAGGTGTCTTTTGGTTTGAACAATTTATCCTCTTCCAAATTAGAACCGTAAAGTTGATGTAAAACTGTTAAATCGTCAATCATCCAAAGGCTTCTCCCTTGTGTAGCCACAATCAAATTATTGTCTTTTAAAGCTAAATCCGTAATAGGTACTATTGGAAGGTTCAACTGAAATGGTTTCCAGTTTTTTCCATCATTAAACGAAATATACATTCCCGTTTCGGTTCCTGCATACAACAAACCTTTTCGTTTTGGGTCTTCTCGTAATACTCTTGTAAAATGCTCAGGATTGATACCATCTGTGATTTTCTTCCATGTCTTTCCGTAGTCTGTCGTTTTATATAAATAAGGTGCAAAATCACCAGTTTTATATTTCGTTCCTGCTACATAACAGGTTCCTGCATCAAAAGCACTTGGCTCTATACTATTAATCATCATCCATTCTGGCATACCTTTAGGCGTCACATTTTCCCAGTTTTGTCCGCCATCCTTCGTCACGTGAATCAATCCATCGTCACTTCCAACCCAAAGCAAACCTTCAGTCACAGGAGACTCTTGAGCTGCAAAAATGGTACAATAGTATTCTACCGATGTATTATCTTGTGTAATTGGTCCTCCTGAAGATTTTAATTTTTCAGGGTCGTTTCTGGTTAAATCCGGACTAATAATCTTCCAGGATTGACCTTCATTTTCGGTGACATGGACATGCTGTGAAAACGTATACAAACGGTCAGGATTATGTTTTGAAAATATTATAGGAAAATTCCACTGAAAACGATATTTCATCCCTTCAGCGCCATGACCCATTGGATTGTCTGGCCAAACATTAATAGCTCTAACTGTTCCGCGTTTATGATTGACTCTGGTTAAGAATCCGTCGTAACTTCCACCATAAATAATGTCATTATCCTCAGGATCTATAGCGATATGAGCCGATTCTCCTCCAGCTGTACCTTCCCAATCGTCTTCAGTAATTGAACGGCCATCGGTTCTATGCGGAATTCTAACTGTAGAATTATCTTGTTGAGCTGCGTAAATACGATATGGGAAATGATTATCTGTCGTTACACGATAAAACTGAGATGTTGGCTGATTGCGATAAGAACTCCAAGTTTCGCCTCCATCGTAAGTGATTTGAGCACCTCCATCATCGCCAATAATCATGCGGTTAGGGTCTTCTGGAGCAATCCATAAATCGTGATGATCTCCATGAGGCGCATTGTAAGTACTGAACTTTTTTCCTCCATCTGTACTTTTGTGATAACGCACATTCAATACATAAACCACATCTGCATCTTTAGTATCTGCATAAAGCCTCGTATAATACCAAGCGCGTTGTCGTAATTTACGTTCGCTGTTGACCAGGTTCCAAGTTTCTCCTCCATCGTCACTACGATACAATCCGCCTTTATCTTTATTCTCTACAATTGCCCAAACACGTTGATTGTTTACTGGCGAAACTGTAACGCCAATAATACCTAAAGTTCCTTCTGGAAAACCTTTATGAGTTGAAATCTCTGTCCAAGTCTCACCTTTATCTGTACTTTTCCAAAGTGCTGAACCATCACCTCCAGAACTCAAACTATAAGGCGTACGTTGTACTCTCCAGGTCGATGCATATAGAATTCTTGGGTTGGTTGGATCAATCAATAAGTCGACAACTCCAGCTTGCTCATTGGCAAATAGAGTTTTCTTCCAAGTCTTTCCACCATCTACACTTTTATAGACACCTCTATCTTGAGTAGGTTTATAAATATTTCCTAAAACACCTGCGTAAACGACATTATGATCTGTTGGATCAACAGCAATTCTAGGAACATGGCGTGAGTTTTTTAAGCCTGCGGAAGTCCATGTTTTTCCTGCATCGACACTTTTCCAAATACCATATCCTGAAGATACATTTCCACGAACGGTTTTTTCTCCTCCACCAACATACATTACATTCGGATCACTTTTGGACACTGTAATTGCTCCAATACTTCCACCGAAAAATCCATCAGAAATATTATCCCAACTACGTCCTCCATCTAAAGTTTTCCATATACCACCACCTGTCGAACCAAAGTAATACAGATTAGGTTTATTTGGAACACCCGTTACTGCTGCGCTTCGTCCACCACGAAAAGGACCAAGTAATCGATACTCTAAAGCATCGTATTGGGATTCATCGAAAGATTGGGCTTCTAGTTGCGTCAAACTCCCGAAGAGAAAAAGACACAATAGTGTAATAATAAGTCTCATTGTTTGGATGGTTTTATTAATAGCTTAAAAATAAGCATAAAAAAATATTATGCTGTGGTCTTATTCAATTTTAACTTGACCTCACGACGTAAAAAGAAAGCCGTTACAATTGTAGATAGAACATCTGATATTGGAAATGACATCCAAATCCCTAATTCTCCAAAAAATACGGGCATGATATACATGAGTGGAATAAAGAAAATGGCTTGCCTAGTCAATGTTAATAATAAGGCTGGTAATGCTTTTCCAACGGCTTGAAAATAAGCAGCACCTATAAGTTGTAGTGCTAAAATAGGCACAGCAGCAAATGCCCATCGCATATTATTTGGCGTAATTCTCAGTACATCTACGTCATTTGTAAACCATTTTGTAATCACTTCAGGAAAGAACATTAAACCCATAAATACAATAGTACCTAGAATAGTTGCGTATTTAATTGCTGTGAAAATCACTTCTTTAACACGCTGGTGCTGTCCGGCTCCATAATTGTATCCTGCAATAGGAATAAACCCTTGTGTGATTCCAAAAACTGGAAATAATGCAAACATCATCATTCTACCAACAATAGCATAAGCGGTCACAGAGGTCTCACCACCAAAATTATAAAGCGCATTATTAACCAATAAGAATGTGACACTTACGATGGCTTGTCTTGCTAAGGTAACAGACCCTAAAGAGCCAATTTCGGATACGATGGATCTATCTAATCCGAAATGAGATAAATTGATTTTCAATTCGGAGTTCTTCGATAGAAAATACCAAAATATAAATAGGAATGATACAATATAAGATCCAGTGGTTGCCCATGCAGCACCAGCCATTCCTAAATCAAATACATTAATAAAAAGGTAATCAAATACTAAATTTCCAATAGATGGAATAAGCATTGCATACATGGCATATTTTGGATTTCCCTCGGCACGAATAACAGTATTCCCCATCATAACAAATCCTAAAACAGGGACGCCATAGAGAATGATTTCGTAATACTCTTTTGCTGGCTCAAAAATGTTTCCTTTTCCTCCAAAGGCAGGAATGAGTGAATCCACAAAATAAAGTCCGAAAACGGCAAATGTAATCGTAAACAGAAAGGTTAACGTCAGTTGATTCCCAAATGTTTTTAGGGCTTTTGGCTTATTTTCGGCTCCTAGAGCTCGAGAAATAATAGAAGATCCACCAACACCAATTGCCATTCCTAAAGCCGCAATAAAAAACGATACTGGAAGTACAACGTTAATGGCAGCAATAGCTGTAGACCCAATCCATTGGCCAACAAAAATGGTATCGACCAAAATATTGAGTGACATTACCAAGATCCCTATCGATGCAGGAACGGCTTGTTTAATTAAGAGCTTGCTTATAGGTTGTGTTCCTAAATCTTTAGAATTGGTTTTTGCCATTAAATAGCAACGGTTTCAGACATTGCCCATTCGTTAATCCATTTAGATAATACATCTACAAATTCTTTGTCGTCATTTAAACACGGAATTGTCGTAAAGTCTTTTCCTCCCATTTCATGGAAAATTTCTTCGCCCTCCATAGCAATTTCTTCAAGTGTTTCTAGACAATCACTTACAAATGCAGGAGTTACTATGGCCAACTTTTTGATGCCTTCTTTTCCTAAACGTTCGATCGTTCGATCTGTGTAAGGTTGTAACCATGGATCAAATCCTAAACGGGATTGGAAAGATGTAGAAAACGCACCTTCCTTGAGGTTCAGTTTTTCACCGACTAATCTGGTCACTTCTTTACATTGATGTCTGTAGCAAAACTCATGGGCTGGAGAAGGTGTTGCACAACAACTTCCATCGATTTTACAGTGCGATTTAGTCACGTCACTTTTTCTTATATGTCGCTCTGGAACGCCATGATATGAGAATAATAAATGCTCGTAATCTTTTCCTTCTAAATGCTTGGCAATAGAATTTGATAAGACCTCAATATAATCTGACTTATTATAAAATGATTTTAAATCGTTGATGGTTATCTGCGGAAAATGTGCTTGTCTAATCTCTTCAGCAAGCACTACGATTGTTTCTGTTGTAGCCATAGCAAACTGTGGATATAACGGAATTAAAAACACCTCATCCACGCCCTTATCTACCAGTTCCTGAAGTCCTTTTTTAATGGTCATACTTCCGTAGCGCATGGCTAAAGCAATCGGCAAAGTAGTTTGCTTTTGTATTTTATTTTGAAGACGCTCAGAAAGCACAATTAAAGGTGAACCTTCATCCCACCATATTTTTTTATAGGCAGCGGCTGACGCTTTTGGGCGTGTGTTTAAGATGATTCCTTTAACAAGCAATGTTCTTGCCCAAAGCGGAACATCAATCACACGTTCATCCATTAAAAATTCTCCCAAATATTTCTTAACATCTTTTGGTTCTGGGCTTTCTGGCGAACCTAAATTAACAAGTAAGACTCCTTTCATGTGTTTCCTTTTCTTTTTAGCAATTTTTATAAAAATAAGCTAAGACCTACCCTATTTTTCATTTAGTAATTCTGTTCTGATGCTTTCAGGAATTACTGTATCAACCAATTGTTTCATAGAATCATCATTCCCAATAAATTTCCACCCTTTATATTTAGGATCTTTTATAGCAAACATATTTGAATCCAATGTGATAATTAATGACATCGTTTTTAAGTCCGAAGTCACATTACCTTCACCAAATTGCGCATCCATGGTTGTTTTCATATGCTCTAAAAACCCTTTTCTGTCTTCTTCAGGTTTATCCATTTCAGAAACAAATGTCATTTTCATTTCACTATTATAAAAAACTGCTGCATAAGTAACACCATCTACTTCTTTCTCATCTGTAACACTGGTTACATCGTTGGAGATAAACTCAATTTTCATTTCTTCAGAATTAAACATTTGTTCCATTCCTGCTTTCATCTGTTCTCTTGAAGCCATTTCAAATACCTTTGGATGCATATAATCTAATACACTATCAAGATTTAGATTGGTCATGTAGTCAAAATAGACTTGGGCATGTTTAGTGATTTCTGCTTGTGACTGCGCAAAGCTGGAACATGTAACTAATAAAGTAACTGCTACTGTGCTAAGAAATTTCATAGGATACTTTTTATTGTTTGTTTTGCAAAAATACGATAGTATTTTTTATGCTAAATTAAATTGAAAACTGTTAATATACATTTAACCCAAAGCCATCAAATATTTCTTTGGTGTGGTTCCATATTTCTTTTTAAAAGCCGAAATAAAATGACTCGATGTGCTGTAACCGACTTTGTGCCCAACTTCATTGACATTATGGTTTCCTGCCTCTAGAAGTTTTCTAGCGACTTCCATTTTGTAGTCGAACAAGAAACTGAACACAGAATCGCCATAGATTTGTTTGAAACCTTCTTTTAGTTTTTTAAGACTCAATCCTATTTCTTCGGAAAGTTCTTGTAAGGTTGGTGGTTCAGCCATTCTAGATATGATGATGTCTTTGGCTTCACGGATTTTAATTACGTTCGTTTCGTCTACCAAAAACGGACATTGCTCAATATCGGCATCTTCGCTCCTATTGAAATATAAGCTCAACAGCTCCAATGCTTTTCCTTTAAAATAAAGCGTTTTGATAGATGAATTGAGATTATAATTAATCAATTGATTGAGCGCAATAGCCATAGATGGTGTAATCTTTCCATCTTTATAATATTTTTTATCTTTATTCTCATCACTCAAAAAGGGAATATAATCGGCTTCTTGTGAAAACAAACCATGAAACTTTTTAATAGATACCAAGATAGAAACCAACCAGGACTTAGAGTGCACTTCTAAATGAATAGGCAAATCACGTTGCGGGTTGTATAATAACAGCGAGTTTTCGGCTTCTATTTTCAATCGGTAATTACCATTATTAAAGATAAATTCGCTAGATCCCTTGATACAAAAGTGAAACTGAATAAACCGATTATCAATATTCCGTTCAACCGTTTGAATATCATTGGACTCATTACGATACGTGAGTACTAAAAAGCCGTCATCCAATTTTGTTTCTGCAAACGAACCTCTAGCGGTGTTTTTCGAAACAGAAAAATCAGAATTATTTTTGTTGTTATTTAGATTCATTCTAAACTAAAGTGTTTTAAAGCCTTGATTTCACTACAAAAGTATGATATTTATCATATTATATTAAGAAATACCATTAAAAAACCACAAACGATACTTAAAGTTCTTCCAGCGTTGTTTTTTATCAACAGTCCTCAATATATTTGCTTGAGTAATTTTCCAAATCAGGTATGGAGCACTACAATAGGTCGAAAGGCACAACATTTTATTCTATTGGTCTCAGCTATAAAAAAGCTGATGCCGAAATTCGTGGTCATTTTAGTTTAGATGATACATCCAAACTTGCTGTATTAAATCAGGCCAAGCAAAATGGTATCGAAAGTCTTGTGGTCACCTCCACTTGTAATCGAACTGAAATATATGGTTTTGCAGAGCATCCCTTTCAATTGATTCAATTGCTTTGTGATAATACTAAAGGTACGGTTGAAGAATTTCAAAAAGTCGCTTACGTTTTAAAAAACAAAGATGCCATCTCTCATATTTTTAGAGTAGGTTCTGGATTAGATAGTCAAATCCTTGGTGATTTTGAGATCATTAGTCAGTTAAAAATCAGTGCAAGACTATCCAAAAAAAACCAATTACTTAATCCATTTTTAGAGCGTTTAATCAATGCCGTCATTCAAGCATCTAAGCGTATTAAAACTGAAACTGAAATTTCATCAGGTGCAACATCTGTATCTTTTGCTTCTGTTCAGTATATCATGAACAACATCAAAAACGTTTCAGAAAACAATATTTTACTCTTCGGAACCGGGAAAATTGGAAGAAATACATGTGAAAATTTGGTAAAGCATACCAAGAATGAGCACATCACTTTAATCAATCGAACTAAAAATAAAGCAGAAGCTGTTGCTGGCAAATTCAATGTCCTGGTGAAAGACTATGCAAATCTACAAGAAGAAATCAATATTTCAGACATTCTGATTGTTGCCACTGGAGCTCAAAACCCAACAGTTGACAAACATTGTATTCAAACCACTAAGCCTTTATTGATTTTAGACTTGTCTATTCCGAAGAACGTGAATTCAAACGTCACCGATTTAGATAATGTGACGCTCGTACATTTAGATGATTTATCTCAAATCACAGATGAAACTTTAGAGCGCAGAAAAACACATATTCCAGTTGCCGAAGCCATTATTGAAGAGATTAAAACTGATTTCAATGCTTGGCTATCTACACGGAAATTTGCTCCTACGATTAAAGCTTTAAAACATAAATTAGCAGATTTTGCTTCTGCCGAATTAGATACACAGCGCAAAAAAATGACTAATTTTAATGAAGCGCAAGCCGAATTAATTAGCAATAATATCATTCAGAAAATCACCAATCACTTTGCACATCATTTAAAAGGCGATGATGTTTCAACCGACGACAGCCTTGAACTCATAAAAAAAGTGTTTCAACTAGAAGCGACTAAAGACAATGTCTAAAACAATCAGAATTGGAACACGTGATAGCGAACTTGCGCTATGGCAAGCCAAAACCGTACAACAACAACTCGAACATTTAGGTCATAAAACACAACTCGTCCCTGTAAAATCCACAGGGGATATCGTTCTTGACAAACCTATTTACGAACTAGGAATTACTGGTGTTTTTACCAAAACATTAGACATAGCAATGCTTAACGAAGAAGTTGACATTGCAGTACATTCTCTTAAAGATGTGCCAACAGTATTACCAAAAGGTATTGTTCAAGCAGCTGTTTTAAAACGTGGTAATGTTAGAGATTGCCTAGTATTTAAAGATAACGAAGAGTTTTTATCACAACGTGAGGCCATTATTGCAACAGGAAGCTTACGTCGCAGAGCACAATGGTTAAATCGTTACCCAACACATACTATGGTTGGTTTGCGTGGTAATGTAAACTCTCGTTTAGATAAATTGGAAGACAATGATTGGAATGGTGCCATTTTCGCAGCAGCTGGATTGGGTCGACTAGACATGAAGCCTGAAGAAAGTTTCAATCTAGAATGGATGATTCCTGCGCCTGGTCAAGGTGCTATTATGATTACAGCCTTAGAAAGTGATGAAGAGATTCGTGCCATTTGTGCAGAAATCAATTATGAAGAGAGCGAAATCGCTACGTCTGTAGAACGTGAATTTTTAAATCGTTTAGAAGGTGGGTGCTCTGCTCCAATTGGTGCTTTAGCTTTTGTAAAAGATGAAGAGGTGCACTTTCAAGGTGTTTTATTAAGCCTTGATGGAACCAAAAAAATAGAAGTGCAGCGTACAGTAGCTTTAGGTTCGCACCATGAATTAGCTCAGTTTTGTGCAGATTATATTATCGAGCGAGGCGGAAAACGTTTAATGGACAATCTTAAAAAATCGTCTCAAGGTGTAAATATCTATTCGACCAAAACATTAACTGATGACCAGAAGCAATTGTTTCATGATGATGTGGTTTCTGAAAGTTCCGATTTCATAAAGATAAGTTTGAATCGTATGACACCTAAAGTCTTACGACCAATGCCAAAAAATGTTATCATTACCAGTAAAAATGCTGTTGAAGCTTTACTAACGAATTTCGCAGCTCAAGAATTACAATTTGAAAACATCTATTGTGTTGGACGACGCACAAAACGTCTCGTAGAACGAAAAATCGGTAAGGTTAAACACACTGAGAACAATTCTAAAGCTTTGGCTGAATATCTCGTAGACTATATTGAAGGCACTGAAGTGACTTACTTTTGTAGCGATATTCGATTAGACGAATTACCAGAGATTTTAAAAGAAAATCACATAGAGGTTAATGAAGTGACGGCTTACGAAACCAAATATGATTCGGCAAAAATTAATGATAATATAAAAGGTGTGATGTTTTACAGTCCGTCAACAGTGCAAAGTTATAAGCAAGAAAATGATGACAATGTAATTGCATTTTGCATAGGAGAAACTACAGCAAAAGAAGCAAGCAAGCATTTTGAGGATGTTAGAATTGCAAAAGTTCCAACAGTAGAGAGTGTTGTTGAATTAGTAAATGAACATTACGTTTAATATGATTAAAAACGATTTATTTTTAAGAGCGTTAAAAGGAGAAACTGTTGAGCGTCCACCTGTTTGGATGATGCGTCAAGCGGGCAGATACCTTCCAGAATTCATGCAAATCAAAGCCAAGTACGATTTCTTTACACGATGCCAAACACCAGAATTAGCAAGTGAAATTACTGTCCAACCGATCCGTCGTTATGGTATGGATGCCGCGATATTGTTTAGCGATATTTTGGTCATTCCGCAGGCTATGAATCTTGAAGTACAAATGAAACCAAACTTTGGTCCATACTTACCAAATCCAGTTCGCACTCAAAAAGATGTCGATAACGTGATTGTTCCTGATGTAAAAGTGGCACTGAATTACGTTTATGAAGCCATCAAAGCGACGAAAGAAAAATTGAATGATGAGATTCCTTTAATTGGTTTTGCAGGATCACCTTGGACAATTTTGTGCTATTGTGTGCAAGGACAAGGCAGTAAAAACTTTGATAAAGCCAAGGAGTTTTGTTTTACAAACCCAATGGCCGCACATCAATTATTGCAAAAAATCACAGATACAACTATCGCATATTTAAAAGAAAAAGTGAAAGCTGGTTGTGATGCAGTGCAGGTCTTTGATTCTTGGGGAGGCATGTTATCTCCTGTTGATTATCAAGAATTTTCTTGGCAATATATTCAGCAAATTATAGATGCATTAAAAGAGGATGCTCCTGTAATTGCCTTCGGAAAAGGCTGCTGGTTTGCATTAGACGAGATGGCAAAATCTGGAGCGTCTGCTTTAGGTATAGATTGGACGTGCTCTGCTAAAAATGCGCGTTATCTAACTGGTGGAAACATCACCTTACAAGGTAATTTTGACCCAACACGATTATTTTCTCCACCTTCAGAAATTAAAAAAATGGTACACCAAATGATTGATGAGTTTGGTAAAGACAGATATATTGTAAATTTAGGTCATGGTATTTTACCTAACATTCCGTTAGATCATGCGAAAGCATTTATTGATGCTGTCAAAGAATATAAAGCGTAAATTATTTTTTGTAGCGTTACCACTAGTGGTCGCGCTCTCACAAGTCGCTATCAAAGATGAGCTCCAACAAGTGCTCCATCGCTAACGCAAATTGTGAGACAATTAATACTATAATTTAAAGATTCCTGCCTTCGCAGGAAATGTTATGATAAAGAATATTTTAAAAGGCATCCAGGCATATACAGGTTCTTTGGCATTAATCTCAAAGCTCAAACTTTGGAAATACTTTTTTATTCCTATAATCATTAGCATTGTCACAGCAACACTAATTGGATTGTCTGCTTATGGCTTATCAGATAATCTTGGACGCTTCTTAGCAAAAATTTGGATTTGGGATTGGGGAAAAGAAACGTTCACTTCAATAACAAGCTTTATTGGAGCAATCATCATCATAGCAATCGGTTTAATTCTTTACAAGCATATCATTATGGCATTATCTGCGCCATTTATGAGTCCGGTTTCCGAAAAAATAGAAGCACATTTAACAGGTGTAGAAAAACATCATCACAGAAAAACAACTTTTCAAGAACAGCTTTGGAGAGGGATTAGAATAAATATGAGGAATTTAGGTAAGGAGTTACTAATAACCATTCCTATCTTACTGCTAAATTTTATTCCAGTGGTTAATATATTTTCTACCGTACTGTTGTTTTTAGTACAAGCCTATTACGCGGGTTTTGGTAATATGGATTATACGCTGGAACGACATTTCAAGTACCGAGAAAGCATTCAGTTTGTTAGACGCTATAAAGGTGTTGCTATAGGAAATGGTATTGTTTTTATGTTGTTTTTATTAATCCCTGTTATTGGTGTTATCCTCGTATTGCCAATGAGTGTAACCGCCTCTTCATTAAATACAGTGAATATTCTTAAAGAAGAAAACCGTCTTGGAGAACATAAAACCTTAGCCTAATGATACTTCAGTTTAATAATTTCGAAATTAATGCCATCCATGAAGGAGATGCCTGGAAAATTTGTGATTTGATGGTCGCAAATGCTGATCGTTTTAAACATTACTTCCCTGGAACTTTAGCTCAGAATTTAAACCCTACACTGTCACAACTATTTGTAGAAAAAAAGATTAAGCAGTTTGAGAAAAAAGACGAATTTTTATTCACATTAAAACATTCTGAAACCAGAGAACTTGTAGGTCTAATTTATATAAAGGAACTCGACTGGAATAAAAAACAAGGCGAGTTTGCTTATTGCATCGGTTACACCTTTAAAGGTCAAGGTTTAGCTTCTAAATCCATTAATGCGCTATCAAAACATGCGTTTAATGATTTAGATATAGAAACGCTTCAAATCATAGCCCATAAAGACAATCTACCAAGTGTGAAAGTAGCTTTGAATAATAGCTTTGAATGGCAAAAAACATTGGAAAAAGAATTCACGCCTACAGGTGAACAACCTTTAGATATGGAGTTATACGAATTATATAAATAAATTATTATGCCACATTTTGTAATAGATTGTTCAGAAAATATTTTGAAATTAAATGCTCCAGAAGACACACTTTTAGCAGTACATGAAGCAGCAGAAAAATCTGGTTTATTTGATAAAGGCGATATTAAAGTACGATTAAATCCATTTAAGGAAAACTATTTAGTTGGAGGGAAAAAAGACGATTTTATTCACGTTTTTGCAAACATTATGGAAGGAAGAACTACTGAACAAAAAGCAAATCTTTCGCAACAAATTGTAATCCAATTGAAACGGATTTTTCCTTCAATAGATTTTATTGCTATCAATATAAGGGATTTCGAAAAAGCAACGTATTGTAATAAATCAATGGTATAAAATGAAGGATCAGTTCTTTAAATACATACACGAATTACAAGACACTATTACTTCTAAACTAGAAACTATTGATGGTAAAGCCAAGTTTCAAGAAGACCTATGGAAACGTCCTGAAGGTGGAGGTGGAAGAACTCGCGTGATTGAAAATGGTAATGTGTTTGAAAAAGGTGGTGTTAATGTTTCTGGTGTTCATGGTAAATTACCAGAGGCAATGCAAAACTATTTTGGCGTTGAAGATGCCGACTTCTTTGCCTGCGGTTTAAGCCTGGTACTCCATCCTAAAAACCCAATGGTGCCAACCGTTCATGCGAATTGGCGTTATTTCGAAATGTATGACCAAGATGGTAACATTGTGGATCAATGGTTTGGTGGTGGACAAGATTTAACCCCTTACTATTTGTTTGAAGATGATGCTAAACATTTTCATCAGAGTTGTAAAACAGCTTGCGACAAGCATAACACAGAATTTTATCCAAAATACAAAGCGCGTTGTGATGAATACTTTTACAATGCTCACCGAAATGAAGGTCGTGGTATTGGTGGTTTATTTTTTGATTATTGTAAAGCTTCCGAAGCTATGAACATGCAAAACTGGTATGATTTTGTCACTGAAGTCGGCGATAGTTTCCTGGATGCCTATGCTCCGATTGTTGAAAAACGAAAAAACTTAGAGTATACAAAAGCCCAACGTAATTGGCAGGAAATTCGTCGCGGTCGTTATGTTGAATTTAATTTGGTTCATGATAAAGGCACCTTATTTGGATTAAAAACCAACGGAAGGATTGAAAGTATACTCATGAGTTTACCTCCTCATGTGCAATGGGTATATGATCATCATCCAGAAGCTGGAAGCGAAGAAGAAAGATTAATAACCATATTACAACATCCAATTGATTGGGTTTAGTAAAGTAAATGTCAGGTTGAGCACTGTCGAAACCTCAATGAATAATTAAAACATAGTATATTATGTTCCCATTAAGAAGAAACCGAAGATTAAGAACCAATGAAGTAATTAGAAGCTTAGTTCGTGAAACGATTATTACACCTAACGATTTCCTTGTTCCATTGTTTATAGTTGAAGGAAAAGGCATAAAGCAAGAAATCGCTTCGATGCCTAATTATTATCGTTTCAGTTTAGACTTGCTAGAAAACGAAGTAAAAGAGCTCTGGAAACTCGGTTTAAAATCAGTCTTACTATTCGTAAAAGTGCCTGATAACTTAAAAGATAATAAAGGCACAGAAGCCTTGAATCCCAACGGACTGATGCAACGAGCGATTAAAACCGTTAAGAATGTGTGCCCTGGTATGTTAGTGATGACAGATGTCGCACTCGATCCTTATTCATCTTATGGTCACGACGGTATTATACAAAACGGAAAAATCGTCAATGATGATACGGTCGATGTGTTAGCGGAAATGAGCCTGTCTCATGCTCAAGCTGGAGCCGATTTTGTGGCGCCAAGTGATATGATGGATGGACGCATTTTAAGTATTAGAGAGGCTTTAGAAGATGATGGATTTACAGATACAGGTATCATGAGTTACTCGGCAAAATATGCCTCTGCTTTTTATGGCCCTTTTCGTGATGCTTTAGATTCTGCTCCTGCTAATGTTAAGGACATTCCGAAGGATAAGAAAACCTACCAAATGGATTATGCTAATCGTTTTGAAGCCATCAAAGAAACCGAAATGGATATCGATGAAGGTGCAGATATCGTCATGGTAAAACCTGGTTTATGTTATTTAGATATTGTTCGTGAGATTAAAAACGAAGTCGACGTTCCTGTTGCAGTATATCAAGTCTCTGGAGAATATGCTATGCTTAAAGCTGCAGCCCAAAAAGGTTGGCTAGATCATGATGCTGTGATGTTAGAACAAATCACAGCCATTAAACGTGCTGGAGCAGATGTGATTGCTTCTTATTTTGCTAAGGATGTTGTAAAATTATTATCGTAAATTCGTAACAAAGCTAACATAAAACCACCTGATGGGATTACTTCTATTATTCGCATTCGTTTCCATTTTCTTTTCTTTTTTATGTTCTATTCTTGAAGCGGTATTATTGAGCGTAACACCCACTTTTATTAATGTTAAGAAAAAGGAAGGTAAAGCCTATGCCGAATCACTTGAGGCTTTAAAAAAAGATGTAGACAGACCTTTAATTGCTATTTTAACCCTAAACACGATTGCGCATACTGTTGGAGCAATTATGGTTGGCGTACAGGCCAAAGTGGCTTATATAGAATTATACGGTTCAAAGACGCGATCAATTTTTGGCATTGAATTTACAGAAGACTTAATGGTTGGTGTTGTATCGACTATAATGACCATTTTAATTTTAGTGGCTTCGGAAATTATCCCTAAAACAATTGGCGCTACCTACTGGAAACAACTCGCTAACTTTACAACTAAAGCCCTAAAACTTTTAATCACTCCATTAAAATACACAGGGATTCTATGGATTTTACAGCTCACTACAAAATTAATTGGAGGCAAAGGACATCATGGAAGTGTATTAAGTCGTGAAGATTTTCACGTTATGGCAGATATGGCAGAAGCAGAAGGTGTCTTTCAAGAAAATGAAAGCAAAATCCTAAAAAACTTACTGACGTTTAAGGACGTTTTCGCAAAAGACGTCATGACACCTAGAACAGTGATGAAAGCTGAAGACGAAAACACAACCGTTGAAGACTTTTTTAATAAAAACATGAATTTGCGTTTTTCAAGAATTCCTATTTACTCAGATAATCCAGACAATATTAAAGGTCTTGTTTTAAAGGATGAGATTTTTAAAGAAATGGCTTTAGATAATGGGTCTAAAAAACTGTCCGATTTGAAACGGCATATTATCGTTGTTGATCGTAACTTACCCATTCCGAAGTTATTCGAACAATTAGTAGAAAGTAGAAATCATATGGCCTTAGTGGTTGATGAATATGGCTCTGTAAGTGGTTTAGTCACTATGGAAGATGTGATAGAAACCTTACTTGGTCTTGAGATTATGGACGAAAGTGATAATGTTTCAGACCTTCAACATATGGCGAGAAAAAATTGGGAAGCCAGAGCTAAAAAACTGGGAATTCTCGACGATAAACCTTCGGAAGAAAACGAATAAGTATGGAAACTTGTATCATCAAATCTCCCCTAGGGTTTACCAAAATTGTTGGTGATGATGATGGTATCTCCCAAGTGACTATATTAAATTCCGAAGAAAAAGAAACCGATATCATTCCCATAGTACTTGAAGATTGTGTCATTCAACTTCAAGAATATTTTGAAGGCGTTCGCACTCAATTTGACTTAACATTGAATCCACATGGCACGGACTTTCAGAAATCAGTTTGGAAATTGTTGAAAAAAATTCCTTATGGAAAAACAAGGTCATATCTAGAACTTTCTAAACAACTAGGAAACGTCAAAGCTATTAGAGCTGTAGCTAATGCCAATGGTAAAAATCCGTTTTGGATTATAGTGCCTTGCCATCGTATTATTGGAAGTGATGGTAGTTTAACTGGTTATGCTGGAGGACTGCATAGAAAACAATGGCTACTAGAGCATGAGAGCCCGTATAAACAACAATCTTTATTTTAATGTACAAAGTTACCAAGTTTTTAGAACGGTTTTTGAAGACTGCTACCATTTATAAATATGCACCTTGTTGATGGCAAACAAAATATTATTGCTACTTTTAATAAAACACTATATATAGCAGATAAACGTTTTTATAAAGAGAAACTCAAAGAGCGTAGCACAAACAAATAATTGATATCCCAATGAAATTCCTTAAAAAATTCCTTAAATTCCTAATTGTATTTTTCGGCTTAATCATACTTGTACTTTACATTACAGATACCGATTACCTCATCAAAGCGGTACGAACCATTTATCTGAAAGGTTACACCACAGCTTATTTAGAAGACTACAAAGAATTTGATAATCAAGCCATTGAAGCTGCAACGTCTCAACCATGGAGCAATCATAAAGATTATAACTCGGCAACTACAACACCTAAACTCGAAAAAGTGAATCAAGATTGGGGAACCATAGCATATGTTATCATTAAAAATGACAGTATTTGGTTTGAAAAGTATTATGATGGCTTTGATGAAAATTCAAAATCTAATTCCTTTTCTATGGCGAAAAGCTATGTGTCTGGATTAATGGGAAAAGCTATTTTGAATGGTTATATCAAAAGTTTAGATCAACCGGTTTGTGATTTTCTTCCTGCATTTTGCGATGGAAAAGCGGCTAAAATGACTGTAGGTGATTTATCATCAATGTCATCTGGAACCAATTGGGATGAAGCTTATTATTCACCATTGTCAATAACAACTCGCGCTTATTTTGATGATGACTTAGCAAAAGTGATGAATGGTTTAAAGGTTGTTGACGAACCTGGTCAAGGCTTTAAATATGCTAGTGGCGATACACAAATGCTTGCTATGGTCATTGAAAAAGCGACTGGTAAAAAACTATACAATTATTTTGAAGACAGTTTCTGGAAACCTCTAGGTTCAGAAAATTCTACTCTATGGCAAGTTGATAGTGAAGACCACGATTTAGTTAAAGCCTACTGTTGTATTGCGAGTAATGCTAAAGACTTTGCACGCTTTGGAAAACTGTATAAAGACCACGGAAAATGGAACGGACAACAACTCCTAGACTCTGCTTTTGTCTCAAAATCTATTAAACCTCGTTTTCCTGAAAGCCCTGAATATGGTTACGGTTGGTGGCTACGCAAAGTTGGTGATAAGCAATTTTTTATGATGCGAGGGCATTTAGGACAATACGTCTTTGTAGAACCTAACGACAACATCATTATTGTAAGACTAGGACATCAAAAGTCTCCAGATATTGGCACAAAAACCTTCACTGACGATATTAGTTTGTATATTGAAGAAGCTTATAAAATGTTAGGCCAGCCAATCAATTAAAAATCTCAATTCCCTAAAGCACGTTTAATTATAAAACAGGAAAAGGCATGATTACAAAATTAAATATAGAAAATATTCTCTTTTTAGATATTGAGACGGTACCAGAAACCGAACATTTTTCGGAGTTAGATGAGACGAAACAAGAGCTTTGGGAACATAAATCCCAATACCAAAGACGTGATGAATTTACTGCAGAAGAATTTTATGATCGTGCAGGTATTTGGGCAGAGTTTGGTAAAATCGTCTGTATTTCGGTTGGGTATTTTAAAACGGAAGGTGATGTAAGAACATTTAGAGTCACTTCTTTTTATGGTCATGAAGTTAAGATTCTGAAAGATTTCAAAAACCTCTTGATCACACATTTTAGCTCAAACAAACACTTACTTTGCGCTCATAATGGAAAGGAATTTGACTTCCCATATATCGCTAGACGCATGATTATTCATAACATCGAATTACCTTATAAATTAAATCTCTTCGGAAAAAAGCCATGGGAAGTTCCGCATCTCGATACGTTGGAGCTCTGGAAATTTGGCGACTATAAAAGCTATACCTCTTTAAAATTATTGACTAATGTTTTAGGCATCCCATCACCAAAAGATGATATTGATGGCAGTGAAGTCTATCGCGTATACTACAAAGAAAAAGAAGTCGATCGTATTATTACCTATTGCGAAAAAGACACCATTGCCGTCGCTCAGATTTTCTTGAGACTACGTGGTGACGAGCTACTGCATGATAATGAGATTATTCATGTATAAGTTGTGAATTATTAAAACTAACTATATGATAATGAGTTTTTAACTTTAATAAGATATGTTCTAGAGCTATTACTTTCTGCTGAAAAGCTCTAATTGCTTGAATTAAGCAGCGTAAATGTGTTAGAAATAGTATCCTTTATATAAACCTCTTAGTTACCAGGTAAGTGTATTGATAATCTAGTTAATAGACACTCGGTTAAGTTATCGATCACAAATAAAAGTCCAGACATCATATCTGGACCTTTTATTTTTTGTTACTCTGTTTTACTTCTTCATAATCTATATCGTGAAAATGTCATTATTTCCAATACTAATTATTTGATTACAACTTTCTCGGTCTTCTCTTGCGAATCGTTCTCTAAAGACACTATATAAACACCTGTGTTTATTGATGATACATCTATACGATGTGTTGTTTGGCTATTGCTTAAAGTCATCGTTTTAATCAATCTACCTTGTAAGTCAAAAATTGATAATTTGGTGTCTTCAAATAATTGCCCTTTAACATAAAGCATCTTTGGTTGTGTGGTTGTATAAACCTCAATTTTATTTGTCTCATTATTTGAGGTGTTTAACGTTGTTTCGGCAAATCTTAAAAAGAAGCGTCCTGTTCCTGTAACATTTGTATTTGCAGTAAAGGTATAATCCAATGTATTTAACAACGTAAATGTATTAGTAAGCGTGTCTTCTAAATAGACTTCTATGCTTTCTGAAAGTGTTGTTTCTGAAATACTTATTGTGACTTGTTGCCCTTCGGAAACATGAACACCAAGAGGTATGGCAACATCAGATAAATTAGTTGTCCCTATAGATTGAACTCCATAATTACGTCCTACATTCTCTTGAACCAAATGAGAATAGATTGAAAATGGAGGTGCTGATCCAAATAGTCCTGAGTCATAGTTATAATCTAATCCCAATGATGCATTTTCTGTAAAATAAAAATCTGTCATATACAGTTTTGAACTGCTAGTCATCTCTAATTTTAAATGTGAAATTGCGTTACTACCATCCTGTCTTCCAAGAATAAAGTCATCATCACTTCCGATTGAGCGCATATTAGGTGTAAACTCTATCTCTGCTTGGTTTGTTGCAGAAGCAATTAAAAACCCTTGTCCAGGTGTGATTTTGGCGTTTGGATTAGCATCTGAATATGCTTGATTCCAAATGACCCAACCATCAGAAGCATTGCCATCATAACCATAAACTCCAGATCGTTGACTGTCAAATTTAGAGTTATTGGCACTTAAGAAATCGGATAGATTAATGTATGAAGGATACGGATTCCCAATTAAGTTCCACTCAGGATTTCCTGGTCCAGATATAACTACAGGAGCATTTAAATTTCCTGTTTCTACTAATCCAGTAAATGTAAACGTACTAGCATCTGTAGATGCTGTTCTATAACCTGTTCCTGCATTCAATGATGCAGTCTCAGTATTCGTATAGAGGAGATACGACGCTGTAATTTTATCAAATGGTCCAAACAAAAACAATGTGTTGGTTGAATTACTCAAAATATTTGGATTTGCCACCCTAAAATCTATAAACGACTCTCCATAAACTGGTGGAGCAATTAAATCATTGCCTCCTGAGCTCGCTGTTGTGTTAACATGTCGCTTATATTGTGCCTCTCCAATGACAAGATTATTCACAATTAAACTAGCGTACTCATCTGAATCTGATTCTAAAATGACATTATCATTAGTAACTATGTCGCCATTAACCGTTAAGGATTTTGATTTTTCTATAATTATTCCAGCGCCATCATCAACTCTTACATTATTAATTTGAATATCATCAATTATACTATATGTTCCATCTAAAATTATGGCGTTATCTGTTCCTGTTATAGGTGAAGGTGCGTAAGGTGTCCAAGCGCTATTTGAATAAATCAAATCATCAGAACCATAAAGCGTTACTGAATAGTCTTCGACTTCTCCAAAATTAAAGATTTCGCAAGGCGTTGGTAGTGCATTATATTTCATAGAAATACGCATTCTAGTTTTTTGTCTTGAAGTACCTGTTGGAATTGTAAAGCTTCCATTTATTATCGGTGCCTGTGTATTCCCTTGAGTAAACACCTGTTCTCCTGCATCCTCAAAATCACCATCTTTATTGAAATCAATCCACACCGAATACGCTTCATTATAAACTGTTCCCGTCCAAATTGGTGTAATTGTAATGTTATACTGTTCTCCTTCAGTTAACGCAGTTGAAATACTTGTAAAATCTGAATAGGTTTGCGATCCAGAAGTATTATCTATAGTATTTAATTGCACGCGACTAATATATTCTTCGCTCGCATTATTACTTGCAGAACCACAATAGTTGAGTACAGTATCTAGGGTCGTGAATGTAATTGCAGTGGTATACTCTGATGGAGATTCAATTGAACATTTACTTCGAACTTGAACCACATATTGTGTAAGCGGTGTAAGCGCCGTTAAGTTTTGTGTATTTGTTGTTATATCTAGAATATCAATCCAAATAGAACTGCCTACTTCACGATATCTTAAGTCAAAATCTAAAGGTGGTGAAGCATCCCAATTTATAGTTGCTCCTGTGCTAGTGATTGAAACAGCAATTAATCCTGTTGGTTCTGAAGGTTCTGTCCCTTGGTTTTCCCATACACACGTTATTGTGTTAAATTGGTAATCATCCCAACAATTTATGGCTGTTGGCTCTAAAGGTTGTGCACCACTTACTTCCCATAAACATGTTGTGTTATTGAATGTTGTTATTTCCCAGCATTCTAAACCTGTCGGTTCTGTCGGTTCTGACCCTTGGTTTTCCCATGCACAAGATGTTAAATTGAATTGATAATCATCCCAACAGTTTGTGGCAACTGGCTCCAAAGGTTCTGACCCTAAGTTAACCCATGTACAGTATGTTGGTGAAGTATCATCAACATCAATTTGATAATTATCCCAACAGTTTGTGGCTACTGGCTCCAAAGGTTCTGACCCTAAATTAATCCATGTACAGTATGTTGGTGAAGTATCATCAGTATCAATTTGATAATTATCCCAACAGTTTGTGGCTACTGGCTCTAAGGGTTCTGATCCTAAGTTAATCCATGTACAGTATGTTGGTGAAGTATCATCAGCATCAAATTGATAATTGTCCCAACAGTTTGTCGCTACTGGCTCCAAAGGTTCTGATCCTATATTAACCCATGTACAATATGTTGGTGAAGTATCATCAGTGTCAATTTGATAATTATCCCAAC
>NZ_JBALVR010000019.1:0-22913 GCF_036960315.1 Psychroserpens sp. | reverse complement strand
GCTATAAGTAATTGCTTGTTCTCGCCTATTCTGAAAATTTCATTGGAATTTTCAGCTTGGTGTTTACTTGCAAATTTAAGTGCTAAACCACGCAACTACTTATAGCCGAGCCGTTGTAGGTAATTTAAGAATGAACGAGATGACAAATAATATAAAAGTAGCTGCCGCACAACTCTCACCTGTATTCTTGAACAAAGAAAAAACGGTTGAAAAGGCCTGTAAAGCAATTTTAGAGGCAGGTAAAAACAGTGCTAACTTAATCGTTTTTCCAGAGGCTTTTATTTCTGGTTATCCTGATTGGGTATGGCTTATTCCAAACAGTAAAGGAGCTGATTTAAATGAGCTTTACTTAAAACTTGTTGAAAATGCTGTTTCTGTACCTGATGATTCCACGAAAAAGCTTTGTGAAGCGGCTAAAAAAGCTGGGGTTAATGTTGTTATTGGTATGCATGAACGTAATACTGAAACCAGTAGTGCAAGTTTATTTAATAGCTTACTTTTTATAGACGACAAAGGTTTAATTCTAGGTAAACATAGAAAGTTAATACCAACAGGCGGAGAACGTCTTGTATGGTCTCAAGGAGATGGCAGCACTTTATGTTCTTATGATACTTCAGCTGGAAAAATAGCAGGATTGATTTGCTGGGAAAACTTTATGCCATTAGCAAGAAATGCAATCTACGAATTTGGAACTCAGATATTAGCATCTCCTACTTGGGACAAAAGCCCAAAATGGATACAATCTATGCAACATATAGCAAGAGAGGGAGGGTTGTTTGTAATTAGCACTTGTATGGCTTTAAAAATGGATGATATACCCGATGAATATGAGTTTAAAAAACTTTATCCTGAAGGAAGGGAATGGATTAATGTTGGGAACAGTTCTATAATTGCTCCAAATGGACAGTTTTTAGCTGGTCCGCTTGAGGCAGAAGAGGGTATTTTATATGCAGATATTGATCTCACAGAGATCATAAAAGCTAAACGAATGTTTGATGTCGTAGGACATTATTCAAGACCTGATGTTTTTGAATTCAACGTAAATAATAAAATTGGATAAATAATAACTAGCTACTGGTATCACAACAACTTGAAAACGAGATCTAAAGTCTCACAGAACTGAACGTGATTTAAGTAGTAAAAGAGAGAGGATTATCAATGTTGTCGAAGTCTAAAGCTTCACCGTATATAGTAACCTTAATTCTCTCTTTTGTTCTTTCTGATTATACTATCAATTTAATGAGAATCAAACTTAAGACGTATATAAGCCATTAAAACGGCTCATATACTGGACCGTTAGCAGTAAGTGCTTAGATTCTAACTTGAATTCTAGAATAAAAATGATTAGTTAAAACTATATAAATAAGCAATTTAAAAGAGCTTAGATAAGAAGAAGAAAAAAACAATACTTTTACAATAAATTAAATATAAAAAAATATGTTTAAAAAATTTACAACTGCAGACAAACTGTTATTTCTTGCTGCTTTATTATCGTTGATATTTTCTGAAGCACTCTATTTTCAAGGAGAAAAAGCAGACGCAGCTTTCATGGGGTTATGGGTTCCCTCAATTTTAGCATTTGGTATATATATGAAACTAATAAAAAACACAAAAAATGACTGATTTAATACCCTATTTTGCAGGAATAATAACCCTTATTTTTGGTGTGGCTTTTGCATTCATGATTTTACCACCGAAGAAAAAATAATATTAAATATTTAATTATTTTATCTCAAATATCTGTTGCTTATGTTTGGGTTATCAGGTATCACAATGTTGTTAAAGAATTTAATCTATTTGGATTAAGCGATATAACTAGAAATTTTACAGGTGCAACAAAAATCTCTTTAGCGACATTGCTTGTTGTGGGTATTTGGTATTCATAATTAGTCTTTATTCCATCTGTTCTTATGGGGGTTTTGATGATAGCCGCCCAATACTTTCATTTTAAAATAAGTAATCCTTTTATTAAACATTTGCCATCTTTGATTCTTTTGATTTTATGTGCTTTTATAGCATTATCATCAATACAATAATTCAAACATGGGCATACTAAAAATATGTATTTTAATATCTAGTCTATCTTTTTTTGCTTATAGTGTGTCATATTTCATATCACCCTATATGAAAAAAGAATTCAAACGGTTTGGTTTAGAAAAATTTGGTCTGATGACTATATTGTTACAGGTTTTAGGAGCTACTGGTTTAATTTTAGGATTTGAATTTAACCCAGTTTTAATAATTTCGTCTTTAGGTCTTGCTTTACTAATGTTAATTGGGTTTATCGTCAGGATGAGATTAAAAGATAACATATGGCTTTCTTTACCTGCTTTATTTTATATGGGTTTAAATGCTTATATATTTTTTTTATCAATAAACTTGATTACCGTTCAATAGTTCTAATTGATAATGTCACTTTCTTAAATAATTACACCAAGGCTTCAGTTATGTTAAAAAAGCTAAAATATATGTGAATATAATTGAAATTTCGAAAATGAAGAATGGACTTCTTCGATTCCAGAAAATGACAAAAAAAACAGCAGCTAACACCGTATAAAATTAATTGCTCGTGCAAGCCTATTTACAAAAATCCTTGTGGATTTTCTATCTGGTTTGTATTTGCTAAATTAGGTCCTTAAAACACGCTACGTTTCATACACAAACCGTTGTGCTTAATATTAAACGAACTAATATGAGATATCGAAAAGATTCTAAATACTTTTATTTTATAGTTCTAATTTTTCTATATAATTTAGTTTTCGCCCAAAACATAAAACAAGAAAAGATGGAGCAACTAAACTTCTTGATTGGAGAGTGGGTTGGTACATCAAAAGTTTATGAAAATGGAGTTGTTACAAAACAAGGTACTGCATATGAAAAAATCTCTTATGATTTAGACAAGAGCATTTTGGTAATTGAGTTGAATACGGAGTTTTTACAACTCCATACGATAATCAATTACGATGAAAAAGATCAAAAATATTACTATTACCGATTTTCTAAAGAAGACGCAGCTAGATATCCTGCGGAATACAAAGATGGACAACTCATCGTGTGGAGAGATGAAAAAACTAGATTTTTTTTCGGGAGAACTCCAGAAGGAGACTTTCAAGAATATGGAGAACAATTGATTAAAGGGAAATGGACAAAAATTTTTGAAGATACTTTTAAAAATACTCAATAAATAAAATACTAAGCACAACAACGAAACCATAGCACTACCGTTGGCGGTAATTTGGATGAAACCATATATAGATTAAAAATGTTCCTAATAGACAAACCATATATTTCAGATTTTCTTATAGATACAATAAAAGAAAATTACTATCCAGTTGTTGCAACAAAAGTGGCTAAAGAATTAGTGGCTGACGCTACCTTAAATTGGATTAGCGAAGAAGAGGCTATAGCAACTATAAAAAATAACCCTTCTCAGCGGATATATACCAATTCAGAAAATGTTCTCAGTTGGATAGATAATCACTTTGGGGAAAGTGAATTGTCAAAACAAATCAATATCCTCAAAGACAAGGCAAAATTCAGAGAGCAGATTAAAGCCCTATTTCCAGAATTTAAATTCCAAAAAATCAAGTTAGAAAACATTCAGAATATTGCTACCGAGGAATTGTCATTTCCGTTTGTCATAAAACCATCCATCGGATTTTTAAGTATTGGTGTCTATATTATAAATGATGAAAACGACTGGATTAAGGCAAAAGAAGAAATAACGCCGCATAATCTTAAAAGTATTTTTCCAAAAAATGTACTCGATACTTCCCACTTTATTATTGAGGATTTTATTCAAGGTGAAGAATACGCTATAGATTATTATCATAATGATAAGGGTGAGGTGGTTATATTAAATATTTTACACCACGTTTTTTCATCGGGAACAGATACAAGCGACAGAGTATATTCGACTTCTAAAGCAATTATCAATCAATATAAATCTGAATTGGAGCAGTTTTTAAGCACAATTGGCAATAAACTTAATTTAAAGAATTTTCCGGCTCATGCAGAAGTAAGAATTGATGAGAAGGGCAAAATAATCCCTATTGAAATTAACCCACTTCGTTTTGGAGGTTGGTGTACTACGGGTGATTTATCAGGAATTACAGTGGGGCTTAATTCCTATAAATACTATTTTGAAAACACTTGCCCAAATTGGGATACTATATACGAAGGCAAAGAAAACAAAATATTTAGCATAATCGTTTTAGATAATAATTCAGGTATTAAGCCTGCTGATATTGCAAGATTTGATTATAAAGCACTTGCTGATGATTTTGAAAACCCTATTTTGATAAGGGCCTTAGATATTAACATATATCCTCTTTTTGGTTTTGTTTTTGCTAAAACTGACGAAAAAAACAAAAAGGAATTATACGATATTCTCAGTTCAGATTTGAGAAAATATATCATTGTTAGAGAATAAAAACTACCGCCAACAATGTATGAAAATAATAGTCGAGATAGTAGTAAATTCAAAGGCTGTAGCCCGCTTCAACTTTCTTGCAACTTGACAGGAAAGTGTAACGCAGTCGACTACTATTTTTATAATAACCGTTGTGCCTCATAAAAACTAGCCGCAGTCTGACTAAATTTAGGAATGCTTTTTATGGATTCTTCAATATAAAATTAAAGCTTAAATCAATGAATAAGCAACTTAAATTTAATACTTTATTTTTTATAGTAATAATAGGTTATGGATGTTCAATAACTATGCAACAACCATTAATACAGGATGTTAAAGGAACTCATCCTGTAGACTCAAATCAAATATGGTTAACACACGAGCATATTTTGGTTGATTTTATAGGAGCAGACAGTATACAGCCCAATAGTTGGAGCCATGATTCAATAATTAAAGAAGTAATGCCTTATTTTGAAGAGCTTAAAGAATTTAATGTAAATTATTTTGTTGACGCCACGCCTAATTACTTGGGAAGAGATGTATTGCTTCTTGAAAAAATTGCTGATAAAACAGGGATAAGGATTATTACAAATACTGGTCTTTATGGGGCTCGAAATAATAAATTTATTCCTAAATATGTTCAAGAAATAACGGCAGAAGATCTTGCCCAAATGTGGATTAATGAATATAAGAATGGAATTGATGGAACTTCAATTAGACCGGGCTTTATTAAGATTGGTATTGATAACTCTGATTCCTTACATACAATGCATCAAAAATTGGTAAAAGCTGCTGCACTTACTCATTTGAAAACAGGTTTAACTATAGCATCACACACGGGAAAAGCACTGGGTTTATGGCCACAATTGAACATTCTTAAAGAAATGGGAGTTTCACCAGAGTCTTTTATTTGGGTGCATGCTCAGGCAGAAGATAATAATGACAATTATCTTAAAGCTGCAGAGATGGGATGCTGGATAAGTCTTGATGGATTAGGTTGGGAGTTGGAAAAACATATTGAAAAAATATTATTTGCAAAAAGAAATGGAATTTTAGATAGAATTTTAATTTCGCACGATTCTGGTTGGTATGATCCACAAAAAGAAAATCAAACTATCAAACCATATACAAATATTTTCAGGAAACTCTATCCAGAACTAAAATCGCATGGTTTCACAGATGATGAATTTAAATTATTAATCAGTGTCAATCCGTCAAAAGCTTTCTCGATAGAAATTAGAAACTATCCTTTGGACAAAAATGATAAATAATATTACGAGGCATAACAGCCAATATAGGTAAGCGTGGGGATTGTGGTTGTATTCGGCATTTCGTCTCCGTTTCCACGTTTTTCCTTGTGGATAATGACGCGCTCCGAAAACCACGCCTACCTATATTGGCAAAACGTTAGGGCAAATTTAAAAAAGAGCTAGAAAAATAATCACCAAGATTGAAGCAAATGAAAATTACTAGAAATTTACTTTTTACACTTCTTTCCGCTTTTATATTTACTTCAGAACTATCATCACAAACCAATAAAGAGCAGATATTAGCAGTTAGAAATGCTTCAAATCAAGCTCTTAAGTCGTACGATAATGAAAAAGTTCTTTCATATTTGACCGATGACGTTTTAACAACAACAGGAAACGGGACATTATTATCTGGAAAAAAAGCTTTAACTGAATATATTTTCGATGGTGGAGAAAGTAAAATGTATTGGATACGCACTACAAAAGAAATTGTAGTTAATGAAAAAAGAGGTTTGGCTTGGGAGAACGGGATTTGGAATGCTTATGACCCAGAAAAAGGCAATCATTCCATAATTAATGGAAATTATTCTGCGATGTGGACTAAAGAGTCAGACGGGTGGAAAATAAAGTCTCAACTTTTTGTATCTCTGAACTGACAAAAACTTGCCCTAACAAAACCTAAAATTCATTGCTTGCGGATTTCCTAAGCGGAAATCACGCGCAAAAAGCTATCTTTAAGTTCAGCTGTATTGTCCTTCGGACAAAACACCGCAACTATTCATAGCCTAAGGGTTAGCAGCAATATAACAAACCAATGAAGGAAGGATTAATAAAAGACACTTACGAGCTTATTTTAAAAGAAATACAAACGGTCGTTACTATTTCTTATATTATAATAGTTGGAATTGGAATGCTTTTTACTTTTCAAAAGTATTCTGAATTTGGAATTAATATTTTTGATTATGCAGATATTTTTGATTTTCTATTAGCACCTTTTTCGGATTTCAGAATATTATTATTTTCTACTGTAACAATTATAATTGTTTTCTTCTTCTTCAAACTTGATTTTCTTTGGAAAAGAAAATACCCAAAATCTTATTCGATATTGAATTTTGGCTTGGATAAAAAAAGTTGGTTCAGTTTATATAGAATTTTCTTATTTGCTATTGTATTTATCTATTACCTATACCTTTCAGCTGATTTTTACGGAAAAATTACTGCGAAAATAATTAAAGAACAGGCACCTATAACCTTAAAGTATTCTGACAATCAAACGATAAATGGTGTGCTAATTGGAAAAACAAAAGACCTATTGTTTTTACTACAACATGAAAATGTCATAGCGATTCCAATTACTTCATTAGTGAAAGAATTTGAAATAAAATAAAGCTGCTAACATCATGTATGTGTCATGTGCTTCACTGCGTATCTGAAAAAGAGTGCTACTTGTCCGCTGCTTTTTGTCCTTCTCAAGATAGCATAGTTTAGAAGTACTTGTCGGAGCTTCTTTATCCGCAGGCTTCGCATCTTAGATTGTAATAAGTTCTTCGCTAAGTTTTTACAATCTTGGAGGGAAACACAAAAAGCGCTATTTTGGTAGTGACTTATGTAGGGTAGCACGCGCCACATACATGGGTCGTTAGCCTTCATTATGCCTAAAAATAATGAATGATTTGCATTTGAAATAAATTTTAAAAAACAATAATAATCCATAAGTATCAACAGATGAAAAACGTAAAAAAATCCTTTAACATCTTTAAAATTCTCGCGTTTATTTGTTTTTTATTTTTTAATTTTAATGGAGAAGCACAAGTAAATTGGACCAACGATGGGCGTTCTTATTATAAATTAGAAAAAAACCAATTGCTCACCTATACCCTACCCAACCACGATACAAAAACAGTCATAACCAAAGAGCAACTTACTCCAGCAGATACATCGGAACCTTTAAATGTTGCTCATTTTTCATTTTCTTCAGACCAACAAAAAGTGCTATTATTTACCAATACTAAAAAAGTTTGGAGACTCAATACCAAAGGAGATTATTGGGTATTTAACTTTAAAACAAATACGCTAAGGCAAATTGGTAAAAGCCTTCCTCCTTCATCTCTCATGTTTGCAAAGTTTTCTCCTGACGGAAATACCATAGCTTATGTTTCTGATAACAATATATATGCGGAAGAGGATGCAAGTGGCAACATTAAGCCCTTAACTACCAATGGTACGGTTTCCTTAATAAATGGAACTTTTGATTGGGCTTACGAGGAGGAATTTGCTTGTAGAGATGGATTTCGTTGGAGCCCAGATAGCAAGTCTATTGCCTATTGGCAAATCGATGCAAGCAATATCAAGAAGTTTTATATGATCAACAATACTGACTCTATTTATTCTCAATTAGTACCCTTAGAATACCCAAAAGTAGGTGAAACTCCATCTGCTTGTAAAGTGGGAGTTGTAACTATTTCCGATGCCAAAACAATTTGGATGGATGTTCCTGGAGATGTTTCACAAAATTATTTGGTAAGAATGGAATTTATTCCAAGTACCAACAACCTTTTAATCCAACAATTAAACAGAAAACAAAACCAAAGCAAATTATACATTGCAGAGGCGTTAAAAGGAACCACAAATAGTATTTATGAAGAATCGGATGAAGCTTGGGTAGATTTATTTCAACTAGGCAATTCTTATGCAATTGATTATACCAATAATTTTAATTTTTTAAATGAAAACAAAAGCATTCTTTGGGCTTCTGAAAAAGATGGATGGAGGCACTTATACCAAGTTTCCTTAGAAGGAAAGCCAGAGGTACTCATTACCAAAGGAGAATACGATGTGATCGATTTGAAGCACATTAATTCTAAAGAAGGTTTTGTGTATTATCTAGCTTCTCCAGATAATGCCACGCAAAAATATTTATATAAAACGAAATTAAATGGAAAAGGGAAAAACGAGTTGCAAAGTCCAGAAAGTTTAAAAGGAAGCCATGATTATTCTTTTTCTTCAAACGGTACGTATGCAGAACATACCTTTTCAAATCATTTTACCCCCTATTCTAAAGAGTTTATTAGCGTTGCCAATCACAAAGCTTTAACCAAAGAAGAAAGTATTCTTAAAAACATTAAAAAGCTAGAAGAAAAACCAACAACAGAGTTCTTTACCATCACCACTTCAGACAATATTGAAATGGACGGATGGATGGTAAAACCAACAAATTTTGATCCAAATAAAAAATACCCAGTAGTGTTTTATGTGTATTCCGAACCTGCCGGAACCACAGTAAAAGACACCTATAATGTGAGTAGAAATAGGAATTATAATGGGAGTATGGCTGAAGATGGATATATATACATTTCGTTAGATAACAGAGGCACTCCTGCTCCAAAAGGCCGCGCATGGAGAAAGTCAATTTACAGAAAAATTGGAGTGATTAATATTAACGATCAGGCTATGGCAGCCAAAGAAATTTTGAAGTGGGATTTCGTGGATTCGGAACGGGTAGCAGTTTGGGGACATAGCGGAGGAGGATCTGCAACATTGAATTTGATGTTTCGATATCCTAAAATCTACAAAACAGGGATTTCACTCGCTGCAGTTGCAAATCAATTAACCTATGACAATATTTATCAAGAGCGCTATATGGGCTTACCTCAAGAAAATATGGAAGACTTTATTGAAGGTTCTCCCGTTACCTATGCAAAAAATCTAGAAGGAAATTTACTTTATATACATGGAACTGGAGATGATAATGTCCATTATCAAAATGCAGAAATATTAGTTAATGAATTAATAAAATATAATAAGCAATTTCAATTTATGCCTTATCCTAATAGAACTCATGGAATTAGAGAAGGAGAAGGAACATATAAACATTTGTCAACCTTATACACAAATTACTTAAAACTGCATTGTCCTCCAGGAGGAAGATGAATTTGGGTTTTAAAAGTTATGCTCTTAATTAAGAAAAAAACTAAAGGCTAATAACGTGTATAACTCATTGCTTAATATATGTGTGCTCAGAAAATCTAACGGATTTTCATCTGATTTCGTTTCCTTTAGTATTTTAGACCTAACCAAAGCAACTAGCCATACACAACACGTTGTGCTTCATTAAACATAACCTTAAATGAATAACCAAGACAAAGATCATGTTGAATTAAAATCGAACAATAAATCTGATTTTGATTTAAAACAAAAAAATTCCAATTCTACTAAAAAGTTATATAGAAATACCAATAAAAAAGTCTTTGGTGGTGTTTGCTCAGGTTTAGCTGATTATTTTGGTATTTCAGTGTTATTAGTGCGTATTATTTGGTTAATCTTATCCCTATTTTTCTTCATCGGATTTATTATTTATATTGGACTGTGGATTGGAATTCCAAATAATATATATATAGAATCTGATTTAGATAAATCTGATATTGATTCTAATCGCGAAAAATCCAATTCTACTAAAGAAGTTGTTAAAAATTCGTTTTCTATTCTTGGAATTATAATACTAGGTTGTGTTCTTGGATTTTGGGGAGGATGGGAGTATGGTAGATCATTAGGGTATACAGGTGGCGAATCTATTGGGACTTTAATGCTCGCTTTATCTGGCTTTGTATTTGGTGGAGTTTTAGCCTCAATTATTGGGGTGATAATTGTAAGTAAAAACAAATAACTAAGTACAACACCGTTTAAAAATAATTACGGTTAAGTACTAAAAAAAAGGTAGTTGCGTGTTTGCTATATCTGATTCTCCTTCGGAAAATTCTCGCACGCAAACCCGCAACTTTCCATATACATAAACGTTATACTCAATTAAAAAAATAAAAATGAAAATATTCCTCTCAACCATAATTGGTTTATTCCTATACTCCAACTCATTCTCTCAACAAATACAAATAGATTCACTTGACTTGCTCATTCATCAAGTAATAAAAGACTATGAAATACCGGGACTTTCGATTGGTATTGTTCGGAATGATTCTATAATATTTTCCAAAGGATATGGTAACTTGGAAATTTATAAAGAAAGAAAAGTTGATAAAAACACAACTTTCGGAATAGGTTCGATTTCTAAGTCTTTTACCGCCTTAACGATAGGCATCTTAGTTGATGAAGGCAAAATTGATTGGGATGATAAAGTTAAAGATTATCTACCTTATTTTGAATTGTACGCCCCTTATGTTACAGATAATTTCACGATTAGAGATTTACTTACCCATAGAAGTGGTCTGAAAGATGTTAGTGGTGGAACACTTTGGTATCACTCTGATTATTCGAGGGAAGAGATAATAAAGCGACTTAAATATTTAGAACCAGTATCAGGCTTTCGAGAAAAGCCAGCTTATCAAAATGTAATGTACGTTGTTGCTGCAGAGATAGTAAAAACAGTTTCTGGAACATCATGGGATAGTTTCTTAAAAACTAGAGTATTTGATAAACTAAAAATGAACAATAGTACCTCCTTATCAGCAGAAAGAGAAGCTAATAAAAACCTTGCACAACCGCATATTTGGAATGAAGATTACAAAAAAATCGCGATTATTCAAGAGAAAGGAGATAATCTTGCTCCAGGAGGATTTATCTATTCGTCAGCAAATGAAATGTCAAATTATATGAGATTAATGCTGAATAATGGAGTATTTGAAAATGACACGATTGTTAATTCAACTATAATCGAGGAAATTTTTAAACCTCAAATTATTTATCCCATTGGAAGTCCTTTCAATAATGAATTTTCGTCCTATGGTTTCGGTTGGTGGCTTACACCAGTAAACGGACATAAGGTAATTGAACATAGTGGTGGTATTGACGGTATGTCAGCCCAACTTGTAATGATAAAGGATTTGAACTTAGGGTTTGTTATACTTACTAACCAATCGAAAGAACCCGCAACATTTATTTTGAGAGCATTACTGCTAGAAAAACTTCTTGAAGATGAAGATAGTCTACGTGATAATTTTTATTCTTTTGTGAAAGACTGGAGGGACAATCGAATCAAAGAAAAAAAAGAAGCATCCAAAAAAGTTTTACAAAAGGCTAACACAAAACCTTCATTAGCAATTAGCGAATATTCTGGAAAATATACTGACAAGATGTATGGTGACATATTAATAAATAAATCTAATGAAGGTGAATTAGAGATTTCATTTTCTCATACCAAAGTATTCAAAGGAAAACTGATACATTGGCAATTTGACACCTTTAAAATCGACTGGTATGACATACGTGTTCCTGATGGGTTTTTAACCTTCAATTTTAATTCAAAAAGAGAAATATTAGGATTCTCCATCGACCAAGAAAATTTACTTGACGTTGATTTCGGAGAATTGAACATTTTAAAAAATAAAAACTGAGTATAACAATGGCTATAAGTAATTGCTTGTTCTCGCCTACTTATGAAAATCCTCTTAGATTTTCAGTTTGGTGCTTACTTGCTAAGTTAAGTGTTAACCCATGCAACTACTCATAGCCGAGACGTTATGGGCAATTAGGCATGAATATATTATCAATTGAACATATTTAATAATTTTAAAACAAACGACATGATTAAAGTAAGTGGGTACTACCCGAACTTGGATGGAAAAATGTTTGACATGGACTACTATTGCAACAAACATCTTGCGTTGGCCAAAGAATTACTTGGGGACAGTCTTAAGAAGGTTGATGTTGAAGGAGGTCTAGCGGGAGGTGCACCTGATTCGCCAGCAACATATATTGCTGTTGGAAGTTTATATTTTGAATCAATGGAATCCTTCCAAAATGCGTTTAATCCAGTTGTTGAAAAACTCATGGCAGATGTTCCAAATTATACAAACATTGAACCCATTATTCAGATTAGTGAGGTGAGACTCTAATTAAAAACAGCCCATAACAAAATATATAGTGCATAGCTACCCTGTGGGATAACTATGCACTATATACGCAACGTTGCACGCAAGCTAAAACGTATACACATTAAGAAGATTGCATGGATTGGTATTAGCTAAAACTGGGTAGTTGCCACAGGTTCGGTCGTTTCTAAAGACGTTCCCTACAATGTTGTGGTAGGAGGTACTCCTGCAAAAATCATCAAGAAAATTTAAAATAGATAAAATGAGAAAAATAATGACACCCGCAGTTGCCCTCCTCCTATTGATAGGTCAGGCCTGTAATACAAAAATTGAAAAACAAGAAAATAAAGAATCTGACAAAAACGAATTGAATGCCATTTTCCCAAAAGGTGACAAAGGTACGGAAGAATGGTTTACTGGAAACGCTTACTATATTGGATTGGTAGAAGCAGACTCAATACACACAACACTTGTTGGTAATGTTTATTTTGAACCAAAAGCAAGAAGCCATTGGCATACCCACCCCTCCGGACAAATACTGATTATTACCGATGGAGTTGGCTACCACCAGATTGAAGGGCAAGAGATTGAAGTCCTCAAAAAAGGAGATGTGGTAAAATGTCCGCCAAATGTAAAGCATTGGCATGGCGCCAGTCCTGATGTTAGTTTACAGCAACTTTACATTATTCCCAATACGGAAAATGGGATTGTAGAATGGATGGAACCGGTAACCGACGAAGTCTATAATGCTAAATAGAGTCCAAATCTATTTCAGGCGGTTTAATGAAGTTTACAAATTAAAAAATAATGAATATTGAACGAAAAGTAATTGTCATTAAAAGAGCAAGTAGTGGCGGTTGCGAAGAACTGTTTACATTTGGTTCATAAAGGAACGGACAAAAGCCAGCGTACAACACAACCTATAAACAATACGGGCTTCAGGCTTAATCGCAGGGTTTGCGTATTTTTATGAGGTCGCGCAATCTTTAGGATTTCGCTTTGGACAAGAAAAAGAAAAAACAAAACCAAAAGATTTCAATATGTGTATGGCGGAAAGCAAACGCTAGTTTGCTCCCGTACTGTTCATAGCTAAAACGTTGTGCATCATGTACATTAACATAAGATAAAATTCAACAAGCGATGAAAATAGCTTTGATCAATAAGAGAAAAAATATAATCATTGATTATAAAATTAGGATTGTTCGAAATCGAGGTTTCCTACTATTATTAGTAATTGGTACTTTGATTTCATGTGCTCATCCAAAAGAAAAAAACCAAGAAGCCCTCCGCCCTAATATACTTTTATTGGTAGCGGATGATCTTGGATATGCAGATTTAGGATGCTATGGCAGCGATATCGAAACACCTAATATTGATAATTTGGCAGCGCTAGGTATTAGATTTAGTAGGTTCCATACCTCTCCTTTATGTGCCCCTACAAGAGCAATGTTACTATCGGGCAATGATAACCACATTGCCGGAATGGGCATACAATCGAATCAGAACACCGGGTTCGGCTATGAAGGAAAGTTAACAGATCGAATAGTTACAATTCCAGCATTACTCCAAGACAATGGTTACCACACCTACATGGCAGGTAAATGGCATCTTGGAAGAGACTCTTTGTCCATTCCATTTAATAAAGGTTTCGAACGCTCATTTGTTAATATTCGAGGGGCTGGAAATCATTATGATGACCAAGGGATCTTTGAAGAAGATCCAATCACTCCATATTTCGAAGATGGCAAACCCGCCACTTGGAACAAAGGAGATTATTCCACAGATTTTTATACGGATAAACTAATAGAATACATTGATAGTAATCAAGCAGATGAAAAACCATTTTTCGGCTTTGCGGCCTATACCTCTCCACACTGGCCCTTACAAGTTGACGAAAAGTATTGGAAAAAATATGAAGGACGCTATGATGATGGGTATGAAAAATTAAAAGAAAGACGCCTAGAAAGTCTAAAAAATGCAGGCATGATTCCAAAAGATGCAGTGTTACCCCCGAATCATGAAAAAGTAATACCATGGGATTCTTTGTCATTAGATGAAAAGAAAAAAGAATCAAGAAAAATGGAATTATATGCTGGAATGGTAGATAATCTTGATTATAATATTGGGAGAATAATTCAGCATTTAAAAGATATTGGTCAATTCGAAAATACATTAATCGTGTTTATGTCTGACAATGGTGCCGCAGCTGAAGACTTTTATTCTCATTCAAATTTTGGACCTTTTATAAGAGAGCATTTTAATGATGATTATGAAACCATGGGGCAGCCCAATTCCTTTATTTCGTATGGCCCTCAATGGGCCGAGGCGGGATCTTCTCCGTTTCGACATTATAAAGGATTTACAACTGAAGGAGGGATCAATGCTCCGATGATTATTGCAGGACCAAATATTGAAAGGAACAATGAAATTCATGATGAGTTTGTAACCTTGATGGATATTGCTCCTACTTTTTATGAAGTGGCTCAAGCAACGTATCCAGAAAAATTTGAAGGGAATGAAATTTATCCGCTCAAAGGAAATTCATTAATGCCTTTTGCATCAGGAAAGTCTGACCAAATACATTCCTCTGAATATGTATTCGGCTTGGAGCACAATAATCTTGCAATGATCAGAAAAGGAGATTGGAAAATCACTAATATAATGCGCCCTTTTCTTGAGGAAAATTTTAAACTTTATAATATATCTCAAGATCTTGCAGAGCTTAATGATCTCAAAGAATCTGAACCTGAAAAATATAAAGAACTATTAGGGGAATGGAGAAAATTTTCTAATGAAGTAAAGGTGCAAATACCACCTCCTTCTTGGTAAATTACTATAGTCAAAACACGAATGCACAACATTATGTATGAAACCATAGCCGCACAAAACCAACGCGCAAGCCAAAGCTATGATTCACACATTTAGCGTTAGCCTTCATTATGTTTACCCTACATTACTACAATAAAATTCTTTGAATTAGTTTGTTGGAAATTACTGTTTAAAATAGCTGGTGGTTTTATATTCTAATCCTATTTTCTTTTCCATAAGTAATACTTCAGGCTTATCTTTTCTTAAAGCAACTTGCCAATTATTAAATATTTCCCAATTATCATTAATATAGATAGGCTTACCATACTGATTAGTCAAGGCTTTTCTAATTCTATCTTCTTCTCCTTTTCCAGTTAATACCCATACTACATTTAAAATATTATTTCCAAATCGAGTTTCAAATGTTCTTGGAAATCCTAAATAATCAACGCCAAAACAGTTGATTTGAATTTGAGCATTTGAATCAGTTCCATCTAATTCTTCAGTACTTGTAAATTTACTTTTAGCTTCTAATAAAGGCTTTAACTCATCAAAGGTTGCTCCCATTTTAATAAATGATGGTATTTGACTTGAGGATTTAGATTTTGTTTCAAATTTATAATCTGGATCTAAATATGGATTTTCCCAAGCGAACAAATAATTACGCATTGCCTCTTGAGTTAGTATCCAAGCAACATCATTATTTTTCTTTAAAAATAATTTTTCGGTAACATAGACATCATAACTAAGGTAAGTTCTTGCAGTATCTGTAAGCTTACTAGTTAAAGATTTAACTACATTTCCTCTTGCTTCTATATATTTAAGTTTGTCATCAGCAAAAGTGAGTACAACTCTATCAATTATTCCATTATCTGTTTTTACTTGTGAGCAAACTAAATGTTCTTCTTTGCTATTCGCTAATGGAAAACTCGGCTTATCAACGGAAATGATATTTGATTTTTCAGATATTTCGCTTAATTTTTGAGCTACAACTTGTAATGACTGGTTCAATCGAATGTCATTAAATACTGACTCAACCTGTGCAGAAAGCACAAGTGGAAAGATTAGACTTAGAAAAGCTAAAATATTTTTGTTAATTTTCATTAAATTATAATTGTCATATTTTACATAAGACTACTATTTACACTAATTGTTACAATAAACATGTGTATTTGCTAGAACTAATAAATAACGAAAGGCTAACAACGCCTATAATTTATTGCTAGTTCTAGCCTACTTAAGAAAATCCTCCCGGATTTTCTATTCGGTTTGAATTTGCTGAATTAGTTGCTCAAACACGCAACTAACCATACACAACAACGTTAGCAGTAATTTAAAACAGAAACTTTTACATAAACTTAATAATATGTATTTGTATGATTTAAATTTTAAAATAATACATATACGTATTTTTTTTGTTTGTTTATTTATACTTATTTGTATACTTTTATTTTAATTTACATACTTATATGTATAAAATATTAATAAATGAGAAACAAGAAAAAACTACTCATAGAACAACTAGACCAAAAACTGGCTAATTTTAAAGATGCAGGAATGGTCCTGGTACCACAAAAAGGATGGGTAAATACTATCAGAACCACTCTTAATATGACGAGGGACCAATTAGGAACCAAACTTGACTTGACTCAAGGAGCTATTCAAAAAATCGAGGAACGTGAAGCTACAGGTCAGATAACCCTCAATAAATTAAAGGGCGTTGGTAATGCTTTAAATATGAAATTTGTATATGGTTTTATTCCAAAAGATGGGACCATTGAAAACCTAGTCAACGTAAAGGCCGAAAAACTGGCCCGAAAAATAGTTTTAAGGACCAACCAAAATATGAAATTAGAGGACCAAGGAATTGGAGATGAAAAGATAACCAGAACCATAAAGGAGCTTGCTGATGAAATAAAACGAGAGATGAGAAAGTCATTATGGGATTAGAATTCAATTATAAAGACGGCCAAACACCTTTAGACGAAGAAGAAAAAGAAGGTCTTAAGATAAAGTCAATTACCACTCAAGGAGAACTAGATGAATTTGAGCAATTGAACATTGAGAAAGCTGTCGAATGGACTATTCATTCAAAATTAAAACCTGAAAATATTTTAACCGAAAAGTTTATTAAAAACTTGCACAAAAGAATGTATAGTGATGTATGGAAATGGGCAGGCGAATTTAGAAAGACCGAAAAGAACATTGGAATTCCGTGGACGCAAATTGGGATTGAATTAAAAAATTTACTTGACGACACTAAATATTGGATAGAAAACAAAACTTTTTCGCCTGAAGAAATAGCTATAAGATTTAAACATCGTATAGTATCCATTCATTGTTTTCCAAATGGAAATGGAAGACACTCTAGAATGATGGCTGACATTATTATGGAATCAATATTTGGTAATGAAATATTTTCTTGGCATCAATCAAATATGGTTAAAGCTAACGAAACAAGAAATCAATATATAAAAGCCTTAAGAGAAGCTGATAATGGTAATTTCAAACAGTTAATTGAATTTGCAAAAAACTAATGCCAACACCGTATAAAATTAATTGCTAGTACCAGCTACTTTCGAAAATTCTCTCGGATTTTTTACTCGGTTTGTATTTGCTAAGTTAAGTGCTTAAACCCGCAACTAATCATACACGAACACGTTATCGGCAACCATCAGTGACGTTAACGAAAATAAATCAACTTCCAAATAAAGATATAAAAGCTAAAATGAAACTATGATTAAATATCTCTTTAGCAGACAAATTATATATTGTTTACTAATACTAGTATTATACAATTCTTGTAACGGACAAGTCAAAACGAAATCAACAGATGATTTAAAAAACACAGATACAATTACTATTGGAACACCTAATCTTTTAAAAATACAAGGTTCTCGCTTTAGTGATAATGTACATTGTAGTCTTAAAGATAAACAAGGAAATCTATGGTTTGGTACGACTGGGGAAGGTGTTTATTGTTATGATGGTAAATTATTCACTCAATTTACTATTAAAGATGGTCTAAGCAATAATTCTGTTTGGTCTGTTTTAGAAGATAATATTGGAAATATTTGGTTTGGAACCAGTGATGGTTTATCAAAGTTTGATGGTAAAGAGATTGTTACTGTTCCTTTGGAAAAAACAAATTCTAATAACACTCTAACTAGCAATTCAAATTCGAGAGTTACAATAGGAGCTATGATGCAAAGTAAAAATGGAACACTTTGGTTTGGCACTAATAAAGGAGTTTATATTTATAAAAAGAACTTGTTTTCTGCTTTTCTAAATAATGATAGCATTGTAAATAAGAATGATCTGCAACTTAAATCGGTTGAACGAATGTTAGAAGATAAAAACGGAAACATCTGGTTCTGTTCGGGAATGGGAGGCGGAGAAGGTGTTTGCCGTTACGATGGAAAATTCATAACCAGTTATAAACCCAATGGTGATGCCTGGGTGCCATATACTTTAGAAGATAAAACGGGAAACATTTGGTTCTCGGGAAGAAAATACGGTTATTTTCGTTTTGATGGAAAAACTTTTACCGATTTTACAGAGAATATTGGATTTAGTCCAATTGTAGAAGAGAAAGTTGGAACAATTTGTCTTAAAGGAAAAGTTGGATTTGGCCCAATATTAGAAGATAAAGCAGGAAATATTTGGTTCACTGGAAAGATGAGTAGATTTGGAGGCGTTGGAGGTATATGGCGTTATGATGGGAAATCATGTACAAATTTTACCCAAGATGGTTTGGGTGATTCTATAGTTTGGTGTATGGTAGAGGATAAAGCAGGAAATATTTGGATAGGAACAAGCAATACAGGCTTGTATCGTTTCGATGGAAAAACCTTTACTGATTTTTCGGAAAAAGCGTCTAAGTAATAATTCTCTCTTTTGTTCTTTCTAGTTATATCAACAATTTACTGAGAATCAAACTTAAGATGTATAAAAATAATTGCTCAATTTTGGGCTTAACCAAAGGTAGTTTCAAGTTTACTACGTCTGATTTTCCTGCGCAAAATCCTCGCACGCAAACACGCAACTAACCATACACAAACCGTTCTAACGCGTTAGAAAACACCAAATGATTCAATCCTATAAAAAGAGGCCGTTACTACAAGAAAAATATGATACTATTGTTATAGGCTCAGGAATGGGCGGACTTGCCACTGCGGCAATTTTAGCAAAAGAAGGTCAGAAAGTACTAGTCTTAGAAAAGCACTATACTCCTGGTGGCTTTACACACATCTTTAAACGTAAAGGTTACGAATGGGATGTTGGAATACATTATATAGGAGAAATGCAACGCGAAACTAGTCTCTTAAAAAAACTGTTTGATTATATCACAAATGGTGAATTAAAATGGGCAGATATGGGCGATGTATATGATCGTGTGATTATAGGAGATGAGCATTATGATTTTCTGAAAGGAGTTAAAAATTTCAAAAAACAAATGGTTGCTTATTTCCCAGAGGAAGAACAAGCAATTAAAACCTACGTTGATTTAGTTTTTAAAGCTGTAAAAACAAGTAAAAACTATTATATAAGTAAAGGCATTTCACCTTTATGGAATACATTGTTCGGTAAGTTTCTTAAAAGACCATTTTACAAATACTCAGACAAAACAACCTATGAAGTTCTAAGTTCATTAACAACTAACGAAACTCTAATAAAAGTATTAACTGCTCAGTATGGCGATTATGGTTTACCTCCAAAACAAAGCAGCTTTTCCATGCATGCTTCTGTTGCTCGGCATTATTTTGATGGCGGTAGCTTTCCTGTTGGAGGATCTTCTCAAATTGTAAAAAAAATTGACCCAGTAATTGCTGCTTCTGGTGGTACCATTTTAGTAAGTGCCGAGGTAGAAGAAGTAATTATTGAAAAAAATACGGCTGTTGGTGTACGTATGAAAGATGGAAAACTATTTCGAGCAGCAAACATTGTTAGTAATGCAGGAATAATGACAACGTATAACAAGTTATTACCATTAAAGACAATAAAGAAACACTTTTTAAAGGAGCAGTTAAAAAAAGTTAACCGATCTGTGGCACATGCTAGTTTATATATTGGTTTGGAAGGAACACCTGAAGAACTTGGTATACCAAAAACCAATTATTGGGTTTACCCTAAAGATGGAGACCATGATACCTGTATTAACAACTATTTAGAAGATATCTCTAGACCATTTCCATTAGTATATCTTTCTTTTCCATCTGCAAAGGATCCTGATTGGTCCAATCGCTATCCTGACAAAAGCACTATTGATGTAATTACATTAGTTCCATACGAAACATTCGAAAAATGGGAAGGTACACCATGGAAAAAAAGAGGTAAAGATTATGAAGCTAAAAAAGAAGAAATTGCACAGCGATTATTAAAAGAAGTTTATAAACAATTACCACAAGTAGAAGGAAAAGTAAATTGTTACGAATTATCTACACCGCTTACAACGCAACATTTTGTAAATTATGGTAAAGGTGAGATTTATGGTTTAGACCACAGTCCTTCTCGATATAGACAACCCTTTTTAAAACCAAAAACACCTATCAAAAACTTTTATTTAACAGGACAAGATATTGTAACTGCTGGAGTTGGAGGCGCACTTTTCTCTGGCATATTATCTTCAATGGCAATTACTGGGAAAAATGTGCTAAAAAAGATTTAAGAATAACCCAGAATAAGGAGAAACATGCTACAACAAAATGTATAATTAATTACTCGTTCTGTCTGTACTCTGAAAATCCTACGGATTTTACTCTGGTTCGTTTTCTTTGACTAATTTAGACCTAGCCAACGCAACTAACCATACACGAACATGTTGGCTTACATTAAAAAAATAAAAACATGAAATACTGCAAAGTGCAAATCAACACCATATATTATGAAAAATAGAATTGCCCTCTTCGGAATAGTATTATTTTTTCTCTCCTGTACTACCAAAATGGAAGAAAACGTAGGCCACACGTTTATAACCAAATGGCCTGGAGATAAGCAATCGGCCATATCAATAACTTATGATGACGGCATCATCAATCAACTTACAGTGGCCAGGCCGATTATGAACAAAATAGGCTTACCGGGCACATTTTATATCATTACAGGAAAAGTAAATGGATCAGGCAAGGGCCAATTTATCGGAAGGCCAGCTGATGAAATAATTAAGGAAACCGCTTCCAGTAAAACTAACCAGGATAACTTTTTTGAAAGGGCCTCTTTGATTGCCTATACCGGTACGAGTGAAGCTGTTGAATACCATTCGAATGCAGGTTCCCTTTTTGAATCTGGGAAGATTACTGAAGCTTATGAACTCATAGATGAAGGCTATGAACAAATTAGAAACGGTTATTTGAAGAATACGGATGACGTTGTTTTTCATAACAATGCTGTTGACACCACTACCTGGGCAGATTACAAAAGATTCGCTGCCGAAGGTCATGAAATCGCCAGTCATACCGTAACTCATGCCCGATTAGCTGTATTGGACGAGGATAATCTATTGTATGAGCTAGAACAAAGTAAAGCAGACATTCAGCATTTTTTGGGGGAGAAATATACCTTTTCTGCCGAGTGTCCTTATGGCACAGAAAACGAGCGTGTGATGGAATATGCACAGAAAATATATCCAGCGCTGCGAAACCGAATGCCAGAATCTTATCTTGATGAACTCAACAGATCTAGTAAAAGACAACCTGGTGAATCAGAAAAAGAATACGTACAATGGCAAAGAGGCCCGCTTACTAATGTCTCTATGGAAGTAATGAAATCGTGGGTAGACACCTGCATGGCACATGATAATATCTGGTTAGTACTCGTGTTTCATGGAATAGACGGTATTGGCTGGGAATCCAAAACCGGAGCGGAACTGGAAGAGTATTTCAACTATATAAATGAACGGAAAGATCACTTGTGGGTGGCCACTTTTGCTGACGTTACAAAGTATATCAGAGAAAGAAAAAATGCGGTGATAAATAGCGTGGTACAAGATGAAGCTATTGTAGTGAATATTTCCTACGGCCTTGATCCTGAAGTTTATGATGTTCCAATTACTTTAAAAACTTATGTGCCAAGGGCATGGAAAGCTACCGTCCTTAATAAAAAAACTGAGCAAGAAACTCAGCTCATGCTTAAGATTCAAAAAGATGCCCAGGGATCCTATGTACTTTATTCTGTTATGCCTGGTGAAGATGAAATAATACTTGCGGAGCCAATCGAAATTTAACGTTTTGTAAATTCATTTCAACAGAAAGATGCTCCTGCCTATTCCGAATCGATTGATGCGATTTATTTGATGGATAAAATTGATGAATCAAACACTTCAGTCAACAATAAATATAGGTGATTGGGCGAATTGAGGTAAATTTAAACTAGTGTTTATTTAATAAAACATATAGAGGTTTTAAACGGAGCTGATTTAAAACGCCTAACGCCCCATAATTGGACAGTAAGCCACAAGTTAAAAAAAGATACATAACAATGAATTTAGATAGAAAGAAACATTGGAAAACAGTTTATGAAACTAAAAACCCAGACCAAGTAAGTTGGACACAAGAATCGCCTAAAACTTCGCTTGACTTTATACATTCATTCGGACTTTAGAAAACTGAGAAAATAATAGCTATT
>NZ_JBALVR010000018.1:0-30822 GCF_036960315.1 Psychroserpens sp. | reverse complement strand
CCAGTAGCTATTAGTGTTGTTGATTCCCCTGTAGTAATAGTAACATTACTTCCTGCATCTGTTGTTGGCAATGCATTTACGGTCACTATAACAGAATCGTCATCTGAAACGGTTTCGGAAACATTAAAAGCCGTCACTGTATATGTTGTTGTTGCATTTGGGTTTACAGAAATGTTAGCCGTAGTTTCTCCTGTACTCCATAAATAGGTTATTCCGCCAGAAGCCGCTAACGTTGTACTTCCGCCATTACAAATTGAAACATCTGTTCCTGCGCTTGCCGTGATCGTTTCTGTTCCTACGGAAACAGTTACGTCATCAGAAAATTCACATCCATTTGAAAATCCGGTAACGGTATAAATTGTTGTACTATTTGGTGATACCGAAATACTTGGCGTTGATTCACCTGTACTCCATAAATAGGTGTCTGCTCCAGTAGCTATTAGTGTTGTTGATTCCCCTGTAGTAATAGTAACATTACTTCCTGCATCTGTTGTTGGCAATGCATTGACTGTAACAACAATATCGTCTGTGTTTGAACAGTTGTTTTCAAAAACTTCAACTGTATAAGTTGTGGTTGTATTTGGATTAACTATTATAGTTTGCGTTATTTCTCCCGTGCTCCAAAGGTATGATGAACCTCCAGAAGCTGTTAAAGTTGTTGAATTTCCGAAGCAAATCTCAATATTAATTCCAGCATCAGCAACCGGAATATCGTTTACGGTTACAATAACACTATCCTCTTCTGAATTTGTACCAGATAAACTAAAAACAGTTACTGTGTAAGCCGTTGTAGTTGTTGGTGAAACGTTAATAGACACTGAAGTTTCTCCTGTGCTCCAAAGATAAGTTGTTCCTCCTGTTGCTGTAAGTGTAGTGGATTCTCCAATACAAATCTCTGTGTCAATTCCAGCATTAGCATTGACACTGTCATCTAGCAAAAAAACAGTAACAGAATCTGTACTCTCGCAATTATTTGTTGTTCCAGTCACAAAATAAGAGGTGTCAAGAATAGGGTTTACTGTAATACTCTGTGTCGTCTCTCCAGTACTCCATACATATGAGTCTGCACCTGTAGCGGTTAATGTGACCGTTTCTCCAATAAAAATTGTTTCGTCTAATCCTGCATCTACAGTTGGTATTTCGTTTACAGTTACAACAACCTGATCTGTACTAGAACACGTATTTTCAGTAACTTCTACCGAATATGTACTAGTTGTATTGGGGTTGACTGTAATAGATTGTGTTGTGGCTCCATTACTCCATTGGTAAGATGTACCTCCAGAAGCAGTTAAAGTCACTGCTGTACCTTGACATGTTTCTATATCGTTTCCAGCATTTGCTGATGGAATTGCATTTACTGTTATAGTGATTTGATCTTGTGTTGTACTACCGTCAGAATGCGATCCAGTAACTGTGTATATGGTTGTTTCAGTTGGAGATACAGTGATATTTGCTGAAGTTTCTCCATTATAATCCCATACATAAGAATCTGCACCAGAAGCCGTTAAAATAGCTTCTTCTCCTTCACAAATTGCATCATTGTCTGCATTGACACTTACTTGACTCCCTAAGGTTTCAAGTGTTAATCCATTAAGATAATATTCAAGGTTTGTATAACCGTCTGGTTGTACAATGTTTCTGTCTGATGCATTATTAGGATTTAATCCATTTTCGTTTTCCCAAAAATCAGGCATTCCGTCATCATCACTATCTGCAGGTGCAGGACCATTTTGTATTGTTGGGTATATACCAGAGCTTGCTAGTGTACCATTACCGTTATTGTATTGATTAATTATTCTAACATCTACAGCATCTCTTGCAGGTAAACTAGCTCCTACATGAGGTAAAATATCATTGGCGACTGAGGATGCACCTATTACATTCACCCCTGAATCAGCATAAGGTGTAGTTTCAATATATGGATTTAAGATACTACTATATTCAAGTATTCCATTAGGAGTAATATTACCATCTATATATGCATAAGTTTCTGATGGTGTTGTTTGCCCTGCGGGAGTACCATCTACAGCAGCTCCATTGACTGATGTTTGACTAGATGCTCTATAATGATTATTTAATACTGTAAACTTACCACCTAAACTTGGAGATGTAGCCCATTTATATCCATAAATCAAATTGTTAATCATTTCAAAAGCAAATGTTCCATCAGTAGGATAACCATTTCTAATATTTCGTTCATTATTATGAGCAAAAAGATTTTTATAAAATGTTTGATTAAAAGTATTTGGACCTGCTAACATACCATAATTACCTTCTGAAATAATACAATTTTGAACAGTAATATTTCGAACAGTTCCCGGAGTAGAACCTGATCCTCTAGTATTGAAATTTTCATCATCAGCCCAACTAAATGAGCAATGATCAACAATAACATCTTCTACAAGAGTATTCGACCAAGCTGTAATGCTTAATGCATCTGCAGTATTAGCAGCAGATGACCCAGGTCTGAATCTAATGTATCTTATAATAGCATTTGAATCTTCAACTTGTACCATTGAGCCTCGAATTAATATACCATCACCTGGAGCTGTTTGTCCAGCCAGAGTAAAGTCTCCATCTGTAATATAAATAGCGCTAGTTAAGGTAATCGTCCCTCCTACTTCAAAGACTATAGTTCTTGCTCCTGAAGTTAACAATGCAGCACGTAGACTACCTGCTCCAGAATTATTTAGATTTGTAACTTTTATTACTTGGCCTCCTCGTCCACCACTAGCGTTTTTACCAAAGCCTTCGGCTGTTGGAAAAGCGAGTTGTGCATAACTGTTGAATGAAAAACAAAAAATTAGTGTTATAAGTAGACAACAAAAAGAGTTTCTTGAGATTCCATAGGAATCCCAGTTAAGATTTGGGGATATCATTTGCTATTAATTTTGGGGCTTAATTGCTAGGCAATCTAAATTATTTTTTTAGTTAAATCGTTTAAAGTACTAATTATTCGTTAAAAAGTATTAAATCGTATATATTTACTTACAATAATTATATTTATCCTATAATATGTAATATAACATGGATGAAATACTCTTAACAGTTTTATATACGGGCTAAACTTTATAAAGGATGTTTTGATAACTAACTTTAACGTTTGTAGGAACCTACCTGCCCAAAACAGCCATAAATACTTACAATTCTTAATACACTTAAAAAACTAAAATCAACAAAAAAAGAAGCATAGCACCGTTTGATTAATTATTTTATTCTTATAATTTGAACTATACTCTATTAACAAAATCAGATAGTTATACGTAACTTCTTTTGCAATTAAAATCCAACGTAAAGAAATAAATTAGGAGTTGGCTTTAAGCATGCATTTCATACCAATTTAAAACCGGTTAATCTAAACAGTTTAGTTTAATACTAAGGAAGAGAAAAAAAAAATTATTTTCGTAGTACGAAAACATGATTAAGAAGTGTATTTCGATATATCTTTATAAGATATTCATATATAAAGAACAACTATCAATTAATTCCAAAATTTAACGTGATTAAATTTATATGAAAGGGGATTTATCAAAAATTGCAATTAGACATTTACAACATATAGCAGAATATTATTAATATGGAACCAAAAATCAGCATCATAGTACCTGTTTATAATGTAGAAAAATACCTTCACAGATGCATTGATAGTATAATTAATCAATCGTATAAAAACTTAGAGATTATACTTATAAATGATGGGTCATTAGATAGTAGTGGTGAAATTTGTGATTACTATTCCAATATGGACCTTAGAGTACTAGTTATTCATCAAGAAAATAAGGGCTTAAGTGGGGCTAGGAATAGTGGTCTTAAAATAGCTTCTGGTAACTATATTGGATTTGTTGATAGCGATGATTGGATTGAGCCAGATATGTATAAAACTATGTTAAACATTTTGGAAAAGCATGATGTAGATATTGTAGAGTGCGACTTACTTTCAACCACTGAAGTAAATAATGGTATTGACAGAAGTGGCTCCTTAGTTATGGAAGACAGATTGCAAGCATTAAAAAGAATTATTAAGAACCAGGATTTTTCCGTTTGTAGCAGATTATATCATAAAAAATTACTTCAGGAAATTTCTTTTGTTGAAGGAAAAAACTCTGAAGATGTCTATTTTACATTCGATCTTTTTAAAAACATTAATAACTCTATTTATCTATCAAATATGTTCTACAATTATTACATAGCAGGTGATAGCATTACTAGGGGTAAATATAAACTTAAAGTATTAGATTCTGTTGATGCTGCATTACACTTGAAAAATAAAGTGTATCATGAAGAAAACGATAAGGAGCTTAAAGAAATAGCAAGGAATTTTCTGTTAGATGTTTTACTTTATAACTACAAAATGCTTCATTATAATTCTACTTTTGATAGTACGTTAAATCATAGAAAAAAAATTAAAAATTTAATAAACGAAAATTACAATAAAAATAATAATTCGCCTTTGCATCTAAGACTAGCAAGATTTTTACCAATAAATATTTTTAATTTATTTGTTAAGTTGAATTCTTTACTAATATATAAACAACGATAAGGTGTTGTATTTCAATATATTTGCCTTGATATGTCCAGAATAAAAAAAACAATTAAGAATGCGAGAGTTGGTGTTTTCTTTTATAGCATTACACTCTTTATCCATTTTTTTTCTCGAAAAATATTTCTAGAAGGCCTAGGTGATGAATTTATTGGACTTACCTCAACATTACAAAGTATTTTAGGTTTTTTAAACTTAGCAGAATTAGGTATAGGTACAGCTATAGGAGTTACACTTTACGGACCCTTATTTCAAAATAACAAAAAAGAGATAAACAATATAATAGCACTTATAGGCTATTTATACAAAAAAATTGGATTAGGGATTTTTTTACTTGGCTTAGTTGTCTCTGTTTTCCTTCCTTTTATATTCTCCGAAACTACTATCAATCTAACAATTGTTTATTTCGCTTTTTTTAGCTTTTTAACATCTTCATTGTTAAGTTATTTTATTAATTACCATATTGTAATTTTACAAGCTGATCAAAAATCGTATGTAGTTTCCTCTATTTATCAATCAATTACTATTCTTAAGCTGATACTTCAGTCTGTTCTCGTTTATTATTATCAAGCGTATTATCTATGGATTTTACTTGAACTTATATTCCCAATAATATATTCAATAGTATTAAGGTCAAGAATAAAAAAAGAGTACCCATGGCTAATATTGAATAACAAACAAAATAAGTCTATTATAAAGGGGTATCCGGACGTTATTAAATTAATTAAACAGACATTTATTCATAAAATAGCAGGTTTTGTTCTAGGTGGTACCGATCACATTTTAATTTTTGCATTGGTAAATTTAAAGAGTGTGGCTTTTTTTGGTAATTATCAACTTATCTTTCAAAAACTAACCCAACTAATAAATAATTTTTTTGGAGGGATTAACGCAGGAGTCGGAAATCTAGTCGCCGAAAATGATTATGATAATATAAGAAAAGTGTTTTGGGAAATGATGGCACTTCGATTTTTAGTAGGTGGATTTATATGTGTTAATCTCTACTTTCTAATAGAACCATTTATTTTGCTTTGGTTGGGTGAGAAATACGTTTTGGATCAATGGATTTTAATACTTATGCTCATAAATCTTTTTATATCACAAGTTAGAACGCCGGTGGAAAATTTTAAAAATGCATATGCATTATTCTGGGATGTTTGGGCCCCAATTGCAGAAGTAGTCATAAATTTAAGCGTTTCATTAATATTTGGAATGATGTGGGGGATTAAGGGAATTATGTTCGGAACACTAATAAGTTTATTAGTTATCGTAATATTTTGGAAGCCCTATTTTTTGTTTAAATATGGCTTTAAAAAAAACGTTTTGGAATATTGGAAAGGGTTTTTAAAACTATTTCTCACGTTAATTTTTTCACTACTATTAATTTGGTGGTTAGTCAAGATGTTCTACACAGTGAATGTCAATAATTACTTCGATTGGTTTCTATTGTCAATTAAAATTAGTTTTATCACATTGATGGTTTATGTTCCAATCTTATTAATGAATCGTGGCTTTAGAGATTTAATGTATCGCTTTAATAACATCATTAGAAAAAAACTATTCAAAAAAAATGACGAATAGAAAAACAATTGGATTTACAATTAACAGTTTAAATGCCGGAGGTGCTGAGCGCGTCATTACTTCTTTAGCAAATGAATTAGTCACAAATTACAATGTGATAATAATTACGGTAATAAAATGTGATTCGTTTTATGAGCTAAATTCAAAAGTAAAGTTGTTGAGTTGCGATTTAACTGTTCCTGAAAAACAAAATAAGATTAGTGCCATTAATAACAACATATATATTATAAAAAAAATAACTAACCTTATAAAGCTAGAATCTATCGACCTCCTGATTGGTTTTACCACTTCTGTTAACGTTCTTACAATACTATCTGCCAAATTAAATAATATACCATCAATAATTAGTGAACGTAATAATCCGGTAGCCAACCCTCCTAACAAATTTTGGAAGACATTAAGAAATTTCACCTATAAATACGCAAATTATTTAATTGTCCAAACCTCATCTAACAAAGCATTTTATTCTCAAATACTACCTTCAAAAAAAATTGTAGTTATTCGTAACCCAATTGCATCAGTTTTAGCGTCTAAAAGAATTATTAGAGAAAAAAACGCAAGAAATAAGACGATATTAACTGTAGGAAGGCTTGACTCTAATAAAGCTCAAGATGTATTAATAAGAGCATTTTCAAATATTTCAAAAAGTAATGATTGGCAATTGCAGTTAATTGGAGATGGAAATAAAATGGAAGAATACAAAACTATTGCCACAGACCATAATATAATTGATCGCGTATCTTTTTTGGGGAATGTTACTAATGTCCACGACTATTATAACAACGCAGGTATATTTGCTTTTACTTCAAAATCGGAAGGATACCCAAATGCTTTGGCTGAAGCCCTATATTTTGGAATGCCAAGTATTTCTACAAATTGTCCGCACGGCCCATCAGATTTAATAGAAAACGAAATTAATGGACTATTAATTGAGGTTGATAATCAAAAGATGTTGGAAATTCAATTAAAGAGACTCATGACAAATGAAAATTTAAGATATAATTTAAGTAAAAGTGCTATAACAAAAAGTAACAAATTGGACATCAGCTTAATTACGGCATCATGGATGAAATATTTCAATAAATTATTATAATGCGTACTGTAAATAAATTATTCTCATAAATAGAGTTCTATATGGTAAATTTTTGATTTCTTTACTCCTAATTTTTAAGCCAAATTATTTCTAATAGTCTCAAATGAAAATATTAAGATTCATTGTTATTACATTCTCTATTTGGTATCTACCTACATTTATACTTGAAGTTTCTGGAGAAACAGCTGGCTCTTACACTAGCTATTTAATGTTTATAATGATTCTTGGCTATTACTTTTTAGCACCTAAAGTTAAACCTTATTTTACCCTTATATTTTTAGGAATTACATATTACTTAATTTCAGGATTAGCCTATTCTGGAGATTTTGATTATTTTATTTTCAAGTTCCTTAAGTTTATTGTTTTTATAGTTGGAATGAGTGAGTTAGTAACACGATGCAAACCAAACTATCTCTTCTATTTTTTACTTGTAGGAGCACTTAGTATAATTGTTAATGCCGTATTCTTCCCTCATATGTATGGAAGGTATAGTGGGTTTTATCTCAATCCGAACTTAGCTGCCCTTGTAGCTTTGATAGGTTTTTGTTTTTGTTATAAAGTATCAAATCGAATATTAAGAATGATTGGTTTTATCATTTTTATCTTCGCTGGATTTCTCACCTTCTCTCGTTATTTTATTCTCATGTGGATATTGTTGAGTCTTATTTCAGTTTTTATTGATAGAAAAAACGCAGAAGTGTTGGGCCTTGGTATAGGTAGTGGGATAATAATTTTTGCAGTAGCCTCTTTATTACAATTAAATCCTTATCGATTTAAGGCCATAGAAAATATACTTGGGGATCAAGTTGAGCAAGGCACAAGGGTTTTATCTGAAAATTCTCGGGTTGAGACCTGGTCGCACTTTTTTGATGATATTTTAAATAATATCATCTTTGGTAATGGATTCTCTTCATTGAGTGGAGATACTGGCATTAGTGTCGGTGTTCACAATTCCATTTTGCTAACTATAGGCGAAGCTGGAATAATTCCATTTTTTATCATGATCATAATGTTTGGTAGACTTTTTTACTTGGGGTTAAAGAAGATGAAAGAAGAATTGTTCGCTGGTCTATTAAGTTTAGTAATGTGTTCATATATTTTTGTGTCTCATAATTTTTATGATAATTATCTGTTATTATTTTTCTTGATATGGCTATCATGGTATTTAAGCAAACCGGCTAACGATGCTAAACCTGAATTAGAAACAATATAAAAATAATTTATTTATGTGTGGCATATACGGAACAACCTTAAAGTATAGCGAATCTGATGTTCATTTAACTTTAGTTGCAGTTTCAGTAATGGGAATATTAGTGGTAACACATAATTATTTCGCGAATGAAATCTTGATTTTTATTTCTATTTTGCTCTTAGTAAGATTGGGTGACAAATCCAATACTATTGGAGTAGCTGATGATGCAGAAGATGTTTCAATTTTAAGATCACTATAAATGCTATTCAACTCCATTGATTTTTTAATCTTTTTTCCAGTAGTATTTGCTATATATTGGATGTTAAAGAATAGTGTTTCTAAGCAAAATATTTTACTGCTCATTTCTAGCTATGTATTTTATGGCTGGTGGGATTGGCGATTCTTATCACTTATCGTATATAGCTCTTTTATAGATTATATCGCTGGCTTAAAAATTGAAAATTCAACAACTAAGAAGCAAAGAAAACGATGGCTTCTTTTAAGTCTAGTATCGAACTTAGGCTTGTTAGCTATTTTTAAATACTATAACTTTTTCGCAGATTCTTTTTCTCAAGCCATGTCAACTTTAGGATGGCAGGTGGATGATTTAACCTTAAATATTATCCTACCTGTTGGTATAAGCTTTTATACGTTTCAAACGCTTAGCTATACCATCGATATCTATAGAAAAAATATTAAGCCAACACAAAACCTTGTTGTTTTCTTTACCTATGTGAGCTTATTTCCTCAATTAGTTGCTGGTCCTATTGAACGTGCATCTAATTTAATTCCGCAGATAAAAAATAAACGTGTTTTTAAATCATCGCAATTTAAGGATGGCATTTTTCAAATTATTGTTGGACTATTTAGAAAAATTGTAATTGCAGATAATTTAGCAATTTATGTAGATACGGTCTATGGCAGTCCGGAGTTACATAATGGTTCAAGTCTATTGCTCGCTACTGTTTTTTATGCATTTCAAATCTATTATGATTTCTCAGGATACTCAGACATTGCAATTGGTACTGCAAAGCTTTTAGGTTTTAACTTTAACCAAAATTTCAATTTTCCATACTTCTCAAAATCTATTACAGAATTTTGGCGTCGATGGCATATCTCCTTGTCTTCTTGGCTTAAAGATTATCTCTACATTTCTTTAGGCGGAAATAGAAAAGGTATTAAAATTACCTACCGAAACCTTTTAATAACAATGTTAATTGGTGGATTATGGCACGGAAGCTCTTGGAACTTTGTCATTTGGGGAGCAATTCACGGTGTTGCTCTAGCCATAGAAAAATACACCTTTTCAAAACTAAAAATTAAAAACTTTAATGTTTTAGGTACCCTTTGGACGTTTTTAGTGGTGTTATTGTCATGGGTGTTTTTTAGAGCTCAAGATTTATCTTCTGCAACACTAATCATGAAACGCATTTTTAGTTTTGATTATACCATGCCCTTCATTGGAAATATTAATACGGTTACTATTGCCTTACTTATGTTAGCATTAGGACTAAGTTTCGATGTGTTCATTTTCCGAAGAAAAGTAGCTTTAGAATATTATGGAAGCACTATTAAAACTAGCTCCCTCGCCGTTTTTGTGTCAATAGTTATTATCCTTCTTGCTTTATTTTACTCTACATCTAATAATTTTATTTACTTTCAATTTTAATATGAGATTAAACTAATGAAATCGACACTTAAACTTGTTCTTATTATTTTATTACTAACCTATGGTATAGATAAGGTCGTTTATTTGGTGCTGAATAAAATTAGTGACAATGTGATGACCGGACAATCCATTGGTAAATTAAACCAGTTTCTAAGTCAAAAGGATTCCATAAATTTAATTGCATTTGGTACCTCACGATCTAATCATCACATTGATGTAAAAAAATTGAATATTTCAAGCTATAATATGGGAATGGATGGCAGTTCCATTGCCTATGCCGCGACATTAATTAAGTTATTACCAAAAGGCAAAGACCAAACAGTCATTCTTAATATTGACCCAAATAAACTATTTATTGATGATTATGATGGATCTGATATAAAAGGTCTCATTACAAAATACAATAGAAATAGAACTGTTAAAGAGGACATTAAAGACATAAATCAAGATAATGTTCTTCAATATTTCTTATGGTCATTAGACTATAACGGAAAGGCTCTTGGTATTGTAAAAAACTATATTTCTCCAAAATATGATTATGAGTCCTATTATGGATTTGATCCATTAGAGGTTTCAGAAACTCAAGCCGAACAATTTAAAAATACTTTGCAAATTGAATCAACCTATGATTGTGATAAAAAAAAGAATATAAATCCTTTAGTTTGGAAATACATCAATGTCATTAAGGTGTTTTGTGAAGAAAATAACAAAACCCTTATTATGCTAACAACACCAACTTATGAGCCTGTATGTAAGGTACAATATGTGAAATTAGCTGAAAAACTAAAATCTATTGAGGTAACTTATAAAGACTATTCCGGGTTTTTTACACAAAATAAGGACCTAACATACTGGAAAGACAAAACACATCTCTCATCGAAAGGAGCAACGGTTTTTACAGAATTTCTAAAACAAGACTTACAGAAAAACAATTTAATAAAACCAAATAACTAAATATAACTAGTGACTATAATACACATATCAAGTAGTATATCTATTTTTGTTTCAAACAAAAATATCCAAATAGAATAAATTTATGTGCGGAATATACGGAACAACCCTAACATATAATGAACAACAAGTCAAGGATAAACTAAAGCGTACAGCTTTTAGAGGTCCAGACAAAATGGGTTGGCAATTCTATGAACAAAACAAGCACAAAATTATATTTGGTCATAATAGGTTATCAATTATAGATTTAGATCCTAGATCTGACCAACCATTCACCTACTATGAGCATATTCATATCGTTTTTAATGGCGAAGTTTACAACTTCAAATCCATAAGGGAAACACTCATTAAATTAGGGTATAAATTCAATACTACTAGTGATACAGAGGTTTTATGTGCTGCCTATTTGGAGTATGGTCAAGATTGTGTAGATCACTTTAATGGCATGTTTGCTTTTGTAATTTATGATGAAAAAAAACAACAATTTTTTGGAGCTAGAGACCGTCTAGGACAAAAGCCATTTTACTATTATCATAACGGAACAGACTTTGAATTTGCAAGTCAGATATCATCCATCCAACTGCATATGGATAATCTTACTATATCAGAGCGCGCTATTTCATACTACTTAGCTTGGGGAAACATTCCTGATCCGCAATCAATTTTTAACGAAGTAAAAAAGCTTAAAGCCGGACATACATTTACCTTCGATTTAAATACTGGTGATTTTAATACAAAACCGTATTGGGATATCGACTATAAAAATGAACATCCATTTAAAGGATCCTATGAAGATGCCAAGCAAGAACTCAATGAGATTTTAAAAGATGCCGTTTCAACACGTCTATTTGCAGATGTACCTGTTGGTGTGTTTCTTTCTGGAGGTATTGATTCTTCATTAATTGCAGCTAAGGCAACAGAAACGTCTTCAACAAAAATTAAAACCTTTTCAGTTAAATTTAATGAAAAAGGATTTGATGAAAGCAAGTACGCACAACAAGTCGCAGATCATTTACAAACCGATCATCATGTTATTGAATGTAATTATGATGAAGGAATTGACCTCATTAAAGGTTTTAATGAGTTTTATGATGAGCCGTTTTCAGATTCATCCGCAATACCTTCAATGCTCCTTTCAAAACACACTAAAAAACATGTTACAGTTGCATTATCTGGTGATGCTGGTGATGAGAGTTTTATTGGATACCACAGATACAATTGGGCAAGAAAGGGCAATAAAATATATAAATTGCCTCAATCCTTTAGAAAACTGTCTGCTAATGGATTAAACTTAATTCCGTATTACAGGTTAAAAGTTATTGCTAAAACCATCCAGTATAAAGATTCAAATGAAGCTTATTTAAATGCCATGACTGGTCTAGATCAATCATTTATTAAAACAGACTATAACAATCGTGATGTAGAAGAGCTAAAGTATTTGATGCACGACAAGAAAAATCTAATTGAACGTGTAAGTGATTTCGATACTAAAACCTATCTTAATTGGGATATCAACACAAAAGTAGACAGAGCCACTATGGCGTTCTCTTTAGAAGCTCGTGCACCTCTCCTTGATCATCGTGTGGTTGATTTTGCTAATTCACTACCAACGGACTTTAAATTTAAAAAGGGCACAACCAAACGCATCTTAAAAGACGTGTTATATCAATCGGTTCCTGAACATATTTTTAACAGACCAAAATCTGGTTTTACCATGCCTTTTGCGCGTTGGTTCAAAGAAGATTTAAAAGACTTTGTTTTGAGCGAACTTAACGATGAGGCATTAAAATCTATACCTTGTATTGATGTAGAAAAAGTTCAGTTTATGATTAAACAGCATATGGATGGCAGCTGGAATAGATATCCACTCATTTGGAAATTGTTAGTGTTAAAGCAATGGCTTAACGATAATGGAAAAGGACTTCCTATTGTATAAATAAACGATGGAGAAAAAAATCAAAATCTTATTCATTTTACCATCGCTAAAAGCAGGAGGCGCAGAACGCGTTGTATCGTTTATTGCTCAAAACCTAGACGCTACAAGGTTCACTCCTAGTCTTTTAATTATTGGGTTTGAAAAAGATGCTGCATTTTCAATAGAACATATCGAAACTCATTTTTTAAATAAAACTCGTGTTTTAGATGGTGTTACTGGTATTTTCTCAAAACTAAGGTCGATCAAACCACAAATCGTAATGACTTCCATTGCGCATCTAACTGCTGTAACGACTATTCAATCGTTATGGTTTAGAAAGATAAAATTTGTCGCAAGAGAAGCAAATATCAAAAAGATTACTATACAATATCATAATGCTTCACTGCCTTTTGGAGCCAAGACACTTAACACCATAAGTTATAAATTATTAGATGCTATAATTTGCCAGTCTAAAGATATGGCAGACGAGTTAGTAGAATTACGCCCAAAAACTGCAAATAAGATTCATATCATAAACAACCCTATTACAAAGGTGTTCTCTTCGGAAATATCTAATATTCAAAACAACAAGCCACATTATATTACGGTTGGACGTTTACATAATGAAAAAGGTCATTGCAGAATCTTAGAGGCTTTAAGTTTGTTAGATTTCGATTTCAAATACACCATTATTGGAAGTGGTCCACACGAACAACGCATTAAAGATAAAGCTGAAGCATTACACCTCAGTGACAGTGTTACATGGATTGATTTCACTAATGATATAGAAAAGCATCTGAATAATAGTTCTGTGTTTATACAAGGCTCTTATGCTGAAGGCTTTCCAAATGCGCTTTTAGAAAGCTGTGCCGCAGGAACTCCTGTTATTGCTTATAATTGTCTTGGTGGTACTTCGGAAATTGTAAAACAAGGCGTAAATGGATTTTTAGTTGATACTGAAATAGAACTAAAAGAAAAGCTAATAGAACTCATCAAGAATCCACTAAATAAACAACAAATCATTGCTTCTGTGAAAAGTAAGTTCAGTAAAGAACAAATCATATCACAATACGAAGAGGTATTCAATAATCTCATTCAGAACTGATGCAAAAAAAACAAACCATAGATTGGCTTTTTGTACTTCCTGATGATTTAATTGGCGGTGGAGCACAGCAAGTTTTGTTCACAATTATCAATTACTTCATTGCACAAGGAAAAAACTGTACTGTTGTATTTTTAATTAATAAACACCATCACGGTTGGGAAATTTTAGAAGACAAGTGCAACATTGTATATCTCGACAATACTTCAGTATATAAGGGATTCTTTAGTGCTGCTAAGTACATTAGAACATTAAAGAAAACACACCACATCAAACACGCCATTAGTTCACAAGCTTTAATTAATGGGTTGCTTGGGTTCCTGAAATACCTCAAAATTTTAAAAAACACAAAACTTGTCCTAAGAGAATCTACATCAATATTTTTGAGATTTAAAGGGTCCAAACTCCTACTCTATAAAACAGCATATGTCATAGGATATAAGCAGGCAGACCTCATTATATGTCAAACAGGGTTAATGAAACAGCAACTTCTAGAGGCCTTACCTTGGCTAAAGAAAAAAAATAAAGTAGTGGTTATTTCTAACCCTGTAAACCTTGAAGAAATTAATACAAAATCAAAGGAGGTTATTGATTTTAAAATTGATAACTTTCTCGTTGCTGCTGGTCGATTTATTCCTGAAAAAGGCTTTGATTTACTTATCGATGCTCTTAATCAACTTGAAGACACCAGTTTAAAGCTTGTTATTTTAGGTGTTGGTACAGATGATGAACACCAAAAGCTTATAGGTCAGATAGCTTCTCTTAATTTACAACAGCGCGTTATCTTATATGGTTATGTGAAAAATGTATATCCTATTTTTAAAAAGGCTAAACTATGTGTTGTATCTTCAAGAATTGAAGGCTTCCCTAATGTGCTGTTGCAAATGATGTCACAAAACAACAATGTCGTAAGTACGATGTGTGCTGGTGAGATTTCAAATATAAAAGGAGTTATCACTTGCGAAACACACAAAGTGAACACTTTGAAAGATGCAATTGATAAAGGATTAAAAAATACTGATGATAATAGAACTTTATATTTTAATGATTACATAAAATCAAGATCTATTGATAACTTTATAACGACGATGCTAAACCAAATTAACGACTAGAATGCAAAAACTCATTCGCATAACAACGGTTCCCTCCTCTTTAAGAACACTTTTAAAAGGGCAATCGCGTTTTATGAGTCGGCATTATGAAGTGATTGGTGTCTCTGGAGATGGAGATGCATTAACCGAAGTAAGACAAAATGAAGGCATTAAGACGCATGTAATCCAAATGACAAGAACCATTACACCTTTTAAAGATTTGATGGCCACATATAAGCTCTATAAATTTTTTAAAGCTGAAAAACCTTTCATTGTACATACACATACACCAAAAGCTGGAACTTTAGGAATGCTTGCCGCAAGACTGGCGAAAGTTCCTCATCGATTGCATACCATAGCAGGGTTACCTCTACTCGAGGCCAAAGGCAATAAACGTAAACTCCTGGATACCGTTGAAAAATTGACCTATAACTGTGCTACAATGATTTTACCTAACTCCTACGGGTTAAAACAAATCATCATTGATAACAACTACGCTAAACCCGAAAAATTATTGGTTATAGGTCATGGCAGTTCCAATGGAATCGATACCAAACATTATGATACTCGTTTAGTTTCCGAAGCAGAAAAAGAACAACTCAAAAAAGAGCTCGGGATTACTAAAGACGATATTGTATTTATATTTATTGGTAGAATTGTAAAAGATAAGGGAATCAGCGAATTAGTAAATGCATTTAATAACCTCTCAAAGAAAGAGCTTAATTGCAAGCTGATATTGGTTGGTCCAAGTGAAAATCATTTAGACCCGCTATCACCAGGAACTGAAACCATAATTAAAGATAATAATCGTATTTTGGCAGTAGGTGTGCAAAAAGATATAAGACCATATGTCGCTATTTCAGATGTGTTGACTTTTCCAAGTTATAGAGAAGGTTTTCCAAATGTTGTATTGCAATGTAGCTGTATGAATTTACCGTGTATTGTTTCTAATATCAATGGCTGTAATGAAGTGATTGAACATAAAGTTAACGGACTCATAATTCCGGTAAAAGATGAGAAAGCACTAGAAAACGCCATGCAATTCATGATAAATTATCCTGAAAAAAGAAACGCCATGATACAACATACGAGGTCAAAGATTGTAGAACGTTACGAACAGGAATTTGTATGGAACGAACTTTTAAACTATTATAAAAGTCTAAATTGATGGCGATGTATAGAAGAATTATAAAACCCCTTTTTGACATCCTAGCCGCTAGTATTGGACTTGTCTTACTGTTTCCAATATTTGCGATTACTTGGTTGGTTTTACTATCAAAAAACCAAGGAAAAGCCTTTTTCTATCAAGAGCGTCCAGGGAAAAATGAACGCATCTTTAAAATCATCAAGTTTAAAACGATGAATGATAAAACAGATGCCACAGGTGAATTGCTACCACCTTCAGAACGATTAACCAAAACTGGAATATTTGTGAGAAAGTATTCATTAGACGAAATTCCGCAATTACTAAACGTTATCAAAGGCGATATGAGTATCATTGGCCCAAGACCTTTACTCATAAGATATTTACCACGATATAATGATTTTCAGCAACAGCGACATGACATTAAACCTGGTATTACAGGCTGGGCTCAGGTCAATGGCAGAAACGCCATTAGTTGGGAACAGAAATTTAAATATGACGTATGGTATGTTAAAAACATGTCGCTAGCTTTAGATCTAAAAATTCTATTTTTGACCGTTTATAAAGTCTTTAAAAAAGAGGGCATTTATAGTGTAGAAAATGATATTGTTCCAGATTTTACAGGAACAGAAACCAATCAAAACTCAGCTCATGGCAATTAATATACTTTTCACTTGTGCAGGACGACGTAACTATTTAATTAATTATTTTAAAGAGGCTATGAAAGGTGAAGGTCGCGTTATCACTGCAGACATGAATCTTACTGCTCCTGCTATGGTTGATGCCGATCTCGCCATTTTAGTACCAAGTATCTACGATAGTAACTATATTGAAGCACTTAAACGTATCATTAGTGAACACGATATTACAGCAGTTGTTTCATTAAATGATCTCGAACTTCCCATTCTTTCAAAACACAAAACCGAATTGGAAACTGCTGGAGCAAAAATCATTATTTCAAGTGAAAAGGTTATACACATTGCTTTTGACAAGGTCGAAACCTTTAATTTCTTAAAGAGTATCGGACTCAAAACTCCAAAAACGTATACTAGCCTAGAGGAAGTTATGACTGCGATTCACAAGGGTTCGCTTAATTATCCTTTAGTTGTAAAACCGCGTTGGGGAAGCGCTTCTATTGGCATTGATTTTCCTGAGTCTGCGGAAGAATTAGAGCTCACATTTCGCCTTCAGCATATAAAACTGAAGAAGTCTATCCTTAATACGGCCAGTGAACACGATGTTGATAATGCTATCCTTATTCAAGAGAAACTAGATGGTAGAGAGTTTGGCATGGATATCGTGAATGATTTTGAAGGGAATTACTTCGGAACATTTGTTAGAGAAAAACTTAATATGAGATCTGGAGAAACTGATAAAGCCGTTTCAATAATAGATGAACGTTTTGATATTATTGGTAAAAAAATCGCTGAACACACCAAACATATTGGCAGTATGGATTGCGATGTATTTATTACTAACAATGAACTTTATGTACTTGAGCTAAATCCCAGATTTGGTGGTGGTTATCCGTTTTCACATGAAGCAGGGATTAATACAGCTGCCATATACATTGAATGGCTAAAAGGCACTAAAAATGTTGCGCAATTTAACAACTACAAATCTGGAAAACTATTTTCTAAGTGTGACAGAATGTTAGAGATAAAAGGCTCTAACTAAAACTAATCTTTTGAGATTTCTTTGAACCTTTAATCACATAAACATTCTTATTGTTTTGTTTGTAAACCTCTATTTGCTCTTCATATTCAGGGTTAGCAAATAAAAAGGTATACACAAATTGCAGTAGAAATTTATGAGCTTGAGACTTGAAATCTATGCGTTCAAAATCTTCAGAAGGCACAAAATTCTCCAGTTTTTCGAATGAGAAGTTGTCGTGAGATTTATCAGTAAAATTCGTAGCTTCTCCTTTGATAAGAAACGTATATTTTCTGTACAACTGATTGACTTTCTTACGCCTAAGGTATAGTTTTGCTTTATAAAACAAAGCTACATAATTTGCTTTAAATACTGACAATATTGATTTTGAATCATATAAGATGTGATAATCAAAATCATAGCTTAGGTTACTCCATTTGTGCTTATAATCATAATCACCTTTTGAAAAATCTGATATTCTATACTTATTTTCAAAACACCATTCTAATAATTTAATAATCGATGTTTTTCCAATACTGAACTTGTAATAATCTGGATCAAAAACTGTAATCGCTTCAAAAAGCACATCTTCAGAATGGAAATTAAGTGTAATTCCAATTGGTATCTTCTCCTTATAAATCACCAATAATGAGGCTCTTTTTTGAGATAACATATTAAATACCAATTCTTTATAATAATTCCATTTATCGGCACTCAAATGATGATAATTGGTTTGCTTACCTGCAAATCGTTTACTCAACAAATCGTGAAATTGTTTGAATAGGTCATCAAACTCGGTTTGAGCAATAGCATCATGAATAAACGTATAACTTATGTCAAAACAGGCTTCTAAACGTCTTTGATTAGAACGAAACTCTCTTCTGTTTTTTGAACTAAACTGAGCATTGATATAGTCATCTTGATTGCTAAATGAAGAAATATCCATTAAAAATCCTTGATACTGAAATACTTTCTTAAGCTTTAAAGAAGAACTTGATGGTGGACTAAAAGGCGCTAATTCAAAATATGTTGGGACATCATAAATTAAATAGGTCTTTCCTTTGAAGTCATTTTTGCTAAAATCTAAATCGTAATAAATTCCTTTTGTAAGATTTTTACCAATATTTTCATAGACTCCCAATCTGGATTTCTTTAAAAATTGAACACCTTTTATAAACTCAAAAGCGATCGGATCATTAACATTATTAAAATGTTTGCTCCAAATGGATTCAAAAATAGAGGACGTAAATGGGTTGGTTTTCATTGATTTACAAAATACTTCTCAAAAGTAAATGCAAAAATAACATTTTTGATAAGTTATAATCAATTAATAGAATTAAAATAATCTTGTTATTTTATTTACATTTGACCTGATGATAAATAAAGTTATGAAAGGACATTTTGTTATTTCTTTAGATTACGAAATTCACTGGGGAGTTTTTGATAAAAAAACGGTCGATGAGTATAGAGAGAACCTCGAAAATGTAGGAAAAGTTATTGATAGACTTTTAGAAATGAGCGACAAATATAATGTCAAAATCACATTTTCTACTGTTGGTTTTTTGTTTGCAGAAGACAAAACGGACCTATTTAAATATATTCCAGAAAACAAACCGACCTACTTAATTGAAAAATTTAGTCCGTATCCCTTGCTCGAATCTATTGGGAATAACGAAAAAGAAGACCCTTTTCATTATGCTTTGTCTCGTATAAAGCAAATTAAAGCTAATGGTAACCATGAAATTGGCACGCACACCTTCTGTCATTTTTATTGCCATGAACACGGACAAACAGTCGAACAATTTGATGATGACCTCAAATCGGCAATTAATATTGCAAAGCCTTTAGATATCGATATTAAAAGTATTGTGTTTCCTAGAAACATGATCGAGGCCAATAAACTCATAGACCGACCATACTTAGATGTATGTCATAAACATGGTATTGGCTCTTTTAGAGGAAAGGAAAAAGCATACATTTATAACATTCACACGACTAAGTTTTATCATGGATGGTATCTCTTTAAAATGTTGAGGCTATTAGACGCTTATATTAGTGTTACTGGCTCTAATACTTACAAGGTTGAAGTTATAAATAAAGACAAAAAGGTATATAACTTACCATCTAGTAGATTATTAAGAGCTTACAGTTCTAAACTTAAGTTTTTAGAACCTTTAAAAGTTCGACGAATTAAGAAGGCAATGACACATGCTGCAAAGCATAAGGAAATGTTTCATCTTTGGTGGCATCCACATAATTTTGGGACCCAAATTGACGAGAACTTTAAAAACTTAGAACAGATCTTCAAAACCTACAAAAAATTGAATGAAACTTATGGTTTTGAAAGTGAAACAATGACTGGTCTTGCCAAAAAAATCAAAGCTTCTCAACAAGAATAGTGAGCTCATATTATCCATTGGATAAAAAACAACGTGAAAAATTGTTTTTTATCGTGTTTATTTGGTTCGTCTTATGGTATTTATGCATATTTATGCAGAATTTATAACGATTCACCTATAATTTTAAATTGAATCAGATAAAATTCTAACCCAAATCCCTCACTTAACGATAATAATTGTATAGTAATAAACTTACTTAACAGATTGATTATGGAATCAAGAATTTTGTTGTCTACTCCGCATATGAGCGGAAAAGAGCAATCTTATATTACTAATGCTTTTGAAACAAATTGGATAGCGCCTTTGGGTCCTCATGTCAATGGTTTTGAAAGTGATATACAGAACTATCTTAATCAAGATAGCCATGTTGCTGTACTTAGTTCTGGAACAGCTGCTATCCATTTAGGTCTTATTTTATTAAATGTTGGTCAAGGCGATGAAGTTATTTGCCAGAGTAAGACGTTTTCAGCTTCTGCGAATCCTATAGTATACCAAGGCGCAACTCCAGTGTTTGTTGATAGTGAAAAAGACACCTGGAATATGTGCCCAGAACAATTAGAAATTGCAATTAAAGATCGCCTAAGTAAAGGAAAAAAACCGAAAGCTATTATTGCTGTTCACCTCTACGGAATGCCTTACAAGATTGATGAAATCCACGACATAGCTAAAACGTATAACATTCCAGTTATAGAAGACAGTGCCGAAGCTTTAGGGAGTACATATAAATCTGTAAAGTGTGGGACTTTTGGTGATATTGCTATTCTATCCTTTAACGGAAACAAGATTATTACAACGTCAGGTGGTGGAGCTATTGTAACGAAAGATATTAAGCTTAAAGAAAAAGCAGTCTTCTTGGCCACTCAAGCTAGAGAGAAAGCTGTTGAGTATTTACACCATTCCATCGGATATAATTATAGATTATCAAATATCCTTGCTGGTATTGGTAGAGGACAAATGGAAGTATTAGACGATAGAGTTTCTGCACGTAGAAGCAATTATGAATTCTACAAAGAAAGTTTCAAAAACATAGAAGAGCTTACATTTAATGATGAGCCAAACGATTATTTTTCAAATCGATGGTTATCAACTATGCTAACCCCTTCCGAAGCTATAAGAGAAGGTATAAGAACAACATTAGAGGCACTAAATATAGAAACCAGACCACTTTGGAAACCTATGCATCAGCAACCCGTTTTTAAGGATGCACCAAGATACCTTAATGGCGTTTCTGACGACTTATTCGAAAAAGGTTTATGTTTACCTAGTGGGTCTAACCTAACTGAATATGAATTAAATAGAGTAACATCAGCAATAAAAACGTATTTTAGAGCATGATTAAACGGCTACTACAAAATATTTCACATAGATATGCCTCCAAATGGTTGGTGATGCTTTTCGATTTAAATATCGTGGCATTTACTTTTGTTGCTGCATATGTTATCCGATTTAACTTTAAGTTAGACTTCGACTTTATAGTCATGTTTAAGCAGATTCCTTTTGTATTCTTAGCAGCTTTAATAAGTTTTCTATTAGTAGGGTCTTATAAAGGTGTAGTTAGATTTACTGGATTTAAAGATGTTGTTAATATTATAATTGGTGTCAATATTTTGGCAACCATCCTTATTATTTCTACCTTTTTCAGTAGACGATTGCATTACGATAGTATTTTTAATATATCGGGTTCTATTATATATATCCATTTACTTCTTAATATATTATTTCTAGTCGGTTCTAAATTGTTTGTGAAATCTGTATACAATAAATTGATGCAAGATTTTAAAACTCAGAAGCGCGTTTTGGTTTTTGGTGCTGGAAACGCTGGTATGATAACCTATGATGCCATTACTAACGACCCTAAGAACAGTCATGTTATTATTGGTTTTATTGATGATAATGAAAGAAAGATTGGAAAAAAAATCAATACACTTACCGTCTATGGCCTTGATAATATCACCTCAAAGTTTGTTGAAAAAAATGGTATTGAAGAAGTTATAATTTCGGCACAAAACATAGAGTCTTCAAGACTTTTACAAATATCTGGACGTTTATTTGAATTAGGGTTGAAGGTAAAAATTGTACCACCAGTCCAGAACTGGATTGATGGTGATTTGAGTGTAGGTCAAATTAAAGAAGTTAATATTGAAGACCTATTAGGTCGTGATCCAATTACTATTGACAACCCTGCTTTATTAGATGAATATGAAAACCAAATTATATTAATTACTGGTGCGGCAGGTTCTATTGGAAGTGAAATAGCAAGAAAAACCACACTTTATAATTATAAAAAATTAATACTTGTTGACAGTGCAGAATCACCACTATATGACTTACAGCAGGAATTTATTCAAAAAGGAATACAAAACTTTTTTGTTGTAATCGCAGATGTTCGGGACTTTAGACGCATGGAGCAATTGTTCCAACTTCATAAACCTAAAATTGTATTTCACGCTGCAGCATATAAACATGTGCCATTAATGGAAAACAATCCTAATGAAGCCGTGAGTGTTAATATTTCAGGAACAAGGCATATGGCTAGTTTATCTGTTAAACATGGTGTCAATAAATTTGTATTGATTTCTACAGATAAAGCGGTGAACCCAACCAATGTTATGGGAGCGACTAAGCGTATTGCAGAACTTTATGTTAATTGTTTACAAGGTAAAGGAAACACGAAGTTTATTATTACGCGTTTCGGAAATGTGCTTGGATCAAACGGTTCTGTTATTCCATTGTTTAAAAAACAAATTGAAAATGGCGGACCACTAACGGTAACACATAATGATATTACGCGTTATTTTATGACCATTTCAGAAGCCTGCCAGCTCGTTTTAGAAGCAGCAACTATGGGTAATGGTGGTGAAATATTTGTATTTGACATGGGTGAATCTGTGAAGATTTTTGATTTAGCCAAAAACATGATTATACTATCTGGTTTACGCTATCCTGAAGATATCGATATTAAGATAACAGGATTACGTCCTGGAGAAAAAATCTATGAAGAACTCCTAGCAGATGGTGAAAACACAAGAGCTACCTATCATGAAAAAATAATGATTGCAAAAACAAAAAACTTGGATGCTTTAACCATTAGTGATAAAATATCTAATTTATGTACCGTAAATTCGAAATCACAGAATCTAGAAATCGTATCTCTAATTAAAGATATTGTTCCAGAATTTATTTCTAACAATTCTAAGTTCGAAGTATTAGATACTAAAAAATAAACTTAACCAAAACTATACTATTATGCGTCACAATTTCAACAACATACAGAAATTATTTTTGTTATTTACTTTGGTCATTTTATCATCTTGTGGATCGAAAAAAACCATTGTTTATTTTCAAGATGAACCTATTACGAACCAAAGTTTAAGTGAGTTAGATAACAATTATCAACTTAAATATAAACCAAACGACATATTAACTATTGACGTAGCTGCAGAAGTTTCCGAGTCGGTTGCTGCTTTTAATCTTTCTGCTGTGGCATACAATACTAATAATAGTGCTGTCGCTCAAACGCAAATTCTAAGACAAACTTATTTAATTGATCCAGATGGTAATATTGAATTTCCAACTCTAGGAACAATAAATTTAAAAGGGTTAACCAGAACTGAAGCGACTGCAATGCTAAAAGAAAAGATTGGCGTGTATGTCAACGAATTTATAGTTAATATAAGACTTGTCAATTTCACCATTTCTGTACTTGGTGAAGTTAATAGACCTGGCACGTACACTGTTGAAGGCGAACGTATTTCTTTAGTGCAAGCCTTGGGGATGGCAGGTGATTTAACCATCTATGGCCAACGGAATAATGTATTTCTAATTCGTGAATTTGACGGAAAGAAAAAATACGCTAAATATGATTTAACATCGATTAATGTTGTCAATTCGCCTGTGTATTACCTTTCACAAAACGATGTCATCTATGTTGAACCTAACAATGCCAGAATAAAAACCTCTTCTTATAACCCAAATACAGGAGTATTAATTTCTGCCATTGGAACATTAGCAACTATTGTCGCAATTTTTGCAGTGCGCTAATTTAAACAGATACCAATTATTATGTCTCAAAACTCCATTTCAAACAAAGACACCATCATAAATTTAGTTGAGTTATACCTCTCAAAATGGAAACTCATCGCTGTTTGTGCTCTAATAGCTATAGCCATTGCTTTTTTAAAAATTAGGTATAGTACCTTTTTATATGAAGCCAATGCTACTATTAAACTGAAAGAGGATGAAAATTCTCGAAGTTTAGCTGAAATTTCATCATTTCAAAATGGTGGTTTTGGAAGTACATTACCAAATGTAACCGATGAAATACAGGTTATAAAATCACGTGCCATTCTAACCGAAGTTGTAAAAGACCTAAAACTCAATATCAAGTATTTTGTAAGCGGAAAAGTAAAACAAGAGGAAATCTATTCTAATCCTCCTATAAATATTAGCTTCTTTATGAGTGATTCACTCATTGGAAACATAAATAAATCATTATTTATAAAAATCGTATCTGCTCAAAAATTTGAATTATCTAAAGTTAATACCAATAAGCTATTTGAATTCACTGACGGAGAAACCACAACATACAGTTTTGGTGATAAGGTGAAAGCGTCATTTGGAGAATTTGTTCTAACACCAAACCTAGGGAACTATGGTTCTCTTCCTGGTTCGCATGTAGAAATTAACATCAGACCAATTCACAGTATTGTCGAATCCTATTTAGGCAAAATTAAGATTAGTGCTACTGAAAAATCTAATGTCATTAAATTATCGCTTAATGAGACTATCAAAGAAAAAGCTCGTTTGGTATTGGATAAAGTCATCGAAAAATATAATGCCGATGTTATTAATGATAAAGAATTAATCGTTAAGACGACTTCAGATTTTATCACAAACCGATTAAACATTGTGTCCAACGAACTGGAACTGGTTGATTTTACTGCTGAAAAAGTTCAGAAAAATAATAGATTAACAGCTTTATCATCACAATCTAACATCTTTCTAGAAAGTGAACGTCAAACGGATGCTAAAATCAACGAAACCAGCAACCAATTGCAATTGGTTGAATATATGAGTGAAAGTCTTAATGATGAAAGCAGAGACACAGATCTATTACCAGACATTTCCATTGGTAATAGTGATGTTAAACAAATTACAAAAAGCCATAACGACTTGGTATTCCAACGTGATCGAATTTTAAAGAACTCGAGTAATAAGAATCCAACGGTTGTAAAACTGAATGATCAAATCAACGCTTTAAAAAACAACCTTAACCTGAGTCTAGGTAATATCAAATCAGCTAATGAGATTACACTTAGAAACTTGAACCGTGAAGAGAGTAGAATTCGAGGACAAATCTATTCGGCACCTGGAAAAGAACGCCAATTTAGGGACATCAAGCGTCAACAAGATATTAAAGAATCCCTTTACCTCTATTTATTAGAAAAACGTGAAGAAACAGCTATTACATTAGGGATGTCAACAGCGAATGCTAAAGTAATTGATTATGCATATACCAATGATGACCCTGTATCTCCAAATGAGAAAATTATATACTTAGCTTCAATACTATTGGGTCTTTTTATTCCTGTATCACTTATCTATGCTAAAGATTTAGTAGATAACAAAGTCCACACAAAAGAGGATGTATTGCGTTTAATTAAAGCACCATTTATTGGAGATATACCTAAGTCTGATTTAAAAAACAAAGTCGTAAAAAATGTAGATTATTCGCCTAAAGCAGAAGCGTTCAGAATTATAAGAACCAACGTTAATTTTATGCTCCAAAAATCAGATGCGCATTGTAAAACTGTTTTTGTAACCTCTACTACTTCTCAAGAAGGCAAATCGCATACATCGATTAACTTAGCGAGTTCATTTTCCTTTTCAGAAAAGAAAACCTTACTTATAGAAACAGATATTAGAGTGCCAAGAGTTAACGATTATCTTAAGATTAAATTCGATAAAGGATTAACCGATTTTATTTCAGATAAAAGTCTAAGCATTAAAGATGTCACTGTAACCCAAAAAGACAATCCGTTTTTGGATGTGATTCCTTCTGGAACTATTCCTCCGAATCCTGCGGAATTATTAATGAGTGATCGCATCAACTTTCTTTTTGAAAGTGCAAAAAAAGAATATGATTATATTATTGTAGATACCGCTGCTGTTGGTCTTGTTACAGATACGTTATTAATAAGTGACCATGCCGATATTTTTCTTTATGTTGTGAGTGCCAATAATATTGACAAACGTCAATTGCATATCGCGCAGACCATGTATGAGGAGAAACGTTTACCAAATATGGTAACACTTCTTAACGGTTCAGTAAAAAAGAAAGGCTATGGTTATGGTTACGGCAATAACCCACAACGTAAAAAGAAGTGGTATTCTAAACTTTTAGGAAGATAATGGTTAACTATTAAAGTCGGCGTCGCTTCTTTTCTTGTTTAAGTAAATTAAGCTCTCTACTCGTTTGTCCTGCGACAGATGTATTTTCCTCTGCTCTTCTTATCAAATAAGGCATGACGTCTTTTACTGGGCCGAAGGGCACATATTTAGCCACATTATACCCTTGTTTTGCAAGATTAAAGCTAATATGATCACTCATTCCGTAGAGTTGTCCAAACCACACGTTATTATCGGTTTTATCGATACCCAGTTCTTTCATGAATTCCATGGCGAGATAGCAACTTTGCTCGTTATGCGTGCCTATAAACAATGAAATGTCTTTCAAATTATTTAAGATATAGGTCATACAGGTATTAAAATTCTCATCAGTCGCTTCTTTGTTCTCACAAATAGGTGATTTATAAGCCTTCTCCTCTGCCCGCTTACGTTCCTTTTCCATGTACGCACCACGAACGATTTTAAATCCGACCTTAAAATTATCCTGTTGTGCACGTTGATGAAGGCCTTTTAAATAGTCTAATCTATCCCAGCGATAGGTTTGCAATGTATTATAAACAATAGGTTTTTCGGTGTTGTATTTGCGCATCATCGCTTCACAAAGATCATCTGCAGCTTCTTGCATCCAGCTTTCTTCACCATCAATAAGGACTTCAACATCTTTCTCTTTAGCGAGTTTACAAATCGCATCAAAACGTTCTATAACGCGATTCCATTCGTCTTGTTCTGCGGAAGTTAATGGTTGTCCTTCTCCTAGTTTCTGATACAAATGAAAACGTCCAAAGCCTGTAGGTTTAAAAACCACGATTGGCATCGCTTCCTTTTCATCGGCAAATTTGATGATTTTCAGAATCTTATCTCGTGCTTCATCGAAGGTTGCTTCTTCCTCTTTTCCTTCTACCGAATAATCCAAAACCGAACTGACGCCTTTGGTATACATCGTATCAATTACGGGCAAGCAATCCTCCTCATTCACACCACCACAAAAGTGATCAAAAACCGTAGAACGAATCAATCCTTCTACAGGCAAATGTGCTTTGAGGGCAAAGTTTGTGGCAGCAGTCCCTATTCGAACCATAGGTTCATATGAAATCATTTTAAACAAAAAATAAGCACGTTCCAGTTGGGAATCATTTTTTAGTGCAAAAGCGACTTCGGTATTATTAAAAAGAGTTTTCGTATCCATTTGTGAAAAATAATAACAAAAATAATTATTCAATAGTTATTATGTTACTAAAAGTCGCTAATTTTCCGCTTTCTTAGAAAGATTAGTATGTGTATGAATTCAGTAGAAACCAAAACATATTCCGTTCACTTTAATGATACTGCTTATAAAGCGTTGAATACTTATGTGGATGCACATCACTTTTCGAAGATTTTTATTCTTGTAGATACCAATACACATGAACATTGTTTAGCAAAGTTTATGTCGCATTTGGAAACGACTATTGCTATTGAAGTGATAGAAATGGAAGCTGGCGAATCTCATAAAACGATTGACACATGTGTTGGGATATGGAATGCACTTTCTGAACTTGGTGCAGACCGAAAAAGCCTGATGCTTAATCTTGGTGGTGGCGTTGTGACCGATTTGGGTGGTTTTGTGGCTTGTACCTTTAAGCGCGGAATTAAATACATCAATATTCCAACCTCACTTTTAGCTATGGTAGATGCGTCTGTTGGCGGAAAAACTGGTGTAGATCTTGGTGCATTAAAAAATCAGGTAGGTGTGATTAGCTCTGGTGATATGGTAATTATTGACACCTCCTATTTAGATACCTTAGCTCAAAATCAGTTGAAATCTGGTTTAGCTGAAATGCTAAAACACGGCCTTATTAGAGACAGAGTTTATTTTGATAAGCTTACCGATTTATCCAAACTCACATTAAACGATTTGGATGTGTTGATTCATGAATCTGTAGTGATAAAAAAAGACACTGTAATCAAAGATCCTTTTGAGCAAAACGAGCGCAAGCATCTTAATTTTGGACATACGCTTGGTCACGCCATAGAATCGTATTATTTAAGTCATCCAGATAAAGACGACCTCTTACATGGTGAAGCTATTGCTATCGGAATGATTCTCGAATGTTATTTATCTACGGAATTATTAGGCTTCCCAAAAGAAGACTTAGAGCATATTACAAATGCATTTAAATCCATCTACGAACATGTTTCGATAGATCCTTCAGATTATGATGCTATTATTGAACTATTAAAGTACGACAAGAAAAATGAGCATGGTAATATCAACTTTGTATTACTAGAAGCTATAGGTCAACCAAAAATTGACTGTCACGTTGCTAATGCATTGATTATAAATAGTTTTGAGTATTATTCGAATCACTAAGTTTTATAGTTAGATATTTCAGAAATAGATCGTTTACCGGTCATTAATGTCGATTATTTTCTATATTTGTAGATATCGTAATTTATATGACTGGATTAGCTACCATACAGATTGATCAACTCCATATTCATAGAATACCATACATTACTGTTCAGTTTAAGTACAATTCAGCTTTTGTAAAAACCATAAAGAAGGTACCTTCAGCGCGATGGAGTCAATCCAAAAAAGTATGGATTATAGATGACACCGAAGCACATTTAAATCAAATCCGTGACTTATTTAAAGCCATCTCCTATATTAATGACCAGGGATATTTCAGTAAAAAAAAGAAACGAAATTTGAAGCTCAACGAGGATCAAAAAGTAATGCTCAACCAATTTCATAAGTATTTAAAAGGCAAGCGGTATAGTAAAAGTACACTTAGAACTTACGTGTTTAGTGTGGCCGATTTTATTGCTTATTACACGTTGAAGTCCTTAGAAACTTTAGATAACAGAGATGTAGAGTTATATATTGAGGATGTTTTTATAAACCGCAACTATAGTGTTAGCACACAAAGGCAATTTATTAGTGCTTTAAAGTTGTTTACGCAATTTAACACTGACACTCAAATTAAAGAATTAGAGTTGACCAGACCACAAAATTCTAGACTATTACCTGTTGTATTATCGCAGCAAGAAATCATTAGGCTGTTACAAAAAACTTCAAATTTAAAACATCGTACGATTATTGCATTGCTTTATTCATGTGGTTTGAGGATAAGCGAACTTTTGAATTTACATATCAGCGATATTGATGCCAATAGACGTCAATTACATGTTAGAAATAGTAAGGGACGAAAAGACCGCTATGTTGGATTGGCTGATAGTTTTATTCCGTTATTTTCAAATTACATGCAAACTTATGAACCACAGCTCTATTTTGTGGAGAATAATAACCAACTACCATATAGTGCAGAAAGTGTAAGGGCTTTTTTAAAGCGGAATTGTAAAAAAGCGGGTATTACAAAGCGAGTCACACCGCACACTTTGCGTCATAGTTATGCTACTCACATGTTGGAGAATGGTGTAAACATTAGGTATATTCAAACGCTTTTGGGGCATTCAAGACCAGAAACCACGATGATATATACTCATATAAGGCGTCAAGATTTGTTAGAAATATCTAATCCTTTGGACGTTGCCATTTATAAGTTAGACACTACTGATAAACAAATGGCGAATGTTGTGTTAACACGTAAGATTAACCAATAAAACTATATATTTGTTAGGATATAACTAGTTAGCAAACATTAATGACCAACGAAGAACTAGAAAAATTTATTAAAAAAATTGAAAAAGAATACTCAGAATCTGAAGCATATTTCGGATCTGAATTTAATTCTGATTTCGGATTTGCCAAAGGTAATAAGTCTGGTCTTTTACTTTATGCGAAAGAATTATTAAAGGCAGCTAGGGAAATTGACAAAAGAAAATTCGAAGAAGGAGAAATGGAAGTTTATAATCCGAACTTTAAATGGATTAAAGGAATAGATGAAAATCCTTTTAGATATATCAAAATCACAAAACAACTTAGTTCGGAAATTGAACGCAAAACGTATAGTGAGAAAGAAAATTGGAAAGATAAACTTTTAGGAATTGGATGTACTGCAGTTATCGTTTTTGCTATAATTCTAACCATAATTGGTTTGGTAACTTCTTTTAAATGGTTATTCTAACATTTGCTAACAACGTG
>NZ_JBALVR010000017.1:0-39237 GCF_036960315.1 Psychroserpens sp. | reverse complement strand
GTTGAAATATTTAATGATTATGAAGAAAAAAAGTGTCCAGCTTAAAACATCAAAAGAATTCGGCTGATATAAGGTATTAAGTCTTAAAAGAGCAGAAAATAATACGCAAGTTGCTCCTAAAATCAAAGCAAACAGATTTCCTTTTAGTTCTTCGATAGCTTTCCATACCACAAGAATGGTCAAAGCACCAAACAAGGACGGAAAGAACTTAATCCAAAAAACTGAATTCCCTAAAAGGTAAATAATTTTTGAAATCCAAGAAGTAAATGGTGGAACAGATAAATATCCCCAGGCCAAATGATGACCCAAGTCAAGATGGAGATATTCGTCTCGTTGTAAATCGTATTCAGGGCTTATTAAAGTATATTGAAGTAGAAATTTTAAAATTATAAAACCAGCTAAAATTAATACTTTCTTTGTCATTGACTCTAGGGTTATGTTAAATTACCGCTAACGTGTTTGTATAAGAATAGTGCGGTTTTGTGTGCTAAGATTTTCCTTCAGAAAATCAGACGAAACATAATTTCTCAAACTCTTGGTTATGTACTAAATTAAGCATTATTTTTATACGTTGTTGTAGTGCGTTTTTATCTTGTTTAGTTTGATTTCAAAATCATCATTTAATCTTTTTCATAAATAGTTCTTTATAGGTTTTACCAATAGGAATTGGTTCGTCCCCAATGTATACTTGGTTTCCGTATATTTTTGTGATTTTATTAATGTTTATAATATATGAACGATGTATTTGTATAAATCTGAAGTTTTGCAATTTTTCATTCCAATTCCGCAAACTATCCAAAATTAAAATACTTTTTTCATCAGAAACTACTTTTACATAATCAATCTCTGCTTTTAAAAATAAGATGTCATCAATATGTATGTTATACAAGGTTTTATCTGAATATAAAAATAGATTTTTATCACTTTCATTTTTTTGTTGAATCACGTTATTTCTAACTCTATTTACTGCTTTAAAAAAACGTTCAAAAGAAAATGGCTTTAATAAGTAATCTACTACTGCTTCTTCAAAAGCCTCAATGGCATAACTGGAATATGCCGTAGTTACAATAACTTTTGGCGGATTGGTAATTGTTTTCAAATAAGATATTCCGTTTAATTCTGGTAATTGGACATCGAGAAACAAAATATCTGCTTGTTGTAATTTATCTTGAGTAATATCCAATCCATTTTCATAAATGCCAATACAATCTAGAAAAGGAGTTTTGCTAATATAACTTAGCAATACTTCTTGTGCTGGCCTTTCATCTTCTAGAACTATACAATGAATCATAATTGGATATTAAGTGTTACTTTAAAAAGTCTGTTGTCATCAATAATATGCAATTGATGATTGTCAGGATACAAATACTCCAATCGTTTTTTAGTGTTGACAATGCCAATACCACTTTCCTTCCAGTTTGTATCAATATTTTTTTTTGCTTTTTCATTATATGGATTCTCACAATAAAAAGTAAAAGCATTGTCTTTTAATGTGATTTTTATTTTTATAAGATGTTGTGAATCTCTTAAAAGGCTTGTGTATTTAAACGCATTTTCTACAAACGAAATTAATAATAAAGGAGCAATGTCCTGTTCATTGTTATCTGAATTAATTGAAAAATCAATATTTATTTTGTCTAAAAGGCGCTCTTCTTGTAAACTGATATAATCTTTTAAATGTGTGATTTCCTTTTTTAAAGAAACGTACTCATTTTGTCCTTCATGTAACACATATCTAAAAGTATCTGACAACTTTAAAATCATTTCAGCAGTCTTATCATCTTTTTTTAATGCACTTGAGTAAATAGTGTTTAAAGTGTTAAACAAGAAATGTGGATTAATTTGAGACTTTAATCCAGACAATTCTGCTTGTTGCTTTTTTTTATAAGCATCCTCTAAAGCTGCTTGTTTTTTATAGGATTCTTTTATTGAGTATAACATATATGCAAACAAGGACAAAACTGTGTAGGTTGAAATATAGCTTATTGCATAATAACTTAAAAAAGATGAGGAGTGTGTCCCTTTAAAAAACCAGTTGTGAACTTGTAAATTTAGATATCCAACGGTGCAAAAAAGAATAAATAATAATACTGCATTTCGTAACTTTTTTTTAGCTGGAAAAAAGAGCAAATAGGAAACATAAAAGACTACCAATCCAAAAAATAAATCATTCAATTCACTATAAATATGATAAGGAGTATCTCTGCCAACAGATTTTAAAAATGGCAATAACAAATAGAGAACCCAAAAACCAATATGTAATAGTGGTTCTCTTGCTTTAAATTTTTCAAGGAATGTCATCTCTTTAAACTCAGCTGTTTGCATTTATGTGTGAATTAATCAATAGGAGTTTCATTATATTTTCTGTCTTTTCTACTTCTGAATCTTTCTTTGTTTTCAAACAATTTATAATTTAAACTAAATAAAAAGTTCTGGGTTTGTGATTGAAAATCCCAAATAGTATTTTGAATTAAATTATCAGTTTCGCTAGTTCTGTTTAGAATATTGTTATTAAAAATATCAACTACTCTTAAGCTAGCGGAAAGCTTATTTTTTAAAAACCGACCATTTATTGCGAAATCTAATCTATTTCTAGCATCATTATAGCTAAATGTACTTTGCCGTTTTGGTGAGTAAAGGTACGTTATATCTGCTGTGTAATTTTCTCCAATGTCAAATGTATTCTTAAACTGAATATTGGATGAGTATGTTTTATCCCAAGTAACTGATGTGCTTTGGTCGATTTTGGTAAAATAATAATTGGCTGTAATTCTTGAATCCCAAAAAGGAGTTAATTTATATCTTATTGTTGTTTCTAGACCATATGAATTAAATGTTCCTGAGTTTTCATAACGAAATATTTGTAAATTATTTTCTGAAGATTCTGTCCATAAAATAACATTTTTTCTATGGCGATAAAAGCTTGTTATTCCTAAATTGAATCCTTTAGCGTTTTTTTGATAACTAAATTCAAAATTGTCGCTTAGTTCAGGTGTTATATCTGGATTATATTCCCAAAGAAAAAGAGGGCTTACTATTTGAAACGCATTAATGTGATGAAAATTTGGTCTATAAATACGCTTACTATATCCTATATTTAAAGTATTACCATCATTTATTGGATAGGATAAGTGCATCGAAGGAAAAAGGTTTGAGAACTTTTGTGATGTTTTAAAATCAGTAGGCTTACTTTTTGAAATAGATGTAAAATATTCATAGCGCAATCCTGCTTGTAAATTAATTTTGCCTAAAGAAAATTCACCCAATCCATATATACCCAATAAGGATTCATCATATTCAAATTGACTATTTGTAGTTGTGCCATTTGTTGGAGTAAGTAAATTTTGGCTCTCTAATGCTTGAGTGTTTCTAGAAACCCCTGTCTCTATAATTGTCTTATCATTAACAGGAAAAGTGTAATCCAACGCTAAAGATTGTAGTACAAAATCTTCTGTTAAAAACTGATTAAAAAGAAGAGTATCATCTTCATAATCTGTTATAGGATAATTATTATTACTGCTATTTATATTATAATCCAATTCTAAAAATTGCTGGTCGTTATCAAATTTTAACCTATAGTTTGCATTAAAGATTGTCACATAATGAAAGTGACTATTCTCTCTCAAATATTCATAATCATCACGCCCAGTTACATTAAAATAATTGGATTTGTTAAAATAATTATGAGAATCATTTGTATAATCTATTTCAAAAGAAAACTCATGCTTATCTTTAATATAGAAGTCAAGTCCAGATGCAATTTTAGAAACATCTCCATCAAATTCATAAGGTGTAAAAATACTTTCGGTATCCCCATTACTAAATTGACGGTGTATGGTTTGATTGTTAGTTTCTTTGCTGCTAGATTTTGAGGCATTCAGGCGGAAATTTATTGAAGAAAAATTATAGTTTCCATTAATGCCAAAACTATGTCGTCTCTTACCAACCGAAGTGTTTAATCCTACATTCAATCCTAAATAACTATTCCTTTTTAATATAATATTAATGATACCCGAAATGCCATCTGCATTATGTTTTGCTGAAGGCGAAGTAATAATCTCCACATGGTCTATAGCTGATGCCGTAATCTGCTGTAGTAATTCTGTAGCACTTAACGAAGAAGGTTTGCCGTTTACTAAAACACGAACGTTATCACTCCCTCGTAGCGAAACGGTACCTGTAGTAATATCAGTTTGCACTTCAGGTATTTGATCAAAAGCCTCTAATGCATTAACTCCAGACTGTTGAATATCACTTCCTAAGTTAATAATATTTCGATCTATTTTAAGTTGAGTAGTCGTCCGTTTGCCTGTAATGACAACCTCGTCTAAAGCATTGGTGTCAATAATTAATAGCATAACCAATTCTTTTTGATTTTTAATTTCAGACGAAATTATTCGTAATGTTTCGTAACCAATAAAACTAACCTCAAGATATTTGAATGTCTTGTTTGTCTGTAGTTGAAATTTTCCGTTTTCATCAGCAGAAACACCGTCAATTAATTCAATATTGTTATATATGACTATAGTTGCAAAAGGGATTACCTCTTTTGTGATAGCATCAATCACAACCCCTTTTAGTTGTGCATCTTGGGCAGAGACAGATACAGTTATATAAAACAAGAATAAAAGTAAGGTTATTATACGTTTCAAAATGATAATTTTTAAATTCAAAGCAAAATTGTGGTTATGCTAGCTATTTAAAAACTTTAATATGTAAACGTACTTTATTGGACTGTGAATGAATATTTTTATTAAGGTTATTTCTGCTTTAATGAAAGGTCATATTCAAAATTCCGAAAGTATTATATTTAAGAGTGTAAGAGTCTTTTTTCGAAATGCACTACAACGGATTTGTGTATTGTTATTTGCGGGAATTTCGTTTAGAATATTCCGATTAGTTAAAGATAGTAATTTGTAGGAGAAGTTCCTCTTCTTAACCAACTGTAGCAATTAATTATACACGTTGTTGGCAGTAGTATCTATTCGTTGAATTCAATTTCGTAATCAACTTCTGTCCATTCAATTTCTTTATAGATTGTTAAAAGATAATTCACAATTTCTCTATTAAAATTAGGTGTTAAAGACCCTCGACTTCTTTTTTCTTTGTTATCATATCGAAAAATAAATTTGAAATTTGGCATATCAATTAAATAGCGAAGTTTTTCTGGGAATCTATCTAGTTCACTTCGATTAAGAATTTCTACAAGCAATTCAAGTTGCTTAGATGTTAGTTTACCTATATAGTTACCAATAAATGGTTTCGTATAATATTCGCCTTCAAATTTAGCATTGCCCAAAGAATCTATTTCAATTTTCATTTTTGGACAAGTTCCTAAACAAGTTGTTCCACTGAAAAAAATAGATTGAAAATTAATTTCAGTCTTTTTTAGTGAAGATTTTCGATTGTAATTATATTGCTTTTTTGGGTTTGAAGAAATCCGCCCAGAAACTTTATTTAAATTCAGCTGAAGAGAATCTTTGTTAATTAGTTTATAATCAAAATGGTATAGTGTTGAATCAGGAACGAAATAAATACTATCTCTTGTTCCAGTTGAATATTCGTAATTACTTATTAAAATTAGTTGATTCTTTTTAATTCGATATTTAAACTTATCTGGGAAACTTTGAAACTCAATTAAAACTTCATCATCCTTCACAGATAAGTATTCCAAGTTCTCTCCAATCCAAATTCCGTTTAGTTCATTTTGTCCAAACGCAGAATTTAAAAACAGGAAGAAAATTATTGTTGCGAAGTGTTTCATCATATTACTGCCAACGGATTTGTGTATTGTTATTTGCGGGAATTTCGTTTAGAATATTCCGATTAGTTAAAGATAGTAATTTGTAGGAGAAGTTCCTCGTCATAACCAACTAAGCAATTAATTATACACGGTGTTAGCGGTAGTTTACTTCAATTAATGTTCAGGATAAGAAACTTTACCACAAGGAATGATCATACAACTTTCATTAAAGACAAGTTTAAGTCCTAAGGCCAATTTAGAATTAGTTGATTTATCTTGATCCATTAGAAAATTACAAGATTGAAAATTGTCGCTATCGCTTTGTGCGAATAGCAGGTTTGGAAGGACACCACTAATTTTCGCTGGCTTAGGATATAGTGTTCCAATTGCCAAAAGGTATTTCTCACCAGGTTCAATGGTTTCATTTATTAAGGGCTTTTCTATGTAGCTCTTTAATTCATTAACCATGCTATCCGTGATTGTCCCTTGATCTGTTGCCCATTCTTTTGGCATTAAGAATACTTTAAACTTCTGATTACCGTAAGCAATTGGATAATCGTATTCCCTTGAGAAAGCCATTTGAAGATGAATCGGAATTGTACCGCCATTCGTAATGGTAATTGGTATATATCTAATATTGTAATTAGTGCCCAATGAGTCCGAGTAACTTATTCCACGATTAATACCGTTATCGATCTTCAGCCCACTATTCGATGGCTGCTGAATGCAGGAGCAAGCAATCAGCACAATTAAAAGTCCAACGATAGTTCTAAATTTCATTGGTTAATTTTTTATTACCGCTAACGGTCTTGTGTATGATTTGTGCGACTTAGAATCCGCAGGATTTTCAGTTGTAGCAAATCAGATGATTAAAGATATAAATTTAAATTGAAGTAGGAGGTTAGCATTAATTATACACGTTGCTGTACGATGGCTTTTTATTCAGGCGATTTATTTTCCTCAAACCATTTATTTCCGCAAAATCTACATAGTCTCGCTTTAGGTGTTCGAGCTAGTTTTCCACATTTTGGACAATTATTTAAAATTCCGATATTCTCTTTTAAAATGCGATTAGCAATTTTTTCTTCAAGATTTTTTTTTCCAAGCGCAACTAATTCCGATATTTTATCGTCTCCGATTCCGTAAACCAATTCCATTTTTTTTTGAGCAAATTCTGATTTCTTTTCAGAATAAATATCGCTCTCTTTTAAAGCTAATTGTCCGAGTGCTTTTATTTCTTCAGGAAGCATCCATTTCTGACATTTTTCAATCAAATATAATTTTTGTTCTTTGTCCATTATTTCGTTCGGAGTTCCAATTTTCAGCTTGCGTACAACGTATTTGTGTATGATTACGTTGCGAATTTAAAGTTAGCATTTTTCAGTTAAGTTTTTAACTTTTTTAGAGTTTAAATCTTCCATTTAACCATCATTAGCAATGAATTATACACGTTGTTAGCCACTGATTATTCATTCTATGATTTGACTCATTTAATTTTTACTAATATCTACTGCTTAATTTATTTATAATATTTTTTCTATTTTTGTTTACATTAATTTTTTAAGAATCAATGAAATATATATACATTTTAATTGCTTTAACTTTTTGTAGCGTAAATACTTTGAGGGCACAAGATTTAACTGATGTTATTACTGGAGTAACTACTCCTCATGATATAGTTGTAGTAGGTAATGATTTATATATTGCTTCTGGTGCTAGCGAAATCTACAAGGTAGATCTTACGGAGGAAATTCCTGCAATTTTACATGTTGCATATGCGGGTTATAATTTTGGTTTGGCTATTAATGGCAATGATTTATATATTGCAGAATCCATATTTGATCCACAAATATCTAAACTAGATATCACTGCAACTCTTCCAACGAATAGAACTACCGTTATTCAAACTGACGACCCTACTCATGGGTTGGTTTTACATAATAATGATCTTTATTATTCAAATGGTCTCAGAATCAGCAAGATAGATGTTTCTGATGTCATTCCTACATCAATAGATATTGTAACAGGATTAGTAGATCATTCTGCAGGTCTAGTTTTTAATGGTGATGATTTATATTTTGCTCAACCAATTTCTGGCAAAATTTCTAAAATTAGCATAACGGATTCTACTCCTATAGCTATCGAAATCCTTACGGGATTATCATCCCCATTTGGATTAGCTATGCATGGCAATGAGTTATATTTTGGCGAAAGTGCTACTGGTAAAATTTCTAAAATAAATATCACAGATATTACTCCTATTGTTACAGAAGTTATTATTGGGCTTGGCGGTCCTGTTGGTTTATTTATAGATAATAATAATTTATATATAGCCGAGTTAGGAGCCAATAAGGTTTCTAAATACCCACTACCATCATTATCGGTTGAAGAAATTCCAGCTCAAAATTTAATCATATCTCCAAATCCTGCTGAAGAATATATTAAAATACAAGGGTTGAACACGGTTAAAGAATATAGGATTTATAATATTTTAGGTATTGAAGTTCTTAAAGGGTATTTGTCTGATAATGGGAGTGTTCAGGTTAAAAGTTTAAATAACGGACTTCATTTTATTGTTTTAGAAGGTAATACCACGATTAAGTTTATTAAAAGATAAAAATACTTTATTTTTATTGTTAGGATATTTTTTTTTAGTTTCTTATTGAATGAATTTCTATTATTTTCAATTGAGTAAATAATTTGTGGCTAACGGATTTGTGTATGGAAAGTTGCGGTTTTGTGTGCGAGGATTTTCCAAAGGAAAATCAGACGTAACAAAATAGCAACTACCCTTGTTTAAGCACTAATTTAGCAATTTTTTATACACGGTGTTACCTGTAGTTTTTTATTCCGCAACTTGTTTTAATAATTCCGCAGTTTTTGGTTCGATTTCTCCGTTGAATTTTAATTCAGACGCTTTTTTGTCAGTCAGCATTTGATAAAAAACACAGGCGTTTAAAAAAGCTCCATATTTATTTGGATGAATATCATCTTCGTAAAGTTCAATTTCGGTATGATTTGTTAAAACTTCGTAGAATTTATTTCCATTGTCAGATTTCAATAAATTATTTTTCTGCGCAATTAAATCATATGATTCATTTATTAGTTTGGTTTCTTGTTCTAAATTCTCAAGAGTTTGCGAACAACATCTTTCTTTTTCTATTGATTTATCTATCATTCTTGATGGATAGCAATATTTTTCGGGGTATTCATTTTTAGATGGCCAAGTATGGAAAAGTATAAATTTACATTTTGGATTAGAAACTAACTTTTTAATATCTGAAATCGCTTTGTTTACTTTTAAATCTCGATTCTCAGGAATCAAGACGCTCACAGTTCCAGTTTGTAGAATGATTATATCCCAATTTTTTTCGGCTATTTTTATTTCAGTTTCTGTGGTTTCTCCTTCTTCTTTTTTTCTTGTACTAATTCCGTTTTCAGTTCGTGAAGTAATAATGTCAGATAAATGACCTGATAATGATTGTCCAGGAAATGTACTTTGGTCAATTTTAATATTCGGATGAGTTTCATTCAACATCATCTGAAGAGTTTGTGGCATATCATAGAAATAGGTCAGACTATTTCCAATAAACAGCACATTTAATTCTTCAGAAAGTTTTGCCTTATGCGATTTACAACCCGTAAATGCAACAGCGAAAATGATTAGCAGAAAGTTTCTCATAAATTACAGGTAACGTGTTTGTGTATGATTAGTTGCGTAAAAGTACACGATTCATTTTCCGCAATACAATATAGTGAATTGTAAGAAAAAATCCTGCGCTTAACCAGCAAAAGCAATTGATTATACACGTTGTTATACACTGGCTTTTACTCGTTCAGTTCTTTCCAACATTTCTGTACTTCTCTTTCAACCTCACTTTCCATTTTCAGAAATTCACTCATAATCCATTCTTTGCTTTCCGTTGTCAAATAATCTTTGTTTTCAGCCAGTTTGAAATTCATAGCGCTTTGAATTAGAGGAATCAGTTCTTTTGTTTCCGTATCTCCATTTGCGAAATTTGGTCTAATTAAATATCCTAAAATTTCATTTTCAAATTTTGGTTTGTAAAACAATATATGCGTAACTATTGGGAAATAGAAGTAGAAGTAGCTGTTTGTATTTGATCCATACTGAATTTTATTAAATTCAGATAATAATAATTCAGATTGAGATTTCGAGGTTTCGAAATTTAACTCTTTTAGTAATTCGTAAGTTTTTTTTGCACTTGGAATTGATTCACCCATTCTTTTCAAATCAGTGAATGTTTTTTCAAACTCAGTTTTACTTTCTATATTTTTTATCCAATCAAAAATTTTCAATTCAGTTTCGTTTTTCAGCTTGGGTATAACGGTTTTGTGTATTGTTAGTTGCGGGAATTATGTTTAGAATATTCCGATTAGTTAAAGATAGTAATTTGTAGGAGAAGTTCCTCGTCTTAACCAACTAAGCAATTACTTATAGCCATTGTTAAATACAGTTTATATTTCATCTATTTGTAAAAATTTAATAGGAGCTCCATTTTCTTCAATGAATGCGACCAAAACTCCTTTTGACGTGCTATTAGGTTCTATAATTACTTTCTTGTCTTTAATAGCCTCTTCAAGGTCATTAACTTGAAAAGCAACATGAGAGATTTCTTGAACAATAGATGGTAATTTACAATCTGTTTCATATTTCATCCATTGTATTCCATAAGGATTTGAATTATGATCGGAGTAATACAATTTATAGTCCTTTAAATAAAATGCGTCTCTTTTTTTTAGATTTGTGCAAATTCCAAAGTGATGATATTTAAAACTAATTGATTCCTTCTTATTCTTAATTCTATTAACTGGGTTTATTAACTTATTGTCATTTGGCCATATTTCATTCTCTGGTCTATCAAATTCCAAAAATTCAATCGGAGCTCCATCTATCTCAATAAAACAAACTGTTACACCTTCTGCAGGATTGATCGGTCCGTAAATCACCTTTTTCCCCAGAATAGATGATTTTATATCTTTTACTACAAATGCAATATGAGGTATAGTTTTAATTAAAGGATGCAATGGTGAATCTTTTTCTATTCTTAACCATTCAATCCCAAATTGACTTTCAAAATAACCCGATCCATAAAACTTCCATTCTTCATTATATTCCTCATTTTTCTGAGAAATTGTAGTTGGTAATCCAATATGATGATATTTATATTCTTCCTCAAGCATAAAATTTGTTTGAAAATTGTATTTAACGTGTTTGTGTATGGTTAGTTGCGTTGGCTAGCAACTAAATTAGTAAAAGAAACCGAACCTATGGAAAATTCCGCAGGAATTTTCCGAGTACACACAGAACGAGCAATTGACTATACACGTTGTTGGCAACTGTTTTATTTAATTCGACCGCAATCTTCAATTAAATACGGCATTCCACTATATGAATAGATTATAGTTTTTCCTTCTGATTCCGCTCCAGGTTTGAATGCTCCAGATTTTATTTTAAATCCTTGTTTCTGAGTTAAAATGCTATCATTGTGATAAAACCCAATATTCTCATTTATCTTATTTATTCTTTTGATTTTTAAAAGATCATTTCTATCAATAACTAACTCTTTACAATTTTTTAGCTTGGCTTTTTTTGATACGATTAGAATACTATCGATAGAATTTGAATAACTAAGTAATATATATTCATTTGATATTTCTTTTTTGAATATTGAATAGTTCTCGATTTTCGGGTAGTTTTCATGAGTTTTGCAACCAAAAGATAATAAGAAGATAAAACTAAACATAACTGTAAAACATCCTTTTAATTTAATAGCCCTCATGTTCTTCAGTTTGTTTTATAGTTCAAATTTCGTCCTTCTTACTTTTTTTTCAAATTGTTGCCAACGGAATTGTGTATGATTAGTTGCGTTGGCTAGGTCTAAATTAGTAAAAGAAAACGAACCAGAGGAAAATCCGTAGGATTTTCCGAGTAGGCGATAACCAAAGCAATTGGCTATACACGTTGTTACCAATTGTATTTATTCGCTCTTGGTTTTAAGCTCAAGTGCTTTTTTATAGTTTTCGGTTGCTTTTTTCTTATTCCCTGAAACTTTATAAGCCTCTCCCAAACTATCATATGCATTAGATGAATTTGGGAAGTTTTCTGTATTCAAGATAAAGAATTCTAATGCTTTCGATTTATTATTTTCGTTTCTACTCCTTAACATTCTGTATCCTATTCGGTTCACGAGTCGCTCAGGTGGTTTAAAATTCCATGAAAGTCGTCGAGAAATTGATTGGAAATGTTCAATTAGCTGTGCTTTTGTATCTAAATCTCTGAAAGAAATTCCGTAATCTTTAAAAATCGTAGAAATTCCATTATAAAATGCAATAGGTGGAACGGAACCATGGTTTTCATTCTCGAAATACTCTAGTTTTGCATTTAGCTCTCCTTCACATTTACTATTTAGTGCTTCGTACAATCGTAGATGGCGATCTCGGTTTCTAATATTTCTTTTTCCCCAATTGGCTGTTGCGAAGTAAATAAACCTCTCAAAAGAATTAACAGTTATGGAATCTAATTTTTTATCCATGGTTTTGGCGTCCCATGTTCCAAGACTTGGGTCTACACTAATGAATGAATTAAAAAGAGTTTTTTCTTTCATATAAGCATGAGTAGCAAGTAAGCCACCTAAAGAATGACCATATAGAATTCGATAAGGTTCTGTCCTATATTTTCTATCCAGTTCAGGTATAAGCTCATCTTCCAGAAAGCTTAGAAATTTTCCTCCTCCTCCTGAATTATTCTCTCTTACGGTGATGATTTTGTCTGGAGTGAAGTCTCGTCTTCTATCCACATTTTGAACAGCTATAATAATCATTTCTGGAATTTTTCCGTTTCCACTCATATGACTTACCATTCCAGTTATAGACTTAAAATGTGTATTTCCATCAAGTACAATAAGAACAGGATATTTTTTGTAGGATTCTTCACTGTTATTGTATGATTCAGGTAGGTTAATCCAATATTCTCTTTCTTCATTTAAGATATTGGAATGTAGTATATGTTTTGTACCGATAACAATTTGTTCAACATTTTGTGATTTTACCTGATTGAACCCAAATAGAAAAAACAATGCTGCAATTATAACTCTACTCATTCTGTCGATTTTATATGATTGGTAACGGTTAGTATAAGAATAGTAGCCGACTTCAGGCTTCATTCCTGTCAAGATACACAAAAGTTGAAGCGGGCTACAACCCTTCAATTTACTACTGTTTCGGCTATTATTTTTATACATTGTTGTATTGCGTTTTATATTCCAAAGAATTGAATTAATATATCATCAATGCTTTCGTTCCAGTTCGAATCATGATGCCCACTGTTGAATTCTTTGTAAACATGTTCAATACCATAACTATTGAGCTTATCATGAAATGTGCGTGCATTGTTCAATAAATTAATACCTCGATCCGGAAATTCCAGATCAAAAGTGGCCGCACTGCCAAAGATATTATGCAACGGATAATTCGCTTTTCTTTCCAGATAGATACTGAATGCAGAATCTATATGACAGATGGTAGTTCCACCAGCCCCACCTTGTGCACCTACATTTGCAATGATATCGGAATATAACAATGCTGTTGTCATTGATATATTTCCTCCCATCGAAGAACCCATAATTCCCCTTTTGTCTGATGTTTCGATGGTAGAATAACTTTTTGAAATGAATGGAACCATTTCCTCTGCTATTACTTTGGCAAATGCCAAGCCCTCATTACAATACTCTTTATGGCGTTCGATATAAGGGACAAAAACGACAATTGTCGGCTCAATGAGCTGGTCATAAATCAGGTTATCTATAACCGTTTTAAAAGGTGTGGTATAAAGTTTAACCTTTCCATCATTAACAAAAAGAACAGGGTAATTATTTTCCTCAGTGTAACCCGATGGCAAGTAGATTTCCAGCAAACGATCAGCAAATTCGATATTTTCACTTTGAAATAGACGGCTCTCAATCCTTCCAGCCTTTACCTGCTGCCGAGAGCTTAAAGCAGCGGAATGCTTAAAGTCTGGCATTTGAAAAATATTACGACTGCCAAACCCAAAGTTCTCAACTATTTCTGGGTTCATAAAATCCAATTCAGCTTCCCCATCAACAATCAACTTATATTGTATTAGCGAGTTTGAAGGGAGGTTATAAGATTTGTAAAAAAAATCAAGATCACCACAATCGATCTTATTCAAAGTTTCAGGGATTGACCATCCTCCTTGAATATCTCCTTCGACTTTAACTGTATCAGCTGCACCAAACCAAATTATATGGACCTTTTCTTTTCCCTCTATAATGGGTGTCGTTCCATTGTTTGATAAATATGTATTTACTATTTCTTGTCTATGGTTAGAGGGACTGTTTTTAATTTCTTTAATAAAATTTTCAAAGAAAGCATTTTCCACATTTGTTTGTTTGCAAGAAAATAAGGCTGTTATGAAGATTGAAAAGAAAATTAGATTATAGAAATATTTCATAATTAGGCCGGGTTTTTTAATGCAATACAACGTGTTCGTGTATGGTTAGTTGCGTTGGCTAGAACTAAGTTAGCAAAAGAAAACGAACCAGAGGAAAATCCGTAGGATTTTCCGAGTACACATATAACGAGTAATTGACTATACAAGTTGTTGTGCACTGTTTTATATAATTCGTAATGCTTTGCCTTTGCTTGCTTAAATGCACTTTTCCTACCTTCTAATAGCCTACAGCTAAATCCACATCTCCAATTATTCTGTTTCCGTTGACTCTACCTCAACAATAGTATAACCACCAGTTTGTCCAAAAACTGCAAAAGTGTCCCAAGAGGAATCATCATTCACTACTTTACCATCTTCAATAGTTAAGACTGTAATTCCTTTAACACTGTATGGCTTACCGTTACCTTTTAAGCCAGCTATCTCACCAGTAAAGTTTCCATCTACAGTCCAAATTACAGATGCCATGTTGCCCCCAATATTATAACTTACTAAATTGAGTGTCATCCCTGGAAAGGCTTCTCCAACTGCATCCAATTCGTTAGTTAACTCTTCTGAAGATGTGCTTGTTCCTCCAGTTGCAGCTCTTGTAAAAGTGTCAGCATAAACTGTGTGTATTAATGCTGGATCTCTTTGTTCCCAAAGGGCATCTACTTTTTCCCAAAGGGCATTAAAATCTGCATCAGAAAATGCAGTAACATCTACTGTCTCTTCAATTACTTCTTCTTTTGGAGCATCTTTACAGCCAAAAGTAAGGAAAGCAATTAAAGCAATAAAAAGCAATGATTTTTTTAATATTAGTTGTTTCATAATTATAATGGATTTTATTAATAGTGCATTAAATTTAATGAATAATCATTAAAGTAATTGATATTCAATTAATTAAAATTATTATTGAAAATTAAAAAAGTTGGTCAATAATATTATATGGTTATCCGTAAAGCGGTAATTTGGAATAAATTATTTTACTTTTTGGGTCAAATCGTGTGCGAAATTATGTTCTGAATTGTGCACAACGGATTTGTGTATTGTTATTTGCGGGAATTTCGTTTAGAATATTCCGATTAGTTAAAGATAGTAATTTGTAGGAGAAGTTCCTCTTCTGAACTAACTAAGCAATTAATTATACACGGTGTTGTAAAACGTTTTTTATCCAAATTGCCACCATTTTTTTCGCTTAATCAATTTGTCAATCGAAAAGGATTTTGTTATTCCGTTCGTCTTTTCGTATTCAAATTGTTGATTTATTGGTTCAATAATATGTTGCCAACCTGCTGAAAAACTTGCTCTTATTTCACTTCCGTTTGGCGTGTAATTCCGTTCGATAAGAATTTCTCCAATATTTTCAAATAACTCTGAAAAGTCTTTTTTAAACATCTTTGGCAAATACCAAGTAATTTTGGTTTCCTCTTTCCAATTCCCAAAACTTGCAACTAAAACATCACATTTTTTAAAATTCGAAATCGTTGGTTTGTTTTCTTGGTTTATTCGGGTTGAAACGATTAGATTGTAACCAAAACCTGTTTCAAAGTCAGATTCCAAAACGATTCCACCACCATAATTTCCATTTTCCAATTTGAATGTTAAACAACTTCCTTTTTTAAAGATTGGTTCTTTTTTGAAAATTCGTTTTCTTGCTTTTGGTTTAGCTTTTTCGGATTCTAATTTGACTAAAAACTTTTCAAGAACATTTTTTCTTTTCTTAATATCCGATTCGCTTGCGTCAAGTTCTTTCCAAACTTTTAAGTCAGATTCGCTTTTGATTATTTCACGAACTTTTTCAAGAATATCAGTCGGCAAGCTTTTAGTTTCCCAAAGAGCCAGTACCAAAGCAAACCAAAAATCATTTTCTCCGTTTGGATTGTCAGAAATTAGTTTCTCTTTGATTTCTGTCGGTTCTTTTCCGTCATTATATAAATCAAAAAAGTCAGCATAAATATCTGCTGAAGTATCATTACTTTTTATGGCTGTTCCCCAAGTTCCCAATTCAGTTCGTGGTTTTGTTCAAATGTTTTACAACGGATTTGTGTATGGTTAGTTGCGTTGGCTAGCAACTAAATTAGTAAAAGAAAACGAACCAGAGGAAATTCCGAAGGAATTTCCAAGTAGGCGAGAACCTAGCAATTAAATATACACGTTGTTAGGCGCTGTTTTTTTTATTTACAACTTTTCTTTAATTGCTTTTCTCCAAAAGTAAATTCCAAAAACACAAGTAACAATTGTAAACATAATTCCATTTTCTCCAAGCCAATGTTCTGTTCCTTCAATTTTTGTTGTTAAAGGAGGCATTATTTTTTGTATATAAACATTACTTACTGCGTGGAAAATTACTGCTGGCCAGAGACTTTTAGATTTAAAAGTATAGTATGTCATAGTAAACGACATAAAAATACAAGTAGTCAAAAAGGCTAAAAATTCCAATATTGCATTATTACTATAGTAAACGAACAATGGCCAATGCCAAGCTGCCCAAATAATTCCACTAAAAACAGAAACACCTGTAAAAGAAAGCACTTTTCTTAATTCATAAATAAAAAAACCTCTCCATCCAATTTCTTCTCCTAAAGTGGTTGCGGCTGATCTAATAACTTCAACAGTTCCTAACAAGAGTATGGCTATTACTAAAATAGGTATAGTGTCTAAAGTTCCTATTCCCATTAATTGAAGTTCTTTAGCCCATTCAGTAATAACTTCTGCATTTGCTAAATTTCCAAATCCAAATATCCAGATGAGTATATAGGTAATTATACCAGCTAAAGCTGGAATAAAATAAGACAATCGAATGTATTTCCAATCTCCCCAATTCCAATTTAGAGATGAAATTTTACGCCCTTTTATTTTTAGGGTAATAAACGTAGCTATCGCAGGACACCACATTATAGCCCCAACATATATTCGTGAAGGATATAAATTTACTATTGCATAATGGAAAGGCGAAGTAAGAATAACAACTAATACAAGAAACAAAAATATTGTTTTCCACGCTTCTTTTCGTTCCGATATGTTTTCTAACATAATGGTTTAATGATTGGTTTATTTATGGAAGACGAAGAGTTAATGGTTTTGTTACATTGCGCCTAACGTGTTGTGTATGGCTAGTTGCGTTGGCTAGGTCTAAAATAGTAAAAGAAAACGAACCAGAGGAAAATCCGTAGGATTTTCCGAGTACACAAAGAACGAGCAATTGGTTATACACGTTGTTAGGCACTGGTTTCTTCCATTTTCGATTTTAGGAATTCTATAACATTATTGAATTCAGGAGATCCTATTTCAGATTTCCCTAATATATATACGTGATTTACATTTTTAGTTTTTATGAAAACATTATCCTTAATTATTTCGAATCCAGTAAATAAAGACCAGTTCAGTTTAAAATCTAATTTATAGTTTTTATATCTCAAATAGCTATCATTAAATTCGAATATACTGATGTCTTTGATTTCACTTTGCTCATTTGCATAGATTTCTGATTCTGAGAAGTATCTTTTTTTATTATTCTTATAGTGTTGGTAGTATTCATAATATTTATATAAATAGAATAAACCTAATATGATAAATACATATCCAACATTCCCTTTGCCGTAAACAGCTAAAACACCAACAGCAAATATTGGTATTGCTATGTATAAAGTAGATTTGTTTTTATTAAAGCCTTTGGACCAAACTTTATCAAATTGAAGCTTCATTTGTTCATCATAGATGTCTTTGTCAAAAGGGATTTCGAATTTCATGTATTGGTGTTTTCAACTTGTGCCTAACGGTATTGGTTATGATTTCGTTGTGAATTGACAGTTTTGTTTGGCGTGTGGGCTCCGAGTGTGCCGACATCTGCCCGCAACGATGCTGGAGGCACTTTTTAAGCCGAATAAAAACTGTAACAACGAATGTTTCATAATTATTTTAAAGTTTAAATATAGTTCTAATTTCTATTTCAGTTATAATGCCACAATGAATTATAACCGTTGTTACCCATTGTATTGTCTTGTCCAATTTTCCATATTACTTCAGTTTGATTAAGATAAGGAAGGTAAATAAATTTTAAATTTTTCTTTTCTCAGCAATAAAACACCTGCCAGAACTTCTATAAATTCAAAAGCCAAGAAATTAGTTTGAGTTGGGCTCAAAAATCCAACCATTATACTTCCCACAATGCGAAATACAATAAATGACGCAATAATGATAGTTGTCAGAAGTGCCGAATAAATCCAAGTCCCGCTGAAGTATTGCAACAATAAACTAGCAGCACCTATTCCAGTCATTAATCCCGTATATATGAGAATAAAGGCGATTTCTCCATCTGAATTAATTGCGTTTAAGTCAATTCGTTTTAATTTAGAAGGAACATCAAACAAAACGGAAAGTCCCGATATTAAAAAATAAAGTGCCATTAAGTTTGTAAATATGTATCCTAGTTTTCTTTTCATACTCGATTTTTTAAATATAATGGGTAACGTGTTTGTATATGGTTTGTTGCGTGTTTTAAGTACCTAAATTTAGTAAATAAAAACCGAATAGAAAATCCGTAAGGATTTTCGTAAGTAGGCTAGAACTAGCAATAAATTATATACAGTATTACCTGCTGCCTTTACTTTATTTTATAGTTCTTGTTTATTTTTTACTCTTTCAAAACGCTTTCAATTTGATTTATATCTCCATCGATTGGTTTCGGAATTTCTAATCCTAATATCTTACACATTAATGGATAAATATGAATGTTTTTTATCGAAGGTATTTCATAGCCATCTTTAAAGGCTGGACCATTCGCATAAAATATTCCATGCATTTCTTTGTATTTGCTATCATAACCATGAATACCTATGGTTGTGACACTATTTTCGATAAGTGAGGCTTTGCGTTTTTGATTCCAAAAATAATATCCATAATCTGGTATTAATTGTATTTCTCCCCAATTTTTATTTTTAGGAATATATTCAAAACCTGGTGTATTTTTAGTTTTATAAGCTTTAAAATTATCTTCCTTTTGTTTTAAATATTGTAATACAGAATCTATTTCAACATCTTTTTTTGGATGAATGTTTACTATCGTACCATTATCAATTGTCATGAATAAGTCGTCGTTTTCGATAGAATCTATTGGTATTATTTTGTTGGTAGACTGATTTCCCATACCATGATCAGAAACTATGATAATATTTACTGGAAGCCCAGTTTCTGATACTCCTTTAAACAAATCGCCTAAATTTTCATCTAATTCAAACAATACAGTTTTTAGTTTCTCGTCATCATTGGTGCCATATGTGTGTCCAACTTTATCTAAATCCCCAAAATATAAAGTAATTAAATGTGGTCTGCTTTTCTCATTCAAGTTCAACCAATTTATTGCTTGATTAACTCGTTCCTCATTTTTAACGCTATTATCAAATTTATAATAGTACGTTGGTCTGATTCCTTGAATACCTGCTTCTGTTCCTACAAAGAAATAACTGGCAGTTACAATATTTGCCTTATTTGCCTCTACCCAAATCGGTGAACCTCCATAAAAGCTTCCATCTTCTGCCATTCCTGGACTCCTTTTGTTAAAGATTGTGTCTTTTTTATAATCATAAAATACATTTCCTAATATTCCGTGTTTGTCTGGATAAAGTCCAGTAGCAATTGTATAATGGTTTGGAAACGTTTTAGTAGGAAATGAAGGGATTAATGATTCTGCCTTAATACCATTTTTAATAAATGAACTCAAATTTGGTGGATGATATTTTTCTACATAATCCCACCGAAAACCATCAAGTGAAATTAATATTAAATATGGTTTTTTTTGAGCAGATTTTGAGTTTGTATTCGTAATGGAATTAGATGGACTTAATATTTTTTTATTACAAGAAATCAATGATATCATTCCAATAATAAAAACTGATATAAGAATTATTTTTCGTTGTGTCATTTCGGTTATTCTTTGGTGGTTGCAGATAACGTGTTCGTTTATGGTTAGTTGCGTTGGCTAGGTCTAAATTAGTAAAAGAAAACGAACCAAAGGAAAATCCGCAGGATTTTCCGAGTACACACAGACCAAGCCATTAACTATACACGTTGTTGTAGCATGTTTTTAATGTTATCAAATTCTATCTCAATTTTGTTGTATTCGTTAACCAGTTATTCTTTTGAAATTCTTTTTCTAACGAAGTTCTTAGAACCAATTTTAACTTGAGATAAGTTTTCGTCTTTCAATAACTGCAAAATCTTCCTCGTTTTATTTTCTGTTTGATTTAGTCTAATAACAAACGAGTAACAATCATATCAAATCGTCCTCCATGAAATGTGCTTTGCAAAGGATTTACTAATGGAAAATTGATAGAGTTTGATGCTCCGGACATTGTAAGTGAACCATCAACTCCTATTGCAATCCCTTCGAATACATCCCTGCCGTCTCCTCCAAATAAGAAGGAATAATGAAGAGTTGAACCGCTAGGATCAAGCATCGATAAAAATGCATCATGGCTACCGCTAATTTGTGTTTCTTGAAGTTTCTTCGTGGGAAAATTATTGGAAGCTGTATTTCCCACAATATATGCATTACCCTTTTCATTGACTACAAGGTTTCTAGGGTTATCTTCTTTATCTCCACCCAGGTATGTTGAATATGCTACCACTCCTTTTTTTAGGTCTAGTTTTGTAACAAAGACATCTTTAACACCACCAAAATCTGATTGAAATGCACTTTTGGTTGTTGGGTAGTCTGAGGAGCTTGTAACTCCCATTATGAAGGTATTACCTAAAGAGTCAAGACATAAACTATAGAGTTGGTCCTTTCCTTTTCCTCCCAAATAACTAGAAAAGTTAATACCTGTTTTGGTTTTATCAATCACAGCCAAGAAAATATCATTTCCACCTTTGTTCTCGTCTTGTATAGCATTTTTTACTGGAAAATTTATAGAATTGGTTGTTCCAGCAATATAAAGTTGACCATCACTATCCATCGCTATTGAGAAACCAATGTCGTCATCTGTTCCACCAAGATAAGTTGATGTTATCATTTTTCCATTTGAGTCAAGAGATGTTATGAACGCGTCTATTCCACCTGCCAATTTTGACTGTAACGCTCCATCCGTAATAGGGAAATTTCCAGATTCTGTCCGACCAACAATATGAATATTACCTTGTTTATCGATGACAATATCTCTACCGTCTTCATTTTTATCACCACCAAGAAAAGTTGACCATACAACTTCCCCTTCAGGATTGAGCTTAACAACAAAAGCATCACTTTCACCACCGAAATTTGGTTGAAAACTATTGGCATCCACTGGGAAACCGGCCGAATATGTTGTGCCTACCGCATAGATATTACCTTTTGTATCTGAAACAAGACCTTGAACAGCATCCCATTCTACTCCTCCAAGCTGAGTTAAATAGCTTACTTCACTACCTTTATTATTTAGTTTTATAATAAAGGCATCAATGCCTCCACTTAAGTTGTATTGTTGCTTGTTTGCACCTAATAGATTTGCTGAGTTTGAATGGCATCCTAAGTATATGTTTCCATCGAGGTCAACTGTAACAACATCGGCATCATCTGCTCCAATGTCGCCATAATAAGTTGAGTAAAGAATTGAAGGCGACGATTCTTGACTATGCAGCTTATTATGAGTAAATATTAGCATAATCATTATAGTAATTAATAGTTTCTTCATAATATGATTTATTTAAAAGTAAATGATGAAATATATGAGGGTCTTGTGAGTATCATATGAGCTTATTCTATGAAAAATCTTAAATTAAATTCATGACAACCTCTCATTGAGAATTTGCTACAACGGATTTGTGTATGGTTAGTTGCGTTTTTTAAGCACCCAATTTAGCAAATACAAACCAAATAGAAAATCCGCGAGGATTTTCGTAAGCAGGCTTGCACTAGCAATTAATTTTATACGTTGTTGGCATTTCGTTGTTTTTATATTTTTATTTATTATTCCTTTAATTGAAAATATTGAAGATTTCCCTGATTTCCTCTAAATCTAATTTCCCCTTTATCTTTTAATGAGTGCCATATTTTTAGAGTTTCTGGATCTTTATAAATATTACAAGATTGAAGTTCACTTGTTTTATGAAATTTTTTCATTTCATTTTTTTCATTTTTTGTTAATGACATTTTTTTTAAGTTTCATTTTGTTTTTTTTTTAACCTGAAAGGTCACTAGTATTTCAATCCAAAATTATACCATTTGTTTCAAATAAAAAAGATGGTTCATTTAAATTTAAGTAATAAATGTTATTCCATAACTAACCAAATCCCGCATACATTTCAGTTTTCTATTCGTAAACAAACTAAAATTCCACTGTAGTTTTTATTCAAAATTTATGTCAGAAATCAAAGCAATTAATTATACACGGTGTTACCCAATGTATATTTGTTTTTCATATCTTACTATTAAGAAAAAAATATGAATAAAATGAGTAAACTCAGTCTGAAACAAAGAAATGTTTGAATAGTCTTCTATTGTTGTAATTTATACATAAGATTAACATGTCGTTCAATTTCCGAACTAAAATCTTTATATAAGAATTTATATTTTGGTTCCAGTTTAGCTTTAATGTCTTCAAGAGTTTCATTAGAATTTTTACCTTTTTCAAAATCTGATTTTACTTGTTTCCAAACGATTGATAATAAATCAGCATCTCGCATTACCGACTCTATGGTGGTTGCTTTACCGTGTCCTGTTAAGACAATAGTTGGACTTAAATTTGCTATCGAGTAAAGTGTACTAACTAAATTTGGCACATTTTTATAATCAGTAATCATTGGCATCCAATCAGAACTTAATACATCTCCACCAAATATTATTTTTTGTTTAGGTAACCACATCAAAAGATCTCCTGGAGAATGTCCATCATTAGAAAAAATAAATTCGACATCTATTTCTCCGAATTTACGCTTCTGTTCTTGATTTAATAAAACTGTAGGAAACATAAGTTTAGTGGAACCGATGGTACCTTTAGTTACTTGAGAATAAAGCTCAACATCTTCTTCTCCATACTTCTTCATGGTAATATGTGCTTTATTACTTGCTATAATTTCAACAGCAGTTTCGTTAAACGCTGCATTACCAAGCCAATGATCTGCATGACTATGTGAATTAATTATCCAACGAACAGGTTGATTAGTAACAGTCTTAATTGCCTTCTTTATTTTGTTACCTATTGATTCAGAAGATCCAGTATCAAAAAGTAGGACTCCTTTTCCAGTAACAACAAAATGAATATTGGAATTCCAACCTTTGTTCTCAGGAGTAGGTAATCCTTTAGATGGTGAAACAATGCTATATACATTTTGAGTAATGGTGGTTACCACAAAATCTGAGTTAGCATTTGCAGCGCAAGAAATGTTAGTTATTAGGATAAACAAGCTGAGAATAAGCCTGATGATTTTAATTGGGTCTTTTTGACTCATCGATTTCGAGTGTTTTTTTATGTTGGGTAACGTGTTTGTGTATGGTTAGTTGTGTTGGCTATGACTAAATTAGTAAAAGAAAACGAACCAGAGGAAAATCCGCAGGATTTTCCGAGTACCACAGACCAAGCAATTGGTTATACACGTTGTTGTGCTTAGTTTTTAATCTCTTCTCTATTCCCTTTTAATACACCTACAAGTCCTTTATCTTTTATAATCTTTTCATACTGAGGTCTTATAATCTCGTTTCCTTCTTGGTCTACGAATCCTAAAAGTCCACCTATTTCAACCACTGCCCAATTTTCCTGATATTGTCCAAACGCTGATATTTTTTCATACCGAGGCTTTATAATTTCCTTTCCTTCTCGGTCAATAAATCCTAAAAGGCCACCTGTTTCAATCAATGCCCATTTTTTCTGATATTGTCCAAACGCTAATATTTTTTCATACCGAGGTTTAATAATTTCCTTTCCTTCTCGGTCAATAAATCCTAAAAGTCTACCGATTTCAACTAATGCCCATTTTTCTTGATATTGTCCAAACGCTAATATTTTTTCATACCGAGGTTTAATAATTTCCTTTCCTTCTCGGTCAATAAATCCTAGAAGTCCACCGATTTCAACTAATGCCCATTTTTCTTGGTATTGTCCAAACGCTAATATTTTTTCATACTGAGGTTTTATAATCTCGTTTCCTTCTCGGTCAATAAACCCTAGAAGTCCACCGATTTCAACTAATGCCCATTTTTCTTGGTATTGTCCATAGGATGAAACTTTATCATACTTATTTTGTCCGTATGTAAAGAAGGAAACTGTCAACAAAACAAAAATCAATTTTAAATTTTTCATAATAATCTATTTTATATGTTTATAATTTCTCTGATAAAATAAAGCACAACGTGTTTGTGTATGATTTGTGCGACTTAGAATCCGCAGGATTTTCAGTTGTAGCAAATCAGATGTTTAAATATATAAATTTTAATTGAAGTAGGAGTGAAGCATTGATTATACACGTTGTTACCTACAGTTTTTTCACACTAAATACTTAGTTTAAATCCAAAAACAGGAAGTTCTCCTTGAATAAAATCAATCTCGGAATATCTCAAAAACCCTAATCTTTCATACATTCCCCAAGCAATTTTCATTGATTCGGTAGAATGAATATAAAGTTGATTTTGATTGAGTTTTATTGCGCGATTAATACATTCTTTACTGAGTAGCTTACCTATTCCTTTTCCTCTTTCCTTCGGGTCAACCGCGAGTAATCTAAATCCAGAAGCATTTTTTATTTTTGTGATAGTTCCGCCAGAACCATAGTTTTTTAAATCGCTGAAATATAGAACTGCTCCAACCACCTTATTTCGATTCGAAATAGCTACTAAAAGTTCCGTGTTTTTATTTTCGGTTAGATCGCCAACATTTAATAACATTTTATAATATTCCGGCTGTTCTGATTCTTTTGGAAAACCCTCCAATTGAGAATACACTTTTATCATTAATTTCCCAACGTTTTCAAACTCTTCAAGTTTAGCATTTCTTATTTTTAATCCTTGGTTATTCATTTTGAAACATAGTTTAAGTTTGAGCGTTTTCCAAATTGTAGGTAACGTGTTCGTGTATGGTTAGTTGCTGTAAGCACTAAGATAGCAAAAAGAAGCAGCGTAAAGGAAATTCGGCAGAATTTCCGTGGTAATGATTAAACACTTTCAAGCAATTGATTATACACGTTGTTACCTGCTGGCTACTTTTTAATGAACTTTTGCGTTTGCTTTAAATTGTTAGATTGCATTTCTAAAAAGTAAATACCTTGAGATAAATGACTAACATCTAATTGGTATTCTAAGCTTGAATTTGAAGGTTGATTAATTTGTAGCAACCTTCCATTAATGTCATAGATGGAAATAATATCTATTAATGTTTTACTTTGAATATTTATTAGATTATCTGTTGGGTTTGGGTAAATATTTAATTCTTCTAATTGTAAATCAACCACACTTAATGCATCCAATTCATAGGTTTGTTCCGCTGTGAATAAAGATTCTAAATATCCTGTATCAATTGTTTGAACTCTCCACTTATAAATGCCTGGTTCAGGATCAACTATTTTAAAAAATTGGTTCTGATAAGCATTTCCAATACCCACAATAGTTCTCTTTCCATTTGCCAATGAATTGGAGCTAACTAAAATATCATTACCCTTAATAATTGAAATGTTATATGACAGCCCATTACTTTGAGTTTCTGCATCCGTGGAAGAATTCCAACTAAAAATCAATTCATTATTTAAAAATTGAGTGTTTAAATTGGTCGGTATTTGAGGGGCTGTGTTTACAACTCCTCCTCCAAGATTCTCATATAAGCTTACTCGACGATGGGAAAAATCAAACTCCCCTAGCACTAAAAAATCTAATAAATTGTCATTATTGTAATCTGCGATAGTAACCATTCCTGCTTGTATATTTCGAAGAAATGTTTCATTCTCTAAATCTGTAAACACGCCATTAGTATTCAGAAATATCCGAGTTCTATCCAAAACTCCATCAACTTCATTTCTGCCAGTTTGTACAATGTCTAAATAGCCATTATTGTCAAAATCCCCCAATTCAATATAAACTTCGCCTGACAGATCATAAACATTATCTATATTGATCTCTGTAAAGGTTTCGTCGCCATTATTTTTGTACAAAGATGTTAGAGCTGATGCACTAGAGCTTTCATTTTTACCAGTAATTAAAATATCTAAATATCCATCATTATCAAAATCACCCCATTTAGCATCTCCATTTTGATTTGTGTAGGCTGATATATACCCACCAAATAAGCCATCTATGTTATTGAATATCAATTCGGTAAATGAACCGTTCCCATTATTTTTTAATATGGCTAAATTTGAGTTAGTATAGGCTAAGTTATCTGTAGTAGGTTTAAAAACCATAATATCCACATAACCATCATTATTGAAGTCTCCCCATGACTCTGTAGATTTAATAAAAGTATCTCCAAAATCTAGGTTCGAGTCTGTAAAAGAATTTGTAGCAATATCATTGTTATATATTTTTAACTTCCAAGTTGTGGAGTTTTCCCTTCCAAAATATAATAAATCTAAATCACCATCATTGTCATAATCTCCCCAAGATGGTGGAACACTACCAGTCTCGAGTGTTGTAATTGGAGTTACAACTTCAGTAAAGGAATTATCTGGGTTGTTTTTAAATAACTTATTGCCACCAAACATTGGGCTTCTAGTGAAATAAACATCTAAATCCCCATCATTATCATAATCTATCCATTTAGCACTAGAATATCTATTACTTCCTGAATTTTCTATGACTGGAAATCCAACATCCAATATTATAAAGCCAGATGTAGTGTTTTCTAAAATACGACATTGTTTTGAACCATTATGATTATCATCATCTGTATAAAAAATCAATATATCAAGATCTCCATCATTGTCAAAATCGCCCCAATCAGCTTCTCTTGGTGAAACATCATCCAATAATGGTAATTCAATAAAAGATTGTCCGAATGCTAATTTGGTAAAGATTATAAACAAAAGTAAAGTTCTTAATTTCATATTTCTGGTATGTATTTTACACTATAGACAAAAGTATTTATTTATTACTTATGATTTTAAAAATTATCTATTTTTTATGAGTCGTATTCTTATATCTGTTATTAATCAATTCGGATTTCGTTTTTTCGCTTGCAGGTAACGTGTTCGTGTATAATTAGTTACGGAAAATCAGTTGTGATTTTCCGATGAAAGACTAAGTTAATTAATTCCGAGGATTTTCCGAAAGGGAAATCAGAAGTAATTAATTATACACGTTGTTGGCAGTAGTATTTTTATTATAAAATTCAATTATTAATTCTGCGAGTTCTTCTCCTTTTTCTTCTTGGATAAAATGTCCAGCATTGAGAATTTTATGATTTTGTTCTTTAGCCCCAGGAACTATTTTTTGAAATGCTTTTTCCGCCCCAATCATTATATTGTCTTCATCTCCAAATATGGTTAAAAATGGTTTGTTCCAAGATTTTAATTTCTCCCATGCTTTAAGATTTTTAATTGATTCAGGGTCGTCTTGTTCAATTGGGACTAATGTCGGGAAAATTCTTGCTCCAGCTTTATATTCTTCAGAAGGGAATGGTGCATTGTATGCTTCAAAAACCTTTTCCGATAGGGATTGAACAGTTCCCATATCTATTACCTTGCCGATATTGAATCCAGCTGAATGTTGTGAATATGCTCTCCATTGTAAAAAACTCTCTGGAATAGGTGTTTTGCCAGTGGGTAAAGTTGTATTAGAAGCAATGACCATGTCAAACCTATTATTCATTTCCGTTATAATTCGTAAACCTGTTAATCCTCCCCAATCTTGACAAAAAAGAACGATGTTTTTCAGATCAAGTTTTTCTATAAAGGCTGAAATCCAATCAATGTGTTTTTGATAAGAATAGTCTTGTTGGTTAACTAATTTATCCGATTTACCAAATCCAATTAAATCAGGTGCAACAACTCTAAAATTATTTGAAAGTATAGGAATCATTTTACGATATAAATACGACCAACTTGGTTCTCCGTGAAGTAGTAAAACAGTTGGATTGTTATCATTGCCCTCATCAAGGTAATGTAATCTTAAACCATCTTCAACATTTAAATAATTACTTTGAAAGTTGTAATCTTCCAAATTATCAAATCTATTTTCTGGTGTTCTTATGATTTTCTTCATGGTCGTTTATATTACAGCCAACGGTTCGTGTATGGTGTCGTAGCTATCCCGTAGGGTAGCTATGCACTATACACATTGTTGGCAATAGTATTCTTTAAATTATATTGATTCCACCTGTCTTATTAATTCTAAGTCAGCCTTCGCCAATCACTTTTTTGATTATATAAATTTACAAATTGTTTTTTAAGCTGGAATTCAGGATTCTTAATAATTTAATTTAAATATTTTATCGCTTTGTTTTATCGTAACAGACTCTGGAGTTATTTTTGTTATGAAATTCCTTATTAAGCAAACAATGAGATTATCAGATTGAGCCAGTTTGCCAATAAACCAACTTGTACGGATAACATCCTGTGCTTTTTCTTTCCTTATTTGCTCATATCTACTGAAAGCCTTTTGAGTGGTAGATTCTTCTTTCAAACAAATACTTATTGCCATAGCACTTTCTATTGCTTGAACAGCTCCTTGTCCCATATTTGGAGTTGTTGCATGAGCAGAATCTCCAACAAGGCAAACATTGTCTCTGTGCCAATTGTCAATTGGTTTTAAATCCCAAATTTCATTAAAAAGAATATCTTCTTGAGGAGTTTCCGTAATAATGTCTTTAACTGTTTGGTGGTAATCAGAAAATATATCTAATAGGTCTGCATCTTTGGTTTTGAATTTATTTTTATTAATTAAAGCAAACCAATAAACTTTATTTGGTGTAATATGAACAAATCCAAACCGATTACCTTTCCCCCATATTTCATTCAACTCATGCCCATGCTTCTTGTCAATTTTTGCGTTTGAAATTCCTCTCCAACAAACCTGTTTTGCATCCCTAAGTTCAGTATTGCTAAAAATGGATTTACGAACTTTAGAATGGATCCCGTCAGCTCCAATAACAATTTCTGCCTGATGAATGGTCCCGTCTTCAAAGTTTAAAGTGACTAGTCCATTATGCTGTTCCAATTGTTTCAATTTCTTGTTCAAATGGATAGGCGTTTTACCAATTTGGTTTAAGAGAATTTCATGAAGGGTAGCCCTATGGATTGCTACTGATTTCACACCGTATTTATCTTCAAAATGCTTAAAGTTTGCCTTCATTAAAAAGGAGAGTTTCATTGTTCTAGCATTCATTGAGTTAGTATAATTCGAATTTGCTAATATCTCATCATATATACCTAACCGTTTATATACTTGCATTGCATTTATAGCTAGATTTATACCGGAACCTGCTTTTTTAAATTCAGGGCTGTGCTCAAATATTTCTACCTCAAAGCCTTTTTGGATTAACGAAATAGCTGTTGTTAAGCCACCAATACCAGCACCTATAATTGTGATTTTTTTCATTTTTTAGTTTTTAAAAATAGAACATCTAATTCCCATTTTTTTTCTTTTATTAGACTTAAAGCAAATGATCCGGCCGAAGCAGTAAGCACAGAGAAGTCAAATACTCCTTTTACTCCAGTTGAAAAAGTCATTGACAAAGCAAATAGGAGTATTAAAAATCCACTTAGTTTAGCAAATAACTCTGTTTTAAACCCAATAATTAAACATACGGCAAAAACAATTTCAGCCGCTGTTGCTATAATTCCTATTGAGGAAATCATAGAGCTCGGTATCCAAGGGTTTATTATTTGGGTATACTCTAAGAAATTATTCCAGTTTCCCCAAACAGAAACTTCTTTGTTCCATAATCCGAATCGATCAGCTACTGCTGATAAAAACCCAATTGCGATTGCAAACCTCAAAAAGAGTTTGATTGTTGTACTATTCATTTTGTCCATATTTCTATTGTTTTATTTAAGACAAAGTTCAAGTATTGGAATCATACTTACCTATAAGGTATATTAAGAAAGAGTATTAATTTAGTTTAAGATTTTACAAGTTTTTTACGGATAGTACTAAGAAATTCTGGAGTAACGCCAAGGTAAGAGGCTATTTGGACATTAGAGATACGATTGAAAAAATAAGGGTAACGTTCTAAAAAATCAAGGTAACGTTCTTCAGCTGTTGAACTAATGTTTTGAAGGACTCTCTGCTGAGTGCTGACTAGAGCATTTTCAGTAAATACTCTAAATATTCTATTGAATTTTGGGTAGTCAACAAATAACTTAAGTTGATCTTCTTTTTTGATTTGAAGGATGATAGAGTTTTCCAATGCCTCAATATATAGTTTACTTGGCTTTTCACTTTGGAAACTCCCAATGTCACCAATCCACCAATTTTCAATGGCAAATTGAAGATTGTGTGCTTTTCCATTATTATCAATCATATACATTTTAAAGCATCCTTCTAAAATAAATGTGTTGAACTTGGAAACATCACCCTCTTGAAGAATAAACTGTCTTTTTTTGATTTTTCTCTCTTTAAAAACATTTTTCACAACAGATTGCTCCTCCTCATCTAGAGGAAGATGTCGATTAAAATATTCTATTAGTGGCTTCGTGTTCATATTGTTGCCAACGGATTTGTGTATGGAAAGTTGCGGTTTTGTGTGCGAGGAATTTCCGGAGGAAATTCAGACGTAACAAAATAGCAACTGACTTTGTTTAAGCACTAAACTACGCAATTTTTTATACACGTTGTTGGCTACCGTTTTTCACTTTGTTGTAAATAATAATAATTGATATAATCTCTCCTAAATAATAGAGAACAGATTGAACGCCATATAGCATATAATTATCTTTTAGATAACTATAATATTTAGTGATTCCTTCATTATTCAATTCAGATTTGAGTATTGGATAAACGATTTGAATACCTTGAATAATAAAGTAAGCTACAAAACTCCAGATAAAGTATTTCAAAACCTGATTACTTATCGATTCATAATTATTATAAATCCAATTAATTACATAATTAATTAGAATTATAAAAAGGATAAGTCCTAATAATTCTGACAGCCAAAAAGTCCAGGATGGCTTTAAGTCTAAAAGTATAAAAAGATCTTTTGAAATATCTCCAATTCTATAGGTTAGATTTGAAATACTTAAATAAGTAAATATTCCAATTCCGAAAAAACCTATTACTTTATTTTTATCAATCATTAAAGGGGTTTTGGTTTACGCCTGAGTTTAAATGGTTGCCAACGGTCTTGTGTATGATTAGTTGCGGGAAATCAGCAATGATTTTCCGCCGTGGAACTAAAGTAATTAATTCGAGTCCAGTTCCCGCTACAAAGAAGTTCCTTGATTATTCAAGGAGTTTTTCTTTTAGCATTAATCTAAATAAATATTTACGAATTATTTGTATAAACAAAAACCCCTTCAATATCATTGAAGGGGCTTTGAGCTTTTTTATTATTGATTAATATTTTATCAATCTTTCTGTGGCAACATCTTTTCCTTGCATCACTTTCACGATATAGACACCTCCAGGAAGTTCCTTACCGAATCGATAAGTCTCCGTTGGTCCAAACTCACTTGAAAGTATAAGTTTGTATAAAAATTAAGGGGCCAAATGGCCCCTCAAATCATTTATAATATGGTCTATTTAGAATTAATTACTTAAAACTCACTTTCTTCGTAATCCATTGTCCATTGGATTTCAAGACAATAAAATAAATTCCACTAGGAAGCGGTGAGCCATCTTCTGAAGCGCCATTCCATTTAAATTGACGCATAGGTGAATCTATAATGCCTGAATGTAGATGATACACACGCTGTCCAATAAAGTTATAGATTTCAATCTCTGCATAACTGTTTTGAGGAAGGCTAATACTAATCGTGGTTTCATCATTTACTGGATTAGGTGCTATTACCATCTGCATATTTAATCCTTTAACAGATTGAGGGTTTGATGTCCGTTCAGTGCTACAATTTGCACCATCACATGGACCTAGATAGTCTCCATGAGCAAGGTGATCTGCTACAGCTCTCGGGGCAACGCAAAGGGTCTCTCTTCGGTCGGGATTATCTGGAGATATATGACACAGCACTACTTTATTAGTCCTATTGCCACATTTCCATTCGTCTATCAGGTTATCAAACCCTGGATAATACGCACAATCCGGCAACCCATCACCATTGTTGTCGACGGTATCATCTCCTCCTGGGCATTCATCACAGATGTCAGCAACGGTATCGCAATCTTCATCCGGTCCTTCCACCGTTACTGTTGCTGTGCAAGAACTTTCATTACCGCATTCATCCATCACTGTGAGCGTCACTGTATGATCTCCCAAGAAGTAACAGCTGAACGTAGAAATATCGATTGCCAATGTCACATTTCCGCAGGCATCATTAGATCCATTATCTATCTGATCGGCGGTTATGAACACTGTTTCATTATCGCCAAGTTGGACAGTAATATCTTGGCAAATAGCATTAGGAGGTGTGGTATCTACAACGGTAATGGTCTGATCACAGGTAGAAAAGTTTCCAGACGTATCGGTTGCGGTCCAAGTACGGGTGATTGTTCCTGTAGAACCACAGCCATTCAGATCTGTAACATCGCTAAAAGTAAACGTTAGGTTTTGATCACAATTGTCTGTGCCGGTTGGAGATCCGGTATTTATTGGTGTACTATCTTCATCACATTGTATGGTGAGGTTTGGTGGACAAATAATACTTGGCTTTATTTTATCCTGTACGGTTACTGTTGCTGTACAGCTACTCACGTTACCATTGACATCTATGATTTCGTAGGTTACCGCATTAGCCCCGAGATCCATACAAGTTAATAAATTTGGAGTAACAGTTTCAGAAGCTAATCCGCACTCAGCTGTCGATCCATTATTTACATCTGCTGCAGTAATACTAATGTCAGAACCTGCCGCATCTAATTGAACAGAAATGTTTTTACATATTGCAACGGGCAGATCACAACAGGTTATACTTACTTCAGCATTGCCAGTTGCTCCATTAAATCCTGACAGAAATATATAATAGGTCACACCGGGAGAGGAGACAAACTCAACTGTACTTTTAAGACCACAACCTGCAGCATCATCATTTCCGGCTATACAGGCTAAACTTGTACATGAACCGGAAAAGACTGACAACTTGGTGTCAAAATCAGTACCGTTATTGCATGTGCTTACGGTAACTTGTTCTCCATTTCCAGTAAATTCATACCAGACCCCTTTTTGATCTGGAAGCAAAGCTGCTCCACAACTCAAAGGGCCGGGGTTGCCATCACTGGTCGCATTCATGGTGTTGACGGTGCGGCTTTCCCCACAATTGATATTGAGTGCATTGATACAACCAACATTTGGTGGCATACTACAAGGATTGGCAGAACCACTCATGACGGTGGTAGAGCCACCATCTTTAGGATCTAATAGTTCATTGAGGCGGCGACGGCTGTCGCTTGCGCCATTGTTTGTCCAAGAATAAGAAAGTTTTCCATAATCACCAGTATCATTAATGGGATCACTACAGTTAGGATTGATTCCTGTAAAACTTCCGAATAATTGGCCGATTACACGGCCATTAGTTCTAAATAGGGCTGAACCGGAAGAACCTCCCTCAGTCACACTTCGATTTCCAGAAACTTGATCCCAAGGATTAATTCTCCAATACCGATCGCTTACAGCAGAAGCTGGCGTAAGGCTATGGATAGAAATCTTTTTCACATCTCCTGCCGGGTGATGGATGCCTGCACCGCCGGTGCCTGTATTTCCAGAAGCATCCCAGCCTGCAAAATATACGTCATATGCCGACTTCGGGTTTTCATTTAACTCAAATAAAGCAAAGTCAGAAGAATTGCCAGCCGAATTTCCTACATTGGGATTGGCTAATACTCTTTCAATTCCATTGGTTGTTTGGGAGTCATCCCCTTGCTGGCCCAGGTTACAACCAGGTGTCTCAAAATTCCAATAAAAAATCGCCGTATTGAAGGGGCCAATATTATTGACCGCATCATAATTTAAACCTGTACTAATATCCATGCAGTGATTGGCTGTCAAGAATAAAGGCTTACAGTCATTATTGGTATTATTCATCAGTGTACCTGAGCACCAGGTATTTCCATTTCGGGTCCACTTGCCTACTGCACGCTTGACAAGCTGCCAGGTAGCGTTACCTGAGCAGTTGACATCGGTCATACAATTACCAGAATTACCTGTGGCAGTGTTGTTTTCACCATAGCCTCGATAGCCGTGATTGAAGGTGCCGATATGAATGACGCCCTCTCCTTTTACACTTTTTGGCTCATAGTACTCCAGTACTACAGATTCTCCCAAAAGTAAAGCCGTTGCAAAAACACGATCTTTTTTATTGTTAGCAGCCGTAAAAGCGCCTCTTATCTGACTTTTGTCTGGTTTGTAAATATGAAGGGTAGCTCTTTTAGGAAGGAAAAATTCTTTGTACAATAAATTAGTAGAAACGGCACCATTTGACTTGATTTGGAGACGCCAAATCCGATCTCCATTGGGTAGTTCATCCCACTTTCCCGAGTTCTCCATGGTCAAATTAACCGGTATAGAAACGGCAAAACGCCAAGGTTTATCTGCTTCATCTTTTTTAAGATCTTCCTCTAAATAAGGTTTTAGGTCAATTGCCGGTGGCGTAGTCACCGGTACTTCGGCACTCAAAAAATTCTGGTTTTTTGGATCATCCGTTTGCAAAGGCAAATCAACACTCAATTGAGCATTCATAAATTGAGTCATAAAAAGCAATAAAGCGAGACTCAAGTTCCATTTAAATGAAAAGTAATTAAAGTTCATAATTGTTGGTTTTAATGTTAATGAATCGTTGTTTAAGCAGGTTATAAAGTTCTTGAGTGGTGCTTGTTTGGATTGCCTACACTCAATCATATTTAATTGAATGTTAGATTTACTGTTTCCGATTTAATAGTTATCGTAAAAAATGCAAGGACTCCTATTTAAAACGGAGAATAACCTAAATGCCTCCATAAGAATTGTCCAAAGTGTGGCTTTAAATGAGGACAATAATTTATTTGTTAAACGATATACTTTTAAAAACCAAACTTCCGACGTTATCAATGGAAAAAACCATTAATTCGTTATTGTTTGGTAAAAATGGGGGATAGATAAAAACTCAATTGAAAATACGAGTTCTCCCTCTAAGGTAGATGTTTTTAATGTATAAACAAAATATTCTTAAATAATTCAGATAAAAATTATTAATCATTAAGTTCCTGATAATAAGCACAAGTAGCATTTTATCCCGGGGCATTCATCACAGATTTCAGCTACAGTATCGCAATCTTCATCCGGTGCTTCCACAAAGCCCGTGTCCTAAACTATAATTTAAAAAGTTGCCTATCTTCTCCTTAAACAGGTTGACAATTCGGGTTGAAAATTTCATTTATCAATGACGTTAATTTAGTGGAATATTGCCAAATCAGTATTCTGATTTTTTTTATAATTATTAAGAAATTCAAGTAATTTTTCAGCGTAATTCTTCAAGGTGCCAAAAATAGTTGATTCGCATCTGGACAGTATTTAAATCACCCTAAGATTGTTCGATTAGCCCTTTTTGATATTGAACCGGAAGTTTTTTTAAAAGAGTCATTCCAATTACTGCAAGAGTAATTTCTTCAATAGCATATTTAAAATACTTTCCGGTTTTCCTTTTGAAAGTAAATTTTGTCTCTTTTTTCTAAAGAATTTTATCATTGGTAAGCGGTTTCTGGTAACGGTTTTGTATATGAAAATTAGTGGATTTTATGCACCTATTTTTCGATTGAATACAGGCCTCGAATTTATAAACTTCATTTCGCTTTAGCACTAAACCATTATTTTTTATATACTGTGTTGTAACACGTTATTCTTTCACTGAATAACTTCTTAAGGTTTCATCAGCTTTAAACCCCATTTTAGCGTAAATTCTTTCACCAGATTCTGATGCCACCAAAACAACAGTATTACTTCTATTTTTAAAAGCTTCAAATATCAACTTGGTGGTCATAATTTTCCCCAATCCAAGCCCTCTATATTTTGCAATTGTACCAATCATATGAATGCCAGAAACTTTATTCCGGTCTAAAAAAATAATACCACAATTTACTACAGAACCTCGATGACTGCCCAGGTACAATCTAATTTTCGAATCGGAATTAAGTAATGATATTATTGTTTTAGGATAAATTATATACCCAAATGATTTGGAAGCAACTTCTGCAAATTTAATTGCTTTTAGCTCGGTATCTACTTGTTGTATGGTCGAAAAATTATCTATAGGTTTATGTTTACTCGACAGATTTAAATACATTCCTTTTACTACAGATGTTTTTTCAAAATTGTGAGTTAAAAGCAGTTTTTCCGTCAATTCATTTTCAGCTATTCCTAGCGAATTTGGCAAAAGCCCGGTTTTCATTTTTAATTTTAGCTGCTCAAAATCTAATCTTTCACTATCAATACCGAAGACTTTACTTGGCCAAGACATATTGCTAGGGTGGCTATATTTGAAACCACTTTCATTGGTAAAGAAATCACCCTGTAATCCAATATATTCCCAAAACTCAAACAGGTGATCTATGATGTAATTATTCATGATATAGAATTTTTAATAGAAGGAGTAATAGTCAAACTAAATGCTAACTATTACTCAACTTCTAAGATTTATACTGCTGAAGCTGCTATAAAGGCTGCTGAATCTTCATAAAATCGATATTCCTTTATTTTTCCATCGGCTATGATACAACGCAGAATCCATGTACTATTGAAAAGCTTACTAGTGGCCTTGACTTCATGGGAAAAAGTGCCATTTGCCATTACTAGATTGTCTCCAGCAGATGATATATGTTGTACCGTAAAATCTTTTGTTTTGAATGTAGAGGTAATGTTATTCAAAAATTGTTTGGCCTCCTCTTTTGTTCTATAAATGCCATGCAATTGCTCTTTTGGACGTTCTTCTTCTTTGACACTAACGATATAACAATCAGTATGAAATGAGTTTAAAACTTGTTCCATATTCCCCTTTTGAAATGACTTGAAGAAATCTTGCACCACTTCTACATTGCTTTTTTTTGTTAGAGCTTGTCCATTAATTAAAGCAACCACAGCTTTTTTCAACTTAATGTTTTCATGTGGATCTGTGATGGACAAATTATTCTTGTCAAAATTTTGGTCAAAACTGCCCAATGAATATTGTTCCACAAAAAGACCTCCCCATCGTAACACTAGTTTTTCTAAAGTTTGAAGATGCGTTTTACCACCTGTTGGACCAGGAGAGGTGCTTAAAAGCAAAACGGGTTTTTCACTAAAAAATCTTTGATCGATTCGAGAAAGCCAATCGATCATGTTTTTTAGAAATGCTGACGGAAGTCCATTGTGTTCGGGAGAAGCTATGATAAATGCATCGGTTTCAGTGAATAGCTGAAAGAGCTTTTTTATTGGTTTAGGAATCCCATTCTGTTCAATATCTTGGCTGTAAATAGGGACATTGAATTTTTTTAAATCAATGAAATCGATATTTTGATCAGGGAATTTTTTTATTATTGATTGAATTAATTTTTCGTTAATTGAGTTAGGATTATTGCTTCCCGTAAATGCTGTTATTTTTTTCATTTGTACTATTATTTTAAATTGATTAATTAATAGTACAAACTTACATCAATGGAATAGTTGAAAACTTAAGGTACCTTAAGAAAGGTTTGGCAATGATTTTTTTCTAAGCGAACTCAAAAACTCAGGAGTTATTCCTAAGTATGAAGCAACCATATATTGCGGAACACGTTGTTCGATATCTCTATATTTTGAGCGGAATTCAATGTAGCGATCCTCTGCTTTTTTACTCATGGAATTAATCGTTCGTTCTTGTAACGAAACATATGCTTTTTGAAATTTGAGTCTAAAAAAACGTTCTATTGCAGGTACAGTATTATACAATTCATTTAATTTGTCTTTATGTATTTGGAGTACCACGCTATTCTCAATAGCTTGAATAAATTGTTTCGCAGGAGTGCTAGTCAGGTAACTGTATAAATCATTAATCCACCATTCTTCTAATCCGAATTGAATGATGTGTTCTTTTGCATCATCGTCCATATAATAACTTCTGAGACAGCCTTCTGAAATAAATCTCATATGTGATGAATGGTCGCCCACGAATAAAAGAATTTCTTTCTTTTTTAATTCCACGATAGTAAAACATCCACTTACGACTTCGGCTTCATAGTCTGTTAGTGTTATACTTTTTCTAAAGTGTATTATAAGTTTATTAATTTGGTTCATTTCTTTTTCGACAGGATTTTAATGTGTTACAACGTTGTTGTGTATGGTGAGTTGCGTGGTTAAGCACCTAATTTAGCAAATAAATCACGGATAGAAAATTCCAGCGGAATTTTCGTAAGTCGGCAGTGACCAAGCAATTAATTATACACGGTGTTGTGGTGTCGTTTATTCTACAGTATTCAATATCATATTCAACCCGCTTGGTTTAAACTTTTTTTTCTTATATGCATTTATAGCACTTATATTTTCAGAATACACATTTAACTGAACTTCGGTTAGTCCTCTATTCCTTGACCAAGAAATTAAACGATCTATAATTTTTCCATTAACCCCTCTTCTCCGATATTCCGGTAACACATACATAAAACCTAAATAAGCGTATTCTGAATTCTTATAGAAAGTCTGATTGTTTTTTGTAAGCGCATAACCAGAGCCAACAATTTCACTATTTATTGTAGCAACTAACATCATAGCATCTTCCCTTTTAATAAGGTTTACTATATCATAATACTCGATGGGATCTTTTCTTAAATTAGGGTCAAAATGTCTTTCGAATCGAATTATTTCTTGCTCAAATTTTTTTAAAACTACAAGGTCACTGATTTCTGCTTGTCTTATTTCAATTTTCATGTTTTCCACAATAATTTTTTTCAAATGCACCACAACGGATTTGTGTATTGTTATTTGCGGGAATTTCGTTTAGAATATTCCGATTAGTTAAAGATAGTAATTTGTAG
>NZ_JBALVR010000016.1:0-46802 GCF_036960315.1 Psychroserpens sp. | reverse complement strand
ACAGTGTGGTAATCATTTATTTTGACTGGACTGTCCGTATACTAAACCACCGTAGCTTTTGTGCTCGGTTGGTACGCTAAATGGCGTTCCTGATACTACTGCGAAGATAGATGAATTTCTTTAGTTGTCAGTTTTCTTGGTTGGCAAAAATAGGTTCTGAAGAACGCTAAGTTCAATAATCATCATTGAGACCATAACTAAAAGACAAATGACATGAAGATTAAGGCCGATTTGTTTCTCTTTTCTACACGACTATGCTTTAAAGCAGGCATTAGCCTTTAGGATAAAAAAAAAGCCTTATACTTTCGTATAAGACTTTTACTGTTGTAGCGAGAACGGGGCACGATCCCGTGACCTCTGGGTTATGAATCCAACGCTCTAACCAACTGAGCTACCTCGCCATTTATAAGGGTGCAAATATAAAAACAAAATTTGTCTGTACAAACATAAAATATACAATTTATTTTTTTCGTCATTTTAGTCCTAAACTCAACAATTATTGTATATATTGAGCGTCATAATAAGATGACTATGGAAGACAAAGTAAAAATAGAAATGGAGTTTGTAATACATGCTTCACCTCAACTTTTATATCAATATATATCAACACCTTCGGGTATGTCTGAGTGGTTTGCAGATAACGTAAACTCTAGAGGAGAATTATTTACTTTTATTTGGGATGGTAGTGAAGAAACCGCAAAACTACTAAGTAAAAAAAGTGGTGAGCGAATTAAGTTTAGATGGTTAACAGATGAAGAGGAAGGGGAATCTTATTTTTTTGAAATAAGAATTCAAGTCGATGAAATAACGAAAGATGTTTCAATAATCGTAACCGATTTTGCTGAAAACGACGAAGTAGAAGAAGTGAAAATGCTTTGGGATAATCAAATTTCAAGTTTAAAGCAAGTTTTAGGTTCTGCTTAGAAATTGTAAATCATATTAGTTTTATATTTGTCTCGACCCTTTAATTAAAAGGATAATCGAGACTTTTTTTTATGATCAATTTTAATGGCAAATTAGTAGAGGATTCAAGTTTTATAACGAACCAAAATAGAGGTTACAAATATGGTGATGCCCTTTTTGAAACTTTAAAAGTGGTACACGGTAAAATTCTATTTTGGGAAGATCACTATTTTAGGCTAATGGCATCTATGCGTATCATGCGTATGGAAATTCCTATGGATTTTACTATGGAATTTCTTGAATCTGAAATTATAAAAACGATTAATGTCAACGGATTAGCAAAATCATCAGCTAGAGTAAGGTTCGATGTCGATAGAGGCGATGGTGGTAAATACCTTCCGAAAGACAAAGTGGTGAGTTTTAGTATTAATGCTGAGTTATTGAATAACGATTTTTATGCCATCTCAAGCCAAGAATCGTATACCGTCGATTTATTCAAGGATTATTTTGTAGCGCCTGGCTTGTTATCTACTTTAAAAACAAATAATAAGGCCATCAATGTTTTAGGTAGTATATATGCAGAAGAAAATGATTTTGATAATTGCTTGCTTTTAAATACCAATAAAAATGTTGTTGAAGCATTGAACGGGAATTTGTTCTTAATTAATGGTGAAACCATAAAAACACCTCCTATAGGTGATGGTTGCCTAAACGGAATTATGAGAAAACAAATGATTGATGTGATTTTAAATTCTGGAGATTATGTCCTAGAAGAATCTTCAATTTCTCCTTTTGAACTTCAAAAAGCAGACGAATTATTTATGACTAATGTGATTGTAGGTGTTCAGCCGATATTAAAATATCGCAAAAAGGAATTTGCAACTAAAATTGCCGAAGACCTATTAAAACGTTTAAATACGAAGATGAGACTAGCTTAGTTGTAACTAGGATTTTCAGGAGCATTAGACCATAAAGAATAATCGCCTCCAAGCTCTACCATCTTTTCTTTCCAGAATGAATCACAGCATTTTTCCATTAATTCATTTTTGTAGACGTTTTCAGATATAATCCAAGCTTGAGATTCTAATTCATTTTCTAATTGTTGGGCATCCCAACCAGAATATCCTAGAAAAAACCGAATATCAGATGCTGTTAGCTTTTCACTTTTCAGAAGATCGAGAACACTTTCAAAGTTTCCTCCCCAAAACACACCATGAGAAATTTCAATACTATCAGGAATTAAATCTGGTACCTGATGAATAAAATACAAATTGTCTTGTTCTACTGGACCACCATTAAAAACTTTAAATGGGGCTTCTGTTTCCGGAATAAGATCGTTAAGGGTATACTCTAAAGGTTTATTTAAGATAAAGCCAATAGAGCCCTGATCATTATAATCTGCTAATAGAATAACAGACCTATTAAATGATAAGTCGCCAATAATCGATGGTTCGGCAATTAAAAGATGTCCTTTTTTGGGCTTCGCAATAATCATATAAGAATGAATTACGTAACTAATCTAAAACATATTTTATTAAAAACCAACAAATTCATAGAATTACTAAGGTTTTGAAAACAAAAAAGCCCACTATAAAGTGAGCTTTTCGTAATCTATTTAAAGAAATACTAGTTTACAGCACTACTTAAATCAGAACCAGCTTTAAACTTTACTACGTTTTTAGCTTTGATCTGTATTGTTTTACCAGTTTGTGGGTTTCTTCCTTCTCTTGCAGATCTTCTTGAAACTGACCAAGAACCAAATCCTACTAAAGAAACTCTGTTTCCTTTTTGTAAAGATCCTTCGATGTCAACTAATAATGAATCTAATGCTTTCTTAGCAGCTGCTTTAGTAATTCCAGCGTTTTCTGCCATTCCATTGATTAAATCTGTTTTGTTCATAAAAATTATATTTTAAATTGTTAAAAAAATAGTTGGGTTAAACGTTATTGTTAATCCGTCTACAAAATTATACGTAAAATCCACCTACGCAAGTAATAGCAAGGGAAATGCAAGTATTTGTTAATAACTTCGAATATTTGTTAATAAAGGAATGTCTTTCATCGGATATTTTTTAAATATCAATGTATATAAGGGTTCTAGAGCATTTTTGAGTTTTTATGAAAATCATAACCATTTAGCAATGATTTGACATCCATTTTGCGCTTTCCCGGAAGCTGTAATTCTTCTATATGTAGGTAACCATCTGTTACTGCAACTTTTAATTCGTTTTTTGTCACTAATAGTATGCCATTTTCAAAATTATGGGTGTCTTTCTCTTTTCCGACTTTAAAAATTTTGACATTTAAGTCTTCATCACCATTAATAAGGTGACACCAAGCCGCAGGAAACGGATTTAAGCCACGGATCTTATTATATATGGTATTCAAATCTAAACTCCAATCAATCTTGCAATTGTCCTTATTAAGCTTATAGGCCGTTTTTAAATCTATGGTTTTAGGTTGAATTGTAGTCTCAACAGTGTCTTGTTGAATTAAGTCTACCGTTTTTAAAACCAAAGCACTACCAATATTCATGAGCTTATCGTGCAACGAGCCCACAGTTTCATCACCTGATATAGCCACGTCTTCCTGAAGAATCATAGCGCCTGTGTCAATTTTTTCATCAATAAAAAATGTGGTCACTCCCGTTTTGGTTTCACCATTAATAATAGCCCAATGTATTGGTGCTGCTCCTCTATAATTAGGTAGGAGCGACGCATGTAAATTGAAAGTGCCATATTTTGGCATGCCCCAAACCACTTCAGGTAACATTCTAAATGCTACGACGATTTGAAGATTAGCTTCAAGCCCTTTCAACTCGTTTACAAAATCTTCATTTTTAAGATTTGTGGGTTGTAAAATAGTCAACCCTTGTTCTACGGCGTATTTTTTTACAGCCGATTCGTTAAGCTTTCTGCCACGACCAGCAGGTTTGTCTGGAGCAGTAATCACACCTACAACCGTATAATCATTATCTATAAGTGTTTTTAATGTGGCAACAGCAAAATCTGGAGTGCCCATAAATACTATTCTCAATGTGTCTCTCTTCATGTGTGTTTTATTTTATAGGTATTGGCCGATGTCATTGTAATGATGTTATGCTCAAGCAATAGTTTCAAAACCTGTAATATACTTTCTTTCTGAAATGGTAATTGTTCTACTATTTGTCTAGAATTTAAAGGTTGACGTTCTAAAGCTAAAATAATATGTTCTTGAATGGTTTTCTGTGAGATGTGTGCTTCGGAAAGATCCACGGATAAACACACAGAGCATTTACCACAATTGTCTTCAGAAGTTTCACCAAAATAGTCTAATATCTGTCTGTTCTTGCAAACCGAATCATTATTGATATAGTCTAAAACCGCATTCACCTGAAAGCGTTTTAATTCTTGCTGCTTTTCAACAATATTTGCAATTCTATTGATCGTTTTATCATCTTCTCTTGGTTGAAGAAAAATAACTTCAGAATCGGTATTCGAAAACAGAAAATCTACAATCTCATCTTTCTGCAACTGCTGTAATACTGCAATCACCTGCCTTTCATCTGTTGAAGTCTTTTTTGAAATTAAAGATAAATTAATCGCTAATTGATGCTCGAAAATTCCGCCATAAGTTCTTAAAATTGTCTTTACAATAGTATTGTATTTTGAGTGGGTTTCTAGATAAGAAAATAGAGCATTATTGCTCACAATAAACTGCAGTTTGGTTTTATAATTAAACTGCTGTGATAATTTAATCACACTAGTTCTGTCCAATATTTGAAACGTATTAAATGTTTTTGAACCTTTAAAATCATAGGCACTACAAAAATCACTAAAACTAAATCGATGTGTTGTTAATTCCCCTTCGCCATAGGATATTTGAAAGTAGTTGCAGAGCTTTCTATATACTAGTTTTATGTCATCAATAGATGGCAGACTGTTTATAAACTGATTTTTTAAAACCTGTTCATCAGATTTGTTCGTTAGTAAAAAAGCATAAGCGTTTTCGTTATTTCGTCCAGCACGGCCAGCTTCTTGATAGTAGCTTTCTATACTTTCTGGTAAATTAATATGGATAACTGTTTTTACATCTGGTTTATCAATTCCCATACCAAAAGCAGTTGTAGCGACCATAATATCTTTTTGGTTGTTCATCCACTGGTACAGACGATCTTGTTTGTCTTTTGTTGGAATTCCGCCATGAAAAAATGTAGAACTAAAACCTCTTTTTTCTAAGATATTATGAATTTCGACACTCATTTTTCGGCTTCTCACATATATTATTGAGGATCCTGGGTATTGTTTGAGTTGTTGTTCTAAGTCGTAGAGCTTGTCTTCACTATAAAGCACTTGATATGAAATATTTGGTCTCGTAAATGATGCTTTAAATATTTTAGGAGCTATGAAATCTAACTCCTTTATCGTTTCTTCAATGACCTTAGGTTTTGCCGTTGCTGTGAGTGCTATCACATTTACGCTTGGTTGCAATTGTCTAAGAATAGTAATGTTTTTATAAGCTGGCCTAAAATCATTTCCCCACTGACTAATACAATGTGCTTCATCTACTGCGATAAGATTCACGTTCATTTGTTCAATACGTTGCCTCACAATATCTTGTTGTAAACGTTCGGGTGAGAGGTACAAGAATTTATAATTTCCGTAGATACAATTATCGAGTAAAGTGTCGAGTTCGGAGTATTTAATTCCGCTCGTAATAGCCATCGCCTTGATGCCTTTTTCTTTCAGACTATTAACTTGGTCTTTCATTAGAGCAACTAAGGGAGAAACAACGATACAAATCCCCTCTTTTATAAGTGCTGGAATTTGAAAGCAGACAGATTTTCCGCCACCTGTAGGCAACAAAACAAAGGTGTCGTTGTTGTCTAAAACCGAATTGATAATCTCTTCCTGAAGTGGTCTAAACTCTGTGTGATTCCAATACTGTTCTAATATGTTTATTGGATGTGGCACTAGGTTTATATATTATTTAAAATAAAATTTGTACGCTCTTTTACAGTTCCAAAGGGAACTTCAATAATTTGATAGTTAAAACTTTCATAGATACCTTTTAAGTGGTTGTGAATTTGAAGTGCTTCTTCAAAAGTCTCAAACCTTTCATTATCCGATTGATAAATAGCTTCCCAAGGAGGTAGCAAAAACACAACATCATATTGATGATTTAAACATGCATTTTTAAAAAAATCATCATATACTTGATTGAAAAAAGCCATATATGCCAACACATCTGGGATCCCACGATCAAAAAAATACATTTCTTTTTTTAAAGTTTTTGCCATTGTAAATTGATCCATTCTTGCATTAATTAAATTAATATTGAATGCCATCGGGTCATTTACAAATGCAATAGGGTTGGAGATATGAGTCGAAGAATCTCCTTCTTTCTTTGCTGATAAAGTCATTGTTCTTATAACTTCATCAAAACAATAAAAGTCATTGTTTTTTAATTCATTTATTATTGAGGTTTTCCCAGTTCCAGGTCCACCAGTAATTACAATTTTTTTAGTATTCAATTTGGCAAGGTTTTGGTTGTAAAATTAACGAATACCATCGTAAGAGTGAAATAACTCGCGCAAATCGTTACTTTTAAGATGTGATTTTTACAGAAAAACAACCCGTAACCCAGGCTATTCTTTGTTTCATGGCTTTCATTCTTTTGAAAAATAATTCAATTTAGTCGTGTCTCATTTCAATCTTAAAATGCTATAAATTATACAAAGCAAAATGCAAAGTAAAATGTATCTTTGCATCCGAAGACAAAAAGTTATGAGTCCAGAGAAAAAATCAGAAGAATTTTATAAAAAATTAAGAGTCCAGTTGCACGAAACTGCAAGCTGGCCTTCAGAATATTTATATAAATTTATTGTCCCAACAGATGCAAATAAAATCAAGCAGATTGAAGACTTATTTGATAATCTTGGTGCAGTAATAACAACTAAAGAATCTGGTAAAGGGACCTATACAAGTGTTTCGGTGAATTTGCAGATGAAAGATCCTGATGCTGTTACTGACAAATACAAAGAAGTTGCCGAGAAAGTTGAAGGTGTTATTTCTTTATAAAAAGCAGTCTCTATAACTATTTTTTTGTATTTTGCATCCATATGCAGAAGTACTTCATGCATGATATACAAATACTACACAAATTTATATTTTGATTGACGATATAGAATACAACACAGAGCGTGAACAATTGATTATTCCTGAATATGGAAGACATCTACAAAAGATGGTTAATTACGCTAAGAAATTACCAACAAAAGAAGAACGCAATAAAGTTGCAAAATCTATCATTAATGTGATGGGTAATATGCAACCGCATTTAAGAGATGTGCCAGATTTTCAGCATAAACTTTGGGATCAGCTTTTTATTATAGCAGATTTTGAATTAGATGTAGATTCTCCATATCCAACGACTTCGAAAGAAGAGTTAAATGAAAAGCCAGATCCTTTAAAATACCCTCAAAACTTTCCTAAATATCGTTTCTATGGAAACAATATTAAAACCATGATCGATGTGGCTAATACGTGGGAAGATGGCGAACTAAAAGAGGCTTTAACTTACACGATTGCTAACCACATGAAAAAGTGTTTCCTTAACTGGAATAAAGACACCGTTGAAGATTATGTGATTTTTAATCATTTGTATGAATTGTCAGATGGGAAAATAGACTTAAAAGAAAGTAAAGAAGATTTGTCTGATTCTACAAGTTTGATGCGAAGTAAAAAGAAATACTCTACTACGAATACCAAGAAAACGCATCACAAAAAAAGCAGCAGTTCTAATCGAAATAGAAAACGTTACTAATAGCAATTCATGTCCACATTTATTATTGAAGGAGGTCACCAACTAAAAGGGAAAATCCAACCTCAAGGCGCAAAAAACGAAGCATTACAAATCTTATGTGCAGTACTCTTAACTGCCGAAGAAATTAAAATTGACAACATACCAGATATTATTGATGTCAATAAACTCATCGCGTTACTTAAAAAGTTAGGGGTTAAAATCAATAAGCTAAGTAAAGGGTCTTATACATTTAAAGCTGATGATGTCAACTTGGAATATTTGGAATCTGCCGAGTTTAAAGAAGATGGAAAAGGCTTAAGAGGTTCAATCATGATTGTTGGTCCTTTATTAGGACGCTTCGGAAAAGGATATATTCCAAAACCAGGAGGCGACAAGATTGGTCGTCGTCGTTTAGATACGCACTTCGAAGGTTTTATTAGTCTAGGCGCAAAATTTAGATACAATAAAGAAGATCTGTTTTATGGTGTAGAAGCCGATAAGTTAAAAGGAACATACATGCTTCTTGATGAAGCTTCGGTAACAGGAACTGCAAATATTGTAATGGCAGCCGTTTTGGCTGAAGGGACAACAACCATATACAACGCAGCCTGTGAACCTTATTTGCAACAACTTTGTAAGATGCTCAATAGAATGGGAGCGAAGATAAGTGGTATTGGTTCTAATATGCTAATTATTGAAGGTGTTGATGAATTAGGCGGGACAGAACACAGAATGCTTCCTGATATGATTGAAATTGGAAGTTGGATTGGTCTAGCTGCAATGACAAAAAGTGAGCTGACAATTACTAATGTCAGTTGGGATGATTTAGGTCAAATTCCTAATGTGTTTAGAAAAATAGGAATTACTGTAGAGCGTCAAGGTGATGATATTCATATACCAGCACATACAAACGGTTACGAAGTGCAAAACTATATTGATGGTTCTATTCTAACGGTTTCAGATGCGCCTTGGCCAGGATTTACCCCAGATTTATTAAGTATTATACTAACAGTATTAACACAGGCTAGAGGAGAAGCGGTTGTACATCAAAAGATGTTTGAAAGTCGTTTGTTTTTCGTAGATAAATTGATTGATATGGGAGCAAAGATTATTCTTTGTGATCCACATAGAGCAACTGTTATTGGTTATGATTTTAAATCAACCTTAAAAGCAACAACGATGACATCTCCAGATATTAGAGCTGGTGTCTCGTTATTAATTGCTGCTTTATCTGCAAAAGGGACATCAACGATTCATAATATAGAGCAAATCGATAGAGGTTACGAAAACATTGACGAGCGTTTAAGAGCAATAGGAGCTAAGATTACAAGAGTGGAAGGTAATTAGTATCTTCGTTATAAATAGAATAAAAAGCCTCGATGATTCGAGGCTTTTTTATGTTTAGGATTAATCTTTAAGATTAATTAAAAATATTAGATGAACCTTTCAAAATAAGGTTATTCTTAGGTTAGCTAACCGCTTCTTTGTAAATTTTTAAGCAGCGTTCTCGAGCCATTTTATGGTCGACCATTGGGAGAGGATAAGTCAGTTCTTGATAATCGGGAACCCACTTTTTAAGATACTCATGGTTTTTGTCAAATTTTTGAATCTGCGATGTCGGATTAAAAATTCTAAAGTAAGGTGCGGCATCAACACCAGAACCAGCAACCCATTGCCAATTCCCAATATTGCTCGACATATCGTAGTCGTGCAATTTTTCGGCAAAATAAGCTTCGCCCCAACGCCAATCTATCAGTAAATGTTTGCAGAGGAAACTGCCTACCAACATTCGAACTCTGTTATGCATAAATCCAGTTTCGTTGAGTTGTCGCATACCTGCATCTACCAGAGGATAACCGGTTTTTCCTTCGCACCAAAGCTTAAATTCAGCTTCGTTATTTCGCCATTCGATTCTATCATACTTAGATTTAAATGACGCTTTTACAGTATGAGGAAAATGCCATAGAATTTGCATGAAGAACTCCCTCCAAATTAATTCTTGCCAAAAAATCTCATTCTCTTCTGCAATGGCTTTTTTTACCATTTTACGGACACTAACAGTGCCAAACCGCAGGTGAGGACCTAACCTAGATGTAGAATCTTGAGCTGGAAAGTTTCTCGTGTCTTCATATTGCTTAATAAGACTAGGTGTAACGCTGTAATCTGCAATTTTCTGATTAGATATTTCGAAGCCAATTTCAGATAAATTTAAATTGGGTAACTGACTATCTTTTATGAGGTTTTTAAAATTTGATATTGAATCGTAAGTCTCTATACCTTGTAACCTGAATAGAGCTTTCCAAACTCTCATGTAAGGTGTATAAACCATATACGGATTGCCATCTTTTTTGACAACTTCATCCTTTTCAAAAATAACTTGGTCTTTATAGGTGTTGAATGTGATATTGTGTTTTGCTAAAACCTCTTTTATGTTATTGTCACGTTCGGAGGCATAAGGTTCATAATCGTGATTGGTATAAACGGAATGTATCTCATACGCGTTTGACAATTTTTTATAAATATCCATAGGTTTGCCATGAAACATCGCAATACTACTATCGTAATTCTCCTGAAGCTTGGTACGCATTTTTTGTAGCGTCTCATAGATAAATGTTACTCGAGCATCATTTATGGGAAGCTCATCTAAGATTTCAGAATCAAATATAAAAATCGGTAAAACAGGATGGTCGCTTTTTAGAGCTTCATAAAACCCAACGTTGTCATCTAAACGTAAATCACGTCTAAACCAGAATATGTTTATGGGTTTTTTCATTAATTTTTACCGTTATAAGTGCCAAATAATTCTTCCAGTTTCTTCGTCCGATAATTGAAAATCTCTTCCAATTTTGGTTTCACTATAATTGGATGCACAAGCTGACCAATAATTCCGAAGGGTACTTTATAATCGATAATATCTTCCATTTCAACACCGCCATCTATCGCTTTCACAAAATGCTTATGATGCCAAAATGCATAAGGTCCAAATCGTTGCTCATCAACAAAATAGTGTTTGTCTGAGCTGTGTGTTATTTCGGTGATCCATTTGGTTTTTATACCTAAAACAGGAGTGACAATGTACTGAATAATTTGTCCAGCATACATAGCTCGATCAGCTCCAGAAAGAATATGAAAGCCCATATACTCTGGAGTAATGGTTTTAAGGTTTCTTGGGTCTGATAAAAATGCCCAAGCAGTATCGATAGAGATTGGAAGATTTTGTTTTTTTTGTAGCCTGTAAACTTTCATTTTAATTGTAGAGTTGAATATAGAGATTGAGTGATGTTGCTATACACAACCAAATGAGATACGGAAGAATCAGCGCAGATTTTGTTTTAAGATCTTTTTGATATATCGATAAAAATGCTGCAACTATTATCGTTAATAGTATAATATTTAAAAGTGCAACAGCAATTAACTTCTGATTGAAAAACACAAAATTCCAACTCATATTTAGTATGCATTGTACAATGTACAATGTGATGACTTTTCTGGTAGGTCGCTTAATATATAGAAATGCCATATACATAGAAAAGCAAATCATTATGGTAGTCCATGCTGCACCAAAAACCCATCCATCTGGTGTCCAAGGCGCTTTTTCAAGTTGAGCATACCATTGACCTTTCGGTCCTTCTGCCATTAGCATACTGCCTATGCCTAACGCGCCAAAATTTATGACTAAGAAAATAATAAATGCTTTGGCAAACTTCATGTTTATTGCTTTTGAAGTTGTTCTATTTGGTCTTGGATTTTTTGAGCTTCAGCGTATTTTTTATCACTTTCTCCTCTGTTGGTCGCTGATAAGGTGTGCCACTCCTTCATGAGTTTCTCATATTTCTTTTGTAGTTTCTCTACTTCAGATGTTTTTTTAAATAGTCCAAACATGATTTTTAATTTAAGTGTTTTGTGATTTTTGAACTCGTAGGAGATGTCATCGAAAAATAGTAATCAATGAGTTCACCTTTGGGGTCAACTAGATATTTCTGAAAGTTCCATTTCACATTAGAATCCTTACGACCATTTTTTCGTTTTTGTGTTAACCACGAATATAACGGATGTTGATGATTTCCTTTAACATCTATTTTCTCGGTAATAGGAAATGTGACACCATAATTTACGTCGCAAAAGGATTCGATGTCTTCAGGGTTTCCAGGTTCTTGTTTTCCAAATTGATTACAGGGAACACCAACGACAACAAGTTTATTCTTATAAGTGTCATAGAGTTCTTGTAATTCTTTGTACTGAGGTGTAAAACCACATTTTGAAGCGACATTAACAAAGAGGATGTATTTTTCTTTGTAATCGGAAAGTACTAATGGTTTTCCATTGAGGTTATTAATCTTTACATTGTAAATAGCTATTTTTTCCATGCTATAGGGCGCCTTCGATTTTGAAAATAGTGTAGCCATAAAAATTTTTAAAGGGTTCATAGTTATATCTTAAAGCTAACAATTCCGCAGTCCATTTCAAATACCTGTCCAGATATTGAGCTCGACTTATCAGAAAGTAAGAATGTAGCCATTTCAGCAACATCTTTTGGTTGCAAGAACTTTTTCATTGGATGACGTTCTGTGATATTTTCAATCATCTTTTCATTTCTGAGAAGCTTTGCTGCTAATTCAGTGTTAGTTACAGTCGGTGCTATGGCGTTAATTCGCAACGTTGTTGCTAGTTCTGCTCCAAGGGATTTTACTAAACCTTCAACTCCAGACTTTGCTGCAGCTATACTCGCGTGAAATGGCATGCCTAATTTTGCCGCTACTGTGCTAAATAAAACTATAGAAGGGTTTTCGCCATTTTTTATCACCTTTAAGTATTTCTGAATGGCTTTAACAGCACCTATCACATTGATTTCATAATCCTTACGAAAATCATCTAGACTTAAACGACTAATAGGTTTTAAGTTTATGCTACCAGGACAGTAAACCATTCCATCTGCACTTTCAATGTCCGGTAACTCATCACTGAGAATGTCACAATTGTGATGCGTTAAATTTGTGTGTGATTGTTCAGGTTGACTTCTACTTAAGTTAATGACTTTGTGGTGTTCAAGTAAGGTGTCTAAAATCGCATTTCCTATACCTTTGCTGCCACCTATAATTATATATGTTTTCATTTACGATTAGTTTCATATAATTAAGCGTAATAGATACAAAATTGTATATCTATTACGCTTAATATTAATTAGGGAGAATCTAAATCTATGCAGTTAAAGGCGCACCCTTTAAGCGCTTTTCAACTTTACGTTTTATAGCTGTTAGGCGTTTCATGATGTCCATGATTTTTTGATCTTTGCGTTCTTTATAGATTAGATTTAATTCTAATATGAGTTCTTTTGCTTCACGAGAAATTTTAACACGATCGCTAGTTGAAAGTGATCTCAATGGTCTCTGCTCAAACTCTAAGGCTCTGTTTATTAATTCCATAATTTTAATTATTTATATAGTTTTGTAATTGTGTAATTTTTTCTGATGTATTAAATTGACCTCCATAGTAAGTCGTAACCGTTGCAGATGTATCGTCTTTAACACCTCTTGATGATACACATAAGTGTTTGGCATCTATAATAACGGCTACATCTTCTGTTTGAAGTACCGACTTAAGTTCTTCGGCAATTTGATTGGTTAATCGCTCCTGTACCTGAGGGCGCTTAGCATAATACTGAACAATTCTATTCAGTTTTGATAACCCGATAACTTTTCCAGATGAAATGTAAGCGACGTGTGCTTTTCCTATAATTGGAACAAAATGATGTTCACAATTCGAATAGAACGTTATATGTTTCTCAACGAGCATTTGATTGTATTGATACTTATTATCAAACAATGCTACTTTTGGTTTGTTAGATGGATTTAGTCCTGAAAATATTTCATCAATATACATTTTGGCAACTCGCATTGGAGTGCCTTTTAATGAATCGTCAGTAAGATCTAATCCCATAACATCCATGATTTCTTCAAATAATATTGAAATACGCTGTTTTTTTTCGTCATCACTTAGTTTGAATGCATCAGCTTTCATTGGGGTTTCAAGACCTGTGAAAAGATGATCGTTTCCAATTTCTGAAGCTGAGAAGTCATTTAAACTATGACCATTGTTTTTAAGATTTAATGTGTTTATACTCATTTACTGTCTTTTTAGTGTGCTGTCCTTAAGAACTCATCTCTTAAGCCAAAGCACGTTATCATATTGAAATCGAGTTATTGGCAATTTGTTTTTGTCTAGTGCATTTAAAACGTCCTTCCTGAAAGGATCTCAGTTTTTCGTGTTATGTTTTTCGAACTTGAACACGTTTACGCCACATTTTGAAACTTCTTAGTTTCATCTCTTTGCGCATGAGTTCAATAACGTTTTGCTCTTTTAAACCAAATTGAATTTCTATGACTTCAAAAGAGGTTTTGTCTTCCCAAGCCATTTCTATTTTTCTATCAGTCGCTTTAATATCTATTTCCATACACTATTAAAATTGAAATTGATATTGCTCGTCAAAGTTAATTTTTGCATTTAATAATTTATCAAAAAACGATTTATTTTCTTTAAAGGTCGTGTTTTTTTTAAAATGAATAAATTTTCCTTGTCCATGAATGCTTGCGCCATTAGTTTTATAAACGGCTAATTGATAATAGGGTAATACCCAAGTAAAGTTTTTTAGACCTTTATTTATATATATTAAAATACCGCTTGGCCTTAATTCAATGTTTGCATAATTTAAATCAGATACTTTATTGATGTGTTGATTTAGATTCGGACTTACATTTTCAATAATCATACGCTTTGACCCAACACCACTCATTTTTAACATTTCAAAAAATGAATAAGGCTTGCCTATTAAATCATTTATGATTTGTTTGTGCTCTTTATTGGTATTTGTAGAATCTAAAATCAAACTTCTATAGGTCTTAATTAATCAAATTTACAATATGTTCAGTCTTTTGTAACGATGATTAAACAAAAAATTAACATATCACTATAGATTTTAGCTATGGCTTATGTAAAAATCTATAAGTAATTGTTTTAATTCGTGTATATAAATATCGAATAGTATGTTTTTCAAGTGCTAAAAAATCTATTTAGTTTGTAACGAGCTTATTAATCATTCCCTTGAAAATAAATCCGTGAAAAGGTAAAACACTATACCAATATAATCGTCCCCAAAGTCCGCGAGGTCTAAATGTCGCTGTTTGTTTGAGCAAGCCATCTTCAATTTTAAATTCTAGCCAAGCTTCACCGGGAAGGCGCATTTCAGCATAGAGCAGAAGCTTTTGTTGAGCTTTGTCAGCAAAGATGACACGCCAAAAATCTAGTGCATCTCCAGCATCGAGTTCAGTTGGACTCGTTCTGCCACGACGTAAGCCTATGCCACCAAAAAGTTTATCGATGTAGCCTCTTATTTTCCAGAGGAAGGTGCCATAGTACCAACCTGTTTTTCCGCCTATACTCCAGATTTTATTGATGGTTCTTTTTGCATCAGTAACTGGACGCTCTTTATAATCCTTAAAACATCCAAACGTTGGAACATTAATATACTTATGGAGGTTGTTTCTTAATCGTCCACTACTAATCATCGAATCTTTCCAGCTTGATACAATACTATTTTGCTCAATTTTCTCAAAAGCTAACGATACAGCTTCTTTATAGGGTTTTGGTTGTACATCTAGCCGTTCATTGATTGTGCTTGGTTTGCCAATAATTTGAACTCCCATACTATCTACTAATGCGGTGGCTAATTTGTATGAGGTTGACGTTACAAAATACAACCAATAGGATGACAATTTTGCAGTCATGACAGGAACCGTTAAAATGTATCGTTTTAATCCTCTAACTTCTGCAAATTGTAAAAGCATTTGCTTGTAAGTTAAAATTTCAGGACCAAAAACATCAAACGATTTATTGTATAAGTCTTCACGTCCAATACTGCGATGTAAAAAGGCTAAGACATCTCTAACAGCAAGAGGTTGTGTTTTTGTGTTTAGCCATTTAGGCGCAATCATAAAAGGTAGTTTTTCTACTATATCTCTTATAATTTCGAAAGATGAACTTCCTGAGCCAACGATGATTCCTGCCTTAAAAATGGTTAATCCATAGGCATCAGATTCAAGTCTGTCTTCCACATTTTTTCGAGACTGTAAGTGTTTAGAGAGGTTGTCCTCGTTGGTAATTCCACTTAAATAAATGACTTGTTTTACCTTAGTCTTTTCGAGTCGATTTTTAAAATTGATGGCACAGCGTTCCTCGAGGGATTCGAAATCTTTTGAAGAATTAGACATCGAGTGGATCAAGTAAAAAGCCACATCAATATCCTCCGGAATGTTATGAAGTGTTTCTGGTTTTAAGAAATCGGCTTCAATCACATCGATTAAATCCTCTTCAGCATAACTTTTATCAGCTCGTAATTTATCTCTAACAGCGCATACAACATGATGGTCATCATTGACTAGTAAAGGAATTAATCGTTTACCTATATAACCTGTTGCTCCTGTGACAAGAATTTTCATGTCCTTTATAATTTTGGTCTTTGATACCCAAATCTAGTCTTTAATTCTGGGATAGCATAACCATCTAATCCGTTTATGGCGGCGACTTGAGCTTTTGATAAGTCTATAAATCCGTCGTCTTCTAGGATATTATCTCTGACGTGTAAACCAAGGATTTTTCCGATTATAAGAAGCGTGTCATTAGCTTTGATATGATATTCTTCAACATATTCCATAGCTAATTGAAGTGGAGCACCTTTTACAAAAGGGGCATGAAAGCCGTTTTTGTAATCTGAAATGAGTTTCGTTTTATCAAATTCTGAAATATCTGAATCATATTTAGCAGACGTATGATGTGCATCTTCTAGTATGTTTTTATGAATATGATTAATGGTATAAAAACCAGTAGATTTTATATTGTCATAGGTGTTTCTCAAAACTGATGTTGGTCTGCAAAAGAAGCCTAGCATTGGAGGATTAGAACCTATATGTGTTACTGAACTAAATACGGCAACATTTTCAGCGCCATCGGAAGATTTGGTTCCTAATAGATTAGCCGATTTATAGCCAGAGCAACTATTAATTAAGTTAATGCGATATAAATGATGTAAGTTGTCAAGCGCTTCATTGCTAATATAGGTCACGTTAAAAGGTTTTGTAATTATTGATTTTAATAGCGTTTGCTTTTAAGTCAAACATTAAATTATACAATCCAAAGAAAGTTCTGTTGATATAAATAAAGTGCTTAGAGCCACGATTTGCGTTCATTTTTCTGAGCTCACTACTTTTAGAATAACGTTCACCAAGTTCTGTTATTTTTCCGAAGAATGTTCCATCAGAAAAGTCAAATGTTTCAGCTTGCAGTGGTTGCGTAAACAAACTCAGCATCTCGTGAAACATTTCAGTAAAAAACGCAATTTCTTTCGGGCTATCATCTGTTCTCAAGATTTCAAGTTGATATAATTTTTCAACGAAATACTCACGATTATTTATTTTTTCTTTGTCAGCTAATTCAAAATAGGGCACATAAAATTCTTGTGGTATGGTTTTCATACAACCAAAGTCTAAAGCGATTAATTGACCCTCTTGAGAGACTAAGAAATTTCCAGGATGTGGATCGGCATGTACTTTTTTGAGATTATGAATTTGAAACATAAAGAAATCCCAAAGTGCTTGACCTAATTGATTTGAAACCTCTTGGTTTTCGTTGTAAGCTGTAAATTCTGAAAGGTGCTCGCCTTCCATATAGTCCATGGTAATGATGCGTTCAGAAGATAAGTCTTCATAATATTGAGGAAATAAAAGATTTGGAATATGGGCACACTTTTGAGCAATTTCTTTGCTTTGCTCAACTTCCAAAATGTAATTTGTTTCTTCGATTAATTTACCTTCGACTTCTTTAAAGTACTTATCAGAATCTTTTCCTTTAATGTTAAACATACTCATCGCAATAGGTTTAACCATAGCAAGATCTGAAGCGATACTCTCAGCAACTCCTGGATATTGGATTTTCACAGCAAGTTTCTTCCCATTTTTTTCTGCAATATGGACTTGTCCAATACTTGCAGCATTTACAGAAGTTGCGTTGAAGGTATCATAAATGTCATTCGGTAATTTTCCGAAGTATTTTTTAAAGGTCTTTAACACCAATGGAGGTGATAAAGGTGGAACAGAAAACTGGGCCAATGAGAATTTTTCTACGTAAGCTTGTGGTAAAATACTTTTTTCCATACTGAGCATCTGTGCTACTTTAAGGGCACTTCCTTTTAGCTGTTTTAAACCGTCATAAATATCTGATGCATTGTTTTCATTTAAGCGTTCTTTTGCTTCAGATTCAGATTTCGTGAGTTTATCTCCATAATATTTGAGATAATTCACGCCAACTTTTGCGCCTGTAGAAACAAGCTTAGATGCTCTTTGTATTTTAGATGTAGGTATTTTATCTATAGTCTTCATATTGGGCAAATTAATTCATGTGCATTTTTTCTTTGAAAATAAATTTCCCAAAGTCTATGAGGCTTCGTATTGGAGCGACATCCAGTACATCAAAACTTGTATTCACTGATTTCTCAATAAAAATATCTGTTTTTTCAAATCCTTTAGACGTATCATCTATCCAAAACTTCATCGTTAGCAATAATTGTAACCAAGCCGATTCTTTTAAGCCACGACGTTGGATTCTATCGATATGCTCTTGTTTCGTTTCAATGAGATCAATGTCTAAGTGCTCAATGAAGTTGGTGAACGAATGTTTTAATTCTGAAAGTAGAAGCAGTCCTTTTAGACTATTCTTATGATGCTCTAATGCATATTTTATGTAACTTCTATTTGCTGTTAAGTTTTCAAAGAATGTAAAGTAGAAGCTTAGTAGTTTGTTTCTTGAGTCAAAAGTGTTGTAATCGTCACTTTTTTCTAAAATAGTTATCGTGTTATTAAAGAAGGCATTAAAAACATGTTTCTCAACGGCTTCGAAAGATCCAAAATACTCATAGAATTTTTGTTCTTCAAAGTTATTGACTTTTGCAAATGCATAAACTGTTTTAGGTTGCTTATTATGATCTAAGACAAAATCCATATAATATGAGATAATGTCATTTTTGGATAGGTTTTTCTTTTTTGCCATGACTGTTAAATTGTATGTAAAGATACAAAATGTTTAACTTTATATACAAATCGTTAAACAAAATTTAACAAGATATTATAAGTGTTTTATGTCTAGCAACAATTATCATCTTTAACAATTGAACAACTTACTACAGCAAGAAAAGCACCAATAAAAGGTGCAGTGAGATAAAGCCATAAATGTTGTAGATTTCCAGAGACAAGAGCAGGAGCGAGCGAACGAATAGGATTCATAGAGGCTTTAGTCATTGGGCCTGCAAACATGGCTTCAAGTAAAATAACACCACCTATTGCAATACCAGCCATGGTACCAATTTCCTTGCTACCTGTAGACACATTTATAATAACTAGCATTAAAAAAAATGTAAGTATAATTTCCAATACAAAAGCTCTATAGGGTTCAAAGCCTTCAGCAGGAATCGTGCTTCCTAGTGTTTCGCTTTCTGGAAATAAAAACCATAATATAAAACACGCTAAAAAAGCACCTATAGCTTGAGCCAATATGTATTTCGGTACTTCTTTCCACGGAAACTTTTTTGCATAGGCAAATCCGAAGGTAACAGCTGGATTAAAATGCGCTCCAGAAATTTCACCAAACGCATAAATCATGCTCATGACAATCAATCCCCAAGTAATGGCAACACCAACGTGAGTAATACTTCCATTTGTGATTTCGTTTACGGTCATAGCGCCACAACCACAAAATACCATAGCGAAAGTTCCGAAAGTTTCTGAGTAATATTTTTTCATTTTATAGTATACCAGTATGGCTTATCTTAATTTAAGGTTTTCTTAACTAACAAAGGGTTTGCTTGTTTGTAAATTTACGTGAATTTTAAAACTAATCATTAAAACTAATACAATGAAAAAATTATTACTTGTGTTTGCAGTTTCTGCAATGACTTTCACTTCTTATGCACAAATCGAAACACCGGCACCAAGTCCTTCTGCTAAGTTTGAGCAAAAAGTTGGATTAACAGACATTACTATCGAATATTCTCGTCCTAGTGTAAAAGGAAGAACCGTATTTGGAGATTTAGAACCTTATGGTGGATTATGGAGAACTGGAGCGAACAAAAATACTGTAATCACTTTTAGTGACGATGTAACTATTGCTGGACAAGATGTAAAAGCTGGAGCTTATGCAATGTTTACAAAATTGAATTCAGCAGAGCAATGGGATGTTATTTTTTATAACGATACCAATAACTGGGGAACACCAGCAGAATGGGATGACAGTAAAGTCGTTGCTACTGCTAAAGTAAATGTTATGCAACTTCCTTTTAGTGTTGAAACGTTAGCAATCGACATCAACAACATTACTGCTAAAGGTGGTACTATTGATATTATCTGGGAAAAGGCGTATGTAGGGATTCCTTTTACGGTACCAACAGATAAAACGGTTAGTGCTTCTATTGATAAAATAATGGCTGGACCAAGTGCTAATGATTATTATGCATCTGCTGTATATTACTTAAATTCAGGTAAAGATGTTAAGAAAGCAAAAATGTGGATTGATAAAGCAATGTCTATGATTGAAAAACCAGGATTCTGGCAAGTAAGACAACAGTCATTAATCTATGCTGCTGCTGGTGATAAAAAAGGAGCGATTGATTTAGCCAAGAAGTCTATGGCTGGAGCTAAAGAAGCTAAAAACGAAAACTATGTAAAGCAAAATATGGCATCTCTAAAAGAATGGGGAGCGATGTAAGCTAGCAAATAGAAGAATATTAAAGACCTTTTGAGAAATCGAAAGGTCTTTTTTTATGCCAATCGAAGTTTATTTGGTATTAGTCGTAATTGAGACCTATTTGAAATCTAACAGTATCAAGTAGTTTTATGAGTTCTCTACTGAGATCGAAAGTCATAATATCACTTTCGGTTTTTTTATATCTGAGAAGATTATTAAAATGAAGTATCTCATAGTAATAACCATGTGTTGTGTAATCAAAATCAAAAGTGTTTTCTTTTCCCTCGGAAATGAGCGTGACATTTGAAGGTGCTTGAAATCTAGAATTAATTTTAATAATGCCATTTTCACAGTAAAAAATTGCCTCTGTAGGTGTGTTTTCTGATAATGTGCTTTTCAAATGAGCCTCAACACCATCGTCGTAAGTGAATAGCATTAGGCAAGAGGAATCGACGCCGTTTTCAAAAAACGTAGCTTTTGATTCTATTTCAATAGGTTTGCCTAAACTAGATAATGCTGCAAAAATAGGGTAGATCCCAATATCGAGTAAGCTTCCTCCACCTAGAGACTTTTTAAACACTCTTGATGTCATATCTAGTTCTGGTTTAAACCCAAAGTCGGATTCAATCTTTACAATTCTCCCAAACGTTTTCTCTTGAATATGCTTTAACGCAAATTGATAGTGCGGAAGAAAATAAGTCCACATCGCTTCCATCAATAAGGTATTATTTGCTTTTGCAGTCGCTATCATTTCTTCAACCTGAGCACTATTCATTGCAAAAGGTTTCTCACATAAGACAGCCTTTTTGTGATTTAAGCATAAAATAGAATGTTCATTATGAAACGCGTGTGGTGTAGCAATATACACAGCATCAACACGTGGGTCTTTTGCTAAAGCCTCATAATTATCATATGCTTTTTCAGCAGTATAGGTTGTTGCAAAATCGTTAGCCTTGTTTTGACTTCGGGAAGCAACGGCATACAATTGAGAATTTTCATCTTTGACTAGGTCTTGAGCAAACTTGTGCGCAATTTTGCCAAGACCGATAATTCCCCAATTTATGGTTTTAGGCTTCTGCATACGTTTTTTTAGAACTTAGCGATTGTATTAAACAAGCAATCACAATGACGATGAAGCAGCCTACAAAATTCAACCATAAAAACGGTAAGTTGATGTAATCATATTCATTAAGCAAGAATAAGCCAATAACTAAAACTTGTGTAATTAGTGCTGCTGTAAATACAGCATTGGCTCTAACGAATTTAAAGAAGAAAGCCAATAGAAAAATACCAAGCACATTTCCGTAGAAAATAGAACCGATAATATTGACCAACTGAATTAAATTCTCAGCAAGGTTGGCAACAGATGCGACACCTATAGCTACAATTCCCCAACCTAAAGTAAACCATCTTGAGGCTGCTACCATTTCAGCTTCAGACTTTTCACTAGTGTTTCGTTTGTATAAATCCATTGCCGTTGTGCTAGCTAATGCATTTAATTCACTAGATGTACTCGACATGGCTGCACTTAAGATAACAGCAAGTAATAAGCCAATTAAGCCTCGAGGTAAGTTGTTTAAAATAAAGCTTATAAAAACATAATCTTTATCGTTACTTTCAACTTTTGTGTTTCGAGATTTTCCGGCTTTTTCAATCAATTCTCTAGCATCTGCTCTTAATTTGTCGTTACTCAAATTTAAAGTCGCAATCGATTCAGCAGCATTAACACTATTGTTGCTAACAAAGTCATTAATGATGTTTTTCTTTTCATTAAAATTAAGTGTCTGCTGATCTTGAATTGCTTTGTATTCATCTGCATATTCAGAATTCAAAACGACTTCGGTTGCTGTCGGATTAAAATTTACAGGAGCTTGATTGAATTGATAAAACACAAAAACCATAACACCAACAAGAAGTATAAAGAACTGCATAGGAACTTTTAGAAGTCCGTTAAACATCATGCCTATTTGCATTTCTTTTAAAGATTTTCCAGAGAGATAACGTTGCACCTGACTTTGGTCTGTACCAAAATAGGAAAGCATTAAAAACGTACCACCAATGAGTCCACTCCAAACGGTATAACGATTGTCAAGACTAAACGAAAAATCTAAGACTTCCATTTTGCCACTGGCTCCAGCAATATCTAATGCTTTTGAAAAGGTAATGCCTTCAGGAAGTTTGTCAATTATTAAACAGAACGCGATAATCATTCCAGTGAAAATCACAATCATTTGATGTTTCTGGGTGACGTTAACAGCTTTAGTTCCTCCAGAAACCGTATAGATAATTACGAGAACTCCAATAATAACATTGAGTAGAAGTAAATTCCAACCCAATACTGCAGATAGGATAATTGCAGGAGCGAAAATTGTGATTCCAGCTGCTAAGCCACGTTGTATTAAAAATAGAATAGCTGTAAGTGTTCTTGTTTTTAGATCAAAGCGATCTTCAAGAAATTCATATGCTGTATAGACTTTAAGACGATGATATAATGGAATAAACACCACGCAGATCACAACCATAGCTATTGGTAATCCGAAATAGAATTGCACAAATCCCATTCCGTCATTAAAGGCTTGTCCAGGTGTAGACAAGAACGTAATGGCACTCGCTTGTGTTGCCATAACCGATAGACCAATCGTCCACCATTTAGAGGTGTTTCCGCCTTTTAAATAGTCCTGAACGTTTTTGCTACCTCTAGATTGATATGTTCCGTAGATAACAATAAGTAATAATGTGCTTGTGAGCACAATCCAATCTAAGGTTTGCATTTTTAAAAGGCTTTAGTGATGAAGAAGAATGCGATGACGTAGATAATATTAGCAATAAGTACTAAAGTGTACATTTTACTCCATTTGTATTTCTCCATGGTTGATTGGCGATTTAGTTTGGTTAATTTTTGATTTGATTGCTTGGTTGCATTTCGTTTTTCCCTAAGGATAGCATATTTGCAAACAAACGATAGGCTCCCGAAACTCCAGCAGGAAACTCTCTAAAAAAGCTTAAGCCTGTATAGACATAATAGCCTTCGCCATGTTTTGCAACAAGTAGGCTTCCGGTTTTTTCTGATTCACCTTGATCGTTCATGCTTAGAATAGGAGTGAACTCACTTGACCATTCATTAGGAAAATATAATCCACGCTCTTGTGTCCATCCTTCAAAATCATTTTTGGTAATTTTATTCGGAAAGTTTAATACTTCGTGATTGGTTGCTAACAAGCTAACGTCTGCATTTTCATCGGTAACTCTGTCTCTTGATAATTTTAAATCGTAAGGTGCTATTTGGTCCACTTTTACACGATGTCTGGTGTTGTATTGCACAATCATATTTCCGCCTTGAGCGACATAATCAAACAGTATTTGTTGTTTGAAATTTAATTCTTCAACAGTGTTGTAAGCTCTTATTCCGACAACAATAGCATCAAATCGTTCTAAGTTTTCTGCGGAAATGTCTTCCGGTTTCAAAATCGCAACATTGTAGCCAATTTGTCTTAAACTTTCAGGAACGACATCACCTGCGCCTTCAATATAACCGATGTTTTCTCCTCGTTTCTGAATGTCTAGACGCACAATTTTACTTTCGCTAGGTAGCAATACTGTTTGAAACGGAATGTGATCGTAGTCGATTTCAATAAGCTCTTTAGTATAAACTTTATCTCCAACATGTACCATAGGCGTTATTAAACCTTCACTTTGCTCTTTGGGTGGAATCACAGTAAATATTAAACGTTCTTCTTGTCCTTTGGTCGCAATACTAACTTTCTGCTTCTCAGGAAACACACTCCAATTTCTTGGATAAGCCAATTCTACATAGCCTTCTAAGTTGTCTCTACCAGCTTTAACAATAACCTCAATGTCGCGTTGTTGGTTTTTATCTATTATGATGACGTTTTCTGAAATTTTAGCAGATGCTTCCGGAATGATTTCAAACGGTTTGTAGATTTCACCTTTTACAGGATCGTTGGTTTTGTAAACGATAGCTTTAGTAAATGGTATCGCTATATTTCCAATGTTTAAATTAAATGTAACGTTGAGGTCTCTTGGTGTTTCTGGTTTTCCGATGAGTTTTTTATCATCAACAGCATACATCCCCAAAGTTCCTTTTTTAGTAAGCCAATATGGTGTTGATATACTTTGATTGGAATTGATTTGTAAAGTTTCCTTGAAATCAAAACCGGTATTGTTTTCTAGTTTGAGATTCTTTTCGATTTTAACTCCGTTAGGGTTAACGATGTTTGATAAGATGATATTGGCATTACTACGATTGATAACCTCTATATTTAAATTGACACTGGAACCTGCTGTAGCATGATTGGTATCAGCTGTTACTTCTAAATATAATCCAGCACAAGTCGCAATGATATCTTTGATTTCTTTCGTTTTAATGATTTTCCAATGCTCATCTTTTAAATTTTGAATGGCTTTATAAGCTCTAACCAATTCTGGAATTGATGCTGAAGGATTGTTGAAATCATAGTTGTTTTGAACAGCGTAGAGGATGTCTCCAATGGCTTTTCCGCCTTCAATACGATTCCAAGAGGTGTCAATGCCTTCAAAAATATTGTTTCTGTCTACAGGTAAATTTCCTTTAATAAGTTCGATATATTCGATTTGTGATCCACGACTTCCAGTGCTTCCAAAGCCTTGTGATTTGTGCTGACTTCTGCTCAACGCAGCAATTTCGGGATTACTCAAACCACTACTTGGAAAGTAAACGCCAGTATCAATTTCTAATAAGTTTGTTTTATCAGCTTCTTCAAATTTTTCACGACTTCCGTAGAACCACCAAGATGTATTAAAGAATAAGCGTTGAGGTTGCCAAATATCTACACCTGATAATTGATTTGGGTATGAATTTTTATTACCTACCAAATCAAAAGCTTCAACACTTAGCATTGCAGAACTGGTATGATGACCATGTGTCGATCCAGGACTTCTATGATCAAAACGATTAACAATCACATCAGGTTTAAACTTTCTGATAGCTAAAACAACATCACTTAATACCTGTTCTTTGTTCCAAATAGCTAACGTTTCATCAGGATGTTTAGAGTACCCAAAATCGTTTGCTCTGGTGAATAGTTGTTCACCTCCATCAGTACGACGAGCAGCAAGGAGCTCTTGGGTTCTAATCACACCTAGAAGCTCTCTAATTTCTGGTCCGACAAGATTTTGTCCACCATCACCACGTGTTAACGATAGGTAGGCTGTTCTCGCTTTTACCTCGTTAGACATGTATGAAATTAAACGTGTGTTTTCATCATCTGGATGAGCAGCAACATAGAGCACAGATCCAAGAAAATTGAGTTTCTTTATGGATTCGTGTATGTCTGAGGCTGTAGGTTTTTTGGGTTGTTGCGCTGTGAGTAACGCTGTTGAAAATAGGAATAAAAAGAGTAGGCGTAATCTTGTCTTCATTATGATATAGTTAGTTGTAACCAAATATAATGAAGTCTTATAGTGCTTGAGTTATTTTTAGTTTTTCTTTAACGTTAGTAGTAGATCAGCGGTTCATTTTTATTTGTCAGACCAAATTGCCAATTCGTTACCAGCTGGATCTATAAACTGAAACCGTTTACCACCAGGAAATGAGAAGGTGTCTATTGAGATTTTGCCTCCGAAGTCAGTGATTTTACGTTTTATACTATCGAGGTCATCGTGGTATAAAATAACTAAAGCGCCATTTACAATGGGATCATTTTTAGTTTCAAAACCACCTTCTAGTCCACTATTTGAAAACGCAGTGTACGTTGGACCATAATCTGTAAATGTCCAACCAAAAACTTTGGTATAGAAGGTTTTTACGGTTTCTAGATCTTTAGCATAGAGCTCGATGTAATTGATATGGTTGTTTTTTGCTGTCATAACACTCATGAATTAGGTTTGGTAGAAATTACTATAGTGTTGGCAACCATGTCACCAACTCGTTTCTTCTTTTTGTTTGTGGCTGCTACAATAATGCCTATCAAGAAAAAGTAATCAACAAAACCAATAATAAATCTAGCTATGCCTTCACCAAGTCCAATAGGTTTAAAATCTCCTTTAACCACTTTTAAATCTAGAAAACGTTTGCCAATTGTTTGTCCAAACATTCCTTCGCTAATTGGCCAGAGGAAAAGCCCAATTAGTATAACAAAAAATGCTGGAAATCCATTATAACTAAATCCTATTTCATTCTCTAGAGGTGTTCCAAAGAAGATACCAAATATGATGGCAATAAGCCAAAAAATTATAATATCGATAAAAAAAGCCAAAATTCTAAATCTTATTTTAGCTAAGGAAAACCGGTTTTCAAAATCTTGAGCAAACGTACTCTCTGTCATATTTTTCTCGTTAGTTTATATCGAATCCCTATCATCATTTTGAAGTCCTTCAATAGCCTCTTTTTCTATAAGTGTAACCACCTTTTGAGGTGTTAAATTATTTGGGTATGTCACCAAGTTACCATTATATAATCTTATTTATTTAAATGTAGAGTTTCACGTAGTTTTTCATCAGCATTTGAGTTTTTACCCCAATAAGGTGATTTGATGGTTTTGAGTTTTGTCGCTTTTGTAGTTAACAATTTCTTGCGCGCTCCATAACCATCTTCGAAGGTTTCTTCCCACCCTAAAATATCATAAGGGAATTCAGGATTAAAGTTAATAGACAACGTTCTTCCGAGTTCAGGATAAATTATCATATAAATGTCTTCACTAATTACTGCTTGAGCTTTATAAGCCTTTAATTCGATATGCTTTAATCTAATGTATTCCATAGAAGGTATAACTTCTATATTACCTATTGGTAGACTTTTAGGATCGAGTCGCAGTTGTGTCCATAATTCATTTTCCAAAATACCTTTGTCTAGTTTAAAGTCTTGATCACCTTCACTTTCAAAATAACTATAGGAGTTGATTTCAAATTGATCTTTATTATTAAGTTGTGAATATACGTGTCCACACCATTCTTGAACAGAGCAACTCACTTTAATAGCATGTTTGTTGTTGCTCACAGGATAGAATGTAGATTGCATTATAGAATACGGATAAACACCAGTATTGAATTTTTTGGTGGCATTCAGTTTTAATACAGGCGTATTGGATTTGCTGTATCGATCTGCTTTAACTTGTTGTTCTGGAAGGAAATCTTCAGTAACAAAAACTAAAACAGCTTTGCCATCACGCATTTGCCCGTAACGCGCTTGATTTAGTTGATAGGATGATATTTCAGCTTCACCAGCATACCAATACTCTTTGAAATCTTGAGATTGTTCAAAGGCAGTTGTCTTCGGAAGTGTTTTTGATACTTCGGAAATTGGTTCAGTAAGTAAAGCTTGATCTTTGGAGGTTTGATTCTCTTTGCAGGAGATTATAATTCCGAAGAAAATAATGAATGCTAAAGTGATCTTATTCATGGCTGTAAAATTTCCTGTAAAATTACAAACGAAAGTTTATAAAACCATACTGTTTAACGTTTTGTAAACGAGGTGTGTTGGCAATCCAACGACATTCGTATAAGAGCCTTCTATGTGAGTGATGCCTATTTGACCAATCCATTCTTGAATGCCGTAAGCGCCAGCTTTATCAAAAGGTTTACACCTATGAATATAATGGTTGATTTCATCTTCAGTAAGCGCTTTAAAAGTGACTTTAGTTATAGCATTTACCGTCATTTGAGTATGTTTTGACGTAAAGCATACCGAAGTAATAACCTCATGTGTTTTGTCGCTCATAGATGTTAACATTTCAAAAGCTTCTTGATGATTTCTAGGTTTTCCTAAGGCAATAGCATTGAGCCAAACAATAGTGTCGCTAGTGATTAATATATCGTTGTCTTTTAATTCATCTTTAAAAGGAAGTGATTTCAGCTGAGCCAAATAATCACTAATTTCAAAATGACTTAAGCGATTTGGGTATTCTTCTTTTACAGGTTTTAATCGAATCTCAAAGGTTAATCCCAAATCTTTAAAAAACTGCTGACGTCTAGGCGAGCCAGAAGCGAGTATGAGATTATAGCTATTAAGTTTATCGTTAAACATGGTTAATTGATTTCAATAATAAAAGGATATAATAGCAAAGATAACATGCCCATGAGCATAACTAACTTATAAATCGTACTAATGTGTTGGTAATGTTTGTCATGTTCGGCACCAAAAATTTTGATGGTTGCATAAATAAGTGGAGCAATAACAAAAACTAAAAAGTAGCCTATGGCGATTTGATGTTGGTATAAATAAGTTACTATAAAATAAATGACAGCTCCAATTGGAATCATGCTCATAGCAAAAGCTACCTTATTTGCACGTTCACGACCTAAAACAATTGGTAAGGTATTCATTCCTGCTTTATAATCACCATCAACGTCTTGGATGTCTTTTATAACTTCTCTTACGAGATTTACTAAAAATGCAAAAACAGCATAATCAATCACGATTTTGAAAAAGACCATTTGCGTGGGTCTGTTCTCCGGAAAAGTAGCTGGTAATAAATCAAATATTCCAACAATAATGATGCTCATCGCAACGAGAATGGAAATAAGCAGATTTCCAAAAAGCACAGTTCCTTTGAGGTAAGATGCATAAACGTAAAGTGCTAAAGAAATCATCACGAATATAGCGAAGAATGAACTTTGACCAACGCTATGAGACAAATAGAAACCTATACCTATACCAATGATATTGAGTGCAAAAAACAGGTTGTAAGCTAGTTTTTCAGAGACCTGATTACCAATGATCACTTTATTGGGTTTGTTCACATGGTCAGTTTCTAGGTCGTAAATATCATTAATAATATTACCTGCTGCGGCAAGACATAAAGTGATTGTGACTAAAAGAAAGAAACCAAAGGGACTTAGTGTTGTAAGCACATTAAAAGATTCAAATAGGGCATATTTGATAAGTACTTGCGCAATGATAATCATTACTAGGTTTTTCCAGCGGATAAGATTTAGAATGTGCAATTTGGTTGGTTGTTTTAGTTGATTAGGGTTTAAAATCAGTCATATTTAGCATCAAAATTCCCATTCCATTTATCTTGAACTTTCATGACCTGTTCTATGATGTCCCTTACTGCGCCTTTTCCACCTTCTTTATGTGATACATATTTACTAACACCTTTAACTTCTATGGCAGCGTCTTGCGGACAACTAGGTAATCCAACTAATTTCATTACAGGAATATCAGGAATATCGTCTCCCATATACAACACATTTTTCGTATCGATATTGTTGTTGGACAAATACTCATGAAACTGATCCACTTTTTGATGCGCACCTAAATAGATATCGGTGATACCTAAACCTTCCAAGCGCTTTTGCACGCCAAGATTGCTTCCGCCAGATATGATACAGATATTAAAGCCAGCATCTTTAGCGGATTTAAGAGCGTAACCGTCTTTAATATTCATCCGCCTCAACATATCACCATTGGTCATAATAGTGACTGTTCCGTCGGTTAATACACCATCTACATCAAAAATGAAAGTGGTAATATGTTCTAAGTGTTCTTTATAGCTTTTATCGTCCATGTATTATTTTTTATTGGAATGACCATTATGTCTAGTCGTAGTGGCATGTGTTTGTTTTATCGAAGCCGTTAGTAACTTATAAATGTCTTTATGATGTTCTTTATCTAACAGCTTTAAATGTTTTTTTATGGTTTTTTTGTCATTGCGTTTTGCAGGACCTGTTTGGGCTGTAAAAGGCGAATGTTCTTGAACCTTATTGGCAGTTTCCAGAATTAAGGGTTTGAGTAAATCAAATTCTGCACCTTGAGATTCGGTAATCTCATGAGCAACTCTATACAATTGGTTGGTAAAATTATTGACAAATACAGCCGCCAAATGTAGTACAGCACGTTGGTCACTATTCACTTTTTTGGTAATGCTAGTCGTAGAGTTCGCTAATAATTTGAGTAAAGGATAATCCTTTTTTTGTAGTGTTTCAATGCATATTGGGACTTGTGAAAGATCGATTTCAGCCGATTTAGAAAAGGTTTGTAGTGGGTAAAATATACCACGTCTGTTCTTCATATCTATGTCATAGGCACTCACACTACCTGAAGTATGCACTACAAAACGGTTTTCAAAAGGTAATTGCTTAGATAGTTCTGCAATGGCATCATCGCTTACTGCAATCACATAGACATCAGCTTCAGCTAGTTGCGATAAATCGTCAGTAATGTTTGTCTCATTTTTAAATGAAGCGATGTGCTCAATATTTCTATTATACCATTGTTTCACACTTATATTTTCCGAAGAATAAAAAGCCTTATACAAATGATGAGCTACGTTTCCTGCTCCTAAAATTACCACTGAAATCATACTGCTAAAATACAATAGAAATAAGTAATGATAAATATCATTTATAAATTTATTACTTGTGATTACATTTGAAGGATGAAAACAGATATTAAGACAAGAGCCGATATATTTTTACTAGTATCCACATTTTACGAAAAGGTAAGAGTTAATGATACACTTGGTCCTTTTTTTAATGAAACCATTAAAGATTGGGATGCACATTTACAACATTTGACCACGTTCTGGGAAACGAGTTTGTTTATGACACGAAAGCTGGATCATAAATACCAAGGAGATCCTTTGGAAGCACATGTGAAAGTCGATAAAACCTATCATAATAGTATTACTGAAATGCACTTTGGCATATGGCTCAACCTATGGTATGAAACTTTAGGCGACTTATTTGAAGGAGACGTTACCGAAAACGCAAAACGTAGAGCTCGTAAAATGGGAACTTTTTTGTATCTGAAGATTTTTGAAGCGAGATCTCAAGACTCAAATGCCAAAAACTAAATCCTAAACTCCAATCCAGTAGCATTAAAATTTCTATGGGACAAACTACGGCATGTGAAACAACTTTGCAACTGAGATATTTAACACTTTTTTGGTACGAAAAGGCAAAGTCTATACAAACTAAATTGGTTATCTTTGCACAACAAAAAAATAAGCTTTCCTGCTATGCAAAAGAAACTTGCTAACATTCTCTTTTCTACACGACTTACTGGTACTTTATTTATTGTTTATGCCGTTGCCATGATTATTGGTACGTTTTTAGACTCAGGCCAGGAGACATCACCGACACCTTTTACAAGACATTACATTTATAATGCATGGTGGTTTGAGACCATTATGGTGCTTTTTGTGATTAATTTCATCGGGAATATTTTTAGGTACAGACTCTTAAAAAAAGAAAAATGGGCAACCTTGACTTTGCACCTGGCTTTTATTTTTATTTTCATTGGTGCAGGAATTACCAGATACATCGGTTTTGAAGGATGGATGCCAATTCGTGAAGGTGCTACTGAAAACACCTATCTCACTCGTGATATTTACCTCACTGCTTTTATTGATGGAAGTTTAGTTGTCGATGGGCAACAGCAAAGAAGAGTAGTGCAAGAGCGTGTGGATTTTTCGGAACGTTTGGATAATGACTTAGAGCTCAATTCTGAATACAACGGAACTCCAGTAACCATAGAAGTCAAACAATTTGTTAAAGATGCCGAACTCGATATCATTCCTGATGATATTGGAGAGTCTTACTTGAAACTTGTTGAAGCAGGTGACGAAGGTTCTCATAGTCATTATATAAAAGATGGTGATGATGAGTTGATACATAACGTCGTATTTACTTTAAATAATCCAAAAAGTGGTGCCATAAATATCACCACCACAGATGATAATATATTTATAGAATCCCCTTTTGAAGGTGATTATTTGACCATGGCCACTAAAGCAACAGGCAAGCTTGCCAAGGATTCTATTCAGCCATTGGCATTGCGTTCCCGTTACCAAATTGGGAATATGGCTATAGTATTTCCTAAACCAGTTGTACAAGGGACGTTTGGTGTTGTTAAAAAATCTCAGTTGCTACGAAGCCGTGAAGATGGTGTTGTAGTTGATGTTACTGCTAATGGAGAAACCAAAACGGTTAATCTATTAGGCGGACAATATGTTAACGGACGTTTTGAACAAGTTAAAGTTGGGGGATTAGATGTTGCTGTGAAATATGGTTCTATCGTAAAAGAATTGCCATTTAGTATCAAACTCAACGATTTTTCCGCAGAACGTTATCCTGGCACTGAAGATAATTTTTCAGCTTTTTCTAGTGATGTGACCGTTATAAAACCCAACCAAGAACCCTTTGATTATAGCATTTTCATGAATCATGTTTTGGATGAAGAAGGGTATCGCTTTTTTCAATCCAGTTTCTTTCCAGATGAAAAGGGAACTAAGCTTTCTGTCAACCACGACCAATGGGGAACTTGGGTGACTTATTTTGGTTATATGCTTTTATACTTTGGTTTGATGTCTATTCTATTTAGCAAAGGAACCCGTTTTGCAGATCTTAGGCGTGTGCTAAAAAAGATAAAGGATAAAAAGGCAAAGCTATTGACCGTTTTATTATTATGCTTCGGAATGTTTGGATTCTCACAGGAACATAGTGAAGGTGACGGACACGATCATAGTGCGCCGACGCAACAAGAACATTTTGAAGGCGATGGTCATGATCATAGCGATAATGCTGATATTAAGACTGAGAAGCCAAGCAAAGCTAAGATTGATTCGGTAATTAGAGCGAATATTATACCTAAAGCGCATTCTGATCAGTTTGGTGAGTTGGTGATACAAGATTATAGTGGGCGAATGATGCCGATGAATACGTATGCTTCCGAAGTCTTAAGAAAATTAAGCAAAAGAGATCATTACGAAGAATTTGATGCCAATCAGGTCTTATTGTCGATGCAAGAGAGTCCGTTGTTTTGGTATAATGTTCCAATCATTTATTTGGCGAAACGAAAAGGGGATTCTATACGAAATATTATAGGTGTTAGTAAAGACCAGAAATATGTCGCCATTACCGATTTTTTAACCGAAGATGGACGAAATAAACTTGGGCCTTACCTTGAAGAAGCCTATACTACTGATACGCCTAACGGATTCCAAAAAGAATTTAAGGAAGCTTACGACCGAATGAGTTTATTGTTCAATACACTTGACGGACGTTCGATTAAGATTTTCCCTATTCCTGATGATGAAGGAAATATGTGGATTTCTCCAGTGGAATACAAAGAAGACTATCGTGAGCAAATAAAAGACACACTCTACGGAAAGTTCATTGAAAATAGTTTTGGTTTTTATTTAGGTGAATTATATAAAGCCAAGCAATCGGGAGATTACAAATTGGCCAATCGCTTATTAGCCGGATTTAAAAGTAGTCAGGCAGAAGTTGGGAGTGAAGTCATGATTTCCGACGATAAAATAAAGGCCGAAATTTTATATAATAAGTACGATATCTTCAAAAAGTTGTTTAGCTGGTATATGTATGCTGGAGCGCTTTTGTTTGTAGTGTTGATCGTGCAAATTTTTAGCAGTAAAAGTAAAATCGTAGATATTTCAGTTAAAGTCTTAGGAGGCGTCATTATTGGTTTATTCTTATTACATACTGCCGGACTTGTTATACGTTGGTATATTTCGGGTCACGCGCCTTGGAGTGATGCTTACGAATCTATGATTTATGTGGCTTGGGCAACGATGCTTTTTGGATTATTGTTATCTAAAGAGTCAAGTTCTAGTTCTGGTACAACGTCAATTTTTTATAATCTTTTAGGCGGAAAAAATAAGTCTTATTTAACAATTGCTGCTGGTGCTTTTGTAACGGCAATGATTTTAATGGTAGCGCACTGGAATTGGATGGATCCAACTATTGCTAATTTATCTCCTGTTTTAGATAGTTATTGGCTTATGATTCATGTGGCAGTTATTGTGGCGAGTTATGGACCGTTTACACTTGGAATGATTCTAGGATTTACAGTGTTGCTCTTGATGATTTTTACTACGGAAAAGAATAAAGAAAAGATGTTACTCAATATTAGAGAGCTCACGGTAATTAACGAAATGGCTTTAACGGTTGGTTTAGTGATGTTAGCTATTGGAAATTTCCTTGGTGGTATGTGGGCCAATGAAAGTTGGGGACGTTATTGGGGTTGGGATCCAAAAGAAACTTGGGCTTTAATTAGTATTATGTTGTATGCCTTTGTAATTCATATGCGATTAATACCCGGACTTCGTGGGCGTTACGGATTTAACTTAGCATCGATAATTGCTTTTGCAAGTATTCTATTTACTTATTTTGGTGTTAATTTCTATCTATCTGGGTTGCATTCTTACCAATCTGGTCAACAAATATTGAGCTATCAGTATATTGCTATCGCCATAGGTTTTGTTGCGATTATTGGGGTCTTGGCGTATCGCAAGTATGCTAAATATTATAAGAAGTAGATTTTTGGTTAAGAGTTAAGTGTGTTTAGTACTTAGAAATGAAGTTAAAGCATCGAAAACAAATAATTATAAGCCAACCCAATTACCATTGCTAATCCAAAACTAATCAGTGTTCCAATGAGGACATATTCGGTGAGTTTTCGGTCTTTAGCTCTAGAGAGGTCACCAAATCTAAATATAGATTTTGCGGCTAGTAAGAATCCGACACCTTCCCAGAATCCTAGTATTACAAACAGAAAGACGAATAAACGCTCTAGCATACCTATGTAAGCACCAGCATGTTCTAGAGAATCTTCCTTGTCTGATTTGTCTTCAATTTTCCATTTAGAAATTATGGTTTTCATAACGATAGCAGACATGGCTGTCACACCAATGATACAAGTGGTCAACAACAATAATGTATTGTAATCTAAGTCCTTGAGCGTTGCTATATATGGTGCATAGATATTAACCACTAAGGCAATAACGATGAGGTGTGCCAATTGATCAAAAGCAAAAAGCCATCGGCTATTTTTTTTGGTTCTAAGATGAAGTTTTAAAACGTCAATGCTATAATGACTTATGATAATAATAAGAAAGCCCAGCCAATAGCTGGTATCAAATAACAAGACCAGCATTAAAGCGGCAACATGCACAAGCATATGTAAATACAAGTATTTGGATTTGTGCTTATGCTTGTTTTTGTGTTTGACCCATTTTTCAGGTTGAAACAGGAAATCACCAATAAGATGTGCCAAGATGAGTTTGATAAAAAGGACTAGCATAGCGTTTGGATTTGAGATTCGTAATAGGAGAGTAGTTTCGAGAGTTCGTCGTATCCTCCACGTTTAAGGCCTTCGCTAATATTACTTTGCGCTTTATGGAGTTGTTTTGCAATGACCTTTTGATTTTTTTTTGGATTTTCCAGTGTGTACTTTAGGATGGTTGAGGTTGCCGGTTTCCAATTGTCCATAACTAGCAAAGCCAATTCTAGCATAATGTTTATTTGATAGTCAAAGTCTATCATTGGTGATTTTATGGCTAATGTGGTTTTCTTCAATTGCTCAAAACACTGTCCCGAATTCACAAAAGCACTACCATTAGATTCTGTTATTTTTTTCGATTCATAGGTTTTATCGCCGATCCCTATGGCAAGCCTGATATCTATATGTTTAAATTGCTTAATAGAAGCTTTAATTAAGATGGCTGCTTTTAAGGCGTCATTGGGTTGAACTTCCAGCTGAAAACTATCACCTCTGTATATTTCCCAATGCTTCGGTTCTTTTCCAAAACGATTTAGGACCGACTTCAATGCGTTTAGCCACACGCTTGGTGTAGTTTCAGTTGAATTGATGACATCTCCAGTAATGATTGCTATCATGACTTTAAATTATTATAGATCAAATATATCACTTTTTTAGCAGATAATACAAAATATCTGCTTTTTAACAGATAATTAAGTATATCTGCTTTTTAACAGATATTTGTAATTACTTCAAAATGTCTTAAAAAATGCTACGATTGCGCTTTTGGGTTAATTCTAAATCGGTTAGTTTTATGTTTTCAAAAACAGCTAAAATTTAAAGGAGATGAAAATTTTAAAGGAATTCAAAGAGTTTGCAGTCAAAGGGAATATGATGGATATGGCTATTGGTATCATCATTGGTGCTGCATTTAATAAAGTGATAGATGTCTTAGTAAAAAAAGTATTTATGCCACCATTGTCATTAATGACCGACGGACTCAATTTTCAGGATAAAAAATATGTAATGCGTGATGCCATAACAAATGCTGAAGGCACCATAACCACAAAAGAAATCGCTGTAGAATACGGTGTTTTATTTGAAACCTTTCTCGATTTTGTCATTGTAGGGCTCACTGTATTTGTGGTCGTTAAAGCTATGAATCGCTTAAGAGATAAGGCACAAGATCCTAAGAATGAAGTTGTCGCTACACCTAAGGATATAGAGTTGTTATCAAAGCTTACGGATTTAATGGAAGAGCAGAATGCGTTGTTGAAGAAACAGTAGATTTTCTTTTCTTTTCTTTTTTCCATCGCCGAAAAAAGAACCAAAAAAGTCTAGCCTGAATTTTAAACCTTACCCAATTCCGAATTGAAAGCTAAACAAAAAGAACTCAACTTTACTTCTCGCAAAGTCTCAAACAGCTTTTTGTTTTTAGCACTTTCTGCTTCGATTAGGTGCCAAGTTTTAAACTTATGGCGTTTTACAATTAAATATACTAGTTTTTGTGTCCTCGATATATTGATTAATCTTTATAACTAATTCTATCACGAATACCACCACTCTCGCGATGAATAATCACATCGGCTTTGTGTCGTTTTGCTAGGATTTTGGCTTTGCGTATCGCTGTACTTTGCTTTCTGTGTTTAGACGTTATACGCTTATTGCCTTCACGACGTACAGCCCAATCGCTATTATAAGGCACTACATGTTGGTGCCATGTTCTTTTTTTAGTGCTGTCATGCCCAAGACTTTTAAGAATAGCCTCTATGAGTTGTTGTATAGCCTCTACTATGGCATTTTTTTTGGACATTAATTGGTGTTGAAGTTATTTTAACTGTGGGATTTAAAGATAATAAAAGCCCTTGTGTCTGCAAGGGCTGATTTGATAATATTACATATTTGTTAAAGTAAAGCGAACCAAAGCCAGATAACCCTCTACGATTTCGAAAGATACAATAGCGGATGCTTTTTCAAGCTAACGTTTAGTTCTTGGATAATCTACTCATAATATAATGACCTATGGCGTGTTAAGAATTCCGTATACAATTAATTTAGATTTAAGACCAGGACACAATATTTTATCATAATTATCTAGGTTTTGATTATGGCGATATAATAATAAAATTTCAGCTAGATTACCTGCAACATACGAAGGATCACATTCATTACCTCGGCTACTTTGATTTGGATGTATAGCTCCAAATGAATGCACTCGCTCGTGAATTAAGGTATTGGTAAAAGAAAATTTACTTCGTTTTAGATGCCATTTATTGAGTTTGGTTGTGTTTAAACAATTTGGAAATACACAAGGGGTTGTTACCGCTCGAGTACTAGAAAACGGATTCCATTTTCTCCATAAAAACACTTCATCTGTACTGTAAATACCCTTCTCCTTATATTGCGCTATAAGCCAGCTCATATTATTGGCGTACTGGGATAGCTCTTGTGCATTAACTTTATCCATTCTGCCATTGCTCCAGTCTACACCGTTTTCTTCTTCTAATTCGGTAAGAATTTTATAAAATAATTCATCGTTTAAAACAGAAGATTGTAAATTAATAGCCTCTAATACAGTGCTATTTTCTGTTCCTTTAGTTATGGCACAGCTTTGAAAAAGTGCTATGAATACTAATAGAATAATTGCGTTTTTCATGTCTTAGTTTTTTAAAATGTTATCTATTCTTACTACTTTTTCACCTTTACAATAGGGCAATTTGCATACATTAATTTCATTGCAAGTACCATTATACTTATAGTCTAATTCACCTGATACAAGAATGCCAATTACATTATGAGTTTGTCTATTGAATACTGGAGACCCCGAATTACCTTGAAAACTATCTAGTGTTGTATGAAAATATTGCGAATTTGAATTGTCTATAATTCCAGCATTTAATGCGATTTTTTTTGGTATTCCACTTGGATGGCCTATCATGTATACTTCTGTTGAATCCTCTAATAATTTAGAATTTTCCCATGCTAATATAGGTCGATTCACAGGGCGATCAAGTTCTATAATAGTAACGTCATAATAGTCGTTATTGTAAACTTTTGAAATCGGTTCATACACATTTTTCTTGTTGACTATGGCTTCTACTATTCCGTTTTTGTTTAAGAGCTCGTAGCCAAAAACAATAGCATAGTTTTCTAGGTTACGCTGGAAAACATGTTTGGCAGTAGTCATTTGATTTCGACTAGTAATAAACGCAGTTCCAACACCTATAACTGGTTGATTTTTAAAAGGAACATTCGTACAAAGGTTATAGAAATTTGCCAATGAGGTTGATATATCTAATTGATAAAACTGCTCATTAATTTTACTCAGCTTCTCTTTTTCAACAACAATAGCGACGGATTTATTTTTCTCTAAAATCTTTCTTTGCCATTCAATCTCTGGGTTGAGAATTCTAACCTCGACACGACTATCATAATTGGAAGGACCTCTAAGGCGTGCTTTATTGTAATACACTTCATTATCGAGATCTATTATAACGGCTTTACTTACTTCATAAATTTCATCAACAATTATAGATTCTTGCTGCATTTCCTGGGAGTATGACTCCAATATGGCCTCGACGTTATCTTCTTGGTAGAGTTCTATTATTTTCTCGTTGTCTATACCTGGTACTGGAGGTGGTGGCGGAGGCAACTGAAGCTTTTGAATAGCTTTCATAGGTGAAAAGAAATTATGTCTATTGGCCTTTAATTGTTGCAATTCTTTTTCTAGACGTTTTATTTTTAGTGAGTCTGAAATGGTCTTGACTTCGACGGTCATTGAATCTGTCAATTTCTGATTGATAGTCTTCAACGAATCGGTTGGTTTAACTTGATTTGCATTTGGCTTGTCCTGAGCTAAACACCAATTACAGGATATAATAACCGCTATTAAAAAAACACAGTGTTTCATTGGTTTCGAGGTCTGTTATATATAGTGAATAAAGGGATATCTAGAGTAATACCAATACCAATACGAAATGAATCATCGAATGTTTTTGTTGTCGTTGTCGTTTCTCCAGTCATCGCATCCGTGAATTCCTCAATCACTTCTAGTTCTGGACCATATTGAGCTCCAAAATTGAATGAGAATGGCCCTTTTAAAGGTGACCAAGTAATGTATAATCCAGGAGCTATAATGTTTTTAAAATTGAATTCTGGTAAGGTATTGGTGGCATTGCTGTCATCCAATCTAAATCTAACAGGTGCAGCAATATCTATTATAGGTACAAATAAGCCCAGATTATATTTATGGCTTAATTTGGTATAAATACCTACAGGTGCTGTAAAGGCAAGGGTATTAAATTCTAAATTACTTATAGACCGTTGTTCAAAACCTGTAAGTAATCCTGGGAATGAGTTTATGGCTACATAATCTCCTTCCTTTTTCTTTAGAGCATAGCTGCCAGATGGTAGGGCAAAAGCTGTGATGGCAGCTTCTACATCTTCTTCCGATTCTGAAATAGCAATATCATTTACAAAGTGTATAATTTTGATGAGATTTTGATCTTTAATTCTGAAAGCATCAACAACTAACTCTGGTAAATAGGCTTCAATGTGCATGGTAAGTTGACGAGTAGCTTCTTTTAAAGTCTCATCTTCTTTTAAGTCATTTAACGATAATTTCTCAGTCGTAATAACTTTCGTAACCAAGTTTTGAATAAAGGTATTGGTTATTGAAATAATTTTTTGTCTTATAACTGGGTCATTAATGTTGGCGCTTAGGTAAGTAGTTAAAGGTGTAATTACTGTTTTGTCAATGTTAATTGATGCAAATTCGGATAACGATTCTTTAAAATTATTTTTTAGTTCATTAATTATATTTGTTCTAACATCACTGTAGTCCTTATCAGATTTATTATTGACTACTAAGATAATGGCCTTATTAATATCACTAATTATCGGATTTAATTTTGGGTTGTTTTTCTTTTGAATGACAGCTTTAAGAAATAATAAATGACTCTCTAAGGTTTGACGGTCTTCTTTTTTATTTGGAATTTTCTTTTGAACTAATACATTCTTGATAACATTTAATTCTTGTGTCTGCAGAAGCTTTTGTTGTATGTTGTAAATTTTTGAAGCATCAAAACCAGTTGTATTCAGATAGGTCGGAATTTCAATAGCCTTAATAATAGCGCTACTATATTTTTTAGTATGAATATCTAGCATGATGTTATTACTTGTATTGGCAATTTTAAAATACGGACTCGTATAATGCTCCATAGTTTCTGGTAAATTAATTCCTAAGCTTTGCATTGGTAATGTCGAACTAAAAATCTGGTCTGCACTTTTTACAGTTTCTTGTGCCATCTGAAGAATACCTTCAATGAGCGCATGAACATCTTTAATATCTACTTTCTCATTATTATTCTTGGATTTTTTGATAGCTAAAGCGTCATTGTGGATTTTTTCAGCATTAATGGTTATTTGAGATAATTCCTGAAATAAAAATTTAGCCTTTACTTCCGTATTTTTAATGGTTGCGGCATCAATGACATTCATTATTTTTTTGAAATCAAGATCTGTTGTCGCACCTACGAATCTAAACTTTATATTAAAATATTTGATGTTCTGCTGATTCAAAAAACCCGTGTATAATAAATAGAAGTTTAGTTCAGAACCGTAATTGCTCATGAAATCAGTTGATACAAATCTCGTCTCTGATTGTTCTGATACCGTTAAGCTATGTGCAAGCATGTTAGCCAACTTTATGGCGTTGGCCAAATTAAATTTTGTTGCATCAGTCTCGGTAATATCAGCCCATCTTGAGATGTTTCGACTAGAACCGATGATGTCGAAATAATCTATAGGATTCTTGATTTTTGAAATATTTGGATAAATCTCAAGTGCTTCGAATGCAAAATCTAAGTCTGGATGCTGTTTAAGAATAGCCTTAAACCTTGGTGTGTCTTTTAGGTTAGCTGCATTTGACAACAGGTTGTTTAAGTCACCCTCAATGTATTGTTTGATTTCGTCAATAAAATTTAATACTTGATCGGCTTCGAAATTTTTAATATAGTCAGTTGTTACAGGCAATAGCACCATTAACTCATTGAGATAACTTGATGGCTTCGGATTATTAAGATTGTCTTTAATTTGAGCTACAACATAGGTTGCGAGCTCTTCTTTAATACGTTTTGCAAGGAATCGACTTAAACCATCAATTAATGTCTCAAGAGCGAGATCACCACCTAAAAACGGTAAACTTTTTTGAATAGACGACTGGTAGTTCTGTGCTGCAAAAGCATCAATTTCATTAGCTTGGATATTAGAATACTTTTTAATGAATAATTCTATACAATATTTGATGTAGTTATTATCTTCATAATTGACAAGAAGAGTGACGAAATTTTTCACATCCCTGTAATAACTGGATTTATAATATTCAGATTTAGAGGTGCTTAAATTATTTGACTCTGATCTAAGTGTTGCTATTGTATTTCCATTTGCTGAAATGTTAAGCGCTTTTATATCTTGAACCCTATTCTTTTGTTCTTCATATCGGTTTAATTTTTCAGCATAATTATCAGCATAGGTAATTATGTATGGTAGATCCAAATTATCAATATTCAGGATTTCATCTCCTGCAGCAGTAATAATCTGTTTAGAAATGAGTTTGGCTTCGTCGATGTCTAAATCGAGATCAGCAGCCATATAAGATTTAAATATTGACATGGCCTTAGCTCTGTCTTTCATGATTTCTTCAGCTCTGTTATCAGGACTAATGCCATTGTAGTCTTTTTTTAAGATATCAATCAGCATGGCTGCATCACCTGCAACTGGTGCCGATTTTTGAGAATAAGAATAATTAAAGCAAAGAAGTGTACTCAATAAAATACATAAATAGCAAGCTTTCATAATCGATTGGTTTAGTTAATTAAAATGACATCATAAAAATAACAGCTGGAACCATATCAAAACATACCCAATAATGGGTAAATCCTTTTAAGGAATATTTGGTATGGCCTTATGTTTTCTCAACTAAACATAAAACTGCTGTGTCAACAACATTAACTAATCCAATTGAGTGATCCTCAAAGGGAAGTACATAAAGATATAAAAATTTTCTTACATAAACTGAAATAAATTTAGACGCAAGCGTATCATAGGATATGTCATCAAACGATGATACCACCAAATCGGCCTTGGTATAATATTAAGGAATAAAGCCATTCGTTATTTAGTCCAATTCTTAACGAATTGTTAAACTTTGTTAATGAGCGTTAATTGCTGTAACAGATTAAAAGTTAAGGCGTCTATACAGTATAAACAATCAAATATTAAAATCATGAGAACTTTAAACACAAACAGAATCACAACAACAACAAACACGACAAAGACGTTTGCTTGGAACTCAAAAAGACGTTACAGCTAAATTGTAATAATAACCATCAATAGATTAAATATTAAAATTATGAGAACTTTAAACACCAACAGAATCACAACAACAACAAACACGACAAAGACGTTTGCTTGGAACTCAAAAAGACGTTACAGCTAAATTGTAATAATAACCATCAATAGATTAAATATTAAAATTATGAGAACTTTAAACACCAACAGAATCACAGCAACAACAAACACGACAAAGACATTTGCTTGGAACTCAAAGAGACGTTACAACTAAACTGTAAGAATAACCATCAATCAATCAATCAATCAATCAAATCATGAGAACATTAAACACAAACAGAATAACGTCAACAACAAACACGACAAAGACGTTTGCTTGGAACTCAAAAAGACGTTACAATTAAATTATAAGAATTAACACCATCAATCAATAAAATTAAGGAACAGGACTAATACTTACACCAATTTTTTAGATTGTAAACTTCTCAACGCTTCATACCCAATCTCCTCAAAACGCGACACCACCAAATCAGCATTCGTATAATCTTGGTCTTCGCTATGTAAACTATCATAACCAATACAATATATGTTTGCGGATTTCGCAGCAGCAATCCCATTGGTAGAATCTTCAATCACAAAGCAGTCTTTGGGTTCATGACCAGAAAGTTCTGCAGCTTTGATAAAGATTTCCGGATGTGGTTTGGATTGTATTAAATCGGCACCACTAATTTTTGCAACAAAATATTGATCCAAATCAAAGCGTTCAAAAATACGGTTGATATTAGGCATAGATGCCGAAGACGCCAAAACCAGAGTCATACCATGACTGTGATAATCCTTAATGACATCCAATACTCCGTCCAAAAGATGCAAGGCTGTATCAGTTTCAAAAAGCTGTTTAAAATGATGACGTTTGATGTCGACCAAGGTCTGTGGACCTATGGGTAATTTAAAATGATTGATAAGTTGTTTGCAAATTTCTAGTGTGGATTGTCCAGTAAACGATGCATATAAATCATCAGAAACGTGGATGTTTACATCACTAAACATTTGGTAGTAGGCGTTGTGATGCAATGGTTCAGAATCGACAATGACCCCGTCCATATCAAATAAGGCAGCTTTAAACATGTTGAATTAATTAGCAAGACGAATATATATAAATGTATATTGATAATCAATACTTTCGGTAGGGAATTATATGGACTATAGTTTATTTGCGTTTATGTTCGATAAAGTGTTTATGCCTTCATTTTTATCATGGAAAAAAGGAACATCTAATAAAACGGTTGAAACCATTGATGTCAAATTTTGAAATTTAAAAAAAAAATCGCACTTTTGAAGTCTTATGATTGTTTAAGCCCACACTTCGCGACACATCACCATTACAAGTGATTCTCAAAATTGCCACTAGCATTTCGTTAGAGGCTATGTTTATTTTTACTAACAACAATCATGTCAAAATCAACTATTTCAATCCAACAATTTTTTAGCTACCTCAAACAAGCTGTTTCTGGTAAAGAACAAGAATTCACTAAAGGAAGCATTCGTAAAGCCGTTTTTATGCTGTCCATTCCTATGATTCTAGAAATGCTCATGGAATCCATCTTTGCTGTTGTCGATATTTTCTATGTGTCCAAAGTGAGCGTCAACGCCGTTGCAACCATTGGTCTTACCGAATCTGTAGTGACTTTAGTTTATGCTGTAGCTATTGGCCTCAGTATTGCAGCAACCGCAATCGTTGCGAGACGTATCGGAGAAAAGGATAGGGAAGGAGCTTCTCAAGCGGCAGTGCAAGTGATTTTTTTAGGCGTTTTTATTGCGGTGGTCATTAGTGTCATTGGCATCCTATTTCCAAAGGAGATTTTGGAATTCATGGGAGGCGAACCCGATTTAATTGCTGAAGGTTACGGCTATACGCAAATTCTTTTAGGCGGAAATATAACCATCATGCTCCTGTTTTTAATCAATGCGATTTTTCGTGGTGCTGGTGATGCCTCAATTGCGATGTGGACTTTGATTCTGTCTAACGGACTCAATATCATTTTAGATCCGATGTTTATTTTTGGATTTGGACCTATTCCAGCTTATGGTGTTGAAGGTGCTGCCATTGCAACAACGATTGGTCGAGGAGCTGCAGTTCTTTTTCAACTTATAGTCTTATTCTATGGTTGGAGTAAAATTAAAATCGGATTTAAAGACGTCGTATTAAGAATTGCAGTAATGCTTAATTTAATCAAAGTATCTCTTGGAGGCATTGGTCAATTCTTAATAGGAACGTCGTCTTGGGTATTCTTGATGAGAATCATGAGCGAGTTTGGGAGTGAAGTCCTGGCAGGCTATACCATTGCCATTCGTGTGATGATGTTTACCTTCATGCCTGCTTGGGGAATGAGTAATGCTGCAGCAACTTTAGTCGGACAAAACCTAGGCGCAAAGCAGCCCGATCGTGCCGAACAATCGGTTTGGAAAACCGGAAAATATTGTGCCTATTTTATGGGAATAGTATCTGTAGCCTATTTGGTTTTTGCTCCTCAAATTATATCGTGGTTTACTGAAGAACCCAATGTTGTAGAACAAGGAAGTCTTTGTCTTCGTGTTATTGCTGCTGGCTATATTTTCTACGCCTACGGAATGGTCGTTATCAATTCGTTTAATGGTGCAGGTGATACCATAACGCCAACCATTATCAACTTTATTTGCTTTTGGTTATTCCAATTGCCTTTTGCATATGTGATGGCAATCACATTAGAACTTGGTCCTTTAGGTGTGTTTTTAGCCATTACTTTAGCAGAAGTATTAATTGCTATTATTGGAATCCTTTGGTTTAAAAAAGGAAAATGGAAGCAGGTTGATATTTAAAAGGTTAACACTTTTTTTGTACTCTTATTCTGATAGTAAATTGCTTAAAGTCAATCATAAAGAGAATATATGCGCTTTGACGATTATTTTCTTTTTTATGCCATAGTAGAGGTAAATTTGAGCTCTCCCTCATTGATTAATAGTCCAAAATTAGTACCCAAATTTACATTCTTGGCAGTTTAACTATTTTGAGTTAGATGATCAACAATGTCGTTTAACCTATTTAATATGATATCAATGATGAAACGAATACGTTTGATATTACACGTTTTTGTGTTTTTAGCGCTAGGAATTACTGCTTTAAATGCACAAAATGAATCAGCTGTAGATGAAAGTAATCTAATACTTGATTTCGGTGCAGGAAATCAATACTATAATCTATTTAATTCTGGCAACCCCAATTTTCAAGGTACCAACTTTGGTAACTTTAATTGCGGTGATACTTTTATTCTTAATGGCGCACAACAATTAACACATAAATGCGGTGATCATAATATTAGTTCTTCTGAATTAAATTATAGAATTTATCAAGGCGCTCCTCCTGCCTTTACACCTGTAAACATACTTCATAATACAGACCTTGCTACTTTCAATTACTGTACTGGTACAAGTAATGACCAAAATTGGCAAACAGCTGCTGCTGGAATAGATATTTTATCTGGCTTAGCACCTGGCACATATAATATTGAAGTGTATACTACTGCGACTTATGAATCCGTAATAGATGGTAATGGCACACACTTTATTTCTAACTTAGGCGCTAATTTTATTGCGACTTTTACACTGATTGATACGACTGCACCAACACCAGATGCGGCAAGTTTATCAGATATCCTTGCGGAATGTGAAGTAACAACTTTAACAGCTCCAACTGCTTCAGATAATTGTTTAGGATCTGTAACAGTAACAAACGATGCAAGTTTACCAATCTCAGGAGAAGGAACAACAACAGTTGTGACTTGGACTTATGATGATGGTAACGGAAATACTTCTACACAACTTCAGAATGTAATCATTGATGATGTCACTGCACCAGTAGCAGATGCAGCAAGTTTATCAGATATCCTTGCGGAATGTGAAGTAACAACTTTAACAGCTCCAACTGCTTCAGATAATTGTTTAGG
>NZ_JBALVR010000015.1:0-50699 GCF_036960315.1 Psychroserpens sp. | reverse complement strand
GAGCTGCAAAAAGTGCAATTAATTTATACAACGAAGTAAGATTACATTTATCTTTAGATTATAAAACACCAAATATGGTATACAAATTATCAGCGTAAAATCAATTTTAACCTGTAGCCGTATTTCAGGACAAGACATTACAGAACAACCTCACTTAAAATGAAATAATCAATGTACATATCTAAAATTCGAATAAATAATTTCAGAAACTTTAAAGAGAAAGAAATTGAATTTAATGATGGTGTTAATGTTATAATAGGGCACAACAACGCTGGAAAAACTAATTTAATTAAAGCTCTGTCATTAGTCATTGACAACGAAAGACCAAAACGCTTACTTACTGATGATTTTAATAAAAACGTCACGTTAGAAGAGCTAAAAAATACACCTCCAAAAATCAGTATATCTGTTACGATAACGAAAGGAAAAGAAGAAACACCTGATGATTTAGTAACTATATCTAATTGGTTAACAAAACTCGATAGTTCATATGAAGCTTTACTAACTTATGAATTTTTCTTACCTGAAAAAAAACATGAAGAATACATTAAGGCATTATCTGTATTAAATATCAAGACGCCAAACGCTATAGAAAAGGCATGGAAGTTAATAAAACATGAATTTATAAGATTTTATGGATATAAAATATGGGGTGGAGAAATAACAAACCAAGCAACTGCTGATTCGGAATCGTTACAAAAATTTGATTTTCAATTCTTAGATGCAATTAGAGATGTTGAAAGAGACATGCTAACTGGACGTAACACACTATTAAGAGAAGTTTTTGATTTCTTCATGGACTATGAAATTAAAAAAGATGGAACAAAAACTCTTGAAGAAAAGTACGAACAGATTAAAATCAAAAAAGATTTGTTTTCAGAAAAAGCAGATACTCTAATTGACAACTTAAGTTCAAGGATTGAAATGGGAAAACAAGAAATACTTTCTTATGCCACAAAAACGGGAGCTTCATTCAATAAAGCAAAACCTAATTTTGAAGGTAGTATTTCTGAAAACGAAATGTATTCTGTGCTAAAACTTATAGTTGAATATGAATCAGGTATCAAAATCCCTGCAACACATAATGGACTTGGATATAATAATTTAATATTTATGTCTTTATTACTCGCAAAAATGCAAGTAAACGCTGATGTAGATTATTTAGATAGTAACGCTAAAGTATTTACTACTTTGGCTATCGAAGAACCAGAAGCTCATCTGCATCCCGCAATGCAATATAAATTTCTCAAATTTTTAAATGAAAATAAGAAAGAGAAAAAAGTTCGACAAATATTTTTAACAACTCATTCAACTCATATTACTTCGGCTGTTTCTTTAGACGAAATCATTTGCTTACACAACGAAAATGGTGAAACAGCAATAGGATACCCTACTAAAGTATTTCCAGAAATAAAAAACAAGAAATATGTACAACGCTTTTTAGATTCAACAAAATCTGATATGCTATTTGCTCAGAAAATATTATTCGTTGAAGGTTTGGCAGAACAACTTCTAATGTCAATTTTCGCGAATTATATTAATAAATCATTAGAGGATAATCACATAGCCGTAATAAATGTTGGCGGACGATATTTTGAACATTTTTTATATTTATTTGATAGCTCAAAAGAAAATACAATTCCGAAAAAAATTGTTTGTATTACAGATAGAGATCCGGAAAGAAAAAAGAAACCTAAGGGTAGCTTCAATAAATGTTATCCTTATGAATATAATCAAAATTTAACCGAATTTGATTACAAAACAAATCCTAATGCAGATAGCTATGCTAAGGGTACACATCAAAATATTACGTTTTTCAGTCCTGAAGTTAGTAAGGGTAAAACTTTAGAGTACGAATTATTAATGTGTAATCCTACTTCGAAGCTACTACTTACAGACTCTATTAGCAATAAACAAGAATTAGAAGACTTAATGTCAATATTTGAAACTGATGGTTCAACGGTTCAAAATTTATTAGACAAACTAAGAGATAGTGATACAAATACAAGAATCAAGGATTCAATAAATCTAAATACGGTTTTAGGTGTTGAAGAAAAGAAAATATCCATAATTGCATCTCGATATTTAAACTCTGTCGGCAAGGGTGAAAATGCTCTTGAATTATCATATGTTTTGACTAAAAATCTTGATAAAAAAGGTACAGATGAGTTTGTAGAATTTAATCTCCCTAAATATATTAAAGAAGCAATAGAAGAACTATGCCAGTAACTACAATAAACTCTGATTATAAAATAGCTGATATTGATAATAGCTTCAAAGTTTCCGCTGGACCTGGTGCTGGTAAAACTTATTGGTTAGTAAATCATATTAAAAACATATTACATACTTCAAATAAATTATCAATAACAAGAAAAGTAGCTTGTATCACATATACAAATACTGCTGTTGAAACTATTTATAAGCGGTTAGGGACTTCATCTGCCCAAGTAGAAGTATCTACAATTCATAGTTTTTTATATAAACATATTGTAAAGCCATATGTTTCATTTATTGCTGAGCAATATACTTTAGACATTAGCAAGATAGATGGGCATGACAACATTGTATTATCAAATTATAGCTTTTTAAAGGAATGGAAAGAGAGAACGGGTCAACTACGAATAAATGATGACAATATTGTATCTGAAGCTTTTAATAAATTAAGGTGGAAGATTGACAATGATGAATTAATAGTAAGAACACCATATCCATTTAAAATTGGCAAATATTCAATAAAAAACGATTCCTATTTAGAATATAAAAAGATGACTTGGGAGAAAGGCATAATTCATCATGATGATGTGCTTTTTTTTAGTTATCAAATTCTAAAACAAAAACCTTTTGTTGCAAAAGTTTTATTAGCAAAATTCCCGTATCTGGTTATTGACGAATTTCAAGATTGCAACCCTATTCAAATTGAAATATTTAAAACGCTCGGCTTTGAGGGTATAACGACAGGTGTTATTGGTGATTCTTCTCAATCCATATATAAATTTCAAGGAGCAGATTATACTCAGTTTCGAGCTTTTAATTTACCCAATGTTCAGGAATACAATTTAAATGAAAACAGAAGAAGTAGCAACGAAATAATTGAACTCTTGAATTCAATTAGAACAGATATAACACAAATCCCATATAGAAATATATCAATTGAAAAGCCCAAAATTTTAATTGGAGATATGACATTAGCGTTAAGGAGGTCTAAGCTTCTTTGTCCAGAAGAAGTAGTTAATTCTCTTTCTAGGAATAATATCACATCAAATGCTATGAAAGCTGAGATAAGTGGTATTGGGCTTGATAGCAAACTTTTAGATAAATTACTTATAACAGATTCTAATAGTAATAGGAAAAGATTAATTTACTCTTGTATAAAGTCGATTGCATATGCCAAGGAAAATAAATTCAAAGATTCAATCAAAGAATTAGAAAAACTGTTTAATTATAAAAACGACAAATTAAAAGGTAAACGTAAAGCATTAAAATATATAACACTGTTATTAGATAAATATGATGATTATAAGGGCTTATCATTATTAGATTTTTCCAATTTTGTAAAAGAAAATCTTAATAATAGCATTTCAAAAGTAACTGGTGGGCGAATTAAATCTTTTTATGAAAACCATACCTTTAATCAATTATTACTTTGTGTCTCAATACCAGAAGATTTAAGCCTACACAAAACGATACATAAATCAAAAGGTGATGAATTCAATAATGTATTGTTAGTATTAAAAGAAGAAAGTGATTCTGAGTTTTTAATTAATTCTGATTTAGCGCAATACGAAGAACAAAGAATAAATTATGTCGCTGTAAGTAGAGCAAAAAATAGACTTTTTATATCTGTTCCTGCATTAAGTGAAGAGAAACAAGAAGTATTGAGTAATTTATTTGAAATAGAAAAATTATAATAAACTACATACAACAATGTATAAAAATTATAGCCTCTATAAGGGATGTCAACGCATCTTATACGAAACGTTAACGTCCATAAGAAAATAATAATTAAAATTTCAAAATCCACATAAATGTCTTATTAAGAAATATTTTGTTGATGTATTATTGCAATCTTGACTGAGTACGGTTGTTATCAGATAAACAGTTCATTAATGGTTCAAATACCTGAATATTATGCAAAAACTTGAATATTGAGTAAACTTGTTATCTGAATCAATGGGTCACCAATGGTTCGATTTTGGACTTTCAACAGTTCAAATTATTATTACTTATTCTTTAGCTTGATTTTCTTACAGTTTCATATTCTGGATAGCGAAAATGAGTTACAAAATTTTTAAATTACTTGTAAAGTGTCTTTAAAAACTAAAAAAAAATACTTCTATGTAACATTTATAATAACTTCTATATTCTCTAATATATTCGTACAAATTCCTACCTTTAATTTTCTAAAAAAATCACACGTTTAATGTCCAAAATAACAAAGCAAGAACTGAAATCCTATTTATGGGAAAGTGCAAACATATTAAGGGGGAAAATAGATAGTGGAGACTTTAAACACTACATATTAGGTTTACTCTTCTATAAAAGATTAAGTGATGTTTTCGATGAAGAATATGAAAAACTAAAAGAATCAGTTGGTGAAGAGTTAGCAAACGATCCAAAAATGTATGCCGATATATTCTTTATTCCAAAAGGAAGCCATTGGTCTGATGTCCTTTCTACCTCAACTAATATAGGTGCAAAGATAAATGATGCCTTTATGGAGGTAACAAGAGCCAATGCACCAAAGTTGGATGGTATCTTGGATAAGATAGATTTTAATGACAAAGACAAATTATCTGATGAAGCGGTTAATGATTTAGTAAACCACTTCAATGTTCATAAATTAGGTAATACTGAAATCACAGGAGATATGCTTGGCGATTCCTATGAATATCTAATTGCGATGTTTGCTGATGATGCAGGTAAAAAAGGAGGTGAGTTCTATACGCCTCATCAAGTAGTGGAGTTGTTGGTTGAGATTTTAGACCCCAAAGAAGGGCAGAGCATTTACGACCCTGCTTGTGGTAGTGGTGGTATGTTGGTTTCTTCTGCCAATTATATAAAGCAAAAAGGATTAGATGCTAACAAGATGTTCTTATATGGGCAAGAAGCAGTATATGCAACTTACATCATCTGTAAGATGAATATGATATTGCACGGATTTAACGATGCCAAAATTGAACGTGGTGATACATTTACAGAGCCTAAGCATTTAAAGGACGGTGCATTAATGAAGTTTGACAATGTATTAGCCAATCCGCCATGGAACTTGGATGATTGGTTACACACCACACAAACAGTTGGTGGTAAGAAAAAGAAGATTGAATTAGAGGATAAGTACAACCGATTAGTATATGGCAGACCACCTGCAAGTACTGCCGATTGGGCTTGGATACAACATATGTATGCTTCATTAAAAGGCAATGGGCGTATTGGTGTGGTTATGGATAACGGAGTATTGTTTAGAGGAAGTTCGGAGGGTAAAATTCGTAAGGCATTTTTAGAGTTAGATGTTATAGATGCCGTTATAGGGTTACCGTCTAATTTATTTGCCAATACAGGTTCGCCTGCGTGTTTACTAATAATAGATAAAAACAAACCTGTTGAACGAAAAGGTAAAGTGCTGTTTGTAGATGCAAGTAATGACTATTTGGAAGGCAAGGCACAAAACCATTTGCGAGATGAGGACATTGCTAAAACATTAGCAACCTATAAAGACTATAAAACAGAAGAGCGTTATTGTTCTGTATGTGATTTAGCCGAGATTGAAGAAAACGATTATAACCTCAATATATCTCGTTATGTAGATACCACAGAACCCGAAATACCTGTAATTATTGAAGATGTATTACAAGCCTTAAGTGATTTAGAAACTCAACGAGTAGAAAACAACACTAAACTGAATACTTACCTTAAAGAATTAGGATACTAATGGAGGTAATGGAAGAACAATATAAAGACACCAAGATTGGCAGAATACCGAAGGATTGGGAGGTTGATTCAGTGAAAAATGTCTGTAAAGTCGTTACAAGCGGATTAGCTTTTGATGTATTTGAAAACAATAAACTTAACGAAGGAGTAAAGGTCATTTTCACGAAGGTCAGTGATATGAATTTAGTTGGTAATGAGAGAATGATAATACGGGGCGTTAATGAAGGTTTTTTTTCAAAAGAATTTGTTTCTTCTAATTCCGTTCTTAAACCAAAATCAATTGTTTTTCCGAAAAGAGGTGCTGCAATTAAAACTAACAAGAAAAGAATTAATTCTACTCATATAATTCTTGACCCAAACTTAATTGCAATAAGTTTTAAGGAGGACAGCACAGTTGATTATGTTTTTCTGTATCACTATTTCCTTTCCATTGATTTAATGTCTTTTCAAGATGATGGTGTAATTCCACAATTAAACAAACGGGACATTGAACCATTTAAAATTCCTATACCCCCTCTACCCGAACAGCAAAAAATAGCCGAAATACTTTCAACAGTTGATGAGCAAATAAGCACCACCCAAGCCATTATTGATAAAACCAAAGAACTCAAAAAAGGGTTAATGCAAAAGCTTTTTTTCCAAGGTATTGGACACACCGAATTTAAAGACACCAAAATTGGTAGAATACCAAAGGATTGGGAGATTATTTACCTTAAAGATTTATGTACATTAATCACTGATGGGTCACACTATTCACCTGTGCCTATTAAAGAAAATACAGAGTTCCTAATTGCAACTGTTAAAGATGTTTATAATGGAATCTTGAACCTTGAAAAATGTGTAAACATTAGTGAAGTGGAATTTCATAAATTAGCACACAATAATTGTGTTCCTGAATTTGGAGATGTTTTACTTTCTAAAGACGGTTCAGTAGGTAGAACTTGTGTTTGGGATGAAACTAATAACATTGCTATTTTATCTTCGTTAGCATTAATCAAACCTAATCTCAGCAAAATTCAATCAGATTATCTTAAACATTTTTTAGATAGTCCTATGAGTCAAAGTTGGCTTAAAAGATTGATGGGAGGTTCTGCTTTACAAAGAATTATTCTTCGTGATATTAGAAAACTAACTGTTTGTTTACCCAAAACATCCGAGCAACAAAAAATAGCCGATATACTTTCAGAGGCAGATGCCAAAATAAAGAAAGAAGAAAAAGAAAAAGCACAATTAGAACAACTCAAAAAAGGGTTGATGCAACAATTACTAACAGGTCAAAAAAGAGTTAAAATATAATGTCATCTGAGTATCATAGCGTTGAGAAACCACTCATCAAAACTCTTGGTAAGTTAGGTTGGGATTTTATTACCCAAGCCGAGAACCTTTCTCTTCGTGGAGGTTCAACTGATGAGGTATTCATAAAACCTTATGTTATTGATGCCTTAATGAAACACAATGCTCATAAAGGGTTAGATAAAGACGATTGTGAACAGATATATTCCAAGTTATTAAAGATTGAGGATAACGAGGAGTTTCATTCATGGTTAAAGGGTGAGAAATCATACAAGCCTAATGCAGATAGTAAAGCCATTACAATAGACCTAATTGATAAATACAATGCTACCAACAATCAGTTTGTTGTTTCCAATCAATTAGTTTGCTCTATAACCAAACCCGAAGATGGACAAAAGCATATTCGTCCTGACTTGGTGTTGTTTGTAAATGGATTACCTATTACGGTTATTGAGTGCAAGTTTTTAGGAACGGAAGGTTCTAACTTTACCGAAGGCATAAAGCAATTAGACCGTTACCAAAGAACAACACCAAAGTTGTTTATTCCCAATATGTTCAACATCTCAACAGATGGACATAAGTTTAAATATGGAGCAACTAAATCTCCTGCCGAGTACTTCCAGGAATGGAAAGACTATTCTAAAGATTCTACTTTATTAGAAAAGGATAGCGAGTTTGAGAAATATGCTGAGAAAAACAAAAGCACATTCAACCCATTTATTGACAAGCAGATTTTTGGTTTATTGAACAAAAACAATTTTATAGACCTTATCACGAACTTCATAGTATTTGAAACAAGAGATAATTTTACAGTTAAAAAGATTGCTCGTTATCAGCAATTTAGAGCCGTTAACAAAATAGTTGAACGTGTTGTTAAAGGTGAAATGAAAACAGGATTGATATGGCACACTCAGGGTAGTGGTAAATCCCTAACAATGTTGTTTGCCTCTTGGAAATTAAGAACCTTACCTCAACTAAACAATCCAACCATTTTAATAGTGGTAGATAGAATTGATTTGGATGAGCAAATCTCGGGAACATTCGGAGCAGTTAAAATGCCTAATACTACAAGGGCAACTTCTATTGATGGCTTAAAGAAAAAACTAAAAGAAGATAGACGTGAGGTAATTATCAGCACCATCTTTAAGTTTGATAGAATCGCTGATGTGCTAATTGATAGAGAGAATGTCATCATAATGATTGATGAGGCTCACAGAACACAGGAAGGAACAAACTCTGCTATGATGCGTAAGGCGTTGCCTAATGCTTTCTTCTTTGGCTTTACAGGTACACCAATTGATAAGATGGATAAAAACACTCATCGAAACTTTGGTTTGTTGCCAAATGGTAAGATAGAACGGTATATGGATTTGTACAACATCAAATCTGCTATTGATGATGGTGCAACTGTTCCTGTGCATTATCAATTACGAAATAGAAAATGGCATTTAGATACCGACCACATCGATGAATTAATTGATTTAGAATATGACCATCTTTCTGATGAAGAAATGGATGTTCTTAAAGAGAAGTCATCGAGTTACGGTAAAACCTTTATGATGAACCCTAAAAGGTTAAGAGCAGTTGCAGAAGATATTTGTTCAAATTATGTTGCTTACATAGAACCAAATGGTTTCAAGGCACAGGTTGTTGCTTTTAGTAGAGAGGCGTGTGCAATAATTAAAGAACATATTGATGAAATACTCGGTGAGCAGTATAGCGATGTCGTATATAGTGGAGGACAAAATGATGAGCCTTATTTAAGACAACACCATAAATCCAAACAAGGTATAAAAGATTGCGTCAACTTGTTTAAGAAGAAGGATAGCGACCTTAAAATTATTATAGTACAAAGTATGCTCTTAACAGGTTTTGATGCACCTAACGAGCAGGTAATGTATTTAGACAGACCATTAAAAGACCATACGCTACTTCAAGCCATAGCAAGAACCAATAGACCCTATCCAAATAAGTTAAGCGGTATTATTATAGATTATTGTGGTATTCTGAAAAACCTTAAAAAGGCATTGAATTTCGATGAGAATGATATTACTGATTGCTTGATCGATTTTGATAAGTTAAAAGAGCAATTACCTAAGTTTATAGCCGAATTTAAAGCGATTTATGCTGAATCTGAAAATCAATCTCCTTTTGGAATAGCAGATTACTTGCAACGTAATGAGAAACTAATTGACTTTAAAGAAACCTATAAAGGCATACAACTCTCCTACGAAACATTAGCACCCGACCCATACATTCTTGATTATACACACGACTATGTTGAGGCTACCAAGTTAAAGATGATTGTCGATTCTATTTTAAAGCAAGAAAAACCCGATGTAAGCGAATACCTTGCTAAAACAAGAGAGATGATTCAAGAGCATATCAATCTTGGAGAAATCAACGAGAAAGCACCTGTGTTTGTGGTAGATGATTCTTACCTCAAAAGATTAGATGGAACAGAGTTAGATAAGAAAGACAAAGAACTTACGCTTGAAAATAGATTAAGAGCCACGTTAAGAATTAAAGCAGAGGACTTACCAATATACAAAACACTTCAAGAGCGATTAGAGTCGGTTATTAAACGTAGAGGTCAAGAAGTAGACGACACCTACTCATTGCTTTGTGTAATTATGAACGACCTCAACCAAGCAAAGGAACAAGAGTTGAGTTCAGACCTATCTATGGGTGAAAGAGCCATTAGTCAACTGCTCAGTCAGAAAATTGACAATGATGAATTGGTGGACTTAATTACATCAGATATAAACACTATCGCAGAGCAACACACTAACGATTTTAAAAATTGGCAGATACAAGATTCTGTGGTTGCTAAAATAAGAGTTGACATTATAAAGAAATTAGTAGAACTGTCAAGAACTCACTCAGCAATAACAAAAGAAACAATAGATTACATACCATTTGCAGAGCAAGTTATGAAGTATATAATTCAATACTACTAATGACTGAGCAGATAGAACATATTGATGGTATTCAGGTTACTTTTTTTAAAAGTGATAGGGCAAAGAGTCTTAATATTACCATTAAACCATTTACAGGAGTTCGTGTTTCTGTTCCAAAAGGGATTAGTTATAAAAAGGCTAAAACAGCGACAGAACAGCGAATAGATTGGATAAAAACTCACCTATCTAAAATGCAGAAAGCAGAGGAATTGTTTACTGTATTTACCCCAACATCCAAGTTTGAAACAAGAGAACACCATTTAGAAATCAAATCAGTAGAAATTGAAAAGGTGAAGTCTATTGTAAGAGATGAAAAGATAACTGTTTTTGTGCCTCTCTCAACTAAAATAGAAAGTGATGAGGTGCAAGTAGAAGTTAGAAAAGGAATAGAACGAGCTTGGCGAAAAGAGGCAAAAGAATACTTGCCAAACCGAGTTGAAGAACTTGCGAAAAAGCACAATTTTCAGTTTAAGAAAGTTTCTATACGAAACGCTAAAACAAGATGGGGGAGTTGCTCAAATGATAACTCTATTAATTTAAGCCTACACCTGATGAGGTTACCCGACTATTTAATTGACTATGTGCTATTGCATGAATTAGTGCATACCAAAATCAAGAATCATAGTAAAGACTTTTGGCATTTGTTAGATACGGTTTCGGGCAATGCCAAGAAGTTGGATAGAGAAGTGAAGGGTTATGGAATACAAATTTATTGATTATGGCAAATAGAGAGAATTACAAAGAAAAAGTTATTGATAAAAAGGTTCTACTAAGTTCAAGTAGTTTTTATCATACAACTGATAGTTTAGAAAATATTCTTTCAATTCTCAAGAAAGGATTTCGTCCATTTTATTCTTTAGAGCAGTCCTATATTAGAAAGAACGGTGGAGTAGCATCAATAAATGTTGGAGTTCCCATGATTTGTATGTCTGATTTACCTTTAACGCTTCTAAAGGATAATTTAGAGGCTTATGGTGGATTTGCAATTGGGATGTCTTACGAATGGGCAACTAAAAATGGCTTCACTCCTGTGAGATATATAGATGTTACATCAGATGAATATCAAAATTCATTTGCTCCGATTGCACATCAGCAGAAAATTCAAAAAGAAATTAAAGTTGAAGATTTAGTACTTAAATTTCCAAGTTTAGCCGAATATTTGCCTCAAATGCAAGATGACGCAATACGAAGAATACAGTTAATGAAACCATACATTGCTGATTTATATCGTGATTCGAAAGAGGAGGTTTATAAAGATTACAATTTTTATAATGAAAGAGAATGGAGATATGTTCCACCTATATCAATAGAAGATGATTTTGAACCGATACTAATTTCAGAAAAATATACAGATTATTTAAAGCAAAGAGATTATAATGAGAAAAACTTGATGAAAAAGGAGTCATTGTTTTTAGAATTTGATTTGGAGAAAGATTTAAATTATATAATAGTAAAGGAAGAAAAAGATATTGATAAGTTATTTTTAAAATTGGGAAAAGGTAATTTTGAGAGAGTGCTTAGAGGTAAATTACTTGTTACCGAAAAGGTGCTAAAGGACTTTTAATTAATCAAACTTTAAGATATGCTTATTAAAAATGTAATAGTAAACAACGGTATTAAAGAATATAATTCCGATGAAATTAATTATGATAAAACAATTTATAATTTAGCAAATTCCGTAATTAAATGGAACGTAATTGAATCATTTGCTGATAAAATAAATTCTGAAAATGGAATTTTTTATATAAACTGTGATTCTGACTTTTCAAAAGGAAGTGGCACATTAAAAAACGTATCTACTGAACTTTTAAATGAGTGGAATCAAAGTAGATTTTAGAATTGTGTATTGCTCTATTTTGCATATTTTCATCTTCTAACCCAATGAAATCGGAAATATCAAATTACTAAAAAGTTAGGATAATATTCATGTTACATTCAGTTAAGAATTAAATTTGAATTTATTGTTTTAAAATAACTAATGCATCTTCTATATCACTTCTCTTGTAATATCTACGATTACTAATTCCATAACATTTAATTTTTCCTTTTTTGGTCCAACTCCATAGAGTAGAGGAATCAATTTTAAGATAGTCAATAGTTTCAGATCGGGTTAATAATGTTTCAGGTTCTTGAGATTCAAAATGATGATTGAGTTCGTTTAGTTTTTTATCTAAAGCGTTTAATTTTTCCAACATTGTTTCCATCGCTCGAGGTAAATCTTCAAATTTTAAATTTTTCATAATCTTATTTATTATAATAGTTCAATTGGCTAAGACAAGAAATTAAAAATAACTTATCAACCAAAAGAATTCTCACGGTAAATAAATTAACTGTATAAAAACAACTATTTATGAATTTGCTATATACAATTGAATCATTGCTTTCAATCCATTTAATTCATTTCTTAGCGTCAACAGATCACCTTTAGTAGCTGCTAACGTATTTGGAGCAAATATTTTTTTTGCAGCATAGAGAGCAGAATTTGCTGCAGTTGTGCCTAATGCTGAATTTGTTATTGATGTTCCATTAATTTCAGGTGTTGGCTGTGAAGCTGTGATTTTTGATTCCAATACTTTTATCGATTCTAAAATTTGATTTGTTTGTGGCAACACTTCAATATTTTTATCCTCTATCATCTGTGAATCATCTTTTCTATAATGTCCAGAAACGTATTTATATTCATTTCGCTTGTAGCTTGCTTTCGTTTTACAACTTGGTGTGCAATACTCATGATTACTTCTTCTTGATTCAAATATTTGATAACAATGTTTACAGTTTTTGTTAGTTTTCATAGTTTTTAGGGTGTTTTTTCTACTTAATAGGTTAAATAAGGTTTTATTTTACGTTTTATCTTTATCTGGAACTTTTTCCTCTAAAGTCAATAATATTGAACATTTCATGAAAGCGGTCATACAGACGCCCACCATATCGAAGTCCAAGATCTACTAAAGTTTGTTTAGCACAGGTATTCCTTTTTGAATAATTACAGGAGGCAAATGTTCTCAATTTTTTGTCATAGCGATGTATAAGCACTTCATCCAAGACATCTATTTGACCATAATTGCTGGCTATTCGTTCTGAACTTATATCATCTATAAACATTAATTTTCTTTCAACATCCTTAAAGAAGCTTTGTTTGTCCATTGGTGTTTGACATATCTCGTATTGATGCACAAGTGCTTTTGAAGTATAAAACTTAAATCGCAAATTTGGATAACTTTTAAAGATGCTTTCGAAAACTTTGAAATAATCTGTTTTGCCCAAGCCATAACCACCGATTATTAATAACCCTTTATTGAAAGAAGGAGTAGTAATATCTGCTCGTAAATTTTCACACTCATAGAATTTTTCATCTCGCAAGAAGTAATAAAACAATACTTTTAAATTATTTAAAGCAATTTCATCTTCTTTAAATTTTTTGCCATGCATTTCTCGAAATGTTTTAAGGAAGTATTTCCATAATTCTTGTTTGGATAAATCTTCTATTGGTTTCATTTTTTTTTCTGGTTTTTGACTATTACTGTTTGTGATAATTTTGTTTATTATTTGGCTTGTCTTTTGGACATCATTAGTTCTCATATTAGCAGATTATCTATTGGTTAATAATTCGGAGTTATTTTTTGTAGTAACTGATTTTGGTCTTTCATTAGACAACCATTTTTTTAATCGTTTTTCTATTTCAAAAAATCCATGGCTTTCAAATTTCATTTTTTGCTTATCAATACTTAACTCACTCCAATAACTAAAAAAAGAGTTTAAAATATTGATATTGAATTCAGAGAGAGCAAAAACTTGTTTTTTGAATTTTTCACGTCTAATCTCTATTTTTTCTTTATTAACTTTATTTCCTTTATTACTTTCTTTAGTTGTTGTTAGTTGAGAGTTATTTGATTGCTCTTTAACTGTTGGTTGAGTATTAACTGGTTTGTTACTGTCCATCTTTGCAGATTGAAACTTATCATATTCGACAAGGGTTATAAGCGTAAAACGGTTTGTTGTTTCAATTTGTATATATCCTCCCTCTTGCAACTTTTGTAAGGCAGTTCGAATAGTTTGAACTGACATCATTAAATCCGTAGCCAAATGATTATTTGAGGTAATTAACTGACCACGCTTTATCAGATTTCCTTGCCATTTTTTATCCTTAAAGTTGACCTTAAGGATTAAATGAAAATACAGGCGTGACACATTTGGTGACTGATACCATTCCCAATCCATTATATCCCTATGCATGAGTACATATCCAACCATATTATTCCTGCTTTATAAGTTTAAGATATATATCACTCTTTTTGTAATAGACACGGTTTCCCAATCTATAGCTGGGAAGAATGTCATTCTTACGCCAATTCCATAAAGCTTGTTTGCTGCATTTTAGAATTTTAATAGTTTCCTCGACGGTGAGTAGTTCTTCATCATCTTTTTGAGGCGGACTGTATTTATCAAAAAACTCCTGCAACTTACTATCAACACCAATCAAGATATTGTCTGTAAGCTCCTCAGGAGTTGTTTGATAAACGTGTAGTTGTGTTGACTTCATTTGATGTTATTTGGGTTTGTCTGCAAGTCAAAATTACGTCCAAATAACACTTTTTAAAGTACCAATGGGTACTGGTACCTAACCTAATATTTTAGAATTTGGCAAATGAAACCCACTGTTTGAAAATCTTTCATTCAATTCAATAAATTTTTCAGAATCGGTATTACTATATTTTCTCAAAGTTTCAATTGAAGGCTCTTTCTGTTCAAAAGAAAACGAATTTAGGATGTTCCGTGATAATTCTTGTTGATTAATATCTCCATCTTCTTTTTTTCTTGGAGGCTCTATATAGTTCTCTTCAATCAATTGGCTTACAAAATAGGCTAAATGAGAGGGTTTCCCAGACCATATTAATTTTGGTGTTTCATCACTCTTTTTAACGGTATTATTGCGCTCAAAAAATTCAGAAACAAAACTTTTTCTTCCTTTTATATCTTCTTGAAGATTTTGAAAACAGACTATATGATAAAGTAAGGCATCCTCATATTCTGGCTTTAATATTCTATTTTCAGTTTCAATAAAACCATCTTCTAATTTAATCTCATTATAATAACCACCTTCGGACATTGTAAACTCCGCCTTTACTATTACTTCTTCAATTTTAGGTAGAATTTTATATTTTAAAATTTTTAAAAACAATTTTGTATTTGAAGATTTATCGTAATGGTATTCGAGAAATTCATCAACTTCTAAAACATCTATTTCAATTAATACCTCTCTTATGAAATATTTGAGATAAAAGTCATCTATTAACTTAGGCTCGTAATAGTCGTAATTATTTAGTTGATACTTTGATTCTTTTTTGACTTTTTCCTCATTTAGCTGATTATAATGAGTGTTGTCAATTGCAAATACATTTTTGTAATTCATAAATAGATTTGTGGGTTAACTTTTAATTATTGAAAAAAGGCGCTATCGGCAATTTTAACCGCTCGCTCCTGAGGTCTTACTTTGATGTACTTGTAAAATTCTCGCTCCGTTGAATGTCCGCTAATTGCCATTATATCGATGGTTGGCATTTTGGATAAGTACGCATTTGTACAAAATGATCGTCGAGCTGTATGTGAAACAATAAGATTATGCTTTAAAACCGTTTCAGTTATTTTTTTTCCACCTACTGTTCTTTGGACTGTAATTTGTTCGTTTATTTTTGCTACTCTACCTGCTTCTTTTATGTATACATTAATATAAGGATCATTAAATTTTCGAGGAAGGTTACCATCATATCTTTCTTTCATAATGGCTCTTACCCGTGGATGAATTGGGACATAAATTATTTTTTTTGTCTTTTTTTGTTTGAACTCAAACACCTGTCTGCCATCGAATGTCTTTATTTGCTCTTTTGTAATCCCATTATAATCAGACACTCTTTGACCTGTATAATAACCAATCAAAAATATATCTCGTGCGAGTTCCCAATCTTTTGTTTTAGATAAGTCTGCGCGATACAAAGCCTCAATCTCCGACTCAGTAAGATAAATTGAAATCGCTTCCTCTGAAACTGCCTTAAACTCTCTATGCCTATATTTGAAATTAGTGTTGATACCATCCTCAGATGCCCTATTCAAGATAGTAATCAAATTTTTAATATGTTTACCTATGGTATTAATGGAGTAATTGTTCTCTTCTAAATACTGTATGAAAGTATAGTAGAATTTCAAATCTATAGCGTCAAAATCCAAATTATATTTGACCTTTTTATTAAATTCTTTTAATCTATTTACAGTTTGCTTATATTGTCTTACTGTATTAGCGCTTAATTTAACAGCCCCAATGTTTTTAGCTTGATTTACTTTACTTTTTATAAAATCATCAGCGAATTCAAAAAATGATGTAATAGGTTTATCTACTTCATCCGTATCACGAATTATTTTTTCTAACAAACTTCTTAGAACCTTTCTATTTTGTTTTTCTACTTCTGTCAGATTTGAAACTTGATCAGCAAAGTCAGAAGAATACCTCAATAAATCTTTATTTACTTTCTCCCTATTCTTCAATGTTGATAAAGCTCTTATTCTCTGATTGGATTGATCCCAACTTTTTGGAAAAACTTTATATCCTGTAGCAAATTTTAGACGATTATTTCTTCCAAAACTATAATCTAAAATTATTGAGGTTTCTGCTTTAGAATTGACGTCTTTTAATCTATATTTAATGGTTCCAGAAGTGGATTGAATGGCTCTACTCATAAAGTAATAATTATATTATATTAAAAAAGGGACAATAAAAGGGACAACATAGCCTTTATTCATTGTTATATCAAAAGTAGATAAATTATTCAATAATCCATATAAAATCAGTAATAATAAGACATACACATAACATCAGTTAAAATGAGATAACATGACATAAAGTAAAAAGTGGTACTGTGTGTACTCAGAAAATCCAATTTGTATTGATTCCAACTCAAACGATGAAATATTATTATTAGATCACGAACAAGGATTTGAACCAATTCAAAAATTTAATAAAAACGTAACTGAATTGTTTCAATGTCTTTTAGAATATAAAAACTTCATTGAATTGATAAATTTGGAATTTGGAGAAGATGGTTTCTTTGAATCAAAATATACTATTATGTATCTAGAAAAATTGAAAATTCAATTTAAAAACATCAATTCGAATATATTCACTGAATCCGAATTTTGGAACGGAGAAATTAGCATGCTATTTGAAGAAATTGAATAAAAGCCAGTAGGTAACAACGTGTATAATTAATGCTTTACTCCTACTTCAATTTAAATTTATATATTTAATCATCTGATTTGCTACAACTCAAAATCCTGCGGATTCTAAGTCGCACAAATCATACACAAACACGTTGTGCTTAATACAACATTTTTACTCACATCTATTTAGTGAATTTTAATTTAAGGTGTAATAATTTTTGCTTTGTGCCACTAACCAAGAAATCATTAATCAATATGACATTACTAGAAGCGTATAATTTTTTTGAAAGTTTAAAAACAGAAACAACTAAAAAATCTGAAATTAAGGTATATGAAAAATTTCTTCATATTCTTTCCGGATTGAAAATTAGAGAGTTCTCAGAAAACGAAACTAAATCCATTGAAACGAAACTTGATCGTTTAAATTTAGAAACAAATCCTAAGAACAGAAAAAAACACTTTAAGAAAGCACTAAGTGAATTTGAAAAATATTTAAAGGACACATTTTCCTTAACGTCAAAAGGATATTATACAGAGCGTTCTGTAGGTTTAGGAGTTCTTTTTGGAGTTGTTGCTGGAGTTATTTTTGGTGAGCGTTTTGAAAGGTCTTTAGGACTTTCTTTAGGAATTAGTATTGGTATGCTAATTGGCGCTTTTGTAGGACGTCACATGGATTCTCAGGCTAAAGCTACAGGGAATATGCTATAATTAATCGCAAAGAATACAAAAAAAGTCTCATTATTTATTTTAAAACTTAAATGCCGAATAATTTTCGGCCAACTAAAAAACAGCCTAAAATGAAAACAATAGCAACATTTGCAATTGCATTTATACTATCAATAGTAAGCGCATATTCCCAAGATATCTCAGGAGATTGGAGCGGAACAGCCAAAAGAGGAGATAAAGAAATCACATTTGTTTTTAATATCGAACAAGAAAACTCTACGTATTCATCCACAATGAGTGTTCCTACGTTTAGAATTTCTGGCATAAAACCTTCAGCTACAACCTTTACAAACGGAACGTTAATAGTTGATGGCTCTAATGTAGGTATGAACTATGAAGGAGTTTTCAATAATAAAGCACAACAATTTGAAGGCACTTATAAAGAAGGAGGCATAGAAATGATCTTAAATTTAAAAAAAGGTGCTGTAAAAACAGAAGATTTAAGAAGGCCTCAAGAACCTGTGAAACCTTATCCATATTACGACGAAGAGGTCGTTTTTGAGAATACAGAAGCAGAAATAACGTTGGCAGGTACTTTGACGTTACCAAATAAAAAAGGGAAATTTCCAGTTGTCATCTTAATTAGTGGAAGTGGTCCACAAGATAGAGATGAAAGTTTTATGGGACACAAACCTTTTTTAGTTTTGTCAGATTATCTAACAAAACAAGGCATTGGAGTATTACGTTTTGATGATCGTGGTCATGGAGAATCTACAGGTGATTTTGGAAATGCAACAACAGAAGATTTTTCTAAAGATGTATTGAGTGCAATTACATATTTAAGAACTAGAAACGATGTAGACATAAAAAATATTGGCTTGATTGGTCATAGTGAAGGTGGTATTATTGCTCCTTTAGTAGCAAATAACTCAAAAGATGTTGCTTTTATGGTGTTGCTAGCGTCTACAGGAATATCTGGAACTGAATTGTCTGTTATGCAATCTAAAACATTAAGGCAATTTCCTGTTAAAGATGAAGTAGCTTATGAAAAAAACACAAGAAAAGCAATTGCAATTGTAACTTCTAATAAGAGTGATTTAGAAATTAAAAATGAGTTAACGACTCATTATAATACATTTATAAGACCAATTCTAACATCTTTAAATGTGCCAGAAGAGAAGATCAATTTATTTATAGAAAGTCAGCTAAAAACAAGTTTAAAGCCGTGGTCACGTTATTTTTTACAATACAATCCAGCTGATGAAATTGAAAAATTGCAAATGCCAGTATTGTCTTTAAATGGTACTAAAGATACTCAAGTAAATGCGAAAACAAATCAAGAAGGCATAAGAAAGGCATTAATCAAAGGCAATAATCAAGATTATAAAATAGTGGAATTAGAAAATTTAAACCACTTTTTTCAAGAGTGCGAAACTGGAAAGATGGATGAATATAGAAAAATAGAACAAACATTTTCCCCAACTGCTTTAAAAGAAATTTCTAATTGGATTCTTAAAAGGATTTGAATAAATCCTGAAAATTCAATAGAAACAAAATACTAAGCACAACAACGTGTATAAGTAATAGCGATTTGAATTAAGATTCAAATCGCTATTCTTTTTTATTTTGTAATTTACTTTCCGAAAAGTATCGTATATAAATTCGCTACTACTCATACACAAGACCGTTGTGCTTCATTATGACCAACCAATAAACAATGATAAAATTCTTTAGAAAAATTCGCTATGATCTTATGGAAAAAAATAAAACAGGTAAGTACTTTAAATATGCTATTGGCGAAATTATACTTGTGGTTATTGGTATTTTAATCGCACTAGGCATCAATAATTGGAATGAAAATCGAAAAAATTCAGATGGCGAATTTGTTTTATTGCAAAAACTAAAGGAGGAGAATAGTATTAATATAGAGTCAATGGAAAGTGATATTGTTTACAGAAACGAGCTGCCAAATATTCTTCAAAGTTTCAATTCCTTTTTAAAAACAAAAGATTTAGAAACCAATAATGATAGCTTACAATATTATCTTTCAGACATATTTAGATCAACTTCTTATACTTTTACTCAGAGCAATTTAATTAATTATATAAACCTTGATAATTCAAAGTTCTCTGAACTTAATAAAGAGTTATCAACCTTGCAGTCTTTTCAAAAAGACATTCAGATAATCTCCGAGAAAGGAATTGATATTAAAATTCAAAACTTATTTCAAGTACTTAAAAAAGATGTAGATTTTAATTCGCTAGAAATAAGTTCATACGAAACTCTAAAATCTCTAGAGTTCCGCAACGACATCATTATAATCTTAAGTGTTGAAAAAGAAGTCACTACTCAATTTAACAGAACTCTAAAACAAATGCAAAAAGTAGATTCTTTAATACTTCAAAGGCTCAAGAATTAATATATTATTATTTTTTTGGATACATTAAAAAAGTCTTATTGAGCAAAATAACTATTGCCAACATCGTGTATAATTAATGGCTGGTTCTCGCCTACTTACGAAAATCCTACGGATTTTCCTACTGGTTCGGTTTCTTTTACTAACTTAGTTCTTGCCAACGCAACAAGCCATACACGAACACGTTGGCAGTAATTAAAAAAATGAGAAACTACTTAAAATCATTTAACATACTATCGAACGATGAAATTGATTTGTTTGAAACTAAAGTAGTTTATAAAAAGCTGGAGAAAGGTGATCTTTTTATCCAAGAAGGTAAAACTTGTAAAGAAATAGGATTTGTAATTTCTGGGTTATTTAGGTCATTCTATTATTCATCTTCAGAAGAAGAAGTAACATACTGTTTTACTTTTTCCAATTCTTTTGTTAGTGCTTATTCTTCATTTTTGACCCAAACCAAAACAGTAGAGAATATACAAGCATTGACAGATATTGAATTGTTAATTATTTCAAGAGATGAAATTTTAAAACTAGAGAACTCAAGCACTAATTGGCTTAAGTTTTTCAAATTCATTGCTGAGCAAGAATATATAAAAATGGAGAAAAGAATTTTTATACTGCAAAAAGAAAGCGCTGAGAAACGGTATCAAGATTTGCTAACAAACGATCCTGAATATTTACAATTAATACCTCTAAACTATCTGTCCTCCTATTTAGGCATTACGCAACGCCATTTAAGTCGCATAAGAAAGTCGCTATCGAATTAGACAAATGTCCTTTCTAAGCAATTTCATTGTGCTGTTCTTTGTAATAAATAAAGAACAAACTATGAAACAAGTATTAATAATTAATGGACATCCCGATAAACAGAGTTACAATTATGCGCTATCAGAGGCTTACAAGAATGGTGCAAGTAAAACATCTGCAATCATTGACACAATCAATATTTCTGACCTTGACTTTAATCCCAATTTAAGTTTTGGATATCGTCAAAGAACAGAACTAGAACCAGATTTAAAAGAGGCTATTGATAAAATAAAAAAAGCTGAGCATATCGTTTGGGTTTTCCCATTGTGGTGGGCCGGATTGCCCGCTTTAATGAAAGGCTTTATTGATAGAACATTCCTCCCAGGAATAACTTTTGAATTTATTGAAGGAAAAGCGGCTCCAATTGGATTATTAAAGGGAAAAACTTCTAGGATTATTATTACAACAGATACACCAAAATGGTATGATTATATAGTTATGAAAAGACCTATTCTGAAACAATTTAAAAAAGGAACATTAGAATATTGTGGAATTGGACCTGTAAAAGTGACTTATATTTCACCAATTATAAGTTCAACTTTAGATGCTCGAAAAAAATGGCTGAAAAAAGTAATTAAGTTAGGTGAAAAACTAAAATAACTATTGCCAACATCGTGTATAATTAATGGCTGGTTCTCGCCTACTTACGAAAATCCTACGGATTTTCCTACTGGTTCGTTTTCTTTTACTAACTTAGTTCTTGCCAACGCAACAAGCCATACACGAACACGTTGTGTGTAATTTAAGAACAATCAAGAACGAAATGAAACTATCGTCAAAAGCGCAAAAAACATATAGCGAAATCGACAAGGAAACAACAAAGTTAGGGGACTTGAGAAAAATCGCAAAAGAAATAAAAAAGGACCACGCTTTGGCTATGGAACTTTGGACAACTGGAGAATTTTCGCCTCGTCTATTAGCAATTCTGATAATGGACAAAAAACTCCTAAACCAAGAAGTAATTGACCAACTTGACAATGATATTCAGAAACACGAATTTGATGAAAGAAATCATTTGATGGATTGGTTAATGGCTAATCAATTATCTAAAGACAATAAGATAATTTCTCTTATGGAATCTTGGGAAAATAGTTCTTCTAAATTACAAAGGAGAGTATTTTGGTATTATCAAGCAAGATTAAGATGGATGGGAAATACAAACCAATCTAATACAAAAGAGTTGTTAGATTTAATTGAGAAAAATCTAATGAAAGAAGAGCCTGAAGTTCAATGGGCAATGAATTACACGGCTGGTCAAATAGGAAAATGGCAAGAAAAGTATCGTGATAGATGTATTTCGATTGGGGAAGAAACGGGTCTTTATAAAGATGAAATAGTAGCAAAAAATTGTGTTCCAAGTTATCTTCCGGAATTTATTACAATTGAAATTGCCAAATTGAATAAATAAACTACACACAACACCGTGTATAATCAATGCTCCACTCCTACTTCAATTAAAATTTATATAATTAAACAACTGATTTGCTACAACTAAAAATCCTGCGGATTCTAAGTCGCACAAATCATACACGAACAGGTTGTGTGTAATTTTGAACAATCATAAATAATTTATAAATGAAACATACAAAATCAATTCTTTTAATTCTTATAGTTGGAATATTTTTCTCGTGTAGTAATGATGATGATGTTAGTGAAAACTATAATTCGCAAACATATATTCCTATACTTAACAATTCTTCATGGAATATTGCTAGTGCGAATTTTTCTGGCACCACGAATTTAGTCATTGAACGAGGGACAGATATTGTTATAGGCTCAAATACTTATAAAAAATTCATAGACCCAACTATTTATAATACAGATAATTATATTAGAGAAGACATTCCTAATAAAAAAGTCTACCGCAATGTTAATGGCATAGACGAAATACTATTCGATTTCAGCCTTGATATTTCAGATAGCATAATTCTAGGAGATGGAGATAGTTATATAGTAACCTCAGTAACAAATATAAATGTTCTAGATGGAGTTAGAAAACAAATACGTTTAGTACATTATGAAGGTGCTTTCATTGAAAAAAGTGAAGTTTGGATTGAAGGAATTGGTAGTTCATTTCATCCCTTAAAACCAAATTATGAAATAATTTTTAGTGATCCTTACATTTATTTGACATGTAGCGCTCAAAATGGAATAAATATTTATAATCATGGAATTGCAAATGGACAACCTGAACCAACCGATTGTTCAATTCTATAAGAATTGATAGATTCATTGTTTATATGTGTTTTAAATTCATAAAAAAAACTACACACAACAACGTGTATAATCAATTTCTTGATTATCGCCTACTCGGAAAATCCTACGGATTTTCCTATGTTGCGGTTTTATTTACTAACTTAGTTCTAGCCTAAGCAACTAACAATACACAAATCCGTTATATGCAAATCGCCAGATTAACAATTATTTAGTTAGTGTTAATTAAAATAAATGATAACAACAAAATTAATCTTACTCAACCAGCTATGAATAAAATTTGGTGCCTGCTATTTTTAGCATCTCTGTTATCTGTTAATGCACTTTATTCACAGTCAAAAGGTGATAAGTATCAAGAAATTCTTGGAAAAGCTCATGATAGTGGCTTGCCAAGCATTACTGCAATAGTTCAATCTCCTGGTGAAAAAGAATGGAGGGGCAAATCTGGGGTCGGAAATATTGAAAATGCAATCCCAATAGATATTAATCAAACTTTTCGATTGGCCAGCATATCAAAAATTTTTACTTCAATTGTTATTTTACAATTGGTGGATGAAAATAAAGTAAAGCTTACAGACAGTATTTCAAAATACCTAGATGCAGAAACACAAACCAAAATACCAAATGTAAATTCAATTACTATTCTTCATCTACTAAGCCATAGTAGTGGTATATATAGTTTCACAGAAAACAATAGGTTTTGGAAAGAATGCTACCTAAACGGAGGCATGTCAAGAATCTGGCGTCCAAATGAGATACTTCGTTATATCGAAAATAAAAAACCCGTTAGTAAGCCATTAGAACCCTTTTCTAAAAAACTCTATTCCAATACAAATTATATTTTGCTAGGAATGATCATTGAAAGAATTACTAACAATACGTTGAATATGGAGTATCAAAATCGCATATTCACTCCTCTAAAAATGAACGATACTTTTTTAGAAGGCTATGATAGCCAGGGCAGAAAACCTGTTGATAGCTATGTCGTAGCAAATTCTTCCATTCTAAAATCAGCAGTAAAAAAGAAGGATATACAAAAAGTAAACGGATCTCAATTCATTAATTTAAGCCAAGAATACGAACAATACAACAGTTGGGCTTGGGCGGCTGGAGGGATTTCATCCAATCTCAATGACTTAGCGTTATTCCTCTCTGCAATAAGAAATCATGAACTACTGAGTAGTGATACACAAAAAGTTCTTTTACTATTAAACTCTTCCAAGGACAAAGGCATTGCCTTTTTCGGTGGAACAGGAGGTTCAGATGGAATTCAAGCCACTATGTTGCATCTCATGCCAAGCGATGTGGTGATTATTATTTTAATTAATTCTTCAGGAAATGAAAAAAACAATTTGAGTTCTGTATTTGCTGAACTTTTTAAAATAGCATCAAACAAGAAATAAGCATATAACAAAAAATAAACGCCATTAAAACAGGCGTTTATTCAAATCCGTTACCCTTAATAGGAAAACTCACTCAAACGCAAATAATTTACCTCTGATTCTCGCAACATATTAAACTGACTCCACTATGCCGATTTCCCACTCAAACGTGAAATAAAAAAACTATTCGGATTTTAGTCAGATTGCGGATTTTATAAATGCTACGCAAAATTGTTTTAAATACTAAAAATCACTCTTGTCGATTTTCTCACTACTGTATTATACTGATATAGCTTGGCCTTTTGTGTTAGGCTTTTATTTTAAACCAAGGGTTCGAAAATGAAGAGACGTCTGCTTGATATACCCATTGCCCTAATACATATTCTTTAGTGGCTTCTCCGTGTAAACCCCATACTCCAGTTGCTTCATTAAAATTCCATATACTTAATGTTTCTGGCGCTTCAGATGACAAAGAATCTTCTATTCTAAAACCTAATGTTGCAATATAACCATCTGCAAGATCTAAAACCTGATCACCACTTTCTAGCTTAACATAAGCAAAACCGTACGTATCTCCATCGTTCTCATAGTTACCAGGAATAACAGTATCTATAATTGGGTTCGAAGGTAAGATATGGTGAATTACGGGAGATATAAATCCAGAAAACACACTACCATCTTCTTTTATAATGTGGGCATCTAATATTAATAAGGTTAAACCAGTTGGCACATAAACTTGAGTGTCTCCTACAGAGCTTATTATAGTTGCTAATACATCTCTTAATAAAGAGATACGAACAACATTTTCTTCTTGTAAATTACTAAGAGTTCTCATACCGTTTAAGTAACCCTCTTTTTTTGTAATTATATAGGCAATATCCGTAGAGACTTCAATATTATTTAAAGAGAAGTTTCCATTAACATCAGAAAAAACTTCTGCTTCTCCAAGAGTAATAGAAGCATTTTCTATAGGATTATCTAAAGCATCTACAATTGTTCCTGTAAAGTTGAATATGTCATTCTCAATAACACTTGTACTATCATCATCTGAACTGCAAGATGTAAAGCTAATTAAAAAGAGAATAAGGAATGGGAATAAGAATTTCATTTTTTTAAAACTTAAGTTATTTATAATTAATAATATTTAATTTCACACTGTAAAAACCGTGCAAAAGTAAATAAACCTATCTCCTTTACTAAAATTATTGCAAAAAAAATAAACAAAACAAAAGGTTCTGGCTAAGTGCATAACCGAAAACTTCGTACTTTTAATTTTATGCCTGCCATACCCTTTTCGTTTTATCAAAAATAAAACTAAAAGGAAATACAGAAACTATTGATACTATGTAAAAACTGTCTTTAGATTTGTTCCTTAAAAAAACAATAATATATATACGTATAACAGTAACTTTATATGAAAAAGTTCTGTTATACTTATGTTAGCCATTATTTAAAACCGAACAGAATCACAATGAAGAAAAATGGAATGTTAATAGCATTAATGGATGAATACCGAAAATCAACGGTAGAATATCAGCAAGTATTAACTGAAATTTCTCAAGATTTATTTGAAAAAATCACAGATTATGAAACCAAAAATGAAGATTGTAAATCAATACAGAATATAACTTTTCATATCATACAATCAGGTTATACATATTCGAATTATATCAACTCTGTAAATAAGCGAGAATGGTTTGAATATACTGGAAATATAGAAACACCAAAAAAAGGAATTGAGGAAATTAATAAAATGTTAGATTTTACAGAAAAATCGTTTGATGGAATTTGGGAGAAAACAAATAAAGAAATCGAAAAATGGAAATTTGAAACAAGATGGAACGTGACTTATGACTTTGAACAGTTAGTGGAACACGCTATTGTTCATATTTTAAGGCACAGAAGACAAATTGAAAATGTGATAAAAAACAATGGCTAACACCGTGTAATATTAATTACTTGTAATCGCTTACTTACGAAAATCCTCACGTATTTTCTATTCGGATTGTATTTACTAAATTAGGTGCTTAATCGACGCAAAAAATCTTATACAAATCCGTTGTATGCAATTCCCGAAAATATTAAAATAGATGAACAAAATTTTTATACAGGTTATTATTTTAACTCTTTACAGTACTGTTCTATGCGGACAAAATAATTTGAATAAAATAGAAATTGGAAATAGACTTCAAATCGCATCCGAATTTATGGATGAGAAAAGAGAATTTCAAGTTTATTTACCACCTACTTATTACTTTAATGATAAAAATGATTATCCAGTTGTTTATTTATTAGATGGTGATTATAATTTTCATTACGTAACAGGTTTGATTGAGTTAATGTCAAATGTAAGTGGAAAAATGCCTGAATGCATTGTTGTTGGAATTACAGATAAAGGAGCATCAAAATACAGAAAGAATTGCACTCCAAATCAAATAAAAGGAAGGGATGGAAATGCTGAAAACTATATAAAATTTATTGATAATGAATTAAAACCTTTAATAAAAAGCAAATATAGAACAGCTGATTATAACATTATTATCGGGCATTCTATTGGAGGATTATTTGTAACAAATTTTCTTCTTAAAAAACCTGATGCTTTTAATGCCTTTATTGCAATTGATCCAGCATTATGGCTTGGTGAATTTGAAATTATCAATCGTGCCGATTCTATTTATGAAAGTAAAGATTCATTATCATCTCTATTCTATATATCATCATCAAATGCTCGAGGCATGGGAATAGATAAATATATCACCGTACTTGAAAAACAATTTTCGGATAACAAAAATTGGAAATATTTTAATCTTGAAAATGAAAATCACAACTCTGTAGGTTTGCCAACAATAAAAAAATCATTTGAAGATATTTTTATAAATTGGAGTATCTCTGAAAAACAATTTAAATCATTTAAAGGTGCAAATGAAGTAATAGACCATTACAGAGAATTGTCAAAAACGTATTCTTTCATCGTTTCCATTCATCCCTATTTTTTAGGAAATATCATTTATTATTATTTCAATCTTGATAATAAAGAGGATTTATTAGTCCTTGAGAATGGTATAAAAGAGCATTTTCCTAGTTCACTTGAAGAGTTTTATAATCAACTCGCTCTTAACTATTTTGAAATTAAAGAGTATCAAAAAGCAATTGAAAATTATAATAAAAGTATCACATATAATTCTTCATCATTCAATGCATATGATGGTATTTCCAAAGTCTATTTGGCTCAAGGTAAATATGAAAGTGCTATTTTATCAAGTGAAAAATCTATTGAATTGGCTAAAACTTGTAACGCAAGACAATGGATGTTAAATCAATTAATCGCAAGTTTAGAGAATATAAAGAATGAAACTAAAAAGTAAAGCATACAACACTGTATAAAAATAATAGTGGTTTAATCGAAAAACTAAAATAAGTAAATAGAAAAAAGGTCTGTCCTAAACCGAAAAATTTGCGTTTAAAAATCCGCTACTACTCTTATACTAATCGTAGGCAACAAGCTTTACACGTCCTGATAAAAGTTGTACATTTGGGTTGAAGCCGTTTTTCACGGTCAATAATAACTTAAGTTGTAACATTTTTGATTATCACTATTAAAATGAAACCTGTTACTGCTATTTAAAAAATGGAATTCATGGCAATTAATATTATCGGTGTTGGTGTTGGACGTACTGGCACTTACTCACTTAAATTAGCAATTAATCAACTTGGATATGGTCCATGTCACCATATGGAAGAGGTTGTAAAAAATATGGGTGTACAAGTACCGCTTTGGTCGGAGGCTATAAAAGGAAATTCGAATTGGAGCGCCATGTACGATGGTTTTAATAGCGCAGTAGATTGGCCAACGGCTGGATTTTTTCGTGAATTAATCAAGGAATACCCAACAGCCAAATTTATATTGACTGAACGAAACCCTGAAAATTGGGCTGATAGTTTTGGTTCAACAATTTACAAATTAGTTGAAGGAAAAGATAAGGCTCCTGAAAAAATGCACAATTGGCTGGATATGTGTATTGAAGTCCTCACTAAAAGTGGGTTTCCACAAGGAATGGATAGGAATGGATTAATCAATGGGTTTATAGCTCATAATAAGGCGGTAAGAGAGATCATTCCTGAAGAACAGTTACTTATATATCAAGTGAAGGACGGCTGGGAACCACTTTGTGAATTCCTGAATTCACCAGTGCCCAATGAGTCTTTTCCAAACACGAATAATCGCGAGGAATTTTGGGAATTGGTAAAGGCTGGAAGCTAAAAAGAATTTCTAATATTTTGATTAATGGCAATAATTAGATTTGCTGTTTATAAGACATAGCCAATTGCCAACATCGTGTATAATTCATGTTGTAGCCAGTTAAAGTCTATTCAAGAAATTCTGTCGAATTCCCTACACGTTCGTCTCTTTTTGCTAACTTAGTTCCTGCCAACCCAACTAACCATACACGAACACGTTAGCCTTCATTATGACCAACTATTAACCAATGATTAAATTCTTTAGAAAAATTAGGCAAAATTTAATATCTGAAAACAAGGTCAGTAAATATCTACTTTATGCTATTGGGGAAATTGTACTAGTTGTAATTGGGATTTTGATTGCCTTGCAGATTAATAATTGGAATACTCAAAAAAACGAAGAAAATGAATTAAATGGTTTTTTACGAAATATAAAGAAGAACGTTGTTAGCGATTTGCAAGTTCTAAATGAAATAGAAACCTTTAGAGACAGTACTTTGGCTTATTCTGAGAGATATCTTGAATTGTATAAAAATCATAAAATCGAAGAAAAAGCGCCTATAGATGAAATTATAGGCTTGGGAACGATCGTTTTTCAAGACCGCTACTTTTATTCAAATAAAAGTGGATTTGATGCTTTAAAAAACTCAGGTTATCTCTCAAAAATACAAGCAACAAAATTAGAAGATTACCTTAATGCTTATTATTTCAAGGTCGATAGAATCATTGAACAAGAAAAAAGTTTAAATAATTTTATTGAAAATATGCAGGTTTTGGCCTATGGCGACAATTCAATACAAGAACTTCTAAAGTTTTACTCATCAAATAACTATAGTTCTTTGAGTTTAGAAGATAAAAATAAATTCGAACGTCTTTATAATCATCCTGGTATTTCAGGAGCCAACTTATTAAATACTTTTATGTCTCAAATACCTATATATTATAATGAGCTGAGACAAGAGGCTGAACAAATCATCAATGAAATAGATGCAATACAAAAGGAATAAAAATTAAGTTATGATAAAATTTATTAGAAACATAATGAAAGGCTAACACCGTGTATAATTCATTGCTTGTGCAATGATTACTCGGAAAATTCTACGGATTTTCCTCTGGTTCGTTTTCTTTTACTAATTTAGACCTAGCCAACGCAACTAACCATACACGAACACGTTGTGCGTCATGGCTTGGATACTTTACGAACCTGAAGTTGATGTACAATTTCATAAATTATAAAAGGGAATAATTTAATCATATTATGAGCAACTTAGACAGCATCCTCAAAAACAAGTATGGATTTGAAGACCCTTTTAAACCTGACCCCCTAGCAGAAAAAGCATTACCCTACTTGAATAACGCGAAGTACTTACTTGATGTTGGTTGTGGTGAGGGAGCAGATACTGTGTTCTTTGCAAAGAAAGGGTTCCAAGTTACAGCTTTGGATAATAACGAAACACATTTAGAGCGTTTGCGAGCATTTATAGATGATAACTCACTTACAAATGTTTCAATTTTGAATACTAATGCATTAGACTTTCAATATCCTCAAAATTATTATGACGTGATTAACTGCCTGCTTGTTGGTTGTTGTATGAGTCGGAATGATTTTGATAAGTTGCTTGTAACACTTAAATTGACAGTCAAAAAAGGAGGTGTTATCATTATGTCATTACGAAATTATCTAGATCCGGAATTTAAAGATTATGTTTCTACAGAAAGAATGATTGAACCTAATACGTTTATAAAAAGGGAAGACTGTTGTAAAATAAGATACTACATTGAGAAAAACAGACTTCGTGAATGTTTTCTTGATTTTGAAATTATTTATTATTATGAAGGTCTTGCCAAGGATAAGTATGAAAAAATTAAAAAGCACGGAGATTCATATATTATTTGTAGAAAAAAAGATTAAGGTCCATTGAATACAAAAAAACAACAACGCACAACAATGGCTATAAGTAATTGCTTGTTCTCGCCTACTTCTGAAAATTCTCACGGATTTTCAGTTTGGTGTGTACTTGTAAAGTAAGTTCTAACCCACGCAACTAACCATACACAAACACGTTGGCATTCATATCGAAAAACGAATCTCAAAAGAATAATGAATATAAAGAATAGCGTATTTATTGCAACAAGTTTAGACGGATATATCGCTGACAAAAATGGTGGAATTGATTGGCTACATTCTATACCAAATCCTGACAATGATGATATGGGATATGTAGAATTTAACACGGGAATTGACGCACTTGTTATGGGACGAACAACATTTGAAACTGTACTCGGATTTGATATTGATTGGCCATATAACAAACCTGTTTTCGTATTGAGTAATAAGTTAAAAGAAATACCTGAATCTCATAAAGGCAAAGCGTTTTTGGTCAAAGGAATGTTAACAGAAATCTTAGACCAAATTCACGAAAAAGGATTTAATCAGTTATACGTAGATGGAGGAACCACAATTCGGAACTTTTTGACAGAGGACTTAATTGACGAAATGGTGATTACGACAATTCCTGTTTTATTAGGTGGTGGTTCTTCATTATTTGCAGAACTTCCAAACGAACTGAAATTTGAACTGATTGGAACAAAAACATATCTGAACCAAATAACACAGAATCATTACAAACGGAAAAAATAAAATACGAAATGCCAACACCGTGTATAATTAATTGCTTTGGCAAGTGCTTATTTGGAAAATTCCTTCGGAATTTTCTCTGGCAAGTATTTGTTTACTCAATTAGTTACCTAAACACGCAACGAAAGTAATACACGAACAGGTTAACAACTATTAGAAACAAGCTACTTCAATAATTGAATAATATTTGCTTTGTAAGTTTTTCCAATAGGAATAATATTTTCAGAAATAAAAATTCGATTACCCTCAATGCTCTTTATGTGCTTTTTTGATACCGCAAACGATTTGTGGACTTGCAAGAATTCTTCATTTGACAATAACTCTAATACATAGGATACTTTTTCACGGATTGTAATCGTCTCGGAAGTGGTAATTATTTTGGTATAATTTCCAGCGGCTTCTATATATTGAATCGCGTCAATTTCAACTTGTGTATACTTCTTATTGGAGCGAATAAAAATACTTTTTGATTTACTTTCTGTATTTTCTGAAGTTTGTAATTGAGTTTTTGCAGGGGTACTTATTGCATTATTAACCGCTTTTAAAAAACGCTCAAAACCAAAAGGCTTCAACAAGTAATCGGATACATTAAGTTCAAAACCCTCTAATGCATGTTCCTTATAGGCTGTAGTTACAATGACTTTCGGAGGATTTGGTAGTATTTTTAAAAACTCGAAGCCCTTTAGTTTTGGCATATTCAAATCCAAAAAAATCAAATCTACTTTATTTGTATTCAGATATTCAAAAGCTTCCAAAGCATCATAACAATTCTTCATAAGCTTCATGTTTGGCAATAAATCACAATAGCCTTTTATAATGTCATGGGCGATGTATTCGTCATCTATAATCAAATAGGTTGTCATAATTTTGAAATAGTTAAATCGACTTTGTATATATCATTAGTACTTGTAAAAGATAGGGAATGTTTATTTAAATATCCCAGTTCGAGTCTACGCTTTAGGTTTTTAAGACCAATTCCAGGGTTCTTTGATATTGTTGTGGAATCAAAGTTATTCTCTACTGTAAATTGGATGTCATTCCCTTCTGTGCTTATATGGACATTTACATAAGCATCCTCTCTTAGATTTTCCACACCGTGTTTAAAAGCATTCTCCAAAAGTATGATAAAAAGCAAAGGCATCACTTTGTGATTTTCAGAAATTTCGTTTTTAAACTGGATATCAATTTCTTTGTGATAGCGCATTTTATGAAGTTCGATATAGTTTTTTAGATAATCCATTTCTTCTTCAAGGGTTACAAGCTCTTTTTCTCCTTCATAAATACTATAGCGCATCATATCGGATAATTTAAGAATTAAATCTTGAGCCTTTTTAGCATCTGTACCCACCAAACCATATAGATTATTTAGCATATTAAAAAAGAAATGAGGATTCACCTGACTTTTTAAATGTAGTAATTCTGTTTTTGCTTTTTCGTTTTTTAAAGTGAGAATAGCTCTAGTTTGCTTAAAAACCCAACGCAATATTAAAATAATTAGCAATGGAAAATAAAAAATCGCAATAAATGCTAGAGCATCGGTATCCCCGTATTCATCAATTAAGATTAGTATCCTACCTATACCAATAGCAAATGACCAAAAAATTAATTTATTAATAAAAGATTTGGACAGTAATGGCACTCCCTTTTTTTGTAGGTAATAATTTCTAATAAGTACAGCTGCAAAAAGAACAGTATACACTAAAAATAGACTAAAAACAGCTGTAAAATCTGGCCTTTTAGGATAAGATTCAGCTATACCTAACAAACAAAATATTGCACTTAAAACAGGAATTATTTTCCATTCCCATTTAGTTAGTCCTTCTGAAAAGGCTTGGTTTTTCTTCCTATTAAGTATCCAAAAAAGTAATAAATAAATAGGGAAACTAATTGAAGTTACTATAAATAATATACACGTAAAGTACAATTCATAATGTGAACAAACCTCTCCACTAATCCAAAATAATACACTCATTCCAAGGGTGATAAAAACCCGTTTATATCTTGTAAAAAATAATTCCATCCCCAAATCTAATTTAATATAACGACCCCTCCAAAGAAGTTGACATACATACATTCCCTGTGGTTGAAACCCCTTGAAATTGTGACAAAACGACTTTATATGCACATAACGTATTTGTGTCCCAAACTGCAGTTAGTTGGTCACTATTATTTTAGCCTATTTCTATTTCCTGATATGTTTGCTGAAGATTAATACTAAAACAAGAATTATGATCACATTAAACACTATTACAAGAACAAAAAAGAATCAAAATACAACTGGTTTTAAATGGAACGCAAAGAGACGTTTCAAATAAAATCGCTTTTATCTATTACTAATAAAGAATAGATAAGAACACTTTACAAATTAACACACCTATAAAACATATTCAAATGCCACAATTATTAAATATTATTTGTTCTCTAATCACACTTTTTATTTTAAATGGAACAATTATAGATCAAGAACAAACGCTTAACAATGAAAATATAAGCCCAATTATTGGTAAATGGGAAGGGAATTTAGTTGTTAATGAGAATAAGTCCATCGGAATCCTATGGAACTTCAAGACATCTAATGAAGGTCAACTTATTGGCTTTATGGGGCCAGCTTCAAAAGGAGTGGCAACAATTCCTATGCAAGACCTTATAGTTAGTAAAATGACTCTCAGTTTTTCTATTCATTCTCAGGGTAGCTTTTCAGGTGCCATATCAGAAACGGAAATAAAAGGCACTTGGATTTCACAAAGCGGCAAGCAATTGGTGCTTTATATGGCCAGAGAATTAACGCAGGATCAGTTAAGCAAGCGGTATACCAAATCATCGAATGGCGATAAAATTGACATTCAACAGGAGATTGCCCTTGGAAATGTAGAAGCTGTAAAAACCTTTTTATCAAAAGGCAATGCAATAGACGCCCTTTATGGCAAAGGAACAACCTTGCTTTTTAGTGCCATCAAAAAGGATAGAACACATAAAATAGCTAAGTATTTACTTGAAAATGGTGCTAATCCTAATTTAGTAACTGATGATTTAACGCCATTGATGTATGCCGTTGCTTATCAAAACCCTGCGATGGTTAAGGAACTTATTGCTTATAAGGCTGATGTGAATTTTATTAGTAAGGAGAAGCAATCAGCGATTGTATTTGCTATTAAGGGTAGGAATGCAGAGATACTACAATTATTAATGGATGGTGGTGCAGATCCTAGCATAAATCTTAAGGATGATTATTCTGCCATAGATATGGCGAAGGAAGAGAACATTAAGGAGATTCTGGAGATTCTTAATATCCCCTACGAAGGCGTTAGTGATGGTCCCTATGTAATGCAATCTGAAAAAGGACGCACTGCGATTTGGATAAATAAAGGAGAAACGCACACCCAGGAGATCAATTCTCAAGATTCTCAAATAATTGAATACAAGGGTGTAAAAACTAAACTATGGAGTAATACTCCTAAAGAGGTTAAACAACTAGAGTATAATGGAAATTTCAAAATTGGAGCTGTAAGTGATATTCACGGTCAGTATGACACATTTATAAAACTCCTAACAAATAATGGTGTTATCGATAATCAGGGAAAATGGAGCTTTGGAAATGGACACTTTGTGGTTGCAGGAGATATGTTTGATAGAGGTCCACAGGTTACTGAAGTCTTATGGTTTCTATATGATTTAGAAAAGCAAGCAGAAGAAAAAGGCGGAAAGTTACATGTGCTACTTGGGAACCATGATGTTATGGTACTTAATGGGAATTTACGTTCAGTACATCCAAAATATACTGAAATAGCCAAGATATTGGAAACGCCTTTCAATACACTTTTTAATACTGGGACAGTTCTTGGCGATTGGTTACGCACACGTCCAGTCGTGATAAAGCTAAACGGCATCCTGTTCACACATGGCGGACTACATCCTGACTTAGTAGAAAAAGGATTGTCAATGGAAGAAATTAACAGTGAATTCAAACAACAACTAGTAGCAAGTGAATTGGTTGAAAAACGTAATGAACTTGGAGACTTTCTTCATAGAGCAAACGGGCCAATATACTATAGAGGTTACTTTCAAGGTGAACTAGCCACCGACGGGCAAATCGGTGCATTGTTAAAGCATTTCAAGATTTCAAATATTGTCGTTGGCCATACAACACATAAGGAAATTGAAATGCACTATGACGGTCGAGTAATAGTGATTGACGCTAATATGAAAAGTGGCACCATGGGCGAAATGCTTCTATGGCAAGATGGTGCGTTTACTCGCGGGAATCTTTTAGGTGAGGAATTACCATTAAAAACCACTGAAACTGAAAAATAAATCGCCTTTAGAATTGATTACAAGAATTAAAAATCAAAAAACGAACAGCATGGAACTCATAATTGACAATGTATCAAAAACCTATTCAAATGGTGTAAAGGCCCTTCAGAATATCTCTCTAGAAATCCCTAAAGGTATGTTTGGGCTGTTGGGTCCAAATGGCGCAGGTAAGTCTACTTTAATGCGGACTATTGCCACTTTGCAGGAAGCAGATAAGGGGACGATTTCACTGGGAAATTTAGATGTTTTCACACAGAAAAATGAGGTGAGACAGGTACTAGGATATTTACCACAACAATTTGGTTTATATCCTAAAATATCTCCCGAAGTGTTATTAAATCATTTTGCAGTTCTCAAGGGTATTACAAACAAAGGGGAGCGTAAAGATCTTGTAAACGCGCTTTTGCACAAGACAAATCTATATACTGTAAAAAAACAAAACCTTGGAGGCTTTTCTGGCGGAATGAAACAACGTTTTGGGATTGCACAAGCCTTACTTAACAACCCAAAATTACTTATTGTAGATGAACCTACAGCTGGATTGGATCCTGTAGAAAGAAACCGTTTCTATAATATATTAAGTGAATTGGGAGAAAATACAGTGGTAATACTATCAACACATATTGTTGAAGATGTAAAAGAATTATGCACCAATATGGCAGTGATTAACCAAGGTCAGGTTCTACTAAAAGGTAATCCCTTAAGAATAATCGAAGAGCTGGAAGGCAGAGTGTATCAGAGAACGATCATAAAATCTGAATTGGACACCTATAAACAAAACTATCAGGTTATCAGTGAAAAACTATTTCTTGGGAAACCAATCATTCATATACTTAGCGACACCAATCCTGGGGATGGTTTCTCTCCAGTTAAAGCTGATTTGGAAGATGTGTATTTCTCACAAATATTTGGTGATAATAATAACCTTAAATCAATTTCATAATGATGTGGTACGAAATATTTAAGTTCGAATTAAAATACCGAGTAAAGCGAGCAGATACTTACATTTTCTTTGTCTTCCTATTACTGTTTTCGATTTTTGGCGTTGATTTTGTATATGAAGGAATGGATTTCAGTTTGGTTAAAAAGAATTCACCTTTAATTGTAGCAAAAACCATGGGAGCGGTTACAGGGTTTTGTATGATAATTGCCTCTATGATTATGGGAGTCTCTATATTACGCGACTTTGAATATAATATAGAGTCCCTCATGTATTCAAATCCTATAAAAAAGCGAGATTATTTATTAGGTCGCTTTCTAGGGTCTTTTACAGTATTACTTTTTGTGTTTAGTGGGGTTTTCTTCGGTATGATTTTAGGAGAATACATGCCTTGGCATCAACCAGATCATTTTCTAGCTTTTAATTTATTGACCTATTTGAAGCCATTTGTAATGGTAACATTACCAATTCTGTTTTTTGGGGCTTGCCTATTTTTTATAACTGGCGCATTAACTAGAAAATTGATGGTTGTGTATACACAGGGTATTTTCATATTTGTTATTTTCATGTTGACTAAGGCAATTACCAATGAATCTTTAAAAGCAATTTTAGATCCATTTTCATTAACAACACTCACCTCAATTACAAAAACTTGGACAAGAGCAGAAATAAGTTTACAGGCAATTCCATTTAGCGGAGTGCTACTTTACAATAAGCTATTTTGGGTTGCATTGGGTGCACTTATTTTTGGCTTTGGTTATAAGAAATTTGAATTCAATGTAGTTAGGAATAAACGTATTAAAAAGAAAAAGGCACAAGTATTTGAGTCTGAAATTGATGATCATTATGATATCGAAATTCCAGAATTCAACCTAGAACATGGTATTAAATCGAAGTGGTCTCAGCTTATGCATTTCTCTTGGTTTTACTTCGTGAGTATTTGTAAGCAAACCTCTTTTTGGGCCATTGTAATTTGTGGGATGGTTATAATTTTAATCAATTCGGTGAGTCTTGGTACTGTGTATGATGTTGATAGTTATCCTGCAACCTATTTTATTGTAGAAGAGCTTCGAGAAATGTCTTTATACTTCTTTTTTGTTATCCTTATTTTTTACTCTGGAGAACTAATTTGGAAGGAAAGATCTGTAAAACTAAACTTGATTTATGATTCAAGTCCAATGTCGGACTTTATAAATATAGCAGGTAAATATCTTGGGCTTATACTCATCTATGTTATACTTATTGTCTCTTTGATTATTTCAGGAATCATTTTTCAAACGATCAACGGATATTACAACTATAATTTTCAAGTGTACTTTTATGGCTTCTTTTTAGAGATCTTACCGTTTCTAGCCTTATTTACCCTTATTGCCTTCATTGCTCAAGTAGTAGTCAATAATAAATTTGCTGGAATTATGGTTACCATAATATTTTTCATCTTAAACATTACTTTGGCTCTCTTCGGGTTTGACCATGATTTATACTTCTTTGGAGGTAGTTCACTTGGTACGTATTCAGATATGAATGGCTATGGTCATTTTATGAAGCCATACCTGATTATCAAGACTTATTGGTTTTTATTTGGGATACTAATACTAATTATAGCTTCTGCTATTTCCGTTAGAGGAACAGAAACTAATTTAATAAAACGATTAAAAGTAAGTAAATACCGAATTAGTAAATCGATTATAAAACTAGGCCTAATTACTTTTGCTTCTTTTATAATTCTTGGTAGTTATATTTTTTACAATACGAATATCTTAAATAAGCACTGGACAAACTCTGAAAAGATAGCATTTAGAGTTGGCTATGAGAAAACATTAAAAAAGTTTGAATACCTGCCGCAGCCTAAAATAGTAGCTGTTAACTTAAAAGTAGAGTTATATCCAACAACTAGAGATTATACCGCTGAAGGCTTTTATATTCTAAAAAACACCTATGATACACCTATTGATGAAGTTCATATTCAGAAATTATTAGAAACAAAAGTAGTACTAGAGTCTATAAGCTTTGAAGGCGGTGCAACTTTAGACAATCAATATGCAGAATTTGAATATCATAAATACCTATTAAAGGAACCTTTGCAGGCTGGAGATTCCATAAAAATGAGTTTTAAGCAAACCTATACAACTAAGGGCTTTGAACCAGGTCATTCTAATACAAGTATTGTAAATAATGGTACGTTTTTTAAAAACAACGATTTTCCAACATTAGGATATACTAAAAAATATGAACTTCAAGATAAACATGATCGCGTGGAAAACAATTTGTCAACTAGATCAAATAAGGCTGAAAGGGATGACCCAAAAGAATTAGTTAATGCTAGATCTGGAGGTGATTCTGATGGTATTCACTTTGAAATTGTTATTGGTACAGATAAAAATCAAACTGCTATCGCTCCTGGAAATCTAATAAAAAGTTGGAAAGAAAACAATCGCAACTATTTTCATTATAAAATGGAGATCCAAATGATTAACTTTTATTCCATAGTTTCAGCGAAATATGAAGTTAAAAAGGATACTTGGCTGCCAACATCTGGCACGATTAGAAAACCTGTAGATTTAGAGATTTATTATCATAAAGAGCATGATTATAATCTAGACAGAATGATGGAATCGATGAAGGCTTCGTTTGACTATTATAGCACTAATTTTAGCCCCTATCAATATCAACAAATGCGTATTCTTGAGTTCCCGCGTTACGCAGAATTTGCGCAATCTTTTCCTGGAACAGTACCATTCTCAGAAGCTATTGGTTTCATTTTAGATATTAATGATGAAAAAGATGTGGATATGGCATTTTATGTCACTGCACACGAATTGGCTCATCAATGGTTTGGAATGCAAATAGAAGCTGCTAATGTTAAAGGACAACTTATGCTATTAGAAACCTTATCACAATATGCTGCAATAATGGTTTTAAAACAAAAGTATTCCGAAGAAAAAGTTTTACAATTTTTAGAGATTCAGAAAGATAGATATATAGAAGGGCAACGCAACGAAGGCAAGCAAGAACCATCTCTTGAAATGGTAGGGAATCAAGACTATATCTATTATGCAAAAGGTGCAATTAATATGTATGAGTTTCAAAAACAGATTGGTGAAGCAAATGTGAATCTCGCTTTAAAACGATTTATAAGAGATTGGAATACTCTAGATGGTAAACTAAAAATGAAAACGGATAGATATCCAACTACCAACGATTTGTTAGGCTATTTTAGAGATGTTGCACCAAGCCATCAAAAACATATAATCACCGCCCTTTTTGAATCTGTTGGTGAATTAAAAACTAATTAAAATTATATAAATTGGCCTCATAAAGCACTAGAAGGTTTACTTATTGAAGAGAATAAATATTATAGAGTTTTTATAATTGTAGAGAAGAAAGAAACATAACAGTTGCTAACAAAATGTATAAGCAATGGCTAAGAAAGTGCAAACCTCAAAGTTTGTACTTTTTTTTGTGTTTTTGAACTTAGCCGAAAAGTGGGTGCTGCTTTATCGCCACTACCTCATACACAAACTGTTGGTAAACATTTAATAAGAAAAATTCAACTTAATTTATCTTAAAACTAAATTTTTATCAGTATCTTTAATTTAAGCCTTTAATCTTCAGAGTTTTACCGCTAAATCATATCTCCCCTTTTAAGAATCAATTTATGGCAATATTTTAATATTAACTTAAATATTATAATTATGAAAAAAATTACAATTCTTACAGTATTAATTATGACGTTCCATTTATCGATGGCACAAACAGCATTAGATTTTGATCCTAATTCAGGTGACCAGCAAGTTGAAATATTAGGAATAACTTGTCCAAGCGAATTTACTTTTGAAGCATGGGTTAACTATAGAGGAATAAGCATTGATTATCCAACCATTTTAGAATTTGGAGATGACGAACCATTTTTTGGACTTGATGGTGATTTTTTAACACTTTTTGATATTATTTATTCGACTTCTACAATCCCTTTTAATCAATGGATTCATGTTGCCGTAACTTTTTCAACAATAAATTCCGAAGCTAACTTATATATTAATGGAATATTAGATGCTACTGAAACTAGTGTAACAATTTCTATTAGTGGAACTGAAGCAGGTATTGGCTATAATGGTAGTGATGATGTTTTTGATGGTTCAATCGATGATGTAAGAATATGGAACGTGGTTCGCACTGAAGCTGAAATATTTGGAAATATGAATATATGTTTAACAGGTTCTGAATCAAATTTATATGCATTTTATAATTTTAATGAAGGCTCTGGAACTATTGTAAATGATTTATCAAGTAATAATTTCAACGGAACATTAATAAATATGGATTCTAATACCGATTGGATTGCTTATAATGATTGTAGTGATTTATCAGTTGAAGAGCAAAATCTTAGTTTATCAATAACCCTATTTCCAAATCCTACTACTGACTATATTCAACTTTCTAATTTCACTAATAAAGAAGATTATATAATTTATAACATTTTAGGGTCTAAAATAAAAGATAGTAATATCTCTCATAATGAAAAAATTGATGTTCGAAACTTAACTAATGGACTATATTTCTTAAAATTTGATAACGGAACTACATTAAAATTTATAAAAGAATAAACTAGATAAAACGTTTGCTAACAACGTGTATATTTAATTACTTGGTTCTATAGCCTACTTGGAAATTCCTCTGGTTCGTTTTCTTTTACTAATTTAGTTCTTGGCAACGGAACTATCCATACACGAACACGATAGCCTTCATTATGAATAACCAACTAAGCGCTATTTAAAGCTAATTCAACAAATTAATAAAGCAGATGGCTTTATACATTCTGACATAGAGAGATTGTGTAGATAAATGAATAAACTCATCATGTAGGGATACTACAAATAATTAATATTCATGTAATTACACAATAAATATTTGCTGTATCAAAATAGAATCCCTACATTCAATACTCAATAGAGTTTAGTACTCTACTCCCTAATAGTCTACTTCTTAATACTTTTCTTTCTTATTATATATAAATCTATTTCCTAAAACCCTTTAGGAACCTTTTTTACCTACACTGAAAAAATAAATATTGATTAATAGCAAAACAATTTTTATTAACTAAAACCAATTTAATTATGAAAAATTTATTGATCGGGCTTGCGCTAATCTTTTGTGCAAGTTTGTCTGCTCAGCGTAATGCGGAAAACGACTATTGGAATTCGTGGAGATATACTCCAAAACAAGGGATGACAACAGAGTTTGAAAAAGCAGTTGCTAAAAAGATGCAAATGTTCAATAATTCTGCTGAGACCGGAATGATTACCTACAAGATAATTACAGGACGAAATAGTGGAACCTACGAACGTGTAGAATCTATGAAGTACCCAAAAGATTATGATATGGATAGGACAGCCGAAGGGGATTACTGGCAGAAGAATGTATCTAAATTTGTTGAAAAAACTAGTGGACAAATGCGATGGGACCGAATTAACAATGCGACGCTAAATTGGGATCCGGAAAATCCGGGGACACCCTCAAAGTATCTGAAGCGAACAACTTTCGATGTCAAGCCAAGTGGAACCACGCACTTTAGAAGGTTTATTTCTCGCATCACAAAAACTATGAAAAAAAGAGAATTTAAGGACAAGCAATTGATGTTCAGATGCATAAGTGGTGGCAGTGACAATATGTATATAATGGTCAGAGGATGGGATAGATATCAGGACCAACCATGGTCTGAATCCGACAATACCTTTGAAGAAGACTATAACGAACAATTTGGATGGGGAACCTTTGAAGAGGACCGAAATAATTTTAATAACTCTCTTGAGAGTTGGGGAGAAATGACAGAAAGCATGGAATTGGTGCCTTCTTTGACAACCGGTATGATGAATTAACCTATATTTAAACGAATCTCTAAAGCCTGTCCTTTTTGGATGGGTTTTTTTGTTTGGAATCATGCATACACCATTTCTCCTTTTCTTATGAATACAGATCAAAAGTATTGCCTTAATTGCTGAAATTGAAAATATTTAGAACAACTTTGGGTTTTGAATTTAAATAGTAAAACGAAAGGCTAACACCGTATATAATTTATTGCTACAGTTGGTTATGACGAGGAACTTCTCCTACAAATTATTATCTTTAACTAATCGGAACAATTGTAAGTCAGAGCCTTGCTCCTTTTCTAAGGCTTTTTGCCTACCTTTCAGGATGTTTCGGCAATCCGGCAGCTCGTAGCAAGGCTCAAGCCGCAACTAACCATACACAAACACGTTATAAATAGATTTAGGAAGTGGTTATGTGCTTAATCGGAACACCAAAAAAACCAATTTTTACAAATCTAAGAATGAGAACAGCACTCATTTTAATAGTTTGATATAAATATGATTGATAGAATTAGAGAATTGGAAACATTGTCGAGGATTTTGGACCCGGAAATGGGACAAAGAGATAAATGGAATTTGGAGGTTTTAGATTACGCCAATACATTTATCAACAAATTGGATACTTCTAAAGCTTTTTTCTCCTCAAAAAAAAACGGAAAAGAAATATACAATTTAGATATTGAAGAACAGGCAACTGAACTAACCACATTACTAGCTAGTACAACAAAGAATATCGATGAAGTGGGTATAAACCCTGCATCTGGCGGGCATATGGGATATATTCCTGGTGGAGGGCTTTACCCCTCTGCTCTGGGAGATTACATTGCCGCGGTTAACAATCGATATGCGGGAGTGTTTTATGCTGCTCCAGGAGCAGTCCGTTTAGAAAATATGCTTATTCGCTGGATGTGTCGTCTAATGGACTATCCTGGTAATGCTACTGGCAATTTAACTTCTGGAGGGTCTATTGCCAATCTAATTGCCCTTGTAACAGCTAGGGAAGCTCATAATCTCAAAGCTCGAAATTTTGATAAATCAGTGATTTACCTTTCGGAGCAAGCTCATCATTCTATATTAAAAGCTATTCGGATTTCGGGCTTATCAGAAGCTCCCGTCAGGTTCATTCCTTTAGATGAAAAACTAAGACTTTCGGCAAATGAGTTGGAAAAAACAATTATTGAAGATAAAGAGAACGGTTTGACACCCTTCTTCATCAGTGCATCATTAGGAACTACTAATACTGGGGCAATTGACCCTATTGAATCGATTGCACATATTGCGAAAAAACACAAGTTATGGTTTCATGTCGATGCTGCTTATGGTGGCTTCTTTAAATTAGTCCGCGAATTAGATTCTAAATTTAAAGGAATAGAGAAAGCTGACTCCATTACCCTCGACCCCCATAAAACACTTTTTTTACCGTTTGGAACAGGTACCATACTTGTGAAAAATAAAGAAAAATTATTAAAAGCATATCAGTATCTAGCAGACTACATGCAGGATACAATTGATGCTAATGAAGAAATTTCACCAGCAGATATATCGCCAGAACAAACAAAACATTTTCGAGGAATGAGAATGTGGTTGCCACTAAAACTATTTGGATTAAAGCCTTTCAGAGCATCATTGGAAGAAAAGTTATGCTTAACAAAGTATTTCTATAATGAAATAAAAAAAGTAAAAGGATTCGAAGTTGGACCGGAACCCGAGCTTTCGGTTGCAATCTTCAGGTATGTTCCTACCGATAAAAATGCGAACGCCTTCAATAAAAAATTGATTCAAGCTATTCAAAAAGATGGACGCATATTTCTATCATCAACTAACATAAATGGAACATTTTGGATAAGGATTGCCGTAGTATCATTTAGGACCCACCTATTTCAAATAGAGCTTTTACTGGATATTATTAAAGAAAACGTGAAGAGAATTCAATTGACCTAAATTGAGCCAGTAGCTAATAACGTGTATAAATAATTGCGGCGGAATTTCCTCGCAGGAAATTCACTTGATTTAATTAACTTCGTAGTACGGCGAAAAAACCAAACTGATTTTTCGCAACTAAGCATACACCAACCGTTGTAGCACCATTAGTAAATATGAAAGCATATAGTATTAAAAACTACGGAGAGCCAGACAAAGTTCTCAGGCTTATGGAAGTCGAACAACCAGAACCTAATAATACCGAGGTTCAGGTTAAAGTTTGTGCAACAACAATCAATGATTACGATTGGTGCCTTGCAACCGGAAAGCCTTTTGCTTATCGTCTGTTCTTTGGGATATTTGGTCCCAGGAAAAAATTAATGATACCAGGAATGGAGGTAGCAGGAATTGTGGAGAAGGTCGGAAATAATGCTACAAAGTTTAAAGCCGGCGATGCCGTTTACGGTGACATCTCAGAATTCGGATTTGGCAGCTTTGCTGAGTTTCTTTGCATAGATGAGAAAGCACTTGCTCGAAAGCCAGAAAGCATGAGTTTTGAAGAGGCAACTAGTATTCCACACGCGGCAATGCTTGCCCTACAAGGTCTGCGTGATGTGGGACAGATTAAAGATGGCCAGAAAATCTTGATCAACGGTGGTGGTGGCGGTGTTGGTTCATTTGGACTTCAAATAGCAAAACTTTACAACGTAGATGTTACAGGAGTTGATACGGGAGAAAAATTAATAGCGATGGAAACTCAAGGATTTGACAACGTAATTGACTATAAAAAAGAAGATTTTACTAGGAGTGATCAGCAATATGATCTAATTCTTGATTGCAAGACCAATCGATCGCTATGGAAATTTTTAAAGGTTCTTGAACCGGAAGGAAAATACGTTTCAATAGGTGGTAAGTACGGCAAACTATTGCAAATGCTTTATATGACTCCAATACTAAAGTTATTTAGCAAGAAACGTGTACACATGGTCATGTTAAAAACTAATAAAGACTTGGAGTACATCAATCAGCTTTATGAGGACAACAAGATAAATTGTGTTATAGATGGTCCTTATACTTTTGACAAAATACCTTGGGCGATTCAACGATTTGGAGATGGACTGCACAATGGTAAAATTGTAATTTCAGTAAATTAACAGTGCCACAACAACGTGTATAATTAATGCTTCACTCCTACTTCAATTAAAATTTATATATTTAAACAACTGATTTGTAAAACTATAATTCCTACAGGTTCTAAGTCGCACAAATTATACACAAACACGTTGTAACACATTACCCAAAAAACTCTGGTAATAAATTTTGAAATTCCTTTTTTCCTTGAAAAGTAAGAAAAGGAAATAATATACTTAAGAATGTATTTACGTGATAATCTATATTATCTGAATTTAATTTATTAGGATAAAGGCTACTAGAATATAACCAAGTATTACCATAATGAATCATTCTTTCTGCCAGAAAATTATATTCCAATTCAAAGGATGAATCTTTCATCAAATCTTTTTCTTTCATTTTTTTAAATAACAAAAAACAACCCTCAATTCTTTTTTTATAAACCTCTTGAAAATGTTCTTTTACCTTATCATTTATAGAAAGAAGATTATATAAATCAGTCCAAAAAAATGTATAATCTAACATTCTCCTCATACTTCTCTCAACATCAATTTTGACTTGTTCAATTGATATTTCAATATTGGGTAACATATTAATTCTTTCATCAAATTCTGAAACCATTTCAAAATACAAAGCCTCAAAAATATCCTCCCGTTTTTTATAATGATAATTCAAGTTCCCTGAACTCATATTCATTTTTAAAGCAATCATTCTTATTGTTACATCGTGATACCCTTTTTCGTTGAATAGAGTCCTAGCGGCTTCCAAAATCAATTTCTTTTTTTTACTCATTAGTAAACTTGTCCTAATTAGATATTATTAGTAAATTTGTCCTAAATTACGAAATGAAATCATTATACAAATCAGAATTAGGAAAAAAAGAGATTATAAAGCTTTATGAGCAAAAATTAAAGGATTTAGAAATAGACCATAAATACAAACTAGTTAATACTGATTTTGGAAAAACCAATATTATCGTAATTGGAGATTCAACAAAGCCACCACTTTTAATTATTCACGGCTCAAATGGCTGTGCTCCTATTTCGTTAGAAACCTACCCAAATCTTTACAGAAATTTTCAAGTATTCGCTATAGATGTTCTTGCACAACCTAATAAAAGTGCAGAAAACAGATTGAGTATGAAAGACAACAGTTACGGTTTGTGGATGAATGAGGTTATAAATAAACTAAGTCTAAAAAATGTAACTATGGCTGGTTTCTCGTTCGGAGGATTAATTATACTCAAAACTTTAATTCAAAATGAAAAGAACATTAAAGAAGTCTATTTATCTGCTCCTGCTTTTATTGTAAATGGAAATCCTCTGATTCTTTTATCTAAGGTATTCATTCCTATGAAATTATATTTGAAAACACAAAATTCAAAATATCTTGAAAAATTCTTAAAAACTCTTTTTACGGAACCAGACATATTCGCTCTTAAGTACTTATCAAAAGTATTTTTGCATTTTAATATGGATTTTACACCTGTTCCCGTAATAAAAAAAAACGAAGCTAAATTGATAACAACTCCAATAAGTTTATTTGCTGCAAAGAAAGATATTATGTTTCCTGGAATAAAAATGCTTAAACGTGCGAACAAAATTTTTCCATCCTTAAAAGAAACCATTTTATTAGAAAATTCTAAACACGTCCAAAACAGAATTGATAATGATAAAATTGAAAAAATAATATTGAGAAAATAACGTGTCACAACACCGTGTATAATTAATTGCTGGACTTACAACACCTTAACAATTCTTTAAAATAATAAAAAGCTGAATGCTTTAACATAACTTCTCATCTCATTAATCAAAAATCAAACAAAAATGAAATTTAAAATTGTTATTTTCTTAATAGCCGCCTTTATTCTTAAAGCCAACTTCTGCCAATCACAATGTGTTATACCAAATGGTGAATTCGAAGAATTTGAAACCGTAGAAAGAGAAGATTTGTTCGGAAACATTATATCGTATGAAGTTCCGATGGACTGGATAGAAAGCCCACCCATGAATATTGTACCTAGATTTATTCACGGTATTGGTTTTTTTGGACCCTATGAAGAAAGCGATGCAAATGGAAGTGCCCTACTAATTACACGATCAGCTCCAGGAAGTTTTCAAAACATTAATAGTGGCTATATGCGATTTCATTGCACCGAAGTCGCAAACAGAATTAAAGGACGTATTAAGTTTCTCGCGTCTTCGAACAGAGAGATTGGGCAAATGGACAGAATTAGCATTGGTGTATTCTATTCAACAGCAGAAGACTCCTTATCATTAGTCGACGATATCTACCCAGGAAATTTTCCCGAACGCTCTAAGTATTTTACAACTACAGAGCTTATCGAAGAGTTTACAGATTTTGAAATAGATCTTAGTGACTTCTATGAATCAGAAGAAGAATACGAATATTTTACTGTAATGATTAAAATGGAAATTATCGACCCAATAAGTTTGGGAGCGGAATATTCTTCAGCTGTTTTGGATGATGTTTATTTAGAGTATGATGAGCTTAACCTAATAGAACATACAGGTAATAAAACAATCATTTATCCAAATCCAGCCAATGGGTTTCTGATGATAGAATCGAATACTATAATTGACACATCTAACATTACACTTTTTGATATTACTGGTAGAACGATACGAGAAGTGAACATTGAACAATCATCTTCAACAACATTAAGACTTGATTTAGACAAACTTTCAAAGGGCATCTACCTACTTCAAATAGGCTCTAAAAATCAGCAGGTCGTTAAACGTTTTATTAAACGTTAAACTAAACTTTTGCAAATAGCTCTATTTAGTCAACAATTTAATTAGTAGATAGTCTTAATTGAATCTATTCCAAAAAAGCCAAAAAATTATATAACAATTTTAGTAGAAAATGTTAGTGGATCTGCAGATGTTAGAACTATTTCGATTATAGAACCATAAAAAAAATGAGTTGTTTTCATTTTTGCAAATCACCTATATGCTTACAACGAATTGTATAGAAGTATTGAAAAGGAAATTTGGGAAAGGAATAATTAAAAAACGCATACTAATTAAAAACTACAGCCAACAACGTGTATATTTAATTGCTTGTTTTGTGCGTACTCGGAAAATCCTGCGGAATTTCCTCTGGTTCGGTTTGTTTTACTAACTTAGTTATTGCCAACGCCACTAACAACACACAAATCCATTGTAAACCATTAAAGAAAACCTATGCAAGTTAAAGAACATTACGAAAATCACTTAGCAAGTTTCTATTCTTGGATGCTTGGCGATTTGGAATCTAAATCAACGGCTTTTAAAGATTTTTTAGTCGATAACGGAATTGAACCCAATAACACAAAAGTTGCGATTGATTTAGGAGCAGGTAATGGAATTCAAAGCATTGCTTTAAAAGAATTGGGATTTGAAGTTACAGCGGTAGACTTTAATCAGCAATTATTGGACGAGTTACAATCCAACCTGAAAGGAGTGGGAATAAATATTGAGTTATTAAACATCAGGAATGTTTTGAAATTTAAGGACTTAAAACCCGAACTGATAATTTGTTGTGGTGACACGATTACACATCTTGAAAACAAAGAACAAATTAAGAACATAATTGAAGATGCGAAAGATATCTTATTAGACAATGGGAATTTAGTCCTAACTTTTCGTGACTATTCGAATGAACTAAATGACAGTCAAAGATTTATTCCAGTAAAAAGTTCTACCGACCGAATTTTAACTTGCATACTAGAATACGGAACGGAAAAAGTAAAGGTTACAGATTTGCTACACGAGAAAATTAAGGGCGAATGGACTCAAAAAGTAAGTTCTTATGAAAAGGTGCGGGTTTCCCCAAATGAAATTGTGGGCTTTCTTGAAAAAAGTGGACTGGAGATTAAATTCAATGAACCGATTAACCGAATACAGACAATTATTGCGAGAAAAACGGCTTACAACAATGGCTATAGTTAATACGGGTTTTGGTGCTTAACCCAAAGTTTAGAGCTTTAAACTAAGGCCGTCATCCCAATAATTATCGGGATTGGATTTGGCTTTAAAAATGAAAAAATAAAATAAGATAATAAGATTTAACTTCGTGCGTAGACGTTAGCGACAAGCGACCAAAAACATCGTAACTATATGAAAATAATTGAACGATTACTATTCTTGATCTCTTGGACAATAATTATAGGCTTATCAGCTTATTTTTTTCTGGAAAATGTAGGTGCTTATTTTACTGGATATAGAAGTGATAGTTACATTAACAACCCGATTTGGGTAAGCTCCCACTTAATAGGCGGAACATTAGCGTTACTGACCGGACCAATACAATTCTCTAAATGGATTAGAAACAAATATTTGAACTTTCACAGACTAACAGGGAAAGTTTACATCATTGGAGCATTTATCGCAGGTTTATCGGCGATTAGGCTATCACTAATAAGTTCTTGCTTGCCGTGTAGAGTTTCACTCTTTATTTTAGCTGTTTTGGTCCTTTTTACTACTTTTTCAGCTTGGTGGTGCGTGAAAAATGGAAATATAAAAGCACATCAACAATTTATGGTTCGAAGTTATATCTGCATACTTTCATTTGTAGCTGTAAGAATTGGAGGGATAATCCCATTGGACTTTTTATTTGGACAAATTGAAGACCCAACATTTGGCAGAACTGTAAATGAGTATTTCTTTTCATTTGTACCAATAATTTGTGGTGAAATATTTATGATTTGGATTCCAACATTAAAAAATATTAAAAGAAAAACAAGTCGAAATAAAGCCGGTCGCTAACACTTT